>DAHXKG010000010.1 GCA_027366525.1 candidate division FCPU426 bacterium
AAGGATTTTCCACCGGAAGGGCCAGGCATATTTTGCTGATGATCCATCAAGGGATTCCCTATGTGGTGTACTCCGATGCAAGCCATGGGGGCAAGGTAACGGTGATGTGCTACCATTGGAACCACTGAGGACGAAGTAAACGAGATTGGTTCGAAAGATGCGTTGAGAAAGTGTGCAGCCAATGTGGAACACCTCCGGAATGAGTGGAGGTATGAAAGAGAGCAATACGACCAAGGAAGTGGATTATATGATTTGAGTCTGAGTTCAACAAAGATGATCATGCTTCAATTTAGAAGCCAGAGTTTCCGGCTATTAAATTAAGTGCCTACTTAGCTTCAAATTCTTCCGGCAACAAATAGGCGTTCTCAGTTGCTTCGTGTACTTGACAGCGATTCTGGATTGGTTCTCAGAGCCATTTTTTTGACGAATTTCGAATTGCAGAAAATATTGCAGTAGGAGTTTACATGGAGGGAGTTGGATTTTATTTGTATTGAATCCTCAGATTAGGAGCTTATTATACTTTAATCAACAATTCAAATGCTAATCAAACAACTAACCCTTATTATTGATTATTGAAGCTATGGCTACACATCTGCAAAACACGGAATATTACTTGACCCTATAACCTTTGAAAAACTCAGGGGGAGAGGGCTTAAATCGCCATAACGAGTTGTTGGATATCGATCCGATGAGTTTTTCACCCATTTTAGAGTGTTGCACTTCGTTGTTGAACTCCTATTTGCCCTTCAAACAATCCCCCTCAACCCCTGAGAAACTGTTTACTCAAACTAACAACAGTTTGACCACTCTTTTCCCGTTGAACGCGATGCCGCAAACCAATATCCAGAGCTTGTTCCTGGCCATCCCGTAGTACCTCATCCGTCCCATTGAACACCACCGCTTCCAAGTGCTCATCGTCGCTTCAATCCGGCTCCGGACTCGGCCCCAGGTCTTGTTTTGTTTCACTGGCCGTTGAGTCAGTGCCTGTCCCCTCCAAGCCCTGATTATTACCCACAAGTGGATAACCCATGGGCGAGGATCCATCCTTCGGACAAATCAAAAAGTCGTTTCCAACCGCGCCACAGCGTAATGACTCCAGGCTCGCCGTCGCCCTTTCTTCCTAAAAACCCACCGAGCATAGCGATCCACCGAACGATCTCACGCATTTTAGGGGGCTCTTGGGGATAGACTCTGGTTTTGTTGATCTTCGAGTAGAGAACTTTCCATTCATCCTCTTCAAGAAGTCGAGTACAGGGTAATTCTGGGTTCGTGCGTGCTATGAGCGTAATCCAATAAATCCTCCAAGCAATGATGCTCATCACCGTCAGATAACGAATGAGTCGATCAGCCGTTTGGAGTCGACATTGCTCCACATGGAGCCCTGACTTTAATACTTTGTGGAAAACTTCGATTCTCCAACGCAGACAATACCAACGCACTTTTTCGACGGCTTCATCAAAATTGGTAACCGATAAATTGGTGACCAGCATCCATTCAAGCGCTTCAACGTTTTTGGGCGGATCTTTTTCTACGACATAGACGGCGTAAAGTTTAATGTCCGGCAGATCTTCCGTCTGATGGCGAATGTGATTGCGTGGAGGATTCATCGTAAAAGAACCAAAACGGGTTTCCAGTACAGCCGTCCTTGCGGGTTTCTGGTCTTTTGCGGGAATCTCGACTTCAATCATTCCTTGGGATGGCAGAGCCAGCATGTAGCTCCACAGTTTTTCATCTTTTTTTTCGCTATAGCGCGAGGACTTGTTGATAATCCGATCTCCACGCGCTCTGACCAGAAGGGAAGCGTCCGGATGACATACCACGAGTTCAATGAACTCATAAAAATCGCCTTCTCGATCACACACAGTCACCACTTTAATATCAGTGTCCCGCACCGTTTCTTGGGTCCTCCGCCATGAATCAAGCCACCGTTTGCTTTCTTTGTCTTCGATGGCAACATTCACGTTGTGAGTTTTCTTTTTCTTGGCCTTCAACTCTTCAGACTGCGGCTGCCTGGCAAAGACATTTTGATCGAGTATTCCAAGGGGAAGCCCATTTGTGCTGATGGCAAAGGATGTATGCATGACCAATCCCATACTGGACATCACTTTTACGTTTTTACCTGGTGTTCTGGAAATGACTCCAAGCCCAGTTGTCTGACGGTGGCTTGTATAAGAGAAATAGCTCGTGTCTTGGATTGCCAAAAGGACAGTTTGTTTTTTAGAACGCTTCAGCGTTTGCTCAACATGTGAAGCCAAAATATCTTTCTCGTTCACCTTTTCATTTTGAAAAAACCGATAAGCCGCTTTGGCTTCAGCCCAACCATTGCAAGCTTGATTAATGGGTGACTCAGGAAACCGAGCAAGGGAGTCGGCCAATTGAACAAGACGTTTGCGCAAACGCTGATCTCCCAGTTCTACTTCCTCAAACTCCGAGGATGCCCAACCGCAGGATTTATTTTCTTCTTTTCGCATATTCACCCTTTTATTGGTTTGATTTTTTTCATATTCCTAATGCATAATTACATTAGGAATAAATCCATGAAAATCACAATTAAATTCGAAAAACCTCTTTTGCCCGGGAGTATTTCAAAAGCAAAGAGCCGGTGTGGTAAGTCTGGTTGTGCCTGTAAATCTAAAAACCCAAAACTTCATGGGATTTATTACCGATGGACGGGCATCCTCGAAGGAAAGAGAACCACCAAGACGATTAGTAAGGAGGTAGCTGCAGAATGTGAGATTCGTATTGCTCGGTACAAAAAATTCAAAAAACAACTGGAACTACTCCTGACGCAATCACTCAGGGAGGCTCCGTGGAATCCAGGCTTTGAAAGAAGGGCGCGATGAAAAAATAGAACCTACGGGCTGCCCTTGTCAGTTCACTACTTGTGGGTAATAATCAGCTC
The DNA here is from genome assembly GCA_027366525.1 of candidate division FCPU426 bacterium. Classification (GTDB taxonomy): domain Bacteria; phylum Oederibacteriota; class Muellerivitia; order Muellerivitales; family DAHXKG01; genus DAHXKG01. The sequence goes on from DAHXKG010000010.1 coordinate 2,903, forward strand.
CAAGCCCGATTCAGAATTCGATTTTGGATACCACTTTCCTCAAATAATGGTCGTGTTTCGTCGACTGGTAGGTCTTTCGGCATAGATTCGTTGGTCCCCTTTGGGAATCAGGTATCCGAAGTACTCATGGTCATGTTCCCCGATCGGACTCAAACTCATCTTGCCCCACATGCACTTTCATCCCATCGATCGCTTGGTCGGTTTCAAGACATATATTTATAAAAACTTTCCAGTTGCTTTTAGCATTAAAATCCAAAGAACTACAGCCGATCCTAAAGGAACTGTTAAATTATCATCGATACTATTTGATATCATTTCGATGCCTGCTCCTATACCAGCCCCCCATACTGCAACCCAGACACTTCCTAAAACAAGCCAAGCCACGCAAAATGCAATTATAAAAAAACACAAACTGCCTTCCAAAGACTTTCTTCCAACACGAAATGATCCTAAATATTTTCCACCAAGTTCAGCGGCTGAATCACCCAATGCTAGAAACAACATTGCGGTGATCGCAATTACTCGGGGGAAAATAACAGTCACTAATCCGAACGATAAGCATAAATAAGTTGCTCCACTGATTTGATAGTACTCGCTTAATCGAAAAAGTTGACTCGCAATCTGAAAAACCCACGCATTAAATTTGGATTTTTTTAAACGCCAAAAATCCAAACTACCAAATCCCATCAAGCCCAATCCACAAATAATGATGATCACATTGCGAACTTGGAATCGAGTTAATGGGAAAGGTGAATACCAGTAAAACAGAGGTATCAAAGATGCAGCTACCACATGAAATAGCTTTCGAAATTCTAAAAATGGCTTGGAAAATTTTAAAAGTTTCACCTTCGCATCCGGTCATGGATTAAATGTTCGTGTAAAAACTTCGCGACCTAAAAAATAAGTTAAATGCTCTAATTCTAAAGACAAGTCCACATTTCTCAAAAAAATTGAACGAGGGACCGTCAAACTACAAGGCGCAAAATTGAGAATAGCTCGAATACCTGCATCCACTAAAGCATTCGTGACTCCTTGTGCTTGGCTAGCAGGTACTGCGACAATACCAATTTCTATTTTTTTTTCTCGCACAATCTGTCGCAAAGCTAAAAGCGGCCATATTTTTACGCCTTCTAATTCCCATCCGATTTTAGACGGATCAACATCAAATGCAGCAACAATTTTAAAACCCGCTTTAACAAAACCTCCATATTGCAATAATGCCATACCTAAGTTTCCCGTACCCACCAATAGAACCAACCAAGTTTGATGTAACCCCAAAATATCACGTACTTTATGGGCTAACCGCTTAACTTCATACCCAATTCCACGCTGTCCAACTTGTCCAAGGTACGCCAAGTCTTTACGCACTTGTGCGGGATGAATACCCGATACTTCTGATAAAGTCTTAGAGGAAATAACCAATTGCTGCTCTTTCTCAAATTCCGTAAAGTGTCTTAAATAAATAGGAAGTCGAGAAACCGTCGGAAGAGGAATGGGTGTTGTTGTACCTTTTTTGTGAAATCCATTTGGATTTTTCATAGTTACTCTTCTCCTCTAAGTGTTGCATCATTTTCGGCTTGTTGTTCACGGATATATCGGTGCTTGCGTTGGAGTGCTTCCATCACTTTTTGGTGCAATTCATTCATTTTAAAAGGTTTTTCAAGATAGTCATACGCCCCCCGCTTTAAAGATTCAATCCCAATTGAGAATGAACTAAATGCTGTCATCATAATTACAAAAATTTTCTTTTGATTTCGTTGAAAATAATCCAACAACTCCAACCCCGTGATTTCCGGCATTCGAATATCCAACAAAGCCAAATCATAGGGATAGCGGGCAGCTAATTGAATTGCTTGTAATCCCGTCGTTGCAATATCGGCTTGATGTTTTTTTTGTTTTAAACTTCTTTGCAACATCTTTGCAAAATCTTCCTCATCATCGATTACCAAAATACGAGCGAAATGTTTTTTCCCTTGCCATTTTAATCGGTTGAGTTTCACGAATAGATCCCCCTTGCATATTTTGATCGGTTTGATTGGATTGCACTTGCAAATTTTTTTCAGAATCATCCACACAGAAAGACAGTGTTAAGGTTGTTCCTTTCCCGAGTTGACTTTGAATTTCAATATGCCCTTGGCAAGCTTCCATAATTCGTTTAACAATAAAAAGTCCCATTCCATTACCTCGATGTTCCTTGGTCGAATAAAATGGTTCAAAAATTCGTTTAAGGTCAGAAGCCGGAATGCCTTGGCCCGTATCCTGAATACTTAAACGCACCTCGCCTCGGTGATCTTGATTGCTCAATCGCATAGATCGGGGTTGGAATTGAGCACGAATTAGGATCATTGACTCACGCTCTGCCATTAAGGCATCCACGGCATTCTCAATAACATTCGTTATGACTTGAAGTAATTCATCTGGATATACTTGAATGCGCGGAAGTTCCGCTGGAATTTCTAAAATTACATGTGCACCCTTTTTTTTAATTTTAGAATGTAATAGAGAACAAGCCTTGCGAATAACTTCTCCTAAGTGAACCGAATACATTGCATCCCGTGTCTGTCGATTCACATTTAAAATGCTCTGAACCGTTTCAACAACCCGTTGAAGATATTTTTCAATTTTGAGTAATTCTCGATGAACAGAAGTTTTTTTAGAAACTTTGCCCAAAGCAAATTCCAAATGACCTGAAACCAATCCTAACGGTGTATTAATGCCATGAGCAATTTGAGCTGAAAGTTCTCCTAATTGAATTAATCGTTTTTTTTGATCTAAAAGGCGTTCTTGTTGTCGAAGGTGTTCCTCCCGTTTAAAAATAAGTTGAATCATCCTCCCACTGATAAATACCATCAATATTATATAAAAAATCATTCGAATCGTTTCATGAATAAAAAAAGCATTCGAAGGCATTTTCATTACAGGTTCTAAAATAAAAAAATTACCAAATCGATGGTAAATCCAAAAAGACAGCATGACATTTATACAAGCCCATGCAGTTAAAATTGCAGTTAAAAGTTGTGTCAGTAGCATCGAGGCTGTTATGACGATAAAAAAATAAAGAGGTAAATAGGGACTCTGGGGCCCCCCTGTGACAATGACAACTACTCCAACCAATGCCGTATCCAATCCCATCATCGCTATCAACAGCATACCGTTATATCGCTTTAAGTGGCTTGAATACTCAAAGATGACATTTAACAAGAACGAAACCAGCCAAATTTGCCACATTATTTCCAAATTAAAATTAAATGGATAAATTTCAATCACAATCAACATTAATAAGAATATGCCCAACAAAATCCATCGGGTTTTTAAAAGCAAACTTAGTGCTTTAGAATTATTTTCAATCGAAGCCACTTTGTTCCTCTTAATCTTTTAAATTTTCAAAAACCCACTTTAAATAGGCTCCGTTTCCATGAACCACGGAAACAGCTAAAATCTCACAAATTTGATAGGGATGATATTTTTGAATTTCATTTTTTAATTTAGTCCAACATTTTTCATGGGTTTTAATCAACATTAAACTTTCTCGACTTGTAGTCAAACGTCCTTGCCAAGGATAGATACTTTGAATTCCGGAGAAATAATTCACACAAGCCGCTAATCGAGATTTTAAAATCTGATGCGCTAATTGACGACTTATACGGACAGAAGGCGTAGTCACGAAAACAATAAGATAATTTTTGTGCGCACTTAACAAATTTTGTTTTGTCATGCATCCTCCCTAGAATTATCTTCTCCTTTAATCGAGTAAACTGTAAATCCGTTGACACTATCAACCTGTCGAATCAATTGAAGTTTCGCCAAACTTTCTAATCGGCGATTCAAGGAAACCATATCTAAATTCATAAAAGACTGAAAATCAGAATTGGAAGCCACAACTCGCTTCGATTTTGTAAAAAAATATAACATTTTTTTAATCACGGTATCTAGTGCAAATTGTTCTTGCAGTACTTCAAATATATCTTGAAATTCCACCTGTTTGTGCTGATGGATCCAAGCCTGTTGCAATCCTCGAGAAAGTAAATAGAGGAATCGTCTTGGAATACCCATGGACAATGATTTAGCGAGAATCAGCGCCTCAGGATTCAACAATTTGGAAATAGGTTGTTTCCAACCTACCTGATGCAATCGTTCAAAAAGAAAATCTTGAAGTTCTTGCGATGAAAATTTTTCAATGTGATAAATGGCTTGGAAAAAACTCAAAATGGATTCTTGGGTTTCTACGGGTGGATAAAACTCAGGAGGCAAAGAAGCCACTATACCTAATAAGGGATTCTTTTCTAAAACCATCTGAAGTTCACAAAAAAAATGAATAATTTTTTGACTTCGAGTTCTGCAAGTAATTCCATCTCCAATAACTTTATCTAAATCATCGATCACGATAACTGAAAAGTGTTTAAGACGCTGAAAGTATGTCAGAAATTTTTGAATGCTTTTTGGAGTTAGTTCAGACTCCAAATGCATTTTTTGAAACACTTCATTTTTCATAAATGATTGATTCCAAGATAGACCCTGTATCCAAGATTTCAAAGAAGGTTGTGATAAACTCAAACGAAAAATATAAGTCGCATCTTGCAAATCCTGTGCGACTTGATTCAACAAACTGCTCTTGCCTATACCCGATTCGCCGGTGATTGCAACATTTTGACCCGATCTTAAAATAGATCCCAGCTGTTGCCGTAGCTGCACTCTTCCAAATAGTGTTTGATACCGCGTTGGCTGAAAAGGATGTAAAAAAAATGGATTTTGCTTTAAATGGAACCATGCATACGCAGTCCATGTCTGAGAAGACGTTTTAAATTGAGATAAATTATGTTTACTCATAAATTTTTATCTGAAAATGTGACCTTAATTTATATATCAAGATTATTTTACTCAAAAGATGGATTCGCAGGTAAAAAGATTCTGCAGAAGGGTCTATGAATACAGCTCTAGAGAATAGAGAAAAACGACTTGAGCTCTTTTTGAAGCATCTCCAGTTGTTGTGCATCCCGAGTTTCAAGATAGCATCGAACCAAAGGTTCCGTGCCGGAAAAACGGATCAACAGGGTAGCTTCTTGATCTAACAAAAATCGATAGCCATCTCGAGTTTGAACTTCTCTGACTTTAAGACCTGCCCATTCATGCGGTGCATGATTTTTTAATTGATCTTCAATTTGTTGCTTTTCATTGGGGCCAACCTGAATATTTATTCGGTCTTGATAATAAGGACCATATTCTTGAAAAAGTGATTGTAAAATAATTCCTAAATTTCGCCCTGCCTTAGCCACCACTTCTACCATCAATAAACATGCTAAAATCCCATCTTTTTCAGGAACATGTTGATAAACGGTTAACCCGCCGGATTCTTCGCCTCCCACCAAAATTTCTTCCTGACGCATAACTTCCGCAATATATTTAAATCCCACAGGCGTCTCTCGTACCGGCAAGAAGGATTTGGCGGCAATAGCATCTAGCAAGCGTGTGGTTGAAATAGATCGAACAACACTGCCACGCCATTTTCGAGTTTGGATTAAATGCTGTAATACAATAGCCAAAACCTGATTGGGTGTTAGATAGTATCCTTGTCCATCCACAATACCAAATCGATCTGCATCGCCATCATTCGCTGTAATCAAATGGGCTGGCCAACTTTTTAAAAGTTCTATCGCATCTTTTAACTGATCTTTTCCAGGCTCTGGATGAATATGTCCAAAAAAGGGATCTCGATTAGCGTGTAGCGACTTGACAATTGTACCTGACTCTTCCAAAAGTTGATCCAAATATCCCATGCCATTTCCATGCATGGAATCCACAATCACATGAAGATGAGCTTTTCGGATGGCATCAAAATCAACTAATTCACGAATACGTTTAAAATATTCGGGTTTCGGATCGATAAAAACTACGTTATCCTTTTTTACTGCTTCTTCGTAAGATATCTCAGGAATCGAGCTTCCTGATTTCAACATATATTCAACTTCTTGCTCTAAGATTCGCGTTGTTTCTACCGGAGCAGGGCCACCATCATGATCATTAAATTTCAATCCTTGATATTGATAGGGATTATGACTTGCCGTAAAATTTATCGAACCGGCTAATTGCCTTCGAACTACTTCGTAAGAAACAGCTGGGGTTGGTGTCCCCACTGGACAAACATAAATTGGAATATCAAATGCCGCAAGCACTTGAATCGTTGTTTTCATGAATTCTTCAGATAAAAATCGATAATCTCCAGCTACTAAGATGCCGCGCTTATCGTTCCCATTTTTTTTCAAATAAACAGCAATGGCAGCCACAGCTATTCGCACATTGGAAAAAGTAAAAGTCTCCGCTACTATAGCTCGCCATCCAGATGTCCCAAATGTTATCGTTGCCACTCCATGTCCTCTTTCCATCAGTTTAAAAATTCAATTTTTATTTATCAAAACGATTAACCTTATTCCATCGCAAACTGATCATACTATATAATTTTATTGATTAGCAAGCATCTACTTAAATCTAGATTCATGGCTGAAACATTACTTAACAATATAAAACGATCTCTCGATTGGTTTACTTTGTATCTTTACACATTTAAAAAAGAACTTTGGTGAATTTTTTAAAGATAACGTGAGATATATTTCTTATATTATTTTCAATCTTATTTCTTTATCCTCATTATAATATAATTCACTCCACAGTCTCGAGATCGAATCTTAAGAATCCATTAGTCATCCGTAATTTTTATCTCTTCTTGCTTCTCATAATTCTCAACAGTTGTGTTGTTCGTTTTTTATGATTTTCGTCCTAATGCGATTCAAAAAAACCATTAGTTCTATTAATCCTTCGCCTCTACATTTGATTTTTTTTATTAAATTAAAAATATTATCCGGTTTTAATCAAGTACCACGCCATCACCAATCCAATAGCTCCCAAACCTAAAGCAATACCCACTCCTAAATAAGATGGTTTTAACTGGGCAACTTTTCCCTGTTTAAACATCTTTGCTGTATGAACGTAGTCTATAACAGCTGTCACCTGAACTATAACACCAAGTAAAACTAAAAAAGTTCCAAACCCCATCGACCAACCTGAATGAAGAACTTTCAGACTTGAAACTCGCACTTGAAGCATTCTCAAAAATAGATTAAATCGAGCTACCACAAATCCAAATCCCATCAAAGCCAATCCCGTACGAACCCAAGCTAAAAAGGTTCTTTCTTTAGCCCAAAAAATCCTAGGATCTATTGCTAAAAGCTTACTCTCTTGTTTGGACATAAAATTCCTTTAAAATAATATAAACTAGCTCTTATCTTATCTTAATACATACAATTTCATCGAATTTTTTCAAGTTTTTTTTAAAAAAACCGTTAGGCTATGTACTAAATCGAAATCCAAGGAAAATTTACTGTTGTGTTAAAACGATGGATTCTCTTACTTCTCTGCGGTTTTGAAATAAGTCTGACTACATTGGCCTTTGCACAAACCAGCACTCCGACTTTAAATGCAACTCCTCCTTGCAGTACTCCAAGCATTTTAGGCAATACATCAATCACTCTTGGAACAGGCAGTGGAAATTCAGGTTACTCTCCTGATATGCGAGCCACTTTATTTACGCTATATCAATCTGCCGTTGTTTATAGTCTCGAAGTTTATTCTCAATCCCAAAATACGGGTCAACTCGCAGCAGCTATCTATACCGGCATCCCAGGACAAGTAGGTAGTCTCGTTGTTCAATCAGCTTCTCAGACTATTGTTTCTGGCTGGAACGTCCTTCCTGTTCCTCCAACTTCTTTATCCCCTGGAACCTATTACTTAGCCTATATGTTTTCCAGTCCCTTTTATATTACTGCTCAAGCTGGATCGACCAACTCTTTAGCTTATACCGCCAGTACTATTACCTATGGCCCTTTTGCTTCTGCCTTTACGGCTCCAGTTTCTTATGGAAATGTTCAAGATGCTATCTATGCTAATTACTGTATTGCTACTGCAACTCCAACTAATACCCTTACAGCCACTAGCACAATTACCAATACTCCTACTGTTACCCCTTCTTTAACTCCAACTTCAACAGCCTCCTCTACTCCAACTCCAAATACTTCCATAACCGCAACCCCCTCTTTTACTTCAACACCAACTTCCACAGTTATCTTATCTCCAACCCTTACCTCGACTATGACACCGACTCTTTCCTCCACTCCCACTAGCTCTAATACTCCTATGTCAACCCCCTCCTCTACCTTGACCCCAACACCTACAGCTACTTTGACTGCTTCACCGACTTCAACCATGACCTTAACGATTACACCTGCTCTTTCACCCACTCCCACTAGCTCTAATACTCCTTCATCAACCCCCTTCTCTACCTTGACCCCAACACTTACAGCTACTTTGACTACTTCACCAACTCCAACTTCAACCATGACCTTGACGATTACACCTGCTCTTTCACCCACTCCCGCTATCTCTAATACTCCTTCATCAACCCCCTCCTCTACCTTGACCCCAACACCTACAGCTACTTTGACTGCCTCACCGACTTTAACTTCAACCATGACATTGACAATTACGCCTGCTCTTTCACCAACGCCTACTAGTTTTACTACTTCTACCCCTACTTTTACTTTCACTCAAACACCCACAGCCTCTTTTTCACTTACTCCCACTGAGACCGTTACGGCTACCCTGTTTTCATTTCATACACCCGTACCATCTCCTATTCTTTATCCAAACCCAGGCTTAGGCGGAGCACTTCATTTAAGTTATTTCTTACCCTTTTCAGCCAATCAAGTAACTATTCATCTATTCACAACTGCTTATCGAAATATTTTCCGAGCGAATCTTCCAAGTTCACCCGGACCTCATGTATACACCGTTCTTTTGAGATCACAAGGACTTTATCTCGCGAATGGAATCTACTACATTTTATTCACAGTTCGTTCTCCGCAATGGTCTTATCACACCATTCTCAAATATATTATGCTCCAGTAATATTGACCATTCGTTATAATAAACTTTAAACTTTTGGTAATTTTGCTTGATTCCATCGATCAATTGTTTAAAAATCCAAAATTGAAAGAAGAAATAACTTATGGCTCCCTTGTTTCCAATATCTCGTCACCCAAAACGTATCGGCATTCTTACCGGTGGAGGCGATTGTCCAGGCTTAAACGCAGTTATCCGAGCAGTTGTTAAAAGTGCTACCCAAAAAAAAATTCAAGTTCTTGGATTCAAAGATGGTTTTCTTGGACTTGTTCAAAATTCCACTTGTCCATTGCCCTTGGAATCTGTTTCTAATATTTTAACGCTCGGAGGAACCATACTAGGCGCTTCTAATAAAGATGATCCCTTTCATATGCTAGAAAAAAATGCATCTGGAAAGATTCAATCACACGATCGGAGTCCTCAAGTATTAAAAAATTTAAAAAATCATGCGATTGAAGTTTTAGTCGTCTTGGGTGGTGATGGAACGATGACTATTGCTAATCATCTCCACCAAAAAGGCGTGCCCATTATCGGAATTCCTAAAACCATTGATAACGATCTCGTAGGAACCGATCTCACTTTTGGACATGATACTGCCGTTCAGGTAGCGGCTGAAGCCATTGATCGACTTCATACCACTGCTGATTCTCATCATCGAATTATGGTTATTGAAATCATGGGACGTTATGCTGGATGGTTAGCTCTTCGTTCTGGATTAGCAAGTGGGGGAGATGCCATTTTAATTCCAGAATTTCCTTATCGCGAATCTAAAGTTTCCCAAATGATTCAATCTCGATATCAACAAGGACGTAAAAGTAGTTTAGTTGTTGTTGCTGAAGGAGCTTATCCCCAACATGGTAAACACGTTATTGATCATCTGAATCCACTTTCTCCTGAAAAAATTCGCCTTGGTGGCATCGGTCGGCTACTCGCTAAACGATTAGAATCTCAAACCGGAATTGAAGCTCGTGCTGTTGTCTTAGGGCATGTTGTTCGTGGAGGGACACCCACCCCCCAAGATCGAATTTTAGCTACTTTGTTTGGTGTTCAAGCCGTGGAATTAATTAGCCAACGTCAATTTGGAGTTATGGTGACCTGGAAAAATGGAATGCTAGGAACTATTCCTCTTTCAAAAGTAGGCGGTCAAACTCGATTGGTTCCTAAAACACATGCCCTGATTCGCTGTGTTCGACGATTGGGGGTTTCGCTAGGAGTTTAAATCATCCTTTTGTCCATTTCCAACATCAGTTATTCACCCACCTTACGGAGTGAATTTTTGAATTTCTCCACTTCCTGTTGAAGGATTATCACCGACAAAAACATTTCCACTTGGCGTAACTGCGATCCCTTGGATATTTGTAAATTGACTTGGCCCCCCCCATTGAGTTAAAAAGGTTCCATTGGCACTAAATTCTTGGACAAGTTCATCCGTTATTCCACTTGAATTTGATCCATCTGTTACATAAACAATACCGGTTGATCCCACAGTGATACCATTAATATTGGAAAATTCACTCTGGCCTTTACCTGAAACCGTGGCTGGATCACCCCATTCTGTCATGGACACTCCCCCTGAAGTTAGCTCCTCAATCTGATTCGTTCCAGCTACATATACTGGATAAGGGGCAACAGGGCTGACGGCTACTAAATTACCCGTGAATGAAATGGAAACAGACTGACTATTTTGTACTCCTTGATCTGTATATTCAGAAAGAAAATTTCCATTGATCACATAAATATTTTCATTTGGTGCAACTCCTACTCCTGTACCCGGTAGATTCAAAGCATTTATCGGATATCCATAAACATCAAACTGATTACACATACTATCGCCAAGATCAGAGATATAAATCAATCCTTGTGGATCAATACCTGTTTCATTTATAAAGTTAGCAGCCGTCCAGCTAAATATCGATATAGGGTGACTGAGAACATTATGACAATCAAAAACCGCCACTGGACTAGCTGAGCCAGTATATTCTCCAACATATAGATAATGATTCCAATAGCCCAAGCTAAGGACAGTATTTGAAATAGCCCATGACTGGTTGAACGTCGGTGGAGTAGCATTTATCGAATTAGAATTATTGTTAACGGGGATTGTCGGATTGGATTTTTTAGAACAACCCGTTAACAAAATGGCGCCCATCATCATTATTTCCATGAGTATTGCGATATGTCTTTTCAAATCATCCACTCCGGAATTATGATCAATATATATAACAATGATCATAATATACAATTGCGATTATAATTTCAATTTTTTTGATAATCAATATTCAGGTCATATCTAATTTGATAAATAAATGCCACACTATAAAAGCAACTTTTTATGAAATTTGATTGAGAATACCAGGAGACCTCTAATGCATGAATATTCGATGGCTCAAGAAATAGTTCAAGTTGCCCTCGCTCATTGCCAAGAAAAAAAAATCAGGGCGATTTACTTACGTATTGGAGCCTTATCGGGCATTGCTTGGGAATCCCTCCAGCTTTACTTAAATTTGATTTTAGAAGAAAAAAATCTTGATTTTGTCCAGGTTTTTGAAACAGAGATTCCACCCTCTTTTCAATGCCAATGTGGTCAATCGTATATTAGTTCATGGACCGAAGGATGTCCTTATTGCGGATCCTTTCAACGAACGATTCAAGAAGGACTTGATTGTCAAATCGAAAGTATTGAAATAGAAGAAACGTCTTCATCATAATCTTTAATGTGTTCATTTTTTATTGAGAAAAAGTTAATTTTTTGAAAGTTCTCGTCTTTAAAAAAAACCAAAGTATAATAAAAAACCTTAATAAAAATGCAGACAGAATACTGACTTCAAGGAATTTTTCATGGTCTTGGGAATTTTAGCGGATACTCAAATCCCATTCACTCCTTGCCAAATGATGGCCTTAAAAAAAGCTTTTAAAGGAGTTCAACTCATTCTTCATGCAGGGCCCTTGGGAAATCTAAAAATTTTGGATCAACTTTCAAATATCGCTCCTACCCAAGCCGTTTGTGGGAATGCAGAAAATTCGATTATCCGGTCAGAGCTTTTTATCCGTCAATCTTGGACCTTAGGTAAAGTTAAACTAGGACTGATTCATGGCTATGGAAAACCTCAAAACTTAAAATCGTGGCTTATCAAACAATTTGAAAACAATCCCGTTCAAATTATTGTCTACGGACGTAATTTCGAGCCTACAGCAAAACAACTAGGTTCCATCTATTTTTTCTCTCCCGGATCCTTTTTGGGGAACCTTCCGGAAGGGCAACATGGAAGACGCGGTCCAAGCCGTGTCGGACTTTTATTTATCCACGGAACTAAAGTCGATGGTATTCCCGGAATCGTACTTTCATAATTTCTTCTGTAAAATTTTAGATTCCTTGAACTCATTCTATTCATTAAACTACCACTCTTCTCTAATTCACGTATTCCCTGAGCAACTGAACAATTAAATCAAATACCCATTATTTCAATAATCTTATGTGGTGATCGCGCGCCTTTAATAATGCGTATATTTTTAAATGAGACGTTGAAAAAATCTGCAATCCTCTCGGCCATTTCTTGATTAGCCAAACCTTGTGTTGCTTCTGCCTTTACCCAAACTTCGAACACATCAAATTGTTTTTGAACCATGCTGAATTTTTTAGAATTCGTATGCATTTTTATTTTCAAAAGCAATTGATGATCTCCTAAATAAAAGCTATGAACCGGTCTTCAATACACCCTCAATTCCAGCTAGAATTATATATCTAAAATTTTTCCTATCAATTTCATTCTTTTGCTAAACATCATCATTGGGGTAGCTAGCTTTGTGTACTCACAGACTGAAAACACCCATCTACTTTCGTTGAATTCAGAGGCAATATGTTTGATCTTGGAAGTTTGGAATATATTACATCAATTTTCCCGGTTCTTTATTGTTTTAAAAAAACATTTCACTATTTGTTTCCAACAATAAGTTGGTATTAAAAAAACAAATGGGAGGTTGCCAGAAATGCTTCCTGAGTGGAGCTATCTTGTGGACTCAATACCTCGAAATCAAACTCGGTGAGTAAATCTTGAATAGGAAACAAGCGAAGAGATAGAACCTGTCTCAGGAGTGGTGCAGAATCCAACCCAATCAAATTGGGATCACCCGGCGATGGGTGCAAAAATTCCCGCGTATATCTCAAATAAACATTATGACCCAGATCGGTTTCCACGCTGACATGAAATGCCCACAGAGGATACTGAATTGAGAGCAATTGTGGATTCTGATCAAACCCGCGGTCATATTCTCCCAAGATAACGAAGCGGGAAATATGGGTCCATCCAAAAACAGAGTTAAGACTTTGCATGGGCGTCGTATTAATGGTCGAACTGGAACCTGCTTGAATATATCCCTCATTTTGGTAGTAAGACCAGCCCAACGTAAATGGCCGAAAAGTAAGCAGATCCCAAGTGGAAAAAGCCTTTAGTTTTTGCTGGGCATTCAAATTTGGGCTTGTACTGTTAATTAAATCTACACAAACCATCAAATGATGGTTGAGCCAAGTAGGAGTCATGCCCATTTCCATTCCTTCATCTACACGTTGGTAGCTAAACCCCAGTGGAGATCGCACCAAGCTATTATCGTCCTGAAGCATCAATCCATAGGGAACCTGAAAAATCCCAACTTTTATAAACCCCTCTTGTGGAAGCCCATGGATCAAAAGATAATTTTCTCCCAATCCCAAATTGGTAATGGTAAAAACACCTGCCAACTTGGAATTAACATGAAGATCGGCATAAAAATTCTGCCGATTAATAAAAAAATTGGATTGACCTTGATTCGCTTCGTAATTGACGTACAGGTCTGCCCCTACCGTTAAATAAGGCTGGTGTTTTTCATGTGGCGGAGTAGTTTCTCCCACAAACCCTTTCCAATGAAAAGTCTGAAGATGACTGCCATAAAACTGTCCATAGGTCGTCCGCATATAACCGCCTGTTTGATTAACATGACAGGCATCACAACTCAAACCAGTCCATGCAGAAAAATACGGCTCTGCCTGAAGCGTACTCTGTATTAAAAAAACCAGTCCACCTATTAAAAATAGGATTCGCGTTAAACGATGGTGGCTAAATTGCACAAAATTCTTAATTAACAGTTACAGCTCCTGCCATTCCCGTACAACTTGTTGAACAACTCGTTGTGCAACTAGAGTGAACACCACAATGGAAATAATAAACTCCACTCGCATTAAACTGTAAACAAGGCGATGCACCACTACCATAGGTCGTACAATTGGCACCTGAAGCATTAGTAATAATCAATGTATGAATACTAGCATATTGAAAGTCAATAGAATCACTTACTGGAATCGAAGCACCTAAAAAAGCATTACCTACATTTACAGTTACTCCAGAAGGATAGGGACCCGTCGCAGTATAACTATAATAATATCCATTCGTTGAGTTGCTCGCTACAGTAATCGTTAAAACACAATTGGCCTCTCCACCTACATTTGAAATGGAAACTGGATTCGTCCCCCCGGGAGTCGATGTTGGATAATAGCTAGGAGACGTGTAATTACTACCTCCTGAAGAACGTTGGCAACCCCAAACTACTGCACCTACCACTCCTAATAACATTGCCCACCCAATAATTGTCTTTTTCATATCCTTATACTCCCTTATCTATGATAAAAATCATAGATTAAAATCATAAAAAAAGAATACCATTATTCTTAAGAGAATCAAGCTATCCTATAAAATTATTTTTATTTATAAATTCGTTATTTATTAAGGAAAAGTGCCCTCATGTCATTCAATTTCAGTATATATCCTAGCTCAATCTTGATTTCTACTTTTCTTTAAAATCATTCCTCCTGCTGGAAACGAACCTCCTATTCGTTTCCAATAGTAAATTTTTAAAAAAATTGGGAAATTTCTTTAAAATAAATTCCATTTTGAACTTTTGCTTTATCCTATTCATGTTTCCAAGGTGATTTTTACAATTACTTCTTCCTTGTTTCATTTTGGAAATGACTAGAATACCTTTACTTATCAAAAATACGAGAATAGTAATTCGAAGATTGCTTAGATCAAGTACTTCAAAGATTTGGAAAGGAAATACTCGACTTAAACGTTTAGTAATTGTCCTCACGTCGAACAAATCGATATTCCAAGAGATAACTAAAAGAAATTTCTGAACTTCAACCTCTAGTGCTGAATGATCTTGGTGTTCATCAATGCCTTTCAAAGGTCGCAAAGAAAGGGTGGCTTAATGTTAACTCTGCGAAGAAACATCTAGCGCTTTTATCCTAAGATCGGCCCGCCCAATGATCCTTCACTTTAGGATGCAATGACAACAACACGATTTTCCTGTTCTGGAGCCATCACCGATTGGTCCAAATGATCAATGCGTGTCAATACGACTCTTGAAAATCCTTCGGTATGAAGCAGCGATAAAAGTTGATTCATGGGTATACTATAATTAACGATCCAGGTATCAAACCGATCTTGATTTAAGTGGCCTTCTAAATGCATTGTAGCCTTTCCTTGCTGCACATCAAAAAACCTTTCAATGGTAATCGCATCTTCTTGAAAAACAGCAGTTTCCTTAGTATTCCAATCTTGGAGTCCTTGAAGTGTGTGAAAATCAAATATAAAAAAACCTCCCTCTTTTAAAATCGCTCTCACATGCCGAAAGCACTGCGGCAATTTTTCTTCTGTTTCTAAATGATTCATACTGTTATAGGTTGAAAAAACCCCGTCAACTGTTTGGTTTAATTCCATCGATGCCATATCATTTTGAATCAACTGTAATTGACCCATTAACCAAAAATGCCAGCAACGCTGTTGTGTTAAAACAATCATCTCTGGAGCATTATCAATCCCTATCATTTTAAATCCCGAAGATAAAAAGTGTAATATCAACCGACCACTTCCACATCCTACATCCAAGAGAGTTCGATCCGAATTTTTCAGCTTGGGGGAATAAAAAAATTTTAAAAGCAATGGAGATATTTTTTCAGAATATCCACCGAAATATTGGTCATAAAAGTTGGAAAATACTGCGTCATATGAAATCAATGGATGAATTACATGACTCATAATGCACTTCTTTTATAAAGATATTCAATCTCACCGATTTTCTAACGTGTTTATTGTAGCATGAAAACAATGAGATCCTTCCAATTTATTGGTCATCGACTAATCTGCATCATAACTATTGTGAGATCTTGAAAATTGCAGATGAGTTTTGGAGCAGGATAAGTTTGTTTTTTATTTTTGCAATTGATTATTTAAAAATTACTCAAACCATGTTTTATTTAAGTGTTCTTACTTTATAATTTTAGATCACTTTTGAAAAGCCCTATAGAACTAAAGCATTTCAATAAATCCATGGAAACAATCTCCACGTATGTAAAACATAATCTTCATATTGTGAACCAAAGTAGTCCTTTAATAATTGCTCCTCTGATTTAATTCGTGAAACAATCGGTATCAGTACGATGAATGCCATAAAAATCCCAAACCAATTATAAAATACCAAACCCCATCCAAATATGCTGATGATGATCCCTAAATAACTCGGATTTCGAACCAATCCATAAATACCTTGAGTTTCAAGTGTGTGATTATTCTGAATAGCGACGAGTCCACTAAATCGTTCTTTTAATACAAAAACAGGACCTATGCGCAATATACATCCCGATGTATATAAAATAATGCCAATCCACGGAATCGCTTGGCCATTGATGATTCCTATACCCAACCGATCCATATAAGCTGGTACGATTGCAACACCCAGACCAATGAGACTAAAAGCAATAAACACCCAGCGATTTTTACGATCTTCTTTTTGGCCTGAATTTAAATTACCCTCCGTAAATAATGACACTAATGTCAGCGCTAATGTGATCATAGCCAAAGCAATTAAAAATCGATGGCTAAAATATACGTTCCATCCTCCAAATGCAAGAATAGATAAACCCAATAGAATGAAAGCTGACAGAAGCACTATCAAAAAAACTTTCAATTTTTTCATGAGTTTATTTATCTTTAACATTTGTCGATCCATGGGCAATCCATATGCCCTAAGATTAAAATTGAATTTTTTGAGTAAGGTTATGTATTTAATTAATGATACTTAAACTGGCTCCCCGGGCTGGGCTCGAACCAGCAACCCTCCGGTTAACAGCCGGATGCTCCACCATTGAGCTACCGGGGAACTGAACATCCTGAATCGAATGCGTTTATTTATAGTTACTCTTCTGGAGAGTGTTAGTTTAAACCACTTCATTAAAAAGTCAAGACTAGAACGATCCACTCCATTTTAATATTATTCATTTATCCAATGCCCTAATTGTTGAATAATTTTCCATTCTTTTTCCCCCACAGGTTGAACTGATAATCTTGGCATTCGAAATAGCATCATATTTTTTAAATCTTTACATTCTTTTAAATTTTTTAATGAAATAATTGGACGACATTCTTTTACATATTGAACATCCACCATATACCATTTTGGATTTTGAGAATCACTTTGGGGATCAAAATGTATATTTTGAGGATCAAAGGCCGTAAAATCCGGATATCCTTCACGCACAATCTGGCCTTGTGCAACAATTCCACTTGGATGGGAATTGCTATAATAAAAAAACATTTGGTCCCCTTTTTTCATCGTATCTCTCATAAAATTGCGAGCCATAAAATTTCGAACTCCATCCCAATAAGTCACTTTTTCTTTTTTCCAAGTTTCCAAAGAATAAGCTTCCGGTTCGACCTTCATTAACCAATAATTTTGATTCATTTGATCCCTAATTTTTATATTAATTTTGAGCATTTTAAGTTTAAGTTAAAAATTATCTATATTTGTATCCATCCACATTTTTAAAATCAATAAAATTAACACATAGCCTAAATCTATTATCGAAGAATCATCAATTTCCCGATTGCCCGTCCATGTGGTGTAGATACAACTAGATAATAAATTCCATTAGCCAGATTCATTGATTGTAAGTTTTGCATGGAAATTTCCAAGGTTTGACTTCCAATTCCAAACGGTCCTTCCGTGGATTCAAACACCTGTCGATACGCTGTTGTATAAATGCGCAGGGTAACAAAAGGCATCGATTGATTGAGAACCACATGAATTCGAATTATTCCTGTTCCATTGTAGGGATTAGGATAGGGAATCGGCGTAGAAATCGGGACACTTGGGAGAATAAGAACAGATGTTGGCGTAGGTGTCGCGGATAATATTTCTAGGGGCGTTGGAGTTATCGTGGGTGTACTCGTTATCGTGGGTGTCCATGTCATTGTAATTGTATTAGTCGGTGTTGGTGTCGTGGTTTGCGTCTCGGTTGGAGTCGGAGTGTTTGTTCTTGTAGCCGTCCATGTAGGAATATTGGTTAAAGTCGGCGTAAATGTCATGGTTGGAACGGAAGTTTCAGTTGATGTTACTGTGAGTGTCGGTGTAGCCGTTACCGTTTCTGTGGGTGTAGAAGATTCCGTTGCTGTTGGGGTATTGGTTAACGTGATTGTAAAGGTTGCGGTCGCCGTACTCGTAGCGGTCGATGTATACGTATTTGTTGTTGTTGGGGTTATTGTCATTGTAGGAGTAATCGTTGTCGTGGATGTTGGTGTATAGGTAAATGTGGAAGTCGACGTGGGTGTCAATGTTGGAGTATTTGTTGAGGTCCATGTTGCGGTTGGTGTATTCGTTGCCGTGGGAGTAGGCGTTGCAGTTACGGTTGCCGTTGAGGTGGGAGTTGACGTTAAGGTCCATGTTACTGTTGGCGTATTCGTTGCCGTCGAGGTGGGCGTTGCAGTTATGGTTGCCGTCGAGGTAGAAGTTGAAGTTAAGGTCCATGTCGCCGTTGCGGTAAGAACAGGCGTTAATGTTCCTGTAGGAGTCATCGTAATCGTAAAGGTCGGTGTTGGTAATGGAAGAAGATTATAATCTAAAAAATTATCACTCAACATCAATAAGGACATGACGGTCCACGATTCAGTATAGTAGGTTCCGCCTGTCAATAATTGAAGGGATGACAAATCTGTAAATGTGTCATTAACATACGATTGATATGTGCTACTGATTTGTGCTCCGACACCCGCTGGCCCAACGAAAGCAGCCGATTGAATAGTCGCGCTAGCTCCTGTTTGATATTGCGGATCCGGAGTTCCGTTCAAGTTATACCCATCGACAATACTAACTGCACCTACACCTGAAAAAAAATTACTCGTGTCAGTGAGGTATGTTAAGGCCTGACTATTGCCAAAAAAAAGATAATCTTCTGCAATTCGAAATGGAGTTCGGCATGCATCATATTGATAGTTCGTATATGCTGTCGTGATAACCCCGGCAATCGATACACCAGACGAAGTACACCAAGCCGAGTCCAGACCATTATTAGCATTACCATAGCCTTGATTCAAATTATTCTCCAAAATCGTATAGCACTCGGCTCCAACTGAAACCCAGCCGTTATTGCCAGTCGCTTTGGCAAATTCCTGATAATAGGCTGGATCAAAATAAGACGGATTGGTTTCCGAACTCCCTCCAAATCCATCTCCTGGTTTTAGAACATAATCCGACGTTTCTACTTCAGTATTATAGATATCATTAATTTGAGTAATGGCATTATTCAAATAGGTTCCTGTAATCGTTCGAGTTCCTTGTCCTCCCCATTGACGTTGGGCCATTAATAGTGCCCAAGCCATATCCTCATCGGCGTCTGTCGCCGCACCTGTTCCGCCGGTGGTATCGTTGCTGTAGATATACCAATTCATGAGTCCATTGCCATCTAAGTTTTGTTGTTCATATTTCCATAAATTATCAAATAAATATTCATCATTCATGTAAACAGCAATAATCATCCCATATCCTATCCCCTCGGACACTGTCGAATCAACTTGTAGACCAGGCTCATTCGGACGTTGAACGCGTAAATATCCGCCCGCACCTGCCGTCGTTACACAAGCGCTATACCACTGTTCATAGGCGGCTTCAACGGTATTATTATTGTAATTCGTAGCATAAATTCCATACGCATTGGCTTTATTTTGAGGGAACGGGAAATTAGCGGGTCCATAGTTGACAATGGAAGCTCCTTGAGCCTGGAAAGCGAGCCCACTTAATAATAAGCTTAGACTCAATAGCCATTTGCGTTGAGTAAAAAGAATCAATGATCTATCCTTGAAAATATAAAGACTACACCACTAATTTTAACGCATTTTTTCTAAAACTTAATAAGACTGAAATCTTTTTTTTAAAAAAAATTCGACTTTAAACGATTTCCTTATTGCCATGAAAAGCTTGCTTTTAAATTTGCGCCTACTTCGTTGGTTTCACTTGATGGCTCATAAAGTAAATAATCTTTTCCATTAAGTAACCCTAGACCAACTTCAGATTGATTGAAATACCAATGTGAATAAAATCCAGTGACATCGAAAGAAAATGATGGGCTATGCCAAATCGATATTGGAATAGACACTCGATAGTTATACGCATTACCTCGCGTTAATGTTAACCCATCACCGATAATGATATTAAGAACTCTCGCACTTGGCGACCACCTCCCTGAAATTCTGAATCCTATTGGAAAAAATTTTTTAAAAGGTTTGAAAACGGTTCCCATTCCAACATACGCGTTATTGTACTCTTCCATGCCTCCGCGGTCCCAATATCGATCTCCCAAAATTAAATTTTCCTGAATTAAACCCCAGGTACCTAAATATTGCTCGATCCCAGTCTGAAATTCCAATTTAAGAATATTATTTAAATTCCAAAAGGTGCTGGGTTGATTACTTAAAATGTAAAATCCTACATACCGAAGATATTCACTGATATAAGAAAAAAGAATCGTTTGATTCCATTGCCCGATTCCTTTTATAAAAATCGATGATTGGCGCGTGAATTGAATTCCATTCATCCATCCCGATTCATGATCGCCAATGGCTTCCGCGTAATTCATAGAATATCCAACATAACTAACTGAAAATCTTATAGGCGATGACGACTGGATGAACTCAGCGTGTGCGGTGGAAATAAAGCTTCCCCATCCCAACAGTTGA
This sequence comes from candidate division FCPU426 bacterium, assembly GCA_027366525.1. GTDB lineage: Bacteria > Oederibacteriota > Muellerivitia > Muellerivitales > DAHXKG01 > DAHXKG01. Next base: position 23,887 of record DAHXKG010000010.1, read on the forward strand.
ACCATGAAAAGGCATAACCATAAACGACTTTTAGATTGAGCTGATAAAGAATTCAAGAAATATTTATACCCAAAAATTTCCAGTTAAAATAGTACTGCTTTAGGCTTCTATCAATATTGCATAGCTTCCTACCTCAAACCAGCTTGCCCTACCTATGCATCCTAAATCTTCCAAATTAAAAATTCACTCTTAACTAACTATAGCATGCACCACCTAGAATAAAGCTGCGAGCTATATTTAAGATTTTTGATAACTAAAAATATACCACACAATCCACCCGATAACAGGTAAAACAAAAATCAATAAACTCCAAAGGACTTTGTTTTCCACCGTTGCCTTCCCCTTAATAATCGTAATCCATGCCCAAATATCGGCAATTAACACTATAACACCTAAAAAACCTGAAATCATTTAACACTCCTTCAAAATTAAAAATAGTTTTAAAATCAATACGCTCCTCGGATATGCATTTCAACTCGCTCCTGATAAAATCGTTCCAAAATCTGATGCAATTGACCTGATAAAGGCATCAATTCACTAGCACGCACATTTTCAACCGCTTGAGTCGCATTTTTAGCTCCAGGAATTACGGTGGTTACTGCTTCAAAGTCCAAGCACCATCGAAGCGCCATCTGTGCCAAAGTCCATCCTTGAGGAATGTGTTGTTTTAAGAATTCTGTGAGTTCGATCCCTTTTTCAAAGGGAATCCCTGAAAAAGTTTCTCCGACATTAAAAGCTTGTCCATCGCGATTATACTGCCGATGATCCTGAGGTTCAAATCGGGTGGTGTGAGTCATTTTCCCTGATAAGATCCCGCTCGATAACGGTAACCGCACGATAAGAGCTACTTTTTTATCTTGGGCTTTTTTAAAAAATTTCTGGATTGGTTTTTGACGAAAAACATTAAAAATCACTTGAAGGGAAGCCAACCCATCGACATGATCTAAACAATATTCGGCTTCTGAGGTCGTTTCAACACTCACGCCAAAATAGTTAATTTTCCCTTCTTTTTGTAGGCGGTGCAACCAATCAAATACTTCTCCACTTCGGATATAGTCAAATGGGATACAATGAAGTTGAGTTAAATCTAACCTACTCACGCCTAATCGTTTTAATGAATTCTCTGTGTGTTGTCGAAAATGATCCCATGTATAATTTTCAGCGCCCCCCGGAATCGGAAATCGTCCAATTTTTGTAGCAACAAATATTTTTTCTTTGGAATTTTTTAAAAATTTCCCAATGATACTTTCACTTCGACCATTTCCATATACATCCGCCGTATCAAAAAAATTTACTCCTCTTTGAACTGCCGCTTGAAGTGTTTCTAAAGCCTGCGTTTCACTCACTGATCCCCAATCACCTCCAAATTGCCAGGTCCCGACTCCGATTTCGCTAATCGTTTCTGTTGAATGATCAAAACATCGATACTTCATTTTGCACCTCGATAATTTTTAGAGCGTTTGACGGCCTTCTAATGATTTCAATAAAGTACTTTCATCGGCATAATCCACATCACCTCCTGAAGGAAGGCCTCGAGCTATTCGAGTCACTTTGACCGGAAAAGGTTTTAACTGCTGCTGAATGTAAAACGCGGTTGAATCGCCTTCCACAGTGGGATTCGTCGCCACAATAACCTCTTTCCATTGGGAATTGTTCTGCAGACGTTGAACTAATGCATTCAATGTTAAGTCTTGGGGACCTTTACCTTCCAATGGAGATAGAACACCGCCTAAAACATGATAAAGACCCTGATACTCATGCGTGCGCTCAAAAGCAACAATATCACTTGGATCTTCAACCACTAAAAGCAAACTAGTATCCCGTCTAGAGGATTGGCAAATTGTACACAATGCGCCTTCAGATAAATTAAAACAATTTCGACACGGATGAATTTTCGATTTGGCCTCCACTAAGGCTTGAGCTAAACTGGTGGAAAATTCAACCGGTTTTTTCAAAATATAAAAAGCCAATCGAATCGCTGAGCGTGGACCGATGCCCGGCAATTTTTCAAGTTCAAATATTAAGCGTTCAAAGGAAGCTGGATACTCCGACATATCTTTTCCTGTTTAAAAAAGGCCTAGGGATCCTAGTCCACCTGTAATTTTGGACATTTCCGATTTTAATCGTTCACGCACTAAATCACTCGCTTGATTAAACGCTGCTTGAATCAAAATTTCTAATTGTGATGTTTCAATTGCTTGCAGCATCGAAGGATCAATGGAAATTTTTTTGACCTCATATTTTCCATTTAAAACCACTTGAACATGTTTCTGACCTGCAAAGCCTTCAAATAATTCCTGACCAACTGTTTCTTGAAGCTGCTTAACTTGTTCTTGCATCGTCCGAGCTTGACGAAGTAATGACAACATATCAACCATGTGTTTTCTCTTTTCTTAACCCATTGCATATTGAGGATTATTTTTTCTTTTTGATAATTTCGACTACGTTCGCATCAAACATTTTCAAAACTTCTGCCACGACCGGTTCTTCTTGTTCTAATTTTTTAATATCGTCTTTGGTCTTATCCTCTTTTTTGAGAACGGGAGAAACTATCGCGGGTTCAACAACTGCATTTTTTTTATCATCAATTTGAAGCTTAAATCCAACACAGGTTTCAATAATCGATTCTAATAAAGCCTTATTTTCACTTTTAAAAATTTGATCTCGATGAAATTCCGATTTGCAAGAAAGGAATAATTGATGATTGGCATAATCCTTGGGGTAAACATCCATTAAAATCCCTTGAAAAGATTTTTTTTGCTCTCCCACTTTTTCAAGAATCGTTTTCCACTGCGCGCGAATGGTTATCAGTTCTTGCGGCATATTTTCCGGATCTTGAATCTCCTCTACGGCAAGAGCGTTTTCTCCTTCCGTTATGTTTTCTGACGGAGGCATCGAAGCGGTCTTGAAAGGAATTGGTGGCGCGGTTCTCTCCGCCATAGGCTGAGACTGTTTTTTTAAAAGATCACCAACCGAAGATAAATGCCGCAGTTGACAAAGTTCGACCACTAAAGTTTCCAAAACAACGGATGGATTCAGAGAATGTCGAAAAGCCCACTCTTGCTCAATTAATAATCGAAGAATCGATAATAAGTGGGCCACTTCAAAAGATGCTGCAATCTGGTCTTCGGTCATCGCTTCATTTGATTCTGTTCTCTCACTAGAAATTTTTGATGGATGATTCATTTTTACAATTAAAATATTTCGGAAGGTTTCCATCCATCCGGTATAAAAATGCTCCAAATCCTTACCCGTTTCAATAATAGTTCGGATGATTTGCAAGGCTTCCTTCGTTTTTTCCATGGCTATCTTGTCAGTTAATTGAAGATAAATTTCTTGATCCACTAACCCTAGGACTTTTTGAACACTGATTAAGTTCACTTGATTTCCAGCAAAAGCCACAATTTGATCTAACGTGCGTTGGGCATCCCGCATACTTCCACCCGCTAGCTGTGCAATTTGATTTAAGGCTGCTTCTTCGGCTTGAATGTGTTCAGACTTACAAATATGCTGCATTTGCTTTAATAATGTTTCTTGACTCATGGCACGAAACTCAAAGCGTTGACATCGGGATTGGACGGTCGAAGGGAACATCTGAATTTCCGTAGAAGCAAGAATAAAAATGACATGAGCCGGCGGTTCTTCTAAGGTTTTTAAAAATGCATCAAAAGCGGGTTTTGAAATTCGATGCGCTTCATCAAAAATATAAACTTTATATTTGGATTTAGCTGGATAGGTGGCAACCTGCTCTTGAAGTTGGCGAATGTCATCAATGCCATTGACCGAAGCCGCATCAATTTCAATTACATCTAAAGATCCACCTTGATTGATTTCATTACAAATATCACATTGATTGCAAGGTTCCGTTCCCTGTGGGTGACGGCAACTTAGGGCTTTAGCAAAAATCCGTGCGGTAGTTGTTTTGCCTACACCGCGAGGTCCAGCAAAGATGTACGCATGCGCTAGACGACCTGTTCGGATGGCATTCTGAAGCGTTTGCGTCACATGTTCTTGTCCAACCATATCTGAAAATAATTGAGGTCGCCATTTCAAGGCCATAACTTGCGAACCCATGTAATCCTCCTTGCAGGCATTCCATTTTAAACTCAGCAGTTCCTGATATGGAAACTAGGGACTATAACAACCAAACCACTGCCATACCGTTGCTTCCTTTCGGACCTAGCGGGGTTCAGGCCAGTTTGCCGCATAGACCTAGTTTCCATATCAGAAACTCCTGCCATAGTAAAAGGACTATTGTAATCTTCTTTTAATGAGACTCAAGCAGATATCAACATAATTTTTAAGTCCCTATTCCGTAAGCGTTTGTTTAAAAATTTTCGCTCTATTTTTGGCTGAATTTAAAAGGCTTGCGAGTAAAGCAAAACACTAAAAAACAAACTATGTTAAATCACTATTTTTCACACTTTTGTTTTCAAATAAAACCAATTTGATGAACGGAGGATAACAATCAATGATCCCATCGCTTAAAAAATCGTATCAAATTTAAATTTTTTCAGCAATCGTTTAATAATGAGGACTACCGGATATTTAAAAAGCCTGGATCATCATAAAGAACACAAAATTTTTAATCGGATTAACTTTGGTATTTAAAGTATCTAAAAAATATTTCAGAGTTTTTCCTTGCGATACGAAATATTTCTTCGTTAAGATACAAAGATTGCGCCTGTAGCTCAATTGGATAGAGCGTCTGACTTCGGATCAGCAGGTTGGGGGTTCAAGTCCCTCCAGGCGCACCATGTTTGCTAAATTGAAATTCTAGCACTATGTTGGTTCTTCCAGTTCAACCCTTGACTATCGTTTGTGATCATGCTTCATTCAATAATTTTTTCTTCATTTCGTTCATGCAAATAAAAATAATGCATCCCTGTCAATTTTTTAGTTATATCCGTGATTTTAAAATCCTTCCATCCATTGGAATAATTCATTTACGAAAGAAACTCCCATAGATAAACTATCTCTATATCCTAATCTGGAAAAAGAGATTATTGTATTTTCTCTTGCGATTAAAAACATCTTTTAGTTAAGATACACTCATTTGCGCCCGTGGCTCAATTGGATAGAGCATCTGACTACGGATCAGAAGGCTAGAGGTTCGATTCCTCTCGGGCGCACCATTTTCCCGTTGACTTGATTCAGTTGTAATGTGAGAAAAAATGAATAACGAGAAATCATGCAACTAACATTTCATGAACCATTTATGCAGGAGGCATTAAAAGAAGCTCAAAAAGCATTTATCCAAAAAGAGATCCCGGTAGGAGCGGTGGTGGTCCTTAACCATCAAATTATCGGCCATGGCCATAATCAAACTGAAAGCAAGCAAAGCACCTTATTTCATGCTGAACTTGTAGCTCTTCGGCAGGCTTCACGACGAATGCATAATTGGAGACTTTCAAATTGTGAACTTTATGTTACATTAGAACCCTGTACAATGTGTGCGGGAGCCATCATGCTCTCTCGAATCCGACGTTTAATCTATGCGACGCCGGATCCCAAAGCTGGAGCTGTTCAAAGCACCATAGCCGTTCTAGATAATCCGGCTTTAAATCATCGCGTGGAAGTTATACAAAATATTTTATCCAAGGAGTCTTCAGATCTTTTAAAAAGTTTTTTCAAACAACTTCGCCAAAAAAAATTTTGTTGAGGGGATGTAGCTCAGTTGGGAGAGCGTCTCGTTCGCAACGAGAAGGTCGGCGGTTCGATCCCGCTCATCTCCACCATCATTATCTTGAAAAAACTCAATCATTCGAAGGAGAGGTGTCCGAGCGGCTGAAGGAGCTCGCCTGGAAAGCGGGTAGGCGTCAAAAGCGTCTCGAGGGTTCGAATCCCTCCCTCTCCGCCAAACTAATAAACACTCACAATACCAACTCGTAGTGAAACCCATCATAATAAATGGTGTATTGGAATTATAAGTTCATTCTGTTTCGTGGATTCACCATAAAATTCAAAATCATATCGAAGATGTTGAATATCAGTCGGTGAACACGAATAAATTCAACACCATTGAGCAAGTCGAACAATTTTTAAAGAATGGTGGAAAAATTCTTGCGTGGGGTACCTGTATTAAACTCGACAGCAGGAAGAATCGACCATGTACCCGATAAGCACGATGAAAGATATGTACGATCTCATTAAAGCCAGCGACAAGGTAGTAACATTTTAAATCCATCCATCAAGATTCGCTTGAATTTAAACGTTATCACTAAATCCTTTTAATTCAAACTCATGGATTTATTTCAGCCCTGCATCGAATTCACTCACCGCTTACAACTACTCTTCCAATTTTTATTGCACTCAATTCAATTTAAGTTTATGGTAATTTCAATTTTTATTTTGAAGGAAAATTAAAAAGCATGAACCAATCTCTTTCATTGATTGAGCACCTTGTTGTTGTTATGTTTGAAAATCGATCTTTTGATAATCTTTTAGGATGGCTCTATTCAGAGGCTCCAAATATTCCTACTTACAACATCCCTCATCAACTATCGCCTACGTTTAATGGACTCCTCCCTCACACCTATTTCAATATTTTAAATCATCAAAAAGTATTTGCCAGCCATCCTCCGACAAGTTGGCCATTGAATCCAAATCCTTATACCGTTCCCACACCCGATCCACAAGAATCCTTTAAACATATGAATTTTCAAATTTTTGGAAATGCCACTTCAAAAGGACAGCCAGCCTCCATGAGTGGATTCTTAGAAGATTACTCCACCACCCTTGCAGGCCTTGCATCTGCAGGTCAAATTATGCAATCGTTCGGCCCTCTAGAAGCGCCTGTCATCAATACGCTCGCCAAGCAATTTGCCGTTTGTGATGCTTGGTTTGCTTCAGCACCTTGTCAAACTTGGCCTAATCGGGGATTTGTCCACACGGGTTCTTCGGATGGACATATTAATAATGATGATTATGAACTTTACGATATTCCAACTATTTTTAATATTTTAGAGGAACACCATCAGTCTTGGGGCATTTTTCATGATACAACTTTTTGGCCATCATTAACTTGGGGACAGTTCCTCCCTCAACTTTTCTTAAAACTGTCACACATCTATCCATATTCCATATTCAAACAAAAATGTGCCGTAGCTGATACAGCTCCTGCAACGGATAAACTCCCCTCTTATTCATTTCTCGAACCTCGGTTTATGGTTGAACCTAATCAGGATTTATCAAAACTAAATTACCCTAACGATTATCATCCACCCCATAATATTCTTCGAGGAGAAGCCTTCCTTGCCGATCTTTATCAATCCATTCGATTAAGTCCGTATCGCGATAAAATTCTTTTGGTGATTACTTTTGATGAACATGGAGGATGCTATGATCATCAACCGCCTCCGGACAATGCATCCGCTCCTCAACCGGGCTCGATTTCCCGAGATGGAACTTTTGATTTCAAACGTTTTGGAGTTCGCGTACCCACCATCGTTGTTTCTTCTTATATTTCACCCCATACCGTTTTTCGCGCACCTTCTTCAAGTGCGCCTTATGATCATACGTCTATTCTCTCCACTATTAAAAGCTGGCTTCTTCCGCATCTGGATACTGCTCAATTTTTACCTAGCCCGCGCATTTCCAAAGCTCCTACCCTAGAACCCATTTTGACTTTATCACCCAAAAATCGGAATCAAGATTGGCCTGACATTCCATTTTTTCCTCCGGATTATGGGGATGAATCGTTGGATACCCCTTTAACTGATTTGCAAAAAAGTCTTGTGACAACACTTTTGAGAAAAAAAAGTACCGACCCCCTAAATCATCAAATTGGTGTACAAGCAATGGCTCAATCAAAATCACTTCAGACCTACCGACATGTGCTTCAATTATTACATCCAGAAAAAGACTGGTCTTCATTTAAATAAACGATCTCAGATGTCTCTTGGATTAAACCATGTTGATTGGGGATTCTTAAATGAATTATTTCTTCAAAAGCTCCATTTTTCCTAACCATCGCAATAGTCCATCGAGAATGGTTAAGGGATGCGGAGGACATCCAGGAATATACAAATCAACCTTTAATAAAGATTCAATCCCATTGAGAACCTGGGGATGATTCGAATAGGGACCACCTGAAATAGCACAAGCCCCTATCGCAATGACCCATTTAGGATTGGGAATAGCTTCATATGTTTTTTGAATAGCCACCACCATCGCCTGAGTAATCGCACCGGTAATCAAAAGTCCGTCCGCATGCCGAGGGGATGCAACCAATTGAATTCCAAATCGCGCCCAATCAAATACCAAGGTATTTAAAACATTAATATCCTGTTCACATGCATTACATCCACCGGCACTGACTTGTCGTAATTTCAGAGAACGTCCAAATATACGACGCATTTTTGTTTCCAACACCTTCACTTGAGGCTTCAAATGTTCTTGAGATAGGGTTAAATCTGAACGAACCGTACTTGACAACGAAACATCATTTGAAAATTGGATGGCTTTTTCCGGACAATGATCCATGCACTCGGTACAAAAAAGACATTTTCCTAAATCCCAATTGAGATATTGTTGCGGTTTTTCAATAGCTTGAGTTGGACATACCTCGACACAACGTTGACAGTGAGATGGGCATTGCTGATGATTCACGAGTGGAAGGCCTTGAAATCGATCCGATAACTTCATTGACTGAAATGGATCAGCGGGTGTATGAAACCCTTGTTTAATTCGAGTTTCAATAATTTTAAACATATTTCTATTCCTTTCCAATTTTACAAATCATGTCCACAGTATGACAGGTTAAAACTTTTATTGCACAATGGGAAATCCGAAATGGGTTGATGTCGAAGCGCTATTGCCAATCCCATCCAATTATGAAACGAAGGATCCACAATTTTATATCGCTGAAATCGTCCTTGAGGATCAGTCAAAGCGATATGCATAATTTCACCTCGCCAACCTTCAATCATTGCAAGGGCCACTGAATTGGGCTGTAGTTTTTCCAGAGGAATCAGCAATTCACCTTGAGGCATATGGGTTAGACTATTTTGAATCCAACGGACCGACGCTTGAATTTCAAGCCATCGAACATAGGCTCTTGCAAAAACATCTCCAGTTTTCTGTATCGATATCGGTAACCGTTGAGATTGATAAATACCCCAAGGATGCGTCAATCGAACATCGCGTTTAAGTCCGCATGCGCGAGCACTGAAACCCACAAGACCTAAATTTCTGGCCATGGACTCCGTTAGAATGCCTGTACCTTCAAAGCGCGATAAAACCGATGACTCTTTCCAAAGCAACTGAACTGCCTGTTGCGTTTCCTCAACTATTGTTTCCAGTTTCTTTAAAAGTTCTGTTTTCCTGCTTGCCTCTAAATCGAATCGAACACCTCCCAAACGTATTAAATTTCGTCCAAATCGATTGCCGCACAAAAGGGCGGTCAAATTTAAAACATTGCCACGAAGTCGTCCACAAAATGCCGAAGTTGATAAAAATCCAATATCATTGGCTAATGCTCCTAAATCGCCAATATGATTAGCTAAGCGCTCTAATTCTAAAGCAAGGCCTCGAATTAATTCAGCTTTGAAAGAAATTTTATGATTCAATTGCATCAAAGCTTCAACCACCTGACTATAAGCCCAAGCATGTCCAATCGATGTATCGCCGGACAATGTTTCTGCATGGTGAAGTGATCGTGCATGCGGACCATGCCACAATGCTTCTTCTACTCCTCGATGTTGATAACCCAAAGTAATTTCTAGATGGATTACTTCTTCACCATGACACTGAAATCGAAAATGTCCAGGTTCAATGACCCCGGCATGCACGGGACCCACTCCGACCTCATGTATTTCCTCTCCAAAAACTTGGAAAAAATCCATTGTGTCAATTGCAGGTCTTGGATGAACCTTATCGGATTGAATGGGTTGCAACGGTTTTTGAAATCGGATCGGTTTTAACCAGGGATGATGTTCAGGATAAACACCCCATTGTTCCCAAATTTCTCGCTCGAACGCTTGTATTTGTGGACATTCTTGAGCAAGAGAAGGAAAGTGTTTTTCAACGAGACTGGTCGTGATTTCCAAAGAATTATTTTCATTTTCAACAATGGCCATGATCCTCAATTGAGATTGATGTTCCCAATGGGAGCCCCAAAGTGCACAGATCCGGCCACCACGCGAAACCGATGTTAATACAATTTCCTGAAACTTTGAAATAGATACACATGGAATCTTCTTTAGCGGTATGCTTTGTCCATTTTGAATCGGAATCGTTGACGTTGTCATCAATAAGACCTCAGCCAATGCGCGGCCCATTGAAGTTCTTGCGATAAAGGCATGGGGAGATATAATCCCAATATTAAAACAGTGATTAATAAAATTGCCGATGGGAAATAAGTCCACCGTCGTTCTTGATGAGCTGTTTCAAAAACTTCCCCTTGAAACATATTTAAAAAGGTCCAAGCCATTCCAATAAAAATCATGCTTAAAAACAAAAGAAAGAGCATCACACCGATCATTTGATGATGATCCACAGCTGCTTTGAGAATCCAAAATTCGCTAAAAAAAGTTCCAAAAGGAGGCATTCCGGTAATTGCAAGAAATCCAATGATCCATAAAATTCCAGAATAAGGCATTCGCTTTGCAAGACCGTTGACGCGCAAAATCATCTTGGAGTGATAAACCGTTAAAATATTTCCGGCAATTAAAAACAGTGCGGCCTTGGTGAGTGAATGACAAACTACATGAAATAAAACCGCAAAAAATGCACTTGACCCCACTCCAATTCCAAATGCCAAGATTCCCATATGTTCAACACTCGAATAAGCCAATAATCGTTTATAATCCTTTTGCCCTAAAATAAAAAGAGCGGCAACCCCCATCGAAATCAAGCCAAATATCAAAAAAAGCTTCTGAGCAAAAATACCCACACCCGCCGCTTCACAAATTACAAAAATTCTTAGAAGCGCAAGAAATGAACAATTCAAGAGCGTACCTGATAAAAGTGCTGAAATCATGGAGGGAGCTTCACTATGAGCGTCGGGGAGCCACGCATGCATCGGAGCCAAACCCATTTTGGTGCCATATCCTACTAAAAAGAAAATAAAAGCAATTCTTAACCACGCCTTTTTTAAAATTTTGGCTTTGGATAATAAACTCCCAAGTGAAAGAGAAGCCATCAGTTTGCCATGAACGACTGCCGCAATTCCTATGAAAAAATTGCCCAAAAGAGCCAAAGCAATGCCAACAGAACACAAAATGAGATATTTCCATGTTGCTTCCAAAGAGCGTTGATGACGATGAAAATAAACTAAGGGAGCACTGGATATCGTAGTGGTTTCAACGGCAATCCACAAAACATTCAAGTCATGGGCTAGGGTTACCAGGGTCATAGAGGCTAGAAAAAAAAGCAAACATCCGATGAACAACGACTCCGGTGTATTTTTAAAAAATTGATATGGATTTTGAAAATCCGGATGCAACTCGTGCGGTTCATTTTTTAAATATTGTATCGTATATAATGATACATTCAGAAACAAAAAACTCAACACGGTCAAAAACAAAAGCCCTAATGAATCCAGTTTTAACGCTCCATGCCATGCTGGCTGCGGTTTATGAATCCAAAACATCAACGTGATTAACATATGGGCTATTGTTGCCGTTAATAAAATCCATCGGCCGATCTTGTTGGATCTAATTCCAAAGCTTAAAATACCAGCCACACAAGGTATCCACAAAATCCAGCAAATCATATTTTCTCCTTAACTCAATACCATCCATATGAAATCGTTATTGAATCTTATCTTTAAGAATCGAAAGTTGATCTGTATCCATATTTTCAAAATTTTGATGAATATGAAAAATCAAGATACCCATGATAAAAATAGCCACAAAAAGATCTAAAAGCATTCCTATTTCTACTAAAAAGGGTTCTCGCATATCCAGCGAAATACCTAAAACGTAAATACCATTTTCTAAGTTCAAATATCCCACTACCTGGAGTAACGCAGTTCGTCTCGTCATTAATAATATCAATCCAATAGCAATCGTGAAAAATCCAACCGAGAGCGATAACGATGGAAGAAGTAAATCTTTTTGGGGTAAATGCCATGCAAAATCAAGTGAAAACGCCCACACAATTATGCCCGCTAAAAGCGAAACAAAAATGAGGAGCACTGAACGTGTTTCGCGTTGAAAATGAATGCCTTGGACTGCACGCATGAGAAAATAAGGAAAGATGTACGCTCGAATAATCACGCTTAAGCCTGCTATCAAATACAAAAGAAAATTTGCATGCCCTCCACTGGCCAGTAGTGGTAAGAATCCTACTAAAGCACCTTGAATTCCGATCCAATGGACGAAAGCCTTCAATTGATCTAACACCAAAAATAAAAAATCAATAAAACAAATAATCATAAGAATTACATTCGTCAAATGTGTCATCCGATTGCACTCCAAATATGAATCATCGCGAATAGAGTCAGAACAAATGAACCTGCAATAAACAACGGGACTCTAGATAATTTCAATCGAGCCATACTCGATTCTACTAAACCAATGCTTACTCCCACCAAGCCCATTCCGATGATCACCCATCCCAAATTAATCCAACCACTGCTTTTAATCGGACATACGATTGAGATCCATATTGAACAAAAAATCCAAAGTTTTAATGATGATGCATATTCCATCCATGCTAAATCCGGACCTCCCGTATCTAAAAGCATGACTTCATGAATCATGGTTAATTCCAGATGTGTTGTCGGATCATCCACAGGCATTCGAGCATTTTCAGTTAAAAGTAGAATAAAAATGGCTCCCGCCAGTAAAAAAATACTTGTCGTATCTTGAGACCATAAATGCATATTAAACTGAAGAAGCGCTTTTGAAAATTCTAGCGAATGTCCCAATTTTGCTAGTGAAAACAAAATTAGGAAAAAAACGGGTTCCGTCAAGCTAGATAAGACCGCCTCTCGACTTGCTCCCATGCCTTCAAAACTCGAACCTGTATCTAACGCAGCTAAAATCGTGAAAAAACGCATTAAAGCTAATAAAAAAATGATGACTATTAAATCTCCTGGAAATGCTATGGCTGGTGGCCATCCATTTAATGGAAGCATCAATAGAACTAGCAAACTCGCCACTACATTGATCACCGGAGTCACACGAAAAATCCAGGAAGTGGCATTACTATAAAGGCTTTGTTTTCGCATCAGTTTCGACAGATCCCAATAACTTTGAAACCATTTGGGCCCTTTTCTGCCTGCCATGCTTGCTTTAGTTTTATAAATAATGCTGACTAATAAAGGCGCAAATAAAATCGCCATCAAAAATGCAATAAGATTCATCGGTACATTCCATTCCAAATGAGAAGAATTAGGAGGGTTAGCGTTACATAAATCAAATAGAGCTGCAGTCGACCGTGTTGTAGTTTCTTGCCGTGGTTAATCCATTGTTGAAAATAATTCATCATAGGGATATAAATTTTTTCTTTCAGATAATCGATTGCTTGAGTGGAAAATTCCATTTTATTTGGAAACACTGATTGATACTCCATTCTTGAATATTGCTTAAGAAAGGGATGAAAAATTCGAGTCAGGGGTTGCACTAATGAGGAAGGCGTATACTGCATTCGGCGTGTGGGTTGATCATATCCACAATCCCAAGTACGAGTTCGAGTCGAATGAGCCGTGTTGTATAAATAAACCAACATCAAAATGGCCAAAGCACCCATAAGAATAACATTGAGCCCAGTGACTATAAAAAGCGAGATCTTGAAAACTTGAAGACTATTGTGCACTCGTATCGGTTGGGTCTGCGTTAGTAAGCCTAAAATTGGTTGAATCGCTCGAATCAATTGCACCGATAAAATTGATGATAACAAACAGGCTAATGTTAAAATACCTAATAGTATTTTTACTGATTGTTTCAAGGGATGGGGTTTGGATTTTTCTGTTCGAGGATGTCCTAGAATAACCGTGCCTGAGACCTTTAAAAAAGCCAACGTAGCCAGTCCACCAGCAAAAGCCACTCCACCTACAACTACAGAAAAAACTAGAAACATATCGGGGTGACTAGACTGTATCCCTACCCAAGAAGCCCAAAACAATGAAAATTCGCTAATAAATCCATTCAATGGGGGTAATCCACAAATCGCCATTGATCCCCATATAAAAAAAAAGCTAGCTAACGGCATCAGTTGATTCAATCCTCCTAATTGTTCTAAGTTCCGGGTTTTTTGAGCATGGACAATTACGCCTGCCGTTAAGAAGAGAAGCCCTTTCATTAAGGAATGATTTATCGTGTGAAGCAACGCCGCTCCAAATCCAAGTAAAGCAAGGAGTTCATTATGAATTTTCAAACCCGTAATTCCCATTCCAATGCCTATAAATATCAGTCCCATGTTTTCAATGCTGGAATACGCCAATAGACGTTTCAAATCTCGTTGAGATAAAGCCCAAAAAGCACCTAAAATGGATGAACCCATACCCAAAATCATAATTACAAAACCCCAATCAATTGATAAAGAGGGCTCTAAAAACAAAAAAGAACGCATTAGTCCATAAATTCCCATGCTAATGAGTCCGGTCGACATCAGAGCAGAAATATGACTTGGAGCTGCTGGATGGGCTTCGGGCAACCAAACATGAAATGGAACCACGCCTGCCTTCATTCCAAATCCAATGAGCGCACATAAAAAAAGAATATTGGCTTGATGCGGCGGTATCTGGGAGATCAAATGAAAATCCAAACCTCCTTTGCCGATGACAATAAAAAAAAATAAAAGAAACGCTATGCCTATGTGTGAAAGTATTAGATAAAGTAATCCTGCATTTCGAACTTCTTTTTTTTCATGTTCTAAACCGATTAGAAAAAAAGAAGAAATTGACATCAATTCCCAAGCTACCAAAAACAGAAGGCCATTCCAGGCAACGATTATTAGAATCATGCTTCCAGTTAAAATATGAAACCAAAACCAATGCATCCCCATGGGTCTTTTGTCTTCACTAGGATGCATGGTTGCCATTCCAAATCCAGCTGTGATCCATGCTAAAAACAAAATCAAAATTAGAAAAAAGCTAGATAATGGATCCAGTTTAATTTCCAAGCATGCATGAAAAGCACTCGGCCCTAAAGGGATTTTTGAATAGAAACAACCTTTATGCGGATGTGCCACTGCCATTAAACCTAATCCCAACGCCATGGACAAACTCAATGGAATTCCTATTCGTAAAATCCGAGGCGAGTGAGAGAAAATTAAGGAGAATAAAGCACCTAATCCTAAAATGCCAATGCATGCCATCAACGCGTGGATCATTTAGGTTCTTTAAGATTTTTTATCAGCTTCAAGCCGTTTGCTTCTTCTTTTTCGAGCTGAGAAAAAATTTGTTCACTTTCTCGCATCCTTTTTTTTAAAATGCTCGAAATACGAATGAGCACATCATAAATATCCTGATCGCGAATCGAATAATAGACAGTAACTTTTTCTTGCCGAGCATGAACAATTCCGGCTTGCTTTAAAATGGCTAAATGTTTGGATAAACCGGATTGTTCCATATCGAGTTTTTGTCCAATTTGGGTCACCGATTTTTCACCCTGTTTCAAGTGTTCGATAATTCTTAAGCGACTTGGATGTCCGAGGGCTCTTAAAAAATCCGACTTGATTTTAAAAACGAATGAATCATCAATCACTTAAAGTTCCTTGGTTATTATATGAATATTAAAGAATATATTCATATAATAACCATTTTTTTCGTTCTGTCAACCTTCTCAAATTTTAACGAAATTTTTGAAATACATTGGAATTCATTAAAAATGTGGTCATAAATTTCATAGAATTGGTTCCCAAACAGCTGTTTCGCAATCAAAAGAATTTTTTTTCGTGGCTCCGTTGATGAAAATGGTAAATCCCCACCAGAAGAATGATTTCGCTCACAATAAATAAGGGCCAATTGTAGTAACCGGGCTTATAATTCAGAATAATTTTTTGAAGCTCCGGCTTTGATGAGATTGCAAGAAAACTGTTGAATTTTTTTTTAAACAGCAGAAGTTTTCCATAATCAATCAAGAATGTATATACCATCAAGCCACTTCCGAAAAAAAAGAAAAACCATTCAATTCGACAAAGATTTTTCTCTGAATTTAGAAGATCCAATGAAAGCAAAATCATGGTCAGGGATGCAATGAGTGGAGCCAAAATCGGACCGACCCATGGCCACGGTATTAGAAACAGCAAGTCATTTGTCTGAAAAGAAGACGGCCACTTTAATAGGATTCGAAGCCAGATGTAATAAAAAATATCCCACGTTGCAAAAGCCAATAAAAAATAAGCAAACCGATTTTTAAAGCTGGATGAGGCCAAATATCCCACGCAAACTAACATGATTATCGTTGAGAATTCACGAACCATTTCAATGGGAAGTATATGGGGTCCTAGAAATTTCTTTAAAGGAAATCCAAAACCGCTAGGGAAATACATTCTTCTCAAATAAAAAATAACGACGCTTTCAAGATAAGCCATGGCTATCGAAAAAATACTAACAATCCAAATTTTATTTTTTTCATTTTTAAACATAAAAATCTCACTTAAATCGTCTGTTTTTGAAAAATTCCGATCAATCTTTGTTTCACTTTTCAATTCATACAATCATTCCCTATCATAGGTCACTTCAAATCAAAAACATAACTATCAATGGATAGTTTTTCAGATAAATGCTTGAACGTCAAACAGGCTAAACTAAAAATCATGGTCAAGTTACAAGAATCAAATTGATTCAATGAATTTTTAGAAATTGTCCTTAGCTTTTTCAAATTTTTGAGTTAAAAAAGGAAGTATGGATTGCAACCTAGCCATTAGCATTGAAATTCAAATTGATTCGAAAGCTAACTCAGAATGGTTTTTAAGCATCCGGGTCATTTTCGAATCTGAACCGTTAGGTCGCCGGAGTCCTTGTTCCCAATGTTCCGCGGCCTTGATACTTTCTCCAACAATCCGGACCAAACTTACTTGTGTGAGATGAAGGCTTCCTCATGGTTTTAACTTCATTGTCTTTTTTGATCTCAATGGCTTGCTTGAAGCTTTCCCTCATCCGTTCAAAATTTTTGTTTTTCATGTTTTTTTCTCCATTGTTTCTTTTGTCCAAAGTTTCCTTTAAGTCTTTAATCATGATTTTTTCTTGGATAGCGGTTAAATCCTCCGCTGTGTGTTTATCTAAAACAAAGAATAGGTAGATGTCGTCAGGCTCGTCGAAAAAACACCCAACTCGGAAACCCCACTTTTACATTCCTACCGGATGGTAGACCGGATCCGGATTTGATGATCTTCTCCCTCAACATGGTTCGTGATCAATTCTTTATCAGTTTCGGTTAGATCCGTCGACGCAGAAATATTTCCAGATGGAAGTAATAGCCAATTGCTGAAGTCTCGTCGGGTTGTTCTCGAAATTATGGAAACCCAAGTTGTAGCACGTCCTTGGCGGGTTGGCAGATGGTATAGAGATCTCTTCCGTTTTCAAGTATTCGTAATATTTCCTGACGACCGAAGGCGGCGTTATCAAGGAAAAACCATTTGATGGACAAACTCCGGTAGCGATCAACACCGATTCCAATACGGTACGCCATTCGTGGGCGCTGGCTGCATTGTCGTTGTGCAACCTTGCTCCTCCAAATCACCAGATTAGTTGAAGCTGAAGAAGAGGGAATAGCAGGCCCTTATTGCCTTTCTCCCTCTTGCAGTTCCCAAGACGTGGAAAAGCCTTTGTTGATATGGCAAACGATGACTGATTATATCCTGTCAAATTTAAAGAAATTTTGAAGTACTTCTGACGTTTAAATCAAGCTTATTTTGGAATTTCATCCAAGTCCGCATATTTAGCTAAAAGGTCTGAAGCTTCAACCAAGATATACGTTTGCTGTTCTAATTTTACTTCTTCACCGGATCCTTTTTGATAGATGACTCGATCGCCCACTGAAACCTCTGAAACTCCCGAAATGGCCATTTCAACAATGACTCCTTGGTGCGGAGGCTCCAAGGCACTTTCAGGAAGATAGAGATTCCCGACTTTATTGTTTTCTCTCATCTCCGGTCGAATTAAAACTCGAGCATTTAATGGTTGTAATTTTTCCATACTATCCTTCTCCTTTTTTCATCTTGAATTCAAATTCTATCTTGCTGTTTTTAAACCCAATAATGCATCCAGCTTCATTTTGTCAAAACCAACTACATAGGTCGAGCCTACTTGAATTTGAGGTACGCCTTGTTGACCCGTCATCTTGACCAACTTTTGGGCTATTTTTTCATTTTGTGACACATCAATTTCCGTAAACGCAATGCGATTTTCTCGCAAATACGTTTTTACTCTTGTACACCAACTACACGTCGGTGTGGTATAAACCGTAACTCGATCCTGCCCCAAACTTTTCTTAGGTACCGACGATCGGTTGCCCATCTCGGACAATGATTCAGATAAAAACTGCTCATATTCCATTGCCGATGCCAACCCTAATAATCTTTTTTTGACTTGATTTTTTTGTAACATGATCAACGCGGGAACCGCTTCAATGGCAAATTGGCGTGGCGTTTCTCGATCAGTAGCTGTTTCGATACTAAAACATCTTTGATCCGGATATTTTTTAAAAATTTCCTGCAGAATCGCTTCTGCTTGTTTGGATTTGTTTGAAAAATTCCCCAAAAAAGCAATCCAATAGGGTTGATTCAACATACTTGTTTTTTCGTTTAAGACTTGCATATTCTGAACAAACTCCATCATGCTATTCTCCTTGCCGATACCGTTTATCCTCAAAATCCTGATAGTCGAGGTATCCATTTTAGTTTGGAAAGTCGAAAATAAATTCCCCAAGCTTTTTTCAACCAATGTCCAATAATTGGCAATGTCAGAACCCACCCACGATGATCATCGCGGTAAATCAAGGCAGCCCCATTGCCGACATCCATCACGCAAACAATATTTACCTGTGAAACATAACTTTGGTGAACCTGGACATCTTTAATGCTCATGTTATGGATAGCCGTTTTGGCCATCACTTCCGCAATGTGACCTTGTTTAGCTTTCCATTCTGGACCTAGCAGGGCTGCCGAATCGCCAATTGCCCAAACGTGCGGAGAACCAACAACTTGACAGGATGGCTCGGTTCGAATAAAACCAGACTCATTCAGTGGGAGTCCTGAATTTTGATAGACTTTTGATCCTGTTCCTGCTGCAAAAAATAAAATTAATTGACTCTCCCATCGACTTTGATCTTCAAAAACAATACTTTCAGATTCAAATCGGAGAATTTTTTTTCCAAATAATTTTTGTATTCCTTTTTGACTCAGGAGATTTTCTGAGCGAGTAGCCGCTTGTTTACCCATCCGGATACCTGGATCCGCCATCGGTGCAAAAAATGTCAGTTGGAATTGATCTCGAATTTTTTTTCTTCGAAGCCACGTATCAATGTTAAAAATCAGCTCAAAGGCTGGACCTCCTCGTACTGCAGAAGGATCTTTGGGATTGCCTCCAAACCCCACCGCAATGCTCCCTTGGCCTTTTTGAACCAGTGTCTTCAATTTCTCTTGGATTTGATCCGCTTCAGATGGCTTTCCGCATAATGAGTAGGTGTTCGATTGCCCTTCCATTTGTGTTTTTCCACTTCCTAAAGCGAGGACTAGTTGTTCGTAATCTCTGCCTTGTTCTAATATCAATCCGGATTTCAATTGCACTTTCGCGCCCGCTTCTTGGATCGCTACCACCTCATCCATCTTCCATTGAAATCCATGACGTTGAGCCAATTTGAAAAGCGGCAGTTTTACTGTCTCTTTTGATCGTTCTCCCGTCGGGATCCAAATGCTCAACGGATAGATCCAAAGATATTCTCGATCTGAAATTAATAAGGTTTCCAAATGATGCCGTCGTGCCTCAATTGCCGCTTCAACACCGCCAATCCCACCGCCTAAAATTAAAACTTGAATGGGTGCCATTGCATTTCCTGTTAATAATTAAATAATAATATAATAATATTATACTATACTGTTTTATTCAAGATCTCTCCTTAAAAATATTTGAAATTTTTTAATGCATTGAACGGGATGAATCTTGCAATAACATTTCTTCTAATTTTGAATCTTCTAAAAGCATTTGAGGAGTCATTTGATCGATATAATCCATGAGTCGGATCTGAAAACTTCCAATGCCTTGTTGATAACTTTCCACGGTTCGATATGCTTTTTCACCAGCTAATCCCATAACTAAAAGTCCCGCGCAGGCCGCTTGATAAACCTCCGAAGTTACTCCACAAAAACAACCGATCAAAGACGAAGTCATACATCCAGCTCCTGTAATACGTGTCAACCAACTATGTCCATTCGCAATTTTAGCAACCCGAGTTCCATCCGTAACAAAATCAATGGCTCCCGTCATGGCCACGAGACAATGAAATCGGTTAGCCAATAATTGAACAATTTCCATACGATCGCCCGTCTCGTCTTGTGACTCCACACCTCGTATAGAGGCTTTTAATCCCAACAGCGATTTTAACTCTGAAAAATTTCCACGAAGCACTTGGACTTGAACGGTTTCTAAATATTGAATGGCCGTACGTGTTCTTAGTGAAGTCGCTCCAGCTCCAACGGGATCCAATATCACTGGAATTTTTTCGGCATTCGCCTTCTTCCCCGCCAAAAACATCGAAGGGATCGTTCGATTAGTCAACGTACCCAAATTAATCACCAGAGCGGATGCCATACTTACCATTTCTGCGACCTCACTTAAATCATCGGCCATAACAGGCGATCCGCCCAACGCCAACACAACATTCGCACAATCACGAGCAGTAACATAATTAGTGAGATGGTGAATCAAAGGATGTTGCTGCTTAACGACTTCCAAAAGCTTTGCAATCGTCAATAAACGGGTCGAGGGCTGAAAATTTAATGTGGTTGGTATCATCGTATATTCCTTTATGAAGTCGTACTAGTCTCGAGAGTAATCCATTCGTAATTTAAGTTTAGCTTGATCCATCCAATTACTCTATGATTTACAACGACAGCTCGAAGACCAGTTCATTAAACATTTTGTATATCAAATTTTGTTACTCGTCTTTAAGGTCCAAATCATGTATTCGTCATGATAAGGAATATAAACCTTAGGCATGTTGCCAATATTCGCCTTATGGTATATTTTTTTGAAATTTAAACTTGCGTGATGGCAGGTTGCCTATGTCAGTCAAACAAATAAGCACCAATATGTTACGAGGTTGGATTGATGGACTACTGTTGCAAAAAACGGTAATCGGTCCCGTTCAACACCAAGGGCACTTTCGATTTGAATCAATCACGTCATCTGATCAATTAGCACTTGATTACGATGTAACTGATTTGCCACCAAAAAAATTTTTATTGCCCCCTCGGGAAGTCATGATGACCTTTCGTTCCTCGGGAGAATTCCAGAGCGTGATGGAATTTCATCCCTTTGTGCTTTTTGGAGTTCATCCCTATGATATGATCGCCATTAATCAAATGGATCGTGTTTTTTCAGAAAAATTAGTGGATATTCATTATTTAACACGTCGCAATGCCTGTTCAATTGTGGCTCTAGATCCCGTCGCAGTAGCCCCTCATAATTTTTCTGGTTGTATGGGAACTGCGACGGTTGAAAAAGGTTGGGACCTCCTTTTAACACCACTGCCACAAGATGGCTATTTACTGGAAATCGGAACCGAAAAGGGAAATACACTACTCCATTCGATCTATGAGCTCCCCGATGCTTCTCTGGATCAACTTCAATTGCGTGAACAACGATGGAATCAAAATCAAAAATCCATGCGTCGTCATGAACTCAAATGTGCTCCCGATGATTTACCCGATCTTTTGGAACAAAATTATGACCATCCCCTCTGGCAAGAAAAATCCAGTCAATGTTTATCCTGCGGAGCGTGTAATATTGTTTGCCCAACCTGCTATTGCTTTGATATCCAAGATGAGGTGGATTGGAGCCTAGAAACTGGAGTTCGTTGTAGAGCTTGGGATGGGTGCTTGCTACGTGATTTTGCTGAAGTTGCAGGAGGACATAACTTTAGAAAGCAATCAGCAGAACGCTATCGCCATCGATTTTATCGTAAAGCCAGTTATTTGCCTAAACGCTTCGGAGAAATCGCATGCGTCGGATGCGGACGATGTATCAGTGCTTGTATTCCCAATATTTCCAACCCCGTAGAAGTTTATAATCAACTCGTAGGAGAATAATATGGATCCACAGATTGATTCGCCTGTTATTGGACATCCTTCCTCCGATATTTATTTGCCTCATCCAGCCCTAATTACTTCTATGTGTTCGCTCACCGCACTTGATATGCTTTTTGAGATTCACGTACCCTCCCCAGAGGTTCATACACCCTCACCCGGTCAATTTGTGGAAGTTTCTCTACCCGGCATTGGAGAAGCTCCTATTTCGGTATGTTCATTTTCAAACCACCCTCATCAATTTCAAATACTTGTGCGTCGAATTGGAAACGTGACTCAAGCACTTCATCAACTTCAAATAGGAAAATCTATTGGAATTCGCGGTCCTTTCGGAACTACTTTTCCAGTCGATCGTGAGCTTCGGAAACAAAATATTTTATTTATTGCGGGCGGCCTTGGACTAGCACCCTTGCGCTCAGCTATCCAATACGTCCTCCATCGGCGATGGGATTATGGAAAACTCATCATTCTTTATGGAAGTCGAACCCCTGATGAACAATTATTCCTAGAAGATCTTCATGATTGGAAATCTCGAAAAGATTTAACGTATTTAGAAACGGTCGATCGAGGAGGCCCAAACTGGAAAGGACGTGTAGGGGTCATCACAACTTTATTCTCGCTGTTAAATCTTGAGGATGATCCTTGGAGTGCAATTATTTGTGGCCCACCAGTCATGTATTCATTTGTCCTCCGTGAACTCCGTCAACGTCAAATCCCTAATGAGTTGATCTATGTTTCTCTTGAACGTCGAATGAAATGCGGAGTCGGCATGTGTGGGCACTGCCAAATCAATGGATTGTACGTTTGTCAAGATGGTCCTGTCTTTAGATACAAAGATTTAATCCATCTTCAGGAGGCCCTTTAATGTCAAAGCCCCAAGTTGCTATTTTTGATTTGGCAGGGTGTGAAGGCTGTCAATTGCAGATTGTCAATTTGGAGGATTCTTTGCTTCAACTCTTGTCTCTCGTCGACGTCGTTGAATGGCGGGAGGCGATTAGTAATCATGGACCAGAAATTGATATTGCCTTAGTTGAAGGATGTTTAGAACGTGAAGAGGATGTCGCACGCCTTCTGCACATTCGTGAAAAATCAAAAATTTTGGTCGCCTTAGGTTCTTGTGCTATTTCCGGCGGAGTCCACCAAATGCGAAATGCACTTTCTAGTCTAGAAGCCAGACAAATTACTTATGGCAATAATGGATTTTTGAAGCATCTTGATGTCCATGAAAAAGTTCAATCTTTGGATCAGATTGTGAAAGTAGATTATTCAATTCCAGGGTGTCCAATTCATCGCCAAGAACTGAGTTATGTACTGCGATGCTTGGCATTGGGCAGAATCCCCTTTATTCCTACTTATCCGGTTTGCGTTGAATGCCGAATTCAAGAAAATTTATGTCTCTGGCAACAAGGGCAGCTTTGTTTAGGTCCGCTTACGCGAGCTGGTTGCCATGCAACTTGCCCCTCTCATGGCACTCCTTGTATAGGATGTCGCGGTTATTCCTCAGATGCCAATCCCCAAGGTTTGCGTCAAAGTTTGAATCGATACCATAAAACACCTGAAGAATTTGAACATCACTTGAACTTGTTTTTAGGCTCATCTTTGGAGCACGCACATGCCTAAATCTTTTCAAATACAAATTCCTCATATTACACGAGTTGAAGGACACGGAAATTTAGTTGTTCGCGTCACAGATGGACATGTTGAAAAAGCCGAATGGCAAGTTGTGGAAGCGCCAAGATTTTTTGAAGCTTTTGTTCAAGGACGTCGCTGGGATGAAATTCAAGCTGTCGTCTCACGCATTTGCGGTATTTGTTCCATTAGCCATTCTTTAGTCTCGATTCAAGCAATTGAAAATGCTTTGCATGTTCAGGTTTCACCTGAGGTCCAAAAATTAAGAAGCCTCACACATGCCTCTGAAATTCTTCAAAGTCATATTCTTCATATCGGATATTTGGTTGCGCCAGACCTGTTCAAAGCTCCTTCCGTTATTCCCTTGGTTGAAAATCAAAGAGAAGTCGTTCAAAAAATCATTGAGCTCCATCGTATTGCCAATCAATGGTCCGATCTGCTAGCTGGAAGAACAACACACCCGATCACGCTCATTCCAGGGGGATTTACCCGAACCCCTTCTTTAAAAGAGTTTGAAAATCTCCAACATGATCTTTCCACAGCTACAAAATTAACGAATCAGATTGCCAGCGTAATCCTTTCGGTAGCTCATCAAATCCCTCATTTTGAACGTGAGACCGAGTATATCGCACTTCAACAACCGGGCCAATATTCATTTGAAAGTGGACAAATTGCAAGCAGTGACCTTCCAGAGTTGACACCCGTTGAAAATTTCGAATCCGTAACTAATGAATATGTCACAAATCAATCCACGGCTAAATGGGCTCGATGGCATCGAGGGGCTTATGCCGTAGGCGCTTTAGCTCGCTATAATCTCAATCACAAATTCCTTCGTCCAGCTGCCGCCCAACTGGCCCATCAATTAGGAATCAAATCCAAATGTATTAATCCTTATGCAAATTCGCTTATTCAATTAGTAGAATGCGTTCAAATTCTTGGAGATGCTCAAGAGTTAATCGACTTCTTTTTAGAAAATCCTCATCCTTTGAATCGCGAATCCATTACTCCAAGGGCTGGCGAAGGTGTCGCGGCCATTGAAGCTCCACGTGGCATTTTATTTCACCGTTACCAATTGAATGATCAAGGCATTTGTCGTTCAGCTAATCTTTGTATTCCCACAAATCAAAATCATGGTAATCTTCAAAAAGATATTGAAACCCTTCTTCCGCAGATTTTACACGATGATCAGGAATCCATTCGTCAATTGCTGGAAATGCTGGTTCGATCCTACGATCCTTGCATTTCATGTTCGACGCATTTTTTGAATATCAAGTTTATTGATTCTTAAAAAGGACTCATTTTATGTCTACTGCTTTGGTCGCTGTAGGCAACCCGCTTATGGGCGATGAAGGCATTGGCATTCAAATTATTGAATGGTTTTGGAAGCATCCGAAAATGACTCAAACGTTTGATTGTTTAGAAATTTCAGGAAGCTTATTTGAACTGATTGATCTGGTTTCCCATTATTCAAAAATTATTTTCGTCGATTGTGCATTCATGGGCGCACTCCCGGGAAAACTTCGGCGATTTCAGATTTCCCATATTCAGTCTCTGAAAACAAGTTCACCGTTTTCCCTACATAGTAATGATTTAATTGATGATCTTCAAACTGCCCTCACATTAAATGCCAATGCTACTGATTCAATTATTCTCTATGGCATTGAACCTGCTTATGTGGGACCTCGTCCCTCTCTTTCCCACGATCTTTTCGAAAAGATTCCTCTTTATGCACAAACCATACTCCAAGATTTTGATCAACGCATCTAGCAATTCTATTTTTGTAATTTATGTCCTAAATCATTCTAGGAAAATCAACTTTGAATCAAAATTGAACCATTGTGAGCCAGTGTGGAAATACTTAGAAGGATGTATTTTATGGGCAAGCAAACAATTATCCCGTTTGGACCTCAGCACCCTGTCCTCCCCGAGCCAATTCATTTAGATTTAGTGCTCGAAGATGAACAGGTGCTTCAAGCTATTCCCCGCATTGGATTTGTTCATCGAGGTTTAGAAAAGCTTGCTGAAAAAAAAGATTTTCAAGACATGGTTTATGTTGGAGAACGCATTTGTGGTATCTGTAGCTTTATTCATAGCGTGGCGTTTTGCCAAGCGATGGAATCTATTCTTGGAATCGAAGTTCCCGAGCGTGCTCAAAGCTTGAGAGGTTTCTGGAGTGAACTCTCTCGAATTCATAGCCATTGGTTGTGGATGGGATTATTAGCTGATTCGTTTGGATTTGAAAATCTATTCATGCAAACTTGGAAACTTCGAGAATCCTTGCTGGATTTGGTCGAAGCAACTGCAGGTGGACGCGTCATTTATGGATCCTGTAAAATTGGTGGCGTGCGCCGCGATATTTCTCTTGAATTAATAACTCAGGCTCAAACTACACTTAAAGCACTTTACACTCAACATCAAATTCTGGCTTCTATTTTTGAAAACGATACTTCGATTCAACATCGAACTCAAGGCAAAGGAATGCTCAGCAAAGACAAAGCTTATGAATTAGGTGCAGTAGGACCTACTTTGCGAGCAAGTGGATGGCCTTTAGACGCTCGTC
The DNA here is from genome assembly GCA_027366525.1 of candidate division FCPU426 bacterium. Classification (GTDB taxonomy): domain Bacteria; phylum Oederibacteriota; class Muellerivitia; order Muellerivitales; family DAHXKG01; genus DAHXKG01. Next base: position 50,276 of record DAHXKG010000010.1, read on the forward strand.
TCTTAAAATATGGCACTTATCAAAATCTTGAATTTCAACCCGTGGTAGAAACTCAAGGCGATTGTTATGCCCGTATGCGAGTGCGCATACGCGAAGTAGATCAATCTTTTGATTTAATTAATCAACTTCTTAAAAAATTGCCCGATGGACCTGTAGAAACCAAAATCACCGGCATGCCTTCCGGAGAGCATTTTGAACGTGTAGAACAACCCCGAGGAGAGGTGGTGCACTATCTAAAAGGAAATGGCAGTAAGTTTCTTGAGCGTTATCGAGTCCGTACGCCAACTTTTGCAAATCTTCCTGCCTTGGTTGAAATTTTAAAAGGTTGTACCTTTGCGGATGTTCCCATCATTGTTCTTTCCATTGATCCTTGCATAAGTTGTACGGAGCGTTAACATGTCCTATTTTCAAATGCTCAATTTATCCATCCAGCAATTATGGCATCGGCCAGCCACTCGACTTTATCCCCAAGAAGTCCGCCCGGTAATTGCCCGGAGTCGAGGCCGTGTCGAACTCCAGCCATCCACTTGTACACTCTGCCTACTCTGTGAAAAAAAATGCCCAACCCATGCGATCCATATCGACCGCACTCAACGATTGTTCACCTTGGATCGGTTTCAATGTATCCTTTGTGGCGCCTGCGAATCTGCTTGTATTGCTAAGCACGCGATCGTTTTATCTGAACACTATGCACCACCTCAAACTCATCGTGACGTGATCATTTGGCCCGTGCCTTCTACTCCGCCTTCTTTGGCTTCAACAACCAAATCTCAAAATAAAGGATAACTTATGGCTCCATCGACTTTGAAAATTAAAATTCCGTTGAAGTTAAAATTGTCTCATAAGAATGGGAAGGTCTGCTATGAATGAAAAAATCAATATTGCCACCAAGGCCTTGTCTGCAAACGACCAAATTGCTGCTCAAAACAAAGATTTTTTTAAATCAAAACATGTCTTAGTTTTAAATATGATCAGTTCTCCCGGATCCGGAAAAACCTCTCTATTGGAAGCTATGGCTTACCAATATGGGTCATCTCTCGCCGTCATTACTGGTGACATTCAAATGACCTATGATGCCGACCGAATTCGTAAGGCTGGAAGTGCAGCTGTTCAAATCGAAACTCACGGAACTTGTCACTTAACGGCTAGTATGGTTCAACAAAAAATTCAGGAATTGACTTGGGATAAAACTCGAATACTAGTCATTGAAAATGTGGGTAATCTGGTTTGTCCATCGGGATATCAATTGGGTGAGGATCTCAAAATAGGGTTATTGAGTGTCACTGAAGGAAGCGAAAAACCCATGAAATATCCATCTTTATTTACCCGCGCTCAAGCACTGGTCATCACTAAAATCGATCTACTTCCCTATGTTGATTTCAACTTAGATCAAGTGCAATCGGACTGCCACAAATTAAATACTCACCTCCAACTTTTCCAAATTTCAACTAAAACTCATCAAGGCTTAGAGGCTTGGTTTGACTTTCTAAATTCTCATTTTCTTTTGGGGATTTAAATGTTTTCCGAATTTATACAAAACCCAGTTCATCTGATGAGCTTCCTAGTTCTTTTTCCGTTTTTTTCAGCCATGCTATTAGCTTGGATGAAAGGGTCTTTTTGGCAGAGTTGGATCGTACGATGGAGTAGTCTCCTTCTGATGTTGACGTCATTGCTTTTGGCCTTTCAAACTTCCTGGAGACCCCATCTTTTTTTTATATTACCTCACCTTCATTGGATTACCACCTTAGGCGATTTGATCATCACTCTATTCTTGTTTTGGATTTTTTTAAAAAAAGGGACTCGAAAAGAATTATGGATTCTTAGTCTTTTAATTTTTCAAACAATTATATTACTTTATACTGACTGGGTTTTGGGGCTTAAAACAACGCCCTTCCCTTTCTATTTAGATTCGTTTTCCATAATCATGATTTTAATTATTGGAGTGATCGGTGGACTAATCTGCATTTATGCCATTCCTTATATGAAAACTTATCATAACCACCATCCTCATCTTCCAGACCATCGTCGACGTTTTTTCTTTTTATTTTTCCTTTTTTTATCTGCGATGACCGGCATCGTTATTTCAAACGATCTTTCTTGGCTACTTTTATTTTGGGAAATAACTACTCTATGTTGTTTTTTGTTAATCGGCTATGCCGATGATGCTGAAGCTCGAAAAAATGCTTTCTTAGCCCTTGGATATAACTTGATTGGAAGTCTAGGCATCGTGATAACTCTATGGATTTTAGCTGAAATGCACCAAAAACCTTCTTTGACCCACATTATCTCTTTGGGAAAATTAGGAGCAATCCTAGGTTTGCTTGCGGCGGCACTACTTGCCTTGGCCGGATTAGCTAAATCTGCTCAACTTCCTTTTAGTTCATGGCTTACAGGAGCCATGGTGGCTCCCACCCCTGTTTCAGCACTACTTCATTCAAGCACCATGGTCAACGCTGGAGTATTTCTCATTTTAAAATTAGCTCCCATATTCCATGCACATATCGCTCTAGGTGAAAGCCTTAGTTTCATTGGAGGCATTACTTTTTTAATTTCGTCTATTATTGCCTTAAACCAATCCAACATTAAACGCATGTTAGCTTATTCAACCATAAGCAACTTGGGCTTAATTGTGGCTTGTGCTGGAATTGGAACACCCGAAGCTATTTGGGCTGCCATTTTTCTAATTATTTTTCATGCAATTGCCAAAGCACTCTTGTTTCAAACAGTCGGAACGGTTGAACATCAGATTGGAAGCCGAGATATTGAAACCATGGATGGGCTTTGGATACGTCATCGCGGATTAACGCTCGCCTTGATTTTAGGAACGCTAGGCATGTTTCTGGTGCCTTTTGGAATGTTAATTAGTAAATGGGCATGTTTGCAAACCTTTATTCATTCTAGCCCTATTCTTGCCTTGCTCTTGGTTTTTGGAAGTGCCCCCACATTATTTTTCTGGAGCAAATGGATGGGAAAACTCATCTCGCCTCCTTCCACTCCTTCGGAAATAACCCTCGATTCCAGTCTGGTCAGCAAGGATACCTGGTTCTCCATCGGAATGTTGATGATCCTGACCCTAGTGGCATGCTTTTTATTTCCTGCCATTTCTCATTTCTGGGTAGATCCCTATCTAGGCCTAACGATGTCGTCCTTAGGTCCCTGGACTTTACATCACCCCTTGTTCTTATGGGTCACTCTCATCCTTTTATTAATTCTTCCTGCAGGTTTCTTTTTTTTAGCCCCTTCCTATAAAACCGTTACACCTTATTTATGTGGCTTGAACATCCCTGCCACTACCTCCAATGCTCAATTTCAAGGATCATTAGGACAAATTCATACCGTCCAAATTCGAAATTATTATTTGACTTCATATTTTAAAGAGAAATCATTACTGAAAATAGGTCAAGTGCTAGGAATTATCTTTTTGTTGATCATGATTCTGATTAACTTCCATCACTGGAAACTTTCCACACCCTTTCTCCCGCCACCAGTATGGAATTCTAATTCTCCTTCATGGCTACATCTTGGAATGGTTGCATTACTTTTCTTTATTAGTGCACCTATTCTTGGCGCTCTACTAACCGGCTTCGACCGTATTGTCACTGCACGAATTCAAAATCGATATGGGCCTCCTCTACTTCAACCTTTTTATGATATTCTCAAGTTGTGGAATAAACAAACGAGTGTTGTTAATCCCATGCAGATTTTCTATGTTTGGGGATTTGTTCTTTTTATGCTTTTAACTGGATTTATTTTCTTTTCCGGTGAAAGTTTGTTGCTGGTTATTTTCTCCATGATGCTTGGTTCCTTATTCTTAACCTTAGCTGCATTTTCTACCCCTTCGCCTTACAGTCATCTGGGAGCTGAGCGAGAACTCATTCAGATGATGGCTTATGAACCGCTTCTGTTATTGACTGCCTTGGGCATGGATTTAAGTACTGGTAGTTTTCAAATTCAAACCATTGCCACTTCTCATTACCCCTTGTTATATCAACTGCCCGGTTTTTTTCTTGGATTTTTAATGCTCCTAACCATCAAACTTAGAAAATCTCCGTTTGATCTTTCAACCTCCCACCATGGGCATCAGGAACTTGTTAAGGGGCTGACAACTGAATTTTCAGGTTCGCTTTTGGCCTTGATCGAAATAGGACATTGGTATGAAAATATTATTTTGCTGGGAATTTTATGCCTATTTATTCTACATTGGCCCTGGGAGATCTTGTTAACCGTTTTGACTTTTCTCTTTATTTTTGAAATTCTTATTGATAACACTTATGCTCGTTTTACGTGGGAAAAAACTCTTCAGACAGCTTGGATTGTTGCCGCTCTTTTCGGAGGATCAAATCTTCTATTTCTATTTTATTATCACTCAATTAATGTGAGGCCTTAGAGATGAATTTTTTGAAAAAATCACCGTGGATACTTCACTATGATGCCTCCAGCTGTAATGGATGCGATATTGAAGTATTAGCATGTTTAACACCCATCTATGATGTAGAACGACTCGGCATCATTAATACCGGCAATCCTAAGCATGCTGATATTCTGTTGATTACTGGTGCCATTAATGCCCAAAATCAATCGGTCGTTCAAACCCTCTATGAACAAATGCCCGCGCCCAAGGTTGTTGTCGCCATTGGAGCTTGTGCTCTTTCTGGCGGGATTTTTAGCCAGTGTTATAACCTTCACCAAGGCGTTGATTCGACTATTCCGGTTGATATTTATGTTCCGGGATGTGCTGCACGCCCAGAAGCCATTATTGATGGTGTTCTTCAAGCCGTGGCTTGCTTTAATCAAAAACAAACTATCCGATCCAATCAGAAAAGGACGTCCCATGGAATCAAACTTGATTCACACCATTGATGCATCCGAATTGGGAATCCAAGTTGCTACTTTTAAAACCCAAGGATATCGCTTGGTTCAAATTTCTGTTTTGGTCATCCCAGAGGCGTTCGAAGTAACCTATAGTTTTGATCACCATTTATCCTTACAACATTTGAGGATACTTATTCCTAAACAGGCTGCACAACTTCAAAGTATTACACCATTCTATGCAGGGGCTTTTACTTATGAAAATGAAATACAGGATTTATTTGGAGTGACTCTTGTGGGATTACAACTCGATTTCCACGGTCATTTTTATCAATTATCTCAGCCTACACCTTTTGTGCCACCCGCCTAAACCCGGTCTCCTGAAAATACAACCTTAAATTTAGATGTCCTGTGTTGCTTTCTCGATATCGGGTCGGACTCGCGATCCAACAGATCTTGTTGGATTTGACACTCAACGCTCTAGGCAAAAACTTTTAGAATATTCTTCTTTGAACTTTTACAGAACTACGGTCGTTTTTAAAAATACAAATTTATTCTTGTTCTTTTTTCAGTTCTTCTGGAACGTAAACAGTTACAATTTGTGGCATAGCAACAAGATCGTACATGGGATTTCCTTGCGGATCATACTTGCCAACAAACCGATGTGCTCCAGAAATAGTCACTTTCATACGTATTTTCGTTCCATCTTCCAACTCAAATTCACTCCATTTTTCATTGGATTCCTTCAACGGAACATCGTACGCATTTAATTCTTCACCCGTTATTGGATTTTTAACTTTCACAATCTTAAATTGTTCAGGCATTTTATTCTCCAGTATTGCCTAATCACGAGCTCATTTAATTTTTTATCGATAGTATAAGCCTCTTGTCAAGCCGCCCCGAGGAACCCTAAAAGCAAAAAAAAATTTTTAATTAATCTACCGCAGAGCCATCTTGATGCTTGAAGAATAACTGACCGAACCACTTTCGATCTTTAAGACTCATGAGGCATCCTTGAATACTCTATCCACTCTTTATAATTCAATCGTTTGATTTTCAAAAATGCATCTCGAGTATGCACATAGTTGTCTAAGCCATTCATTCTTCCAATCGAATGGAGATCTTCCGCTAAAACATAAGGCCCTTGGGAATCAATATATTGATCTTCCACGAACGCTGCTACAACTTCGCCCAAAATAATACGTGATTGTCCTAAATGGATCATTTCATACAACCGACATTCTAAAGCGGCATGTGCTTCCTTAATTCGCGGAACATGAACAACCGTAGAAATTTCCGTAGAAAATCCAGCTTTTTCTAATTCATTAATCCTAGATGGGAAATCAATGCCACAGATATTCATAGCTTGAGCCATATCTTCAGTAACCACATTGACCACAAATTCTTTTTGAGTCTCAATATTACGAGCGGTATCTTTAATGCCATCTTCACTTTCAGGTTTAGCGGCAATCCCCACTCCAATAATGGGTGGATTAATACATAAGTAATTATAAGCACTAAATGGTGCTGCATTTAATTGCCCATTAACACTCAGGCTTGTAATTAATGCAATCGGTCGAGGAGCTACCAATCCATTGATCAAATTATAGATGGTTCGTGCTGAGGTATTTTGGAAATTAAAATTCATCGTTTCTCCAATGATCAAAAAAATAGCTTAGAATAAACAACTTTATCAAAGTAAGATTTTTGAACTCAGAAATCAATAACTTTTGCTAGCACCAAAATCATTAGTTCATTCCAGAGGCAGTAACAGACTTCCCCTTGCCTTTTTTAAAAAAAATTTTCTCATCGATGCCCAAAAGGCAAAGTGGATTATGAAATGCAAATTGCCGAGCTTGAATTGACGATATTATTTTCAAATGTAAAAGCCGTCGAATGATTTGGGATAAACTCAAGTAACTGGCTGCTAAAACACCTTGCCGCGTTCGAAGGGAACTATCCGAGTGTACTTGGATCGAACAATGATTCCATTGATAGGAGCCTTGTGGTTTCAGTGACAACGGACAATTATCTGAAACCAAGATAATTTTAGAACTAGGACGCCATTGCAATACAAATTGAACTGTTTTATCGGCTAAGTGAACTCCATCTGCAATCAATTCCGTATATAGTTCCTGATCTTCTAATGCCAATCCGATTAATCCTGGTTCCCGATGATGAAAGGGACGCATAGCATTGAAAAGGTGTGTTACACTTTTAGCCCCTTGAAGCTTGCCTTGCTTAGCTTCCTGATAAGTTGCCTGGCTATGCCCCATTGAAACGACAATGCCCTGATCCTTAAGCCAAGCCACTTGATGTAGCACTCCGGGTATTTCAGGCGCCAACGTAATTATCTTAATAAGGCCTTCTCCAATTTTCACCCACTCCTTTAATTGTTTTGGATCCATCACACTTATATTTTTGAGAGGATGAACTCCTCGGAATTTTGGATTTAAAAAAGGGCCTTCCAAATGGACTCCAAGAATTTTGGCTCCTAACTCTCGACCCTTAATTTTTTTAATTACTTCCAGACTCTGAAGCATCCGAGAAGGTGGCGCCGTCATAAGAGTAGGAACAAATGCAACAATGCCTTGCTTCAATAATTGGATCGTAAGTTCTTGTACCTCTTCGGGATCAGAACTCATGACATCCAATCCATTTTGCCCATGGATATGAATATCAACCCACGATGAATTCATGTTTTGAACATTTGAAAATGATTTAAATAAGGAAGCTGTTGAGCCACTTGTTTAATCTTGTCTAAATTGCCTAACAATAATCCCGTTGAATCCCATGTCCCATGAACGATGGCCTGATATCGACTAGGATGCATTTGAAATTCAAACCAAGGCTGGTGTTCCATCAAAAGTTTTTTTTGTAAAAAATCCAACGTCAATTGAATTTGGGGATTATCTTGAACTTTCTTTTGAATTTGCTGGATTTCTGATTCTAATAAAGTCACAACTGGCATTCCAAGCATGGTACAGTTCCCCGCAAAAATTTCAGCAAAGGATTCCCCTACAATCGCCTGAATTCCGAATCGCATTAAAGCCTGAGGAGCATGTTCCCGTGAAGATCCACATCCAAAATTTTTATTAACGATGAGAATCGAAGCACCCTGAAACCTTGCCTCATTAAATGGATGATTTTTAGAATTGCCATGAGCATCAAAGCGTTCATCAAAAAACGGGTATTTACCCATATTGGAAAAAGTAATTTCTTTCAAATACCGCGCTGGAATGATGCGATCTGTATCAATATCATTCCCTTCAATTGAAATACCTCGTCCGGTTAATTGTGTTATCCCTTTCATTGATATACCTCCCGAACATCACGAATTTGCCCTTCAATTGCTGCCAAAGCGACCATCGCGGGACTCATTAATAACGTTCTTCCTTCTTGACTTCCTTGACGCCCAATAAAATTCCGATTGGAAGAGGAAGCCGCTATCTGATCACCTTGTAATTTATCCGGATTCATGGCTAGGCACATAGAGCAACCTGCATGCCTCCATTCAAATCCGGCCTCCATAAAAATATGATTTAACCCTTCCTGTTCCGCCTGCTTTTTAATTTGCTGTGATCCTGGTACAACAAAAGCCTTCACTTTTTTAGAAACTTTTCTTCCTCGAACTATCTGAGCCGCCTCTCTCAAATCTGAAATTCGACTATTGGTACAGGATCCAACAAAAGCAACATCAATTGGTGTTCCTAAAATAGGATGTCGAGGTGAAAGCTTCATATGTCGATAGGCTAGTTCCGCTAATTTTTTATCCTCTGGCGACATTTCACTTGGATCAGGAAGTCGATCTGAAACGCCAACCGATTGACCTGGTGTAATTCCCCAAGTGACAACTGGAGATATCTCCGATGCATGCCATTGAACTTGATCATCGTATTGAGCGGTCAAATCCGATGCTACGGTTTTCCAATATTTTATCGCTTGATCAAATTCATTTGATGGTGGGGCAAACTTTCGGTTTTTCAAATACTGAAATGTGGTGGTATCTGGATTAACATATCCCACTCGAGCCCCTCCTTCAATAGCCATATTACAAACCGTCATCCGCTCTTCCATATTCATGGATGAAAAAACTTCCCCAGCATATTCATAGGCATATCCTAATCCACCCTTGACTGTCAATTTCTGAATCACAAATAAAGTAACATCTTTGGCAAAAACACCTTTAGAAAGTTTGCCATTAATTTCAATTTTTCGCACTTTTAAGGGATCCATGGCAAGACATTGAGTGGCTAAGACATCTCTTACTTGAGTCGTTCCGATTCCAAAAGCCAACGTTCCAAAAGCTCCATGGGTCGAGGTATGGGAATCTCCACAGGCAATCGTTAATCCTGGCTGCGTAAGACCTAGTTCCGGTCCAATCACATGAACAATGCCCTGAAGTCCACTTTCAAAATTCAAAAATTGGATTCCATATTTTTTCACATTCTTTTCAATCGCTCCCATCATCGCTTCCGCTTGATCATCCTGAAACGGCCGTGTTTGTTGAGTCGTAGGCACAATATGATCCACTGTTGCAAAAGTACGCTGCGGAAAAAGAATAGACATATTTTTTTCTGAAATCATATCAAACGCCTGCGGGCTGGTTACTTCATGAATTAAATGAAGACCAATAAAAAGCTGATCTTGCCCCGTTGGAAGACGATCCACCACATGCGCATTCCAAACTTTGTTATAAAGAGTATTTTGAGCCATAATCTATCCTCACTCCTTTTAGATTTAAGAAGAACTTATCCTATGGCGGAGAGGGAGGGATTCGAACCCCCGTTACGCTTACACGTAAAACTGATTTCGAGTCAGTCGCATTCGACCACTCTGCCACCTCTCCGAACTGGGTTGGCTTAGTAACCTTAAATTAGTATTGTAAAAACAAATTCCCATAAGGACAAGTCTTCTTAACTGATTCAATTCCATTTGAAATGAACTATTCCCTTCATCCCCATGCATTGAATTGTTTATACTTTAATCTGGATTTAATAATATGTAAAAGATATAATTATTATCATTTTGATAGTTTATAACTATGGATATATTTTATGGAAATTCACCAAATCCGATACTTTCAAGCTGTGGCTCAAACTAAAAATTTCACTAAAGCAGCCGACCTTTGTGCGGTTTCTCAGCCTTCCTTAAGCATTCAAATTGCTAAACTCGAATCGGAATTAGGTGGAGCTTTATTTGAACGGACGAAACGAAATAGTTCACTAACCGCACGAGGCAAACTTTTCTACCTACGAGCTCAAGCCATTCTCCAAACCATCGAAGAAGCCAAGCGAGAATCGGAAGCTCTTTCTCAAATGCACCTTGGGCAAGTTTCATTGGGGTGTATGCCTATTACTGGATCTCATTTACTGCCACCGATTCTTACTGTTTTCAATCAAAAATTTCCTCAAATTAAAATTCATCTTAAAGAAGCCTCTTCTCCTCAATTAGTCCAAGACTTGGAACAAGATCAGATTGAATTAGCCATTTTAGATGATGCTGGATTCCGAGCCTCCCTGAATTTCACCGTGCTCCTTAAAGAAAAAATCCTTCTAGCGGTATCTCCCAAACATCCTCTCGCTCAAAAAAGCTCTATTCATCATCTTCGACAACTAAAAGCAGAGCCCTTCATTTTAATGAAACCCAATCATGGATTTAGCCAAATTACCGATGATTTATTTCGAAAGTCCAATTTCAAGCCTTGGGTCGTTTTTGAAAGCGATCAAATTGAAACTATTCAATCCTTGGTTGCCGTTGGACTTGGTCTTAGTTTTGTTCCTGCTATGGTTCAAAAACCCGGATTATGTTATTTAGATATTGTCATTCCTAAAGCTTTTAGAACCATCTGTTTATCATGGAAATCCCAAACCACTCTCTCATTAGCTGCTCAAAATTTGAAAAAAATTATTCTTCACTTTTTTGAATCGAGATCATTTTAGTACTTCTAATGCTGATGTTCTCAATCCATTCTTTTCGATAACGATCAAACTTACTCAAAAACTGCGCTTTGGCCTGAATCTTCGGTTAACTGGACATAGTTATCCAGATCCTCTTGCGCGGCAACTCCCGTTGCAAGAGATTGGCTGCGGAGTTGTTCGGTCGAAAACCTCATGATCCCTGCTATTCCTTCCCATGGCGCAAATCGTTAACGAAACGAATCTTGAGGTCCCCAACTGTGATACGGCCCGTATCGCCAACAGCTTGCAGTACCCTTCCAGTATTCCACCACCTCCTACTCCCACTTTCAAAAAAGACAAACTCTGTTGAAGACCTCCCTAACGTAAAAAGATCTTAGTTCAGGGATCAAAAAACTTTCTCAATCTTTCGCAAACGTTCTATTTCAGAAGTATCTGAGTTATATTAATGAACATAATCAGATTGAAACATGACATTCCTTTTCCTCATTGAACTAGAAAAATTAATTTTTGATTCTTAAACTACTTCCAAGATTGCCTTACAAATTTTTCTCCATTTTTTATAAGCTGCTTTTTCCAATTCCGACTTTGTCTTTTAACCCAAGCCTCAAGTCTAAGCGCTTGTTTCTGGGAAGATAATTTCATATAGAACACTAATTGAACCGGTTGATGCGCTTTGGTGTATCTTGATCCTTTCCCAATTTGATGAGCTTGAATCCTTCGTTCCAAATTTTTTGCAATTCCCGTGTAGAAAGATTGATCGCCACACTGTAATAAATAAAGAAACCAAGGTGATTTTTGAGGATTTGACATTTTTAAAAACTCGATGATCTATGGATTTAAAAGATTTATTTATCTTTAATGGATTATCTACTGTTTAACTCCACTATTTTCTCCTAATTTTAAATTTTTTTCATTAATCCTTGCTCCATTCCCCATAATTTCAATCGATTTAAAAGTTCATCCCTGATTTTCCGAAACCCTTCCAATTGTTCTTGTTCTGTTTGAGCCCCTTTGCCTGGATCGGGCAAAGGCCAATGAAGGCGTTCGGCCTTGCCCAAAAAAACTGGACAAACTTCCTCTGCACATAAGGTAATAACTATATCCACTGTTTCGGGGTGAATTGTATGGACTGACTTTGAATATTGATTTGAAATATCCATCTTTAACTCTTGAAGCACTTGAATGGTCATGGGATGTACTCTAGAAGGATTAGAACCGGCACTTTGAACTAGCACTTGATCTCCCCAGAGATTTCTCGCAAGTCCTTCCGCCATCTGACTTCTTGCAGAATTACCCACACACAAAAATAAAATTTTTTTCATGAATATTTATCCTTTCTATTCAAACCAATGCTGAGTTCGAGTACAAATCGAACATACTGATAACATAACTGGAACTTCTACCAATACGCCTACAAGAGTTGCTAAAGCGGCACCACTATTCGGACCATAAAGAACTATCGCGGTTGCTACTGCTAGTTCAAAAAAATTAGAAGCTCCAATTAAAGCACCGGGTGCTGCAATCGTATAGGATAATTTTTTCCATTTCATCAAACCATACGTGATCCCTGCATTCAAATAAACTTGAATAAGAATGGGGATTGCAATTAACCCTATATCCACAAAATGATGTATTAAATTGTTTTCCTGAAAAGCAAAAATCAAAACCAACATTGTTAAAAGCGATAACGTAGTCAAGGGACGAAAAAAAGGTATAAAAATTTTATCCAACCATTCCTTTCCCTTACTATGCAATATTATCCATCGACTCAACGATCCTAAACTCAAAGGAATCACCACAAAAATTAAAACTGAATCGAAAATAAGTGAAAAAGGAACATGGAGATTGGTTGTCCTAGAAATTAATAGTTGTACTAATGGGACATACGCAACGAGAATAATCAAATCATTTAAGGATACTTGTACCAACGTGTACGCCGGATCACCTCCTGCTAAATAGGACCAAACAAAAACCATGGCTGTGCAAGGAGCAGCTGCCAACAAAATCACGCCCGCCAAATATTCATTGGCTAATGGTAATCCTATCCAATTCAAAAAAAACATTTTAAAAAAAATGAATCCTAATAAAGCCATTGAAAAGGGTTTAATCAACCAATTTACAATTAATGTAATTATCAATCCTTGAGGTTTCCGTCCGACATTTTTTAAAGACGATAAATCAATTTTCAACATCATCGGATAAATCATGAACCAAATCAAAATAGCAACAGGAATATTGATTTGAGTATTTTCCCCGATTTGTAATTGTTGCAAATATAAAACCGCGGTTGGAAATAAATGACCCAGTCCAATCCCTAACCCCATACACAGTATCACCCACAAACTCAAATGGCGTTCAAATCCACTTAATTCTCTAGAACGCATGCCCACACTCCTTGAAATTTATTTTTTTTTAAATGGATTACTCCATTGTGGATCCATTTCTTTTTTATTGACCCATGTTTTTAAAATCGACCTGATTTTTCGTTTTATTTGTGTTAAAGAATGAATGGTGGATTCTAAATTTTTTATTTTTTGATTAAAAAGATCCACTGTCATTTTGCAACAGGGCCCTAATCCTTGCTCACCACAATCCCGAATTTGACGAATTTCTTTTAAGGTCATTCCCAATTCCCTTGCCCGACGAATAAAGTTAAGTTGAGAAAAAATCTCTGGAGTATAAATTCGAAATCCGCTAGATGTACGCATGGGTTGAGGCAACAAGCCCTCTTTTTCATAATAGCGGATCGTATCAATTGAAACACCGCTCTTTTTAGAAATCGTGCCAATTTGAAGATCCCGATTTGAAGTTATCATGAGGTTCGCTCTCCTTTTAAAATTATAAATTCTAGAGTATACTCTAGAGTCAAGACTTTTGATGATTCACCTTAATTTGAAAAACTTTTTATTCAATCATTTCAAGCTTTATCTTGAATTTCCCAGATAAAAGTAATCCTCCATTATCAAATCAACAAAATTTTTCCCATAATTAAATCTTTGAAAAGCCACTTTCGAGTTAATCGTGGTGAAATAGGTCTTAGGGGATTTGGATATAATATTCTTTGTTCCATTTCAAAAGGAACCCTAGCTTTGATAATAATCCGATTTTTTTATTATAACTCGTTCAAAAGATAAGCAACCTCATGGCTTATTAGAATTTCAGGGGTTTTTTAGATTTCAGGCCAAGTTGTCCAATTGGCAACTTGTATAGATACTAGCCATGAATTTCCAACTTAAGGATTCATCCAAAACTACGAACTGCTTTTCTTTCAATCAACAATCACCTCAAAAAGATTGACGAAACTTCAAACATTGATTAACCCAATTCATGGGAACCATGGGATTGGATTGAAAGTGAAGATGAATATAACTAGCTACCAAATTTTTAAAGCAAAATCCTTCCGTAAATTTTTGTTGCATACTAGTCATGCCTTGATAAAGTGCTTTACCTAGAAATGCATTCGAAATGATTTCAGATTGATGGAATTCATGACCTCGAATGATCGTTCCCTTTGATCCTAATAACGTCTTTTGAGTTGTTTGTACTTCCACATAGCGGATAACTAAATGTGAAGGATTCATTTGAATAGTTATCGGTAGGATAGACACCATAGAATACGCTTTACCCTTCTGACCTATCAATGTTCGAGATAAATACATCAATCCGCCACATTCTGCATAAACCGGCATACCCTGCATAACGCAAGCACGTATTTCTTTTTTTAAAAAATCATTGCTTGAGAGTTCCTTTAAAAAATTTTCTGGATATCCACCTCCCAAGTAAAGTCCGTCTATTGAACTAGGCAACTTTTTATCTCTTAGTGGACTAAAGAAAATTAACTGTGCTCCAGCGGCCTCAAGCATTTTTAAATTTGCTTCATAATAAAAACAAAAAGCAGCATCTCGAGCAACACCTAAACAAATTTTAGAACGAATCATTTTTGAAAAATATGCTGGAATTTTTTTAGATGGTCTTGATAACGCAAGGCCATTCTTAGGCAATCTGAGTGTTTGACGTGTTGAATTTAAGAGTGCTCTGATCTTGAAATCGACTTGAACATTTTCTTTAGGCATGATCAATCCTAAGTGCCTCTCGGAAATTTCAAAATCAGCCGTTTTTATCAAATAGCCCCAAATTTTTCGTCTCCAAAAAAGATTTAAGGATCGAAGAATCATTTCATAGTGTTTATAACTTCCAACGCGATTCAGAATTACTCCCGCCCATAAAATTGATGGATCAAATTGCCGAATACCCTCTAAAATCGCTTCGGTGGTTTTGGTCATGCCCCAGACATCGACCACTAAAATAATAGGAATTTTCAAGCGTTTTGCGATGATCGCCGAGCTTCCCTTTAAGGTCCCATTTTGACCATCAAAAATGGCTCCCATCCCTTCAACAAGCGATATCTGAGCTTGTTTTGAGTATTTTTGAAAACTGGTTTGAATACCTTTCCATCCCATCATCCATAGGTCCAAATTAACTGAAGCATGCCCTGTCACCCATTGATGATAACTTCCATCGATAAAATCAGGACCGATTTTAAATGGCTGAACCTGATATCCTTGTTGGGTCCAAAGGCCCATTAATGCTAACGTAACTGTTGTTTTTCCAACACCACTATGTGTACCCGTGATTAGATATCCGGCATTCATCGTTTTGTTTTAACCTTATTCAAGTTTAAATATTCGAAATTTCATTCTTCGATTTCGCTGATTTTAAAACCGCCTCAGTGTACAATATCAATTATGTGTTTTCAAAACAAACCTGAAACCAAATATTGCGAACGCTGTGGCATGGCTTTTGATTGTTTTTCAAAAACATCCGGTTGTTGGTGTGAAAAATTTCCACCATTGATAAACCTAATACCAAATCAAGATTGTCTTTGTCCAGAATGCTTAAGTCAGCTCCTCCAAATACAATCGTTGACCAGCCATCCCCTAACTGCTGGAAATCCATTCATTCAGGATTCAAGTACGCATGAGTAAACTTCGCATTGCTTCTTTTCTCCCATCGGCTACAGAAATGATTTGCGCACTGGGTTTATTTAATCAGCTCATTGCCATTTCTCATGAATGCAACTATCCTCTAGAAGTTAAACAAAAACCTGTCGTCGTTAAAAATGCCATTAATTATTCTTCGCTTACTCCAACTGAGATTGATCAAATAGTAAGTCAACGTATTGCTGAAGGACAAAGCCTTTATCTTTTGGATGAAAAAAAATTAAAATCGCTTGCTCCAACCTTAATTGTCAGCCAAGAGCTTTGCAAACTTTGTGCGGTTTCAGGAAACGAAATCTCAAAAATTTTGAAAACACTCTCTCCGGTCCCTGAAATTTTATGGCAAACGCCTCATTCACTTGAAGAGGTTTTTGACGACTTGTTGATTCTAGGGGAAAAAACAGGAACCCTCTCACACGCACAAACACTTGTTCATCATGCTCAGAATCGAATTAAAAAAATAAAAACTGCGGTTGCTAATAAATCAAAAGTTCGAGCTTTTTTTATCGAATGGATTGATCCGATTTATTGTGGAGGCCACTGGATTCATTCACTCATTGATTGGGCTGGAGGCGAAGATGCCTTAGCACAACCAGGAAAAGATTCGATACGAACACCCTTTAAAAAAGTTTTAGATTATGACCCTGATTTTATTATCGTTGCCCCTTGTGGTTATGATACCTACCAGTCGCTTCAACAAGCCGAACTTCTTAAAGCGCTTCCTGAATGGAATACCCTCTCCGCCGTCAAAAAAAAACAAGTTTGGGTTACTGCTTCCAACGCTTATTTCGCACGTCCTGGATTACGCCTAATTACGGGTTTGGAAATATTAGCACATCTTTTTCATCCTGATGTAATTCCTTGGTCAGGCCCCATCGATGCCTTTGCATTAGTTACCTAACCTCCATCCCGTTTTCAATTTAAGCTTCTATAATTCCACTTGTTATTTGAAAATCACCTAAATACACCCGAGCAAAATAAGTAAATCAAGTGTCAAATTCCAAATGCCCGGATTTAGTTTGTCCAATCGTTTTGACCTCTCTAGAGCCGTTCCATTTTCGAATTTTTTATTTATATAGGTCACGATTCCTGTTCTAGATCATTTTTTAAAAATTTTATTGATTTTATTTTAAAAAAGTGAGTTAAAACTGTTTAAAATATTTTTAATTCGCCGTATTTTGAATAAAATTCAAACATCATAGGAACGTTATGTCATTTCAACTGAATCCTGCACTTAAATCATCCATCCAAAGAATAACTTTTATAGGCCAACTTCTGTTTCAAAAAGGATGGGCAGAAAAAAATGCTGGAAATCTTTCGTGGGACGTAACCGATGATATTTTAGAACCCCTTTTATCATTAACTGAATTTAATGTGCATCCTTATGCAGACTATCCTGCTGAATTGCAAAATCGCTGGTTATTTGTTACTGGAACCAATACTCGATTCCGCGATATTGAAAAAAAACCCGATCAATGCCTAGGACTTCTTCATTTTTTAGAAAATCAAAACGGATATGCCTGTGTTTGGGGCGGGCAAAATAATTTCAAACCTACTTCAGAGCTTCATTCTCATCTTCGCCTTCACCATTTTTTATTAAAACAAAAAAAAATTTTTAAAGTAGTACTCCATACACACCCTGATGAACTCATTGCTTTAACTCATTTGCCTGAAACCAACAATCCTGAAACACTAAATTGGGCTTTGTGGGGCATGTTACCCGAAGTTAAACTTTTTGCTCCACAAGGAATTGGACTAGTCCCCTATCACTTGACTGGAACGGATATTTTAGCTCAAGCTACCGTTGAAGTCCTTACTCATGGTCATCAAGTTATTTTATGGGAAAAACATGGTGTTTTAGCCCTAGGAACCGATCCTGAAGATGCTTTTGATCAAATTGATGTACTAAACAAGGCAGCTAAAATTTATTTACTATGTAAACAAACAGGTCAAAATCCTCAAAGACTGACTCAATCTCAAATTGAAGAAATTAGCCGTACTTATCAAAAAAAAATATGAATTTTTCGAAATTTGTCCTTCCAAACCATTGAACTCGTTGGAGGCTTTATACCTAGCCTAAAAAACCAAAGCCAAGTAAAGTGCCATTTTCAAGGTGGAAGTGCATTTATCGCAACATGCCTTCCTTGTGCTTTTTACAAAAGGCAGCTATCGCTTGTAGTATCACTTGGATACTTCTTTCAATATTCGGAAAGCTAGTAAACCAATTCCCTCAGCCGAAAACCTTCCTCCTAGCCTCGGCTCTTTTTCAAAGATAAAGAGGTGACAGTGTCCAGCAGATCAATGGAAATTTTAGAAGATTTACAGCATCATGCTTTTCCTCATTTAACCATGAACCTATATACCAAGTTACTCCCAAAAAAACTAAAAGAAACTTTGTTTCGTTACTCGTTGATTCTGGAAGTATTTTTAACTCAGCATGGGTGCATTAGGAGGTGGAAAACCGAGAAACCAAATATGCTTGGAAATTATCCAAGGTCATATTGAAACCCTGATAGGCCCCTTCTAGGTAAGGCTCGCTACCTGGATGGACCTCCAACACTTTGATGTCGATTTTCAATTCCGTTACCAAACCTTTATCCTGCAAAAGGATGGTTTGTCGAATGGTAAAGAGTGCTTTGTCATCCAATCCGAGGCCCGAGCCATCCATAATCAGTTTTTGAAATGATTCAATTTCCCGGTAGACATGTTGGGCTCGATATTCTTGTCCTTCGGGGGAACGAAATGTGTAGGTCCACTTTCCGCCTGGTCTGAGATCTACTTTGCAATCATGCGTCGTAAGTGGTTTGGGAGCCCAGAAGCACACAAGATGTTCCGGAGTAGTTAAACACTCAAAAACCAGTTTTCTCGGTGCCTGTATCGTGCGTTTGAGTGTGAAATCTTTCGGATGAGTTTTATTTTCAAAATAACCGATGTCGTTCGACATATCAATTTCCTTTACATGAAATTTCTTTGCCGACTCTGCCTGACTTATACATTCTACTCCGATTTTTCATCGGGTTTAGAATATTGGATCCAACCCGTGCGCCCAGTTCAACCTCATCAGACTTTCGAAACTCCCCAAATTACTCTAAAAGATCTTTTCTTCTATAAATAAACATCTATTCTACCTAGGTTTTTTAGATAGTTAGTTTGTGACACTTCTTAAGCTATCTCCAGCTTCAAATTCAATCTAGAATTTCAAAGAATAACGCCTAGAAACTGGCATTTCCGTCACCCTTAAATTGTTTGACGACTATGCCTGCTTCCTTTTGTCACACAACTATCTATAAGAATAAATCAACATTCATTTTAGTTTAAATCAACACTAAAAATTTTTGAAAAGTAATTTATTAAATTTTATAGATTTTATAGATATAATATTTGTTAAGCACTTTTTTCTCCACACCTAATTAAATCGTTTTTAAGGTTGGGCTTTAATGCCGTTCAAATTATTGGGAAGTAGAACCAATCCATCAAAGCCATTCTCAGAGATTTATTTTTCTCTAATCGCGTGGCTTTTTTTGGCTTTGATTCCTATTTTAGCATGGGCAAATGTGCCCGGTGGCGGAACCGGAACAGGTCCCAATGTCACAGTTACTAATAACGGTGGAAATGTCATACTTGCAAATGGAATTGTTTCCTTCACAATTGATACGGCTAACGGAAATATTACAAACTTTACTTATAACGGCGTAAATCTGTTAACTGGAGGCCATGGAGGAAGTGGTGGATATTTTTATTTTGATGGATCTGGCGGACCCACTCTTACTAATCCAGTTTATACCCTAACGGTCAATCCAGCTAATAATGGTGGTAATCAAGCTGAGGTCTGGTTGCAATCAACTGGCAGTCCTATGGATGCCGGAATCTATTATGACCTACTTCGTGGACAACAAGGTATTTACGATACCTTCATTCTAACGCATGAAGCTAGTTATCCAGCTTATGCTGGCGCTGAACTTCGATCCAATATGTATGTTGGATCCATTTTTGATTGGTTATGTGTGGATCCTTATCGTTTCCGCCAAATGGCCTCTCCCACAGATACTTCGATCCCTGTTCCAGGAGCTCCTAAAGAAGTTTATCAATGGACTAGTGGAATTTATTCTGGATATACGGAATGTAAATATTCCTATAGTGATCCTCTTGGTAATTTAAATGTTTGGGGCTGGGCTTCAACAACCACGCCTTATGGTATTTGGCAAATAGTACCTAGCCATGAATATTATGATGGTGGCCCCATGCATCGAGAACTGACAGAACATATTGGCAATACTCTACTAAACATGTTTGGTGGAGGACATTATGGTTTTGGATTATCTCAAACTATTCCTGCAGGTACTTTGGCTTCTAAAACTTTTGGACCCGCTTTTATCTATGTCAATCAATATACGGGTCCTACAACAAACATCAGCGGTCAAGCTCAAGCTTTATGGGCAGATGCTAACTCTCAAGCTCAAGCGGAACAATCTGCATGGCCTTATGTATGGTTTCATCCTCAGCCTATTACCGGTATGACAACATCTGCATATCCTCAAGCCACTGGTCGCGGTAGTGTCAGTGGAACCTTTGCTATCAATGATCCTTATGATTCTACTGCTTCCCCCGTCAGTATGTGGATCGGACTAGCACCTGCGGATGGTGGCGTAGACTTTCAGCAGCAATACTTTACCTATCAATTCTGGGTTAAAACAACAGCAGGTGGATCTTTTGTTATCCCCAATGTTCTTCCGGGAACCTATAATCTATGGGCTTTTGGCCCTGGTGATGCTGGAACTTTTGAACAATCTAATATTACAGTCACAGCTGGTCAAACTCTTAATTTAGGCACCGTTACATGGACACCTAATCGAATAGGTCCAACCGTTTGGCAAATTGGTTATCCCGATCGAAATTCTAATAAATTTAATAATGGAGAACATGATGTTATTCCCTATAGTGGAGTTCTACCACCATATGCAGGAGGATCACCTTATAATACTCCAACTGACTGGGGAGCTTTTATGGATTATGCAAACCAATATCCTAATGGCGTTAGTTTTTTAGTTGGAAGTAGTAACTACGCCACTGATTGGAACTATTGTCAGCCAACGGTCCTGAGTTCTTCTGGAGCTTATGTTGGAACAACTTCCAAAATTTATTTTAATCTTCCAACAGCTCCTTCCGCAGCTCAAACCGCTCGACTTTATATCGCTTTTGCATCGGTTGATTATGCAGCCTGCATTATCACTATTAATGGCGTCATCCAAACTGAACCTGTTGTAGTTTCCACAGATGGAATTAATGCAATTACGGTTACCAATCCAACTACTGGTTTTTATCCTGATAATCAAAATTTTGATTGTATCGAACGACTTGGATCCAATGGAGCATGGGGTGATGCCTATATGGATTTTCCTGGTTCAAAATTAAAATCTGGTTTAAATGAAATTGACATTACAATGCGCCCCACGGGTACTGCAGGAATTACTAATGGATTTGAATATGATTATTTGCGATTAGAATTAACTGGTTATCAAACTCCTAGTCCTACACCAACAAATACTATTTCAATACCACCGACTTTAACACCCACTTGGACTTTAACCGCTTCCCCTACTCCTTCATCTTCTCCCACTTCTACTCCTTCGCTTACTCCCACTCGGACTTTAACCGCTTCCCCTACTCCTTCATCTTCTCCTACTTCTACTCCTTCTCTTACTCCCACTCGGACTTTAACCGCTTCCCCTACTCCTTCATCCTCTCCTACTTCTACTCCTTCTCTTACTCCCACTTGGACTTTAACCGCTTCCCCTACTCCTCCAT
>DAHXKG010000011.1 GCA_027366525.1 candidate division FCPU426 bacterium
GTACTCGTCGGGGTATTCGTCACGGTATTCGTGGGTGTGTTTGTTGGTGTACTCGTCGGGGTATTCGTCGGCGTATAAGTAAGAGTCGGTGCACAGACCGCACCTGCACTTATTCCGGGAATATCGGAAAATGTAATGTTTGTTAGGATTTGATCTGAGTTTGGACTTTCACCTGATGTTGCTCCATATGAATCTTCCGACGTTGTTGTAAATCCATGCGAACCAGGATTAACCGATTCACTTCCAGCTATTCCAGAGGTATATATATATCCTCCTCCTCCTCCTCCTCCAGGACCGTGCTGATTTCCAGGCGTGCCATTTTGTCCAACTGTGATCCATGCATCGCCACCATTACCACCCATTGCTTCTAATGTTAACCCATTCAATCCTATATTGTTTTTTGAAATAATAATTATACTTCCACCAGCACCACCACCACCGCCACCATCATTTTGAGCTGACTGCCCATTTTCACCATTTGCCAAAATAATTCCTGAATCACTTATATTACCCGTTTGAACTATAGCTATTCCTCCTCCACTACCTCCACTGGAATCTACACCACTTGAGTTGTTTCTATCGCCTGCGCCTCCACCTCCTCCCATAACAATTTGATTACTATTAGCTGGAAAAACAGCTCCACCAAGTCCCCCAATATTATCTTGCGTATACCAAGCATATCCGCCTTGCCCTCCAGAACTTCCATTACCTCCACCACCGCCACCGGAATTTTGGTCATTATTAGTTGGATCGCTATCATCGCCACCACCTCCAGCATTTCCAGGTGCTCCACGTCCTCTACTTAGTTCCCCTGGATACTGATCCGAACTTAGTTGATCAACTGTATTAGTTTGAACATCATAAATATATTCTGGAGTTCCTGCTATTCCTTCACCTTTTTCGCCATAGTATTGTTTGTAGTATTTTACTCTATAATCTGTTCCGGTACCTCCAGAGCCACCGTTTAATTGTTGACCACCTCCCCCTCTAAATCCAAATCCATCTAAATTTAATGTTACGCCATTCATATTTAAATTGTATGCAACATCTATTGCAAAAACACCTCCAACGCTTCCATTCCATGGCAATGCAGAAATTCCTGCTTCAAATGTAACCGACGCGTACTGCGGCACCCGAATAACTTGAAAGGTTTCTATACCATGATATTTATTTCTAGAAGCTGAAATATAGTTGTTTAATGTTCCCCCGCCAGTGCCGTTTCCTAAAATAGTTACATATCCACTTTGGGCACTCGATAATGCTTCGACATATTCGTATTCCCCAGTATTGCCAATCGATGTAACTCCATTCCCTGTACCTAAACCACTTCCATAATTAATCGTGTTTGAGTTATTAATGAATGCATCTTGCATTTCAATTATTAGCAATAAGTCACCACTTTGAATTCCCGTACTAGCTCCTTGAGGACTTCCAATTTGTATTACAGTACTACCTGCAGAAAGTTTGTTAATACCAGGGTAATATGTATTGACAATTCCAGTAATATTTCCAGATCCATCTTTCCCAGGAATTGCACAACTATTGGCATTTTTTATTATAAAAAATAAAAAAGTCGATAAAAATAAAGTTATAAGTGTTTTATTGTTATTTTTCAAAATGAATACGTTTTCCAAAATAATTTTTAAATTATAGTCTATAAAAATATATTCAACAATATTTTTAAATTTAATAATTTGTCAACATATTAAATAAAAATATAAACAAATTTAATAATGAGTATAATTATTGATAAAATAAGCAATTTAGGTTTATGAACTTGCTATATATTTCATAAACTAATTGCATAATATTTGCTGGAGAAACACCATTCTTATCAGATAACTTAATTTATTTATGGTAAGTTCATGAATCATGATCGCCCCGCTTGGGTTAATGGATAGCAGAAATTTATTTGGCGATGATCGTAGTAGATGCTATCTTGCACGTTTTGATAGTCTTCGGCAATAGTAAAAACCAATCAGATTTTGCAATAAAAGCAACATTTATATATAAATTTTTTTAGAGTTAACGAAGAAACAAAAATGAAGTTTAGTCGAAGGGAAATATATAGTGATAATCATTTAATCATTCAAAAAAAATGCGCATAGTTAAATCAATACTTAGAATTGAAATCCTATTTTAAAATTGATAAAGGAAAAGTTTATCAAAGTGATAAAACAAATTCTTTATTAAAATTTCAAAATACTATTTTAGGAGCATCTCCCCATATGCTCTCTAGAACATAGCGATATTGCAACTCTGGTAAAAAAACATGCACAACAATATCAATAAAATCCAGTATCCACCAACCGCTCTCTGCAGATCCACTTATATATGTAGGCCTTTCTTCAAAAACATTTTTAACCTCATCAACTAGGGATTCAATCTGTCTTGAAGATGACCCACTACAAATAATTAAATAATCAGTATAAGAAGTCAGTCCACTTAATTTTAAAATTAATAATCCATCTGCATGCTTGGCTTCTAATAGTCGAGCTAGACTAATAACTCTTTTAAAATTATTTTTCATAATTATTATTATTGGAAATATTGGATTCAACATGCTGAATCGCTTTAGTAATTTCAACCAAAATATTCGTTTTAAATTGCTCACGTAATTCATTTAATTTTGTATAGACATGTCCACGCTCAGTAACAACATATTTTGGTGGCAACCTATTTAGCGCAAATGCTAGTATATCAAGTTTTATCTTTTCATCTCCAGCAAGCCTTTTATATTCATCACGTTTTAACAAGTCTGATAATATATTGGCCGTAACATCCTCCATATAATTTGCAATTTTCATGATCATTCCTGAAAATAAAGATGCTTATGATAAATAAACTGTTCGACTGATTCTGGAACTAAGTATTTAATACTCTTGCGCTTCTCGATTCTACTCCGAATTTCGCTTGAACTAATATCATAATAATTTGTTTCTTCAATTACTATATTATCCAATAAAGTTTGAGCTGCAGAGGTTGCGTTGGAACTTAGAAACATCCTATTAATGATGTCAGTAGCATTATATCCCTTGCGAGATACAACAATAAATCGACACATTTTAATTATTTCATCAATATTTTTCCAACTAGGTAGTTGAGCCAATATATCCGCACCAATTAAAAAATACAACTGACAATCTTCTACACTTTCATACACTTTTTTGAAAAAATAAACTGTATCAATTGAATAAGATTTACCACCACGGTTAACTTCGATATCAGAAACATCAAAAGAAGGGTTTGAAACTGTGGCCAGAAAAGTCATTGTTAACCGATATTGGGCATCAATTACTCCATCAGCTGTTTTATGTGGAGAAACATATGATGGGACAAAAATGATCTTTTGAAACTCATATCTATTTCTTATTTCCTCAGCGATCAATAAATGTCCATTATGAATAGGATTAAAAGTTCCACCGAAAATACAAATTGAGTTCATAATTTATTTAAGTTCTTTATCATTAAGTATATTTTTAAACATATCGCCAGTTAAAACATCTTCTTCATTTGAATTCTTTAAAATAATTGGTGATTCTTCCATCTCAAATTCCAAATCTAAAACTTTTGGATTTGAATCCGACGATTTTAATTCCATTTTTGAAATTATCCTATTTTGGGCTTTTTGAATCAATTCGTCCAACTTCACTTGGCTCAACCCGCTAGTAGATGAAACTTTAATTTCTTGAATTTGACCCGTTGTAATATTTTTAGCTGCTACTTGAACTATTCCATTGGCATCTATTGAAAACGTGACTTCAACCTGAACTTCTCCGGCCAAGCCCGGAGGGAGGCCAATTAGTGAAAAAAAACCCAATACGCGATTGTTTTTAGCAATATTAGATTCGCCTTGTAATACTTTAATATTAACTGAAGTTTGATCATTTTTGATCGTCGAGTATAATTTACTTTTCTTTGTAGGAACTGTGGTGTTCCTAGGAATAATTATACTTACTGTCCCCCCCGTAGTCTCTACACCCAATGAAAGCGGTGTTACGTCTAATAATAAAGTATTTTTTATTTCTCCTGATATAATTCCTGCTTGTACAGCCGCCCCTATTGCTACTGCTTCATCTGGATTAATTTTAATATTTGGCTCACGATTGAAAAAAATTTTTACCACCTCTCGAATTCTAGGTATTCGTGTCATTCCACCCACTAAAATAACCTCACTTAAATCATTTAAAGAGATGGCAGCATCTTTTATTGCTTTTCGGCATGGCTCCAATGTTCGATTTATTAATTCTTCTGTCATATTCTCAAATTCGGAACGGGATAAATGATACGATAGGTTAATATTACCCTGTGAACTTTGGGCAATAAATGGCAAATTAATATCCACCGATTGAAATACAGAAAGTTCGCATTTAGCTTTTTCAGCAGCTTCTCGAATTCTTTGAAGTGCCACTGCATTTTTTTTTAAATTTACCGAATACTCTTGTTCACATTTTGCGCATATCCAGTTAATAATTATTTGATCAAAATCATCTCCGCCCAAATGATTATCTCCGCTGGTAGACAAAACTCTATATAAGCCATTTAATAACTCCAAAATAGTAACATCTAAGGTACCTCCCCCTAGATCATAAACTGCAATCTTTTGATTCTTTTTTGTATCTAAGTCGTATGCCAGTGCTGCCGCCGTAGGCTCATTAATAATTCGCAAAACTTCTAATCCCGCAATTTTTCCCGCGTCTTTGGTTGCTTGTCGTTGTGAATCCGAAAAATATGCCGGAACCGTAATAACAGCATGTTTGATTTTTTGTAAGAGTTTTGCTTCAGCATCTTGTTTCAATTTTTGAAGGATCAGAGATGAAATTTCTTCGGGTGATTTTAACTCGTTTTGAAGTTTTATGCGGATTTCATGTTGTTCATCCCCTACAACTTCATATGGGATACTATCCAAATCTCTTTTTAACTCGGCATCTGTTATTTTTTTTCCTATAAATCTTTTGACAGAAAAAATCGTATTTTGAGGATTTAGCAGTGCTTGATTTTTAGCATCATTTCCAACTAACCACGTTTTATTCTCTGTCAAGGCGACAATTGAAGGAGTAATCGTGTTACCTTCAGAATTTTTTATTACTTCTGGTTCTCCTGTATTTAAATAAGCCATACAAGAGTTTGAAGTTCCTAAATCAATACCGATAGTTAACCCAAGATTTTTTCTCATTCAACTATCCAGTACTAGCTTTTCTACCATAAATAAAACCCATAGTTATATTCATTAGTGTTTTTGACTCGAGATCCACTGGAGAAATTTTTACAATCGTCTCAAAACATTTCAAAGCATCTTTAAACTTACCTTGGTACCCAGAAAGAATACCTAAATTGAAATGGGCATTAACAAAGCCAGGAATAATTTTTATACATTGCAACCACTGATATTGAGCTTGATTCCAGGTGTCCATGCTTTCAAAAAAATGAATTCCTGTTTTAAACCAATTTTCTGCATTAATTTCTTCTTGCGTTTTTCTTATTTGCCATATTTTTTTGGATACTCCAATAAACTGCCCAATATCGGCTCTAATATTAAATTTAAGTTGAAAATCAAAAACTTCTCGCTTTTCAGGATTAATTAATATACTATATCCTTCGACAATTTCCATTGTCTTTTCAATTGCCCATTCTTTTCTATCTGGGTTCCGATCTGGATGAAATTCAAATACCAATTGTCGATATGATTCTTGTAATCGGTTGATATCAATTGGTGGATACACACCAAATATTTCATAATAATCTCTTTTAATCATTTTTTACCTTTGCAGAGGTATTACTTAATTATAACAATTTGTTATAAATTTTGTAACAAAAAATATTATCACTCTCGAATCTGACCCGAACCACGAATAATATATTTATATGTAGTTAATTCCTGAAGCCCCACTGGTCCACGAGCATGAAGTTTTTGTGTACTAATGCCGATTTCAGCACCAAATCCAAACTCTCCACCATCTGTAAACCGAGTAGAGGCATTTGAATAAACACAAGCTGCATCGACTTCACTTAAAAATTTTCTTTCATTTTCAAGCGAATTGGTAACAATTACCTCTGAATGTTGTGATCCAAATTTCGATATATGATCCAATGCTTCCTCTATGGATTGAACCACACGAACAGCTAATATTAAATCAAGAAATTCATACCCATAATCTTCCGGACAAACCGCTTTAGCTTCGGGAATCCATTTTAAAGTTTCTCGATCACCCCTAATTTCCACTCTATTCATCAATAATTGAGGACCAATTTTTCTGAGAAATTGCTCCGCAATCGTTTGATGCACTAATAAGCACTCAATGGCATTACATACAGAAGGATTAGAGGTTTTGGCATTTATCACGATACGCATTGCCATTTCCAAATCGGCTGTTTCATCAATAAATGCATGACATATGCCTTGATTCTGAAAAATAACTGGAATTTTAGAATTTTCGACAACCATTTTAATTAATGCTTTACCGCCACGCGGAATAACAACATCAATGTATTCTGACAACTTTAATAGTATTTTAATATCCTCATGTTTAGGAATTTCAAGAAATTGAATTATTTCTTGAGAAATTTTTGAATTTTCTAATCCCTTTTTTAAAAAATGAGTAATTACTGCATTTGTGTGGGTTGCTTCTATACCCCCTTTAAGAATGATTGCATTACCCGATTTTAAAGCAAGTGCGCACACATCCGAAACAACATTCGGCCTTGATTCAAAAACTACTGCGATCACTCCTAATGGGACTCGAATTTTTGAAATTTGCAATCCATTGGGACGTGTCCAACCATTATCAATTTTTCCAATTGGATCCTCTATATTAATAATTTGTTCGATTCCTTTTATCATTTCATTTATTTTTGCATCAGTTAATTTTAAACGCAAAAAAAAAGACTCATTTTTCCCCATTTTTTGTGTTTTTAAAATATCCAGTTGATTAGCTTTTAGAATTTCCGACTTCCCTTTTTTAAGCGAACGAATCATTTCATACAATGCAGTATTTTTCTGGGAAGATGAAAGATAGGCTAAAGCATGTGATGCGTCTTTGGCTAGTTTTAATTGATGTGAAATTTTAGATTTCATTAGGGTTTCTCCAAAACAACTAGATTATCACGATGAATAACTTCGGCATACCCAGTGTATCCTAGTATCGTTTCAATTTCAGCGGTTTTGCATCCTTTGATTTTTTTTACTTCTTCTGAGTCATAATTAATAATGCCACGGGCAATTTCTTTCTTATCATGATTACAAATACGTACTATTTCCCCTGAATCCCAAGTTCCCAAAACATCCCGGACACCGCTGGGCAATAAGCTAGTGTTTTTAGTAAGAATTGCCTTTTGAGCACCATCATCAATAACAATTATTCCATGCGGTTTTACACCCCATGTCAACCATCTTTTGCGATTCGTCATTTTTTGAGACTTGGGATAAAAAAAAGTTCCGATGGGTTTAGCTTGAAAAATTTGAGTTAATGTATCTTTTTTGGTTCCATTGGCGATTATCATTGGAACACCTGATTTCATCATTTTTTTAGCAGCTTGAAGTTTGGTAAGCATTCCACCAGTACCAACCTTGGATTCTGTATGAAAAATTTTTTTTTCTAATTCCGCATCCCATTGAAATATTTCCGAAATTATTTTAGCATTCAAATCATGTTTTGGATCGGTTTCATATAACCCATCCGTATCCGTTAATAGAATTAACAAATCAGATCCGATCATGTGACTTACTAAAACTGCAAGTGTGTCATTATCTCCAAACTTAATTTCATCGGTTGATACGGTGTCATTTTCATTGATCACCGGTATGATTCCAAATTCAAACAACTCCTTGAACGTGTTTCTGGCATTTTCATACCGCTTACGGTTTGAAATATCGTCCCATGTCAAAAGAACTTGAGATAATTTTAAATGGAATTTCTCAAAAACAAGTTCATACTTATACATTAAGTTGCTTTGTCCAATTGAAGCTAAAGCTTGAAGTTTAGGGATGTGTTTCGGTCGCATCAATACTTTTAATTTCTGCATACCTAACGCAATTGCTCCTGATGTGACAATTACAATATCTTTTTTTTTCAATTGATTAATTTGATATGCCAATGTTTCAAGAAATAAATCAGGCGATTGTTGAATATCTTTTCCAGTTAGCAAACTGCTTCCGATTTTGATTACAATCCGGTGAGCATTCTGAATATAAGACGGTCTATTGAACAGTTTCATTGATATTGGGTTTCCTCCTATCCTCCATTGGATCAAATATAAATTCTTTCCCCTCACAAATAACTGTAGCACCTTTTTTAATTCCCAATTTGTACATTGCTTTTAAAACACCCATGCGCTTCAAAATTTTATAAAATCGTTCATTTGCGGCTCTATTCGAAAAGTCACTCATCAAAACCCATTTTTTGATTTCAGAACCGTAAATTTCAAAAACATTGTTTTGATGGATAATTTCAAATCGTTTTGCCGGTTTAAAAACTACCGACTCTGTGGGTTGTGGAACAGTATTTTCATCAATCATTAAATTTAAATTTTCAAATCTTTCCAATAGATGTTTTAATAATTTATCTATGCCCTCACCTGTGGCACCTGAAATAATAAAAACTGGTATAGCATATTTTTTTGAAATTCTATCTTTCCATATATAAATTTGATTGCGGTTATTACAAATATCAATTTTATTAAACACCACAATTTGAGGAATAGCACCTAATTTCAAACTATATGATTTTAACTCATTATTAATAATTTGTATTGAATGAAGTAAATTTTGATAATTTGATATCGAAAATATATCAATTAAATGAATTAAAAGTCTGGTTCTTTCTAGATGTTTTAAAAATTTTATACCTAGACCTTTTCCTGAACTAGCGCCTTCAATGAGCCCGGGAATATCTGCTAAAACAAAACTAGGTCCTGCAATCATTTTAACAACGCCCAACTGAGGTTCAAGCGTGGTGAAAGGATAGTTCGCGATTTTAGGAGTGGCATTTGTTAATCGCGATAGTAGACTAGATTTTCCAGAATTAGGTAGTCCAACCATCCCAACATCTGCAATTAATTTCAATTCAAGTCGAAGTTCTTTCGACTCTCCAACTTCTCCCTTTTCAATCAACCTTGGAGCTTGTTGTGTCGAAGTAGTAAAACTTGCATTACCTTTACCTCCTCGACCACCTTTGGCAACTAAAACAATCATTCCATTTTTGCTCATATCTGCTAGTAATTTTTCACCCTCCCAAACTACTGTTCCAACCGGCACTTTAATGTGAATTGGGTCTGCATCTCGTCCAAATTGATTCTTACCTTTTCCATGTTCCCCGTGACTGGCAATAAATCGAGGATGATAAAAAAAATCAACCAAAGTATGAGCATCCTCGGTTGCTATAATAAAAATATCACCACCTCGTCCTCCATTTCCACCATTTGGCCCACCCTTAGGGACATATTTTTCACGTCTAAAACTCAAACAACCATTTCCACCACGACCCGCTTCAACAAATATTTTTATTTCATCAACAAACATGTCTATTGCCTTTTTAAAACAAAAAACCCTATCCTCATTTAATAAATTATGCTGATGGATAGGGTTTAAAAAAATTAAATTTGTGGAACAATATTAATAAGCTTGCGCCTATTTTTAATTTCCCGGAAATTAACTGTTCCTGAAATTTTTGCAAAAAGAGTATCATCTTTACCGACACCCACATTAAATCCAGGTTTATATTTCCTTCCACGTTGCCGCACTAAAATACTACCTGCTGAAACATAGGTTCCACCATATTCTTTAATACCCAACCTCTGACTATTACTGTCTCTTCCATTTTTTGAACTTCCCCCGGCTTTATGCTGACCCATGTCATCTCTCCTAATTAGTTGAAGATTCTAATATTTTCTCAATACGGATTGTCGTGAATTTTGGTCGCATTCCTTTAGTTTTCATTGTATTTTTACGTCTTCGATAGCGAAATGTTCTGATTTTTTCACCAGAGCTTTTATTAATAATGCGCCCTACAATTTTTGCATCAGATAACTGCGAGATTACAGAAATTTTTCCTTCCTTTTCAATAAAACTTATATCCGGAAATTTAATTTCAATTTCATCTCCAATTTTTTCCCTCATTTGATCAACAGAGATGGTTGACCCTTCAGAAACTTTATATTGATGCCCATTCATCTGAACCACTGCGTACATAATGCCTCTCATTTCTAGTTACTTATGTTCTTTAATTAAATCTTAAAAGCTATAAATTTTCTATATTTAAACATACCTTCGCAATTCTTGCAAGTTTATTTGGAACACCTGAAATTAGAATTAATGGCATAATTTTAAAATCTTAATTAAAACAAGTGAAAAGCGGCTAATAAGAGGAACCGCCCAAGAAAAATCCTTATCTCTACTTGTCCTTGCAATCCACAAACGTCGTAATATCATCCTCGTCAGAAAAACATTCAACAAAAGACATTTGTTGCAATTGTAGTAAGCAAATCCCAAACCGTCAAGTACCGTGAGTTACATTCAGGTAATACGCAAGACTAAGTTATTTACTTTTTATTGTTTGCGTTTTCTTGCTCACTGTTTTCTTTAAATTTAAAAAATTGTTTTAAAATGTTTCTCTTAGCAAGTTTTCCGATCGTGCTTTATTCGCAATATCATAACCAAATCAAAATGCCAAATGTATTTGAATTAACTGTAAATCCTTGAATAACACTTGCTGGGTGCCATGCATAACCAAATTCACATTCAAAAATACCAAAATTATGGCGGATAGCTGCCCCTAATGAAAAACCATTGTCCAAATTATTGGGATCATTTCGATATCCCATCCGCAGTGCTATAAAGCGTTGTCGCCAATACTCAATCCCAACTGATTCTTGAAAACCTTGATCAAAAATTTGAACCAATTCAACTGCAACCAATAAACTTGAAGATAAGTTTGTAATTAAAGGCCTTCCTATTCCTAATCTATAAGTTAATGGCAATGGATCTGTTATATTCGGCCCTGGCTCAAACCTTACACCCGGTCCAACGTTTTGAACTGATGTTGCTAACCTAAATCCCAAAACTCTTAGAGCTATGCCAAAATCAAATGCTGTAGTAAATGCATGTTCATTAGCCAGTTCAGAAAAAATATTTTTAATATTGACTCCAACATCAATTCCACCCAATCGATATCCATCTCCAATGATTACTACAGAATCATATGCTTGGACAGCTGGATCCGTTGCCAAAAGATTTTCAATAGTCGGAACACCTCGGTAAATAATTTGTGCTCCGAAGGTTCCATAGGTTTCAGTTGGAATAGCCAGGCTAATGGATTGCGTATCAATGCCAGCAAATGACTGCAAATTATCAAGACCAATACTAGGACTGTCAATACGAACTAGCCCTGCCGGATTGTAATCAATAATATAAACATCATCTCCCAAAGCTGAATAGGCTCCACCCAATGCCGTTGGACGAACTCCAATTGGTACCTCGAGGATGTCTGCACCAGTAATTCCTGCTCCAAGCATAATTGAAGGGATCATACTCATTACAACCAAAATTAAGCCACAAAAAATAATTTTCACAGTAACTCATTATTAATATTTATTTGGTTTTGATAGTATTTTGATTTCATTATATTCAATCATTCTACTCTAGTTATTAAAATTTATAAATTGGTGGTGAATTAATCAATTTGGCTTTTTAATTGAATCAAAAAAGTTTTTCCCGCAAATGGAGTAAGAGTGTTCAAATTTTCAAAAATTGGCCATTCATTTAACCAAGAAAGCGATATGACGGTATTATGGTATATATTTTTATTAATTTCAAATTCTGAAAAAAGCTGTTGGTCAATCAATGCTCTTCCAATCCATTCAAATGATATCTTATGAGAAGCTGTTAGTCGAATCTCCCCTCCCATATCACTAGTCCAGCCATCGTTAGATGTTTTAATAATTCTTTCTGTCACATTTAAAAAAGCTTTTTTTAAAAAAAACGTTCGATCCATAAAAATAACATTTTTAACATTTATTTCATAGCCATCATAAATTTGACTACTCGCAAAACCATTTAAAAATTTTATTTTGAATTTTAAATTTGATGTTATTCCAATACTTATTCCAATGCTTCTTTCTAAAATATTAAACGGTATTGTGGCTTGATCAAATGTACTAAATAAGCATATCGATTTAAAATTCTTTTTCACGCCAAAACTAGACGAAAAAGAAGGATGTTGAAAATCTTGAAAATCCCATCGGAGAATATCATCCAATTCAAACATACCTAAAATATTAAAAATTTGATAATTTTGGAAACTTGCGCTTCTTAAAAAACTACTATTTAGCCCATGGTCAAATTTCCCTTCTCCACGCCATCCGCTTTCGATTATACTACCAAAATTCAAACCATAATCGAATATTGCCCCTTCTTCCGTAACCTGAGATGCATTCATATTTGCATATTGAACATATGGTTTAAGTTTAATCGTTTGAAAACTCCCTAAATTCCACTGAAATTTCAAGTATGCAACCGTCCATCTTTCATTCCAAATGGATTTCGAGCTATAAATGGCATCTTCAAACTTTATTAATTGTGAAGTGTAAATATTGTTATTTACTAGTATTGACCAACCAGTTAATACATTATGGTTGATATTATTCGAAAAAAAATTTTGATATGATGCCTCTAAATTCGAATTGTGATCCTGAATCGAAAATGCTATTCCAGCGGCTGAAGGCCATCCGCTTGACAATATATATTTTGTTCTCAAACAATTGGAAAATGCGGGAGTCGTTAAATACACACTACTGGAGGATGCCTGCGACCCCCACCAAGCCTCCTCTGGCTCATTTGAAAATTCGATGTTTTGTCGAATTAGTGGTATCCATCCCAATGTAGTTTGTGGGCTTAGTGGACAAGTAATTCCATTAAAGACCAGACCTGTATTTAAAAATTGGTTTGCAATCCTGCCGTGATTTAATATATTTCTCCAGCCGGGTTGAAAAGATAAAAATTCTCCTATGAATTGATCGGGAAATATTGATGACACACTCCGTATTGCCTCGGGATAATCACTTTGATATCCCCAAGTTCCAGGAAACATAATTTTTTGATTCGAACTAAAAATGGATTGTGAATAGCTAATGCCACAAAAAGAAAATTTCAGAATTATAAATACAATTATTAATAGATACCAAAGCCTGATTTTCAACGATCACTCCAAATGCTCAAAAATTTCTACAACAGATACTCAAAATATCATAATGTTATTCGTATGAACAATAATACAACTTTCATAAGTTTCTAATATCAATTTTAAAAAATTATTTTAAATGTATGATTTTTCAGATTAGATTCAAGCACTACGCAAAAAAACTGGAGCGGGCGATGGGACTCGAACCCACGACGTCCAGCTTGGGAAGCTGGCATTCTACCACTGAATTACGCCCGCAGTTACATTTGGCTTACTTTATTAAAAATTAAATTCAATACATGTTTAATATGCTTCAGATTCACTAGAACTATTTTATTTTATAATGTAAATTGATTTTGTAAACAATTGTATTTAGTGAAATCACCCCACTCAATCTATAATATTTATACTGCCTTTTGCATTGTTAGTGAAAAGTTCAAATTTTAACATCTTCGTCTTTATATTTAAGAAAAAGCAATTCCCTTACCTAAAAAGCTTCAAATTAAAAATCAGATAACTAAAAATTAGTCTTCTTAATCCGTAGAAGCCTTATTTCATGAAAATAATTTCCTGAACCATAATTTCCGATATAACGTTATCTTACTGTACTTGTATTTGGAGTGATCTTCCTAACCAATTGCAGATTGCTTAGTTAAAATGAACCTATTGTCCAACGCTTTTAAATTCATTCAACAACTATAGCATAATTATGCATATTTCGATTCAAAGGAGTCACACCAATTTCACATACCCAACTTTGAGTGAAATGTTTACACTTAGTATACTTTGAAGACAAAATTTCTAGCTAAGTTACACTTGCTTTTGCGTCATAAGGTATGAGGTTAAAATATTAAAATCAAAAAACATCCTGATGCAGACCTACATTCCAAAAAAGCATTCAAAAATTTTTAATTTTTAATGGTGAATATTAAACACAATCTATGATTCACCACAATTTCAATAATACTTACCTATCAATTATGTAGCCATCTATCGTCACAACAAGTCACGGACTGAAATGCAAATACTATTAATCACCACCTAATTATAACTATAACTTACCATTTTTTTATTTTGCAGTATTCTAGTTGTTCCTTGACACAAAATGGTTTGTAACATAAACTTGTTTGTATGAATAAAAATATTCAAGATTATATAGCTCGGCCTAAACGATATGAAAATATTGATGGAACCTCTGAAATGATTGTGAGCCTTACGCTTTTTGGTTTTGCATTGGCCGGCTACCTAGAAGAATTGTTACCCGAGCATTCGATGACCTGGATACGTGTGATGGTAGTCTACGCAAGCTTGTGGCTTGCCGTAGGTTCTGCTTATTGGATTCGTCGTATGATCAAGAGACATATCACTTGGCCACGCACCGGTTATGTAGCATATCGTCGGGGAAAATCATGGTGGCTTAAAATCACCTTAATCATCATCAATGCACTTGTTTTTGTCGTCATGGTTGCTTTCTTAATCAAACGGGGTCATGTGATGAGCATGTGGAATTTAAGTACGAAAACATGGAATCCACGTGTCGTGTTGCTGGTCGCCATTAGTATAATCGCATATCTGTTTCAGATTTCCCGCAGAAATAATGGACACCGGTGGAAATGGAGTATATTGTTTTTGATGATCCTGGGAGTTATTATATTTGTCTTCTTAGCTCCTAGAGACTTTGGACAATGGGCACGACCTCCTGTTTTGCTTATCGCTTTCCTGTGGCTCTGTTCCTCCATCGGTACCTTTTATTCATATGTTCACAATACAAAACCAGTGGCCCTAAAATCAGAATGAACGAACAATTGAAGGCAATTTCTAAATTAGATCGAGTCATCCATGAGCCTAGTAGGTTGATGATTATTTCCGTACTCTGGGCAATAAAAGAATGTGACTTTCTTTATCTCCTTCACGAAACTAAAATGAATAAAGGAAATCTTTCCTGTCATCTTACTCGCCTCGAAGCGGCCAATTATATTAAAATTGAAAAAACGTATCGAGGCAAAGTACCCAAAACCTTGTTATGTCTCACCCGAATAGGTCGTACAGCATTTGACCGATATTGTAAAAATTTGAAGATTGCATTTAACCCAGATTTTGAAAAAACACCTAAAAAAACTATTCCCCCAATACCACATTAGCCCCAGTATTTATTAAACTTAAGGCACTTTAATCTAAAACACACCATCAAATGAAGCTCGCATTTTATAACTTTCGGTATATTCAGAGCGGTTGTTCGATAGTGACATTTCATAACCGTCTGGTGTTTTTTGAATGCCAACATGGCCATCTTGCGAGTGAGAATAATATTTTGACCTTCCATCCCTCTTCAGTTTCCAATCGATTATATCCTGAATCTTGACTTCCATCGACTGCTGTATACTTCTCGCCTCCATCGTGACCGATTATATTTTTAATAAATTTTTCCATAAAATCTACGATTAAGAAATAGAATTTGATTACGAATTATAGCAAAGATAAATTTACTTATTTAGAACTCACTTCAATGAATTTGGGTCGGGTGTTACAGCACTCTATTATCTTATAATGCCTGACGATTTTATGAACAATTGTATTTAATGAAATGGCCGCATTCACTGTATAAGCATTGATAGGTTCTTCCAATATTTCAAACTGACTATCCATTAACTTGGAGTTAAAAAATTTATGTTGTCTGTTTTTTAAACGTTCCGCAATCAAATTTCTCGACGCTTTCAAATAAATAAAATCAACGCGTTCAAAATCAACCTGAAGAGCCTTGCGATACTTTTCTTTTAAAGCAGAGCAAGACAGTATCATATTTTGGTTATTCCGCAAGTGCTTTTGGATTAGAGCTCGAAGCTTTTTTAACCACGGTTGACGATCACCGTCTTCGAGAGGAATACCTCGTTTCATCTTTTGAATACTTTTCAATGCATGAAATTTATCGGCATCATAAAACTTATATTTTGTTTTTTGAGCCAATAATCGACCCACACTAGTTTTTCCACTCGCAGCCACACCCACAATTATAAAAATTCGAGATGTAATCATATTGGCTAGACTAAGAAATTCACTTTCCTATCCTTAAATAAGTTGATGGATGAAATTTTTGTCTGTACATGCGATATCTTAAATAATAGCCTGATACCTTTTTAATAAATTGGAATGCAGAAGTATTCGGGAAAACATGGATGCGTCGAATTTCAAATAAATCTTGCGTGAATTTAAATGGGCCGCTATCCACTGCAACCCCAAAATAAAAACCGCTTTTTTTAACATAATTTTTTATTTTTTCATTTAAATTCCCATAGGGATATGCAAAAGAATAAATTGATTTTTGAACAAGATTTTCAATATGGTTCTTTGAATTACTGATTTCTGTTTTAATTTTTTGAAACGATTGATCTGGCAATGAGCAATGCGTCATTGAATGAGCTCCAAACTCGACAAATTCACTTTTAGACATTTTCAAAATTTGATTTTTTTTTAACAGTTTATATTCACATTCACCTTTTGGAATATCCCAAAAATTTTTTCTAATATTAAAATTGCCCAAAATATAAACAACCGCTTTCATTTGATATTTTTCGAGCAATGGTAAAAGATACCTATAATGATTTTCATATCCATCATCAAATGTCAGTATGACTGACCTGGGAGAAACATTTTTTGAAAACAAATCACTAAATGTAATTGTTTCTTTTTTCAAAAATTTTAAAATTTTCAATTGTTCTTCTAATTTTGAGACAGTAATATTCAGATGGAACTTTGAAAATTCAGGTTGCGTTGCAAAGACTTGATGGTACATCAATACAGGAAGTTCTTTAATTTTTTTTAAATTATTTTCAAAAATAGTCTGATTATAAAGATGCTCGATTTTTTCTTCTACATTCTGACTATTATATTCACTTTTTAAAAGCTTATATCCATTACTTATAATATTGGTTCGTAATTTAAATTTTTTTAAACAGCGAATAATATCCTCCGCCATTAAATCCCAATCAAAATACTCTTTGTCGTCACAATCTCCAAAATTTGTTTGTTGAGCCGTCAAAATGGATTTTTCCAATAAAGGCCCTATATAACGACATTCACCAATGGCAATAACAGGTTTTTTCAATTTTAATGCTTCTAATATCACACGACCCGATCCAATAATTAAGTCTGCTTTTTGGTAATATGGCGTTATATCTCGTTGAAAACCTAAAAATTGTATCCAAGAATATTTTTTGGCTAAATTTAAGTGTGTGTCTAAAACTGGAGCCCCGACAACTTGAAATTGTATATGCGGAATTTTTTGAACAACTAAGGGACCCGTTTTCTGCAAAATATTAAGAATCACATCGTTTTTGGGACCGGAAAGTCTGCCCGCAATTAAAATTTGATATTTAGATTTTAATCCCATTTCGAATGACAAATACGTGTTCCTTTTTATAATATTTGGTAAACTTCAGTAGTTGATCTTTAATATTCTCACAAACGGCAATACAATTGGTTCCATAGACATTAAAATTTGAAAATGAGTAATGGATATGTTGACGACCATGAATGGATGAAAGATAGGCTACTCGCGTTAATTGGGTTGCCCAAAAACAAACCCAGCTTGCTGCACGAGAATGCGCATGGACAATATCGATTTTTTCATTTTTAATGAATTTAACAACCTGATAAACATTCTTAAGTCGTTGAATCCAGTTTCTTTTAAAAATGGGTACAGAATAAACCGTTGCCTTCGTTTGCGGAGTAAAATGTCCTGCAATTACAAAAACCCGATGCCCTCTTTTAAGTTGATATTCAATTAATAAAGCTGTTGATGTTTCCGCACCAGTTAAAAAATCACCGCTTAATACATGTAAGATTTTCATTTTATTTTCAAATAAAGCGTTTACCCCAAAAGATTCCAGAACGGTTGAATTTCATGAAATCTTTTAGGGATAAAAACTCATTTAACAACTAAAAAATTCACACCTTTTGTTTTATATACTTCACCCTTAATTGTTATCATTTTTCCCGCTTTGGAAATAAGTGCTGTACGAATCGGTTGAAAATTTTTATTCACTGGGATATATAAGTTACCATGGCTATCGCGCAATAATAATACGCTTCCACTTTTCAAGCATTTCAAAGCACATGCGCTATTTTTTACTCCATGATTTCCAGTGGTCACATCACATCGAGCATCAACCACCTGACACTTCAAAGCAATTGTTTTAAGGGGCTTCGCATGAACAATAGAAATCCACGCTGAAATTCCCACTAGTCCGACCAAAACTAAAATTTTTTTCATGTCTATTCTCCTCTATGACTTGAAATCATTTCAAATTACTCAATCTACTACAAAGATTCTTGGTGAGTCGTCCGGGAATCGAACCCGGGACACCCACATTAAAAGTGTGGTGCTCTACCAACTGAGCTAACGACTCACCCAAAATCCTAAGGGTTTATTTATATCAAATTTTCAAAAATATTGAAGCAGTATTTTTGAAAATTTGTTTTCGATCCTGACCTACTGAAACCCATATAATAGGGACTTGAACTGCTTTTTCAATAAATTGAATGTATTTTTTAATCTGAGTTGGTAATTCCAATGCAGAAGTGATTTTAGTAATGTCACTAGACCATCCCTCAAAACGCCTATACACGGGTCGACATTGGGATAATACAGTTAGACTGGAAGGCATTTCTGTAATTAAATTTCCCTGATACTGATACGCCACACATACATCCACATATTCAAATGAACTCAATACATCTATCTTAGTCAGCAACAATCCGCTAAATCCATTCACATAGCATGCATATTTCAAAGCAACCAAATCCAACCATCCACATCTTCTTGGGCGGCCTGTTGTAGCCCCAAACTCTGCACCTTTTTCGCGTAAAATTGCGTCAAGAGGAGCACCCATTTCCGTTGGAAATGGTCCTTCGCCCACCCGAGTGGTATATGCCTTTGTAACCCCATATACATCATTAAACCATTTTGGGCCAATCCCTAATCCAGTACATGCCCCCCCCACGCTTGCATTTGATGATGTAACATAGGGATAAGTTCCAAAATCGATATCTAACAAAGTACCTTGTGCCCCTTCTGCTAATAAATTTTTTCCCATGGACAATTTTTTTTCTAAAAAATACGGCATATTTCTAACCATTAATTTTATTTTTTTAGTTATCCGAAGGTGATCGTGAATTGTTTTTTCAACATCAATTGGAGATTTTTGAAAATATTTTCTCAACAAAAAATTTTTTTCCTTAACAACTGAATAAAGTTTTTTTCTAAAATAGCTAGGTTCAAATAAATCAATCATGCGGATCCCTGTTCTTCCCATCTTATCCATATAAGCAGGTCCAATCCCTCGGTTGGTAGTACCTATTTTGGATCCCCCTTTCTGATTTTCGCGTGCTTGATCTAATAATCGGTGATATGGCAGTAATATATGTGTTCGATCACTTATTATTAGCTGATTAAACACATCCACTCCACAATTTTCCAAATACTCAATCTCGGTCATCAGTTCAATCAAATCCAATACAACTCCATTACCAATAATACAAATTTTATTTTTTCGAAGAATGCCGGATGGGATTTGATGAAAAACAATTTTTTTATTCTGTGTAACTACGGTATGACCTGCATTGCTCCCACCCTGATATCTAGCAATTAAATCAACCTGCTCACTCAAGACATCTACCATCTTTGCTTTACCTTCATCACCCCATTGAGCACCAATAATGATAAAATTCTTTTTTTTGTTTTTAAATGAGACCAATTTTTTATCCTAATTTTTATTTTTATCTTCTATTGCCAACAAATTCATTTCAAACATTTTCAGTTAATGTAATATCAATTTTTTCTTCTTGAAACTGCATTGTCTTTTCATTTAATACCCATGATTTCATTGAAAAAAATTTTTGATTTTGAATTGACATTATAACATAAGAAAATTCTGGCCAAGCTGCTTGACGATCGGTTTCAGAGGCCATATCCGGATGATCGGGATGCGAATGAAAAATACCCAAAACTTGCATATGATTTTTTGCAGCAAGCTGCTCTCCATTTATATAATCTTTCCCATCCATCTCATATCTTGTTTCAGGTTTAAGCTTATTTAAATTTTTACACTCAAATATTTTTTCAACCACCTTATACTCTTTAACTGTGCCAATTAATAACCCACATATTTCAAAAGGATACCCTTTAATTCCAATTTCTATCATTTGATCGCATGTCACTTGGTCAATAAACTTAATCATTTAATTCTCACCTATTCCCAAACCCGATTTGATAAATATTTGTCTCCAGAATCTGGAAATATTGTTACTATACATCCTTTTTGAATTTCATTGGAAAGCTGTGCACAACCAGCTAATGCACCACCACTAGAAAGACCCGCAAGAATTCCCTCACTTTTAGCTAACAATTTAATCATTTCATAACTTTCATCGGTATCAATAGAAATTTTTCTATCATACATTTTTTCATTATAAATTCCTGGTACGATTGATGAAGCCATATGTTTTAATCCCTCTAATCCATGAAATGGTTCCGTGGGTTCCAAAGCAACTATTTGAATCCAAGGAAATAGTTCTTTCAATCGTTTCCCAGTTCCAATCAAGGTACCGCTTGTCCCAATACCAGCAACAAAATGAGTGGCTCTGTCGCCAATTTTTTGAGCAATTTCTTCCGCCGTAGTTAAATAATGTGCTTGAGGGTTCTCTACATTATTATATTGATCAGGGACAAAATATTTATCTGGATTTTCTTGATATATTTTTTTGGCCAATACTATTGCCCCATCGGAACCATCCATTGGACTTGAAAAATGGACTTCCGCTTTAAAAGCCTGTAATATTTTCTTCCGCTCATCACTAACATTCATGGGAACAGCTAAAATCACCTTGTAACCCAAAGCAGCGCCAATCATGGCATACGCAATGCCAGTATTGCCTGAAGTTGCATCTAATATTGCCTTATCACGAGTTAAATGTCCAGATGCAATGCCCGATAATATCATTTTTAAAGCGGGCCGATCTTTCACAGACCCACCGGGATTGAACGATTCCAATTTTGCATAAATTTCGACCTTGGGATTAAATCGAGTTTCAAGTTTTATCAGTGGTGTATTACCGATGAGTTCAGTAACATTGTCGTATATACGATTCAAATTTAATCCTTTATATTTTGATTAAAATGAATTCAAATCATTAAAAAGCAATCCGGTTATCAATTTTGGATAAAAAAATGTTGATTTTTGAGGCATTTTTTCACCTAGCATTGCAATTTCTTTTAATTGACTTAATTTCACGGGATTTAAAAAAAAGGCTAATGGCGTCTTTTTTTGTTTCAATTGTACAAGAACATCCTGAAAGTCACTAGTAAAGCGAAGACTGTGTTCAATATCAGAACTATCAATTCCCAATATTGGAGATAAAATCAAATTTTGCAATAATGTTACATCGAGTTTTTTTTGTGCGCTAGAAATATTAGACAAACATTCTGATGTTATTTTTTCATAAAATTTTAAAATATAAATTCTTTTTCCATTAAAAGAAAAACCAATTGCCGGACTTTTTATTCCACACTCATGCAATTTTTTTTCAACTTGAACATAATTTTTGACAGGATACGTTTCAATTGATCCTAGTTTTTGTAATTGAAACAGGATGTTTGATGAATCGATTTTGTGATTTTTTAAAACCATACGATGCGTCGGCAATACAAGCAATCCTGGATCTTTCATTGAAACAAACATCATCATCGTATAATCATAAGGTCTCTGACCATGAACATGGCTATCTCGTTTAGAACGAAATATTTGATAATTTTTTGCAGTTTCATAACGGTGATGTCCATCTGCAATAAAAAGAGTCTCTCTTTTCATTAATAATTGGAGCTTTTTTATAATCCTCCTATCGGAAACTTTCCAAATTTGATTTAAAGTTTCTTTTGGAAAATAAGCTTTCATATCTGGTTTTTTATTTTCAATACATGAACTTAAAAAGCCAGAAATATTGTGATCATCATTATATAATGAAAAAATTGAGCTGAAATTTGCCTTGCACGATTTCATCAATTTAAGACGATCGGCTTTAGGACCTTCTAATGTGCGTTCGTGTGCCAATACTTGATCATGGTTTGAATTTATGAGCGGCAGAAGTACTGTTGAAATAAATCCTGTTCTACTTATTTTTTCATTGCGAAAATTGAATGTTTGTCGATATATATATATCGATTTTTCTACATCACGAGTGAGTATTTTGTTTTTTATCCAATTTGAAAATGTTTTTTTAGCATTTTGATAATCGTGAGGATGATGGTGTTCATAACTTGGATTCCCCAAAATAAGTCGAATCACATTATATGGATTTGATCGTTCATATTTTTTTTTATCGGAAACAGAAATCACATCGTATGGTGGCGTTAACAGTTGATCTAACTGAAAATTTTTATTTAACGCATAATGCAAAGCACGAAATGGAAAAATTTTAGCCACAGGTTAAAGTCCTTTGTTTAATTTTTTCGACTCATCAGTTTTTTTACTTCATCCATAAAGGCGCCAATATCTTTAAATTGTCGGTAAACACTTGCAAATCTTACATAAGCCACATCATCTAAGTTCCGCAAATAGCTGCTCACCATTTCTCCAATTTCGGTTGAATGAATTTCTTTGAGTGATTTTTCCATTAGTTTGTTTTCAATTTCATCCACGAGTGATTCTATTTTTTCTGATGAAATAGGTCGTTTCTCCGCCGCTTTCCGAATCCCAGCGATAATTTTCAAACGGTCAAAAGATTCTCGCCGAGAATCTCGCTTAACCACGACTGGCATAATATCTTCAATTTGCTCATATGTCGTAAATCGTTTTTGACAATTCAGGCAGGCCCTCCGACGTCGGATGGCAACTCCACCTTTACTGGGTCGAGAATCAATAACCTTATCATTTAAATAACCGCAAAAGGGACACTTCACATTTTTCTCACTTAATCGTAGTATTTAATGAATAATCTGAGTGCCAATTCCATCAGGCGTAAACATTTCTAACAATAATGCGTGCGAAACTCGCCCATCAATTATATGGGTTTTTTGAACCCCTGATTGAAGTGCATAAACACATGATTCCACTTTTGGTATCATTCCACCGGTAATTATTTT
Organism: candidate division FCPU426 bacterium; assembly: GCA_027366525.1. Taxonomy (GTDB): domain Bacteria; phylum Oederibacteriota; class Muellerivitia; order Muellerivitales; family DAHXKG01; genus DAHXKG01. The sequence goes on from DAHXKG010000011.1 coordinate 23,308, forward strand.
ATTTTTTATCATCATTTTCAATTCATTTAAGCGTATAGTTGAAATGAGTGTAGGTTGTTGTTTAATCCGCTTTTGAATGCCGGGAACATCGGTTAAAAAAATCAACTTTTGGGCCTTAAGTGCTGCCGCAATATGTCCCGCAACCTCATCAGCATTAATATTATAGGTATCTCCGGTTTTACTCATACCGATTGGAGCAACCACCGGAATAAATTTTTCTTGCAAAAGCTTTTCTAAAATTTCAGAATTAACGCTACTAACTTTTCCAACCCAACCAAGATCTCGAGATTTTCGTTTTGAAACCTTTTCAGCTAATAATAAACTGCCATCTTTTCCTGAGAGTCCAATAGCTGAAGCTCCCAGTTTATTTAAAACTAAAACTATCTCTTTATTGATTTTCCCGCTTAAAACCATTTCAACAATTTCCATAGTTTTCTTATCTGTAATCCTCAATCCATCAATGAATTTTGAAACAATGCCCAGACGTGTTAAAAAATCCGAAATATCTTTGCCACCACCATGAACAATAATCGGTTTCAGTCCCACATATTTTAGTAAAACGATATCACGCAAAGTGGACTCAAGTTCTTGATTTCCAGATCGTGTGCTCCCACCGTATTTAATTACCACAATAGAACCATACCATTGCTTAATATATGGCAGTGCTTCTACTAAGGTTTCAGCTTTTAAAATTAAATCGTGCATGTTTTTATTCAATCTCATTGTAAATTAGTTATATTATTCCGTCGATTTTTCAGCAGATGCATCACTGGGTTCTTCATGATAATCGCATTCTTTATTTGGGCATGCAATATATGCACCTTGGGTCTTATTATATTTTTCAATTAAAAATACTGACCCGCATTTCGGGCAAGGTCGATTAATCGGCTTATTCCATGATTGAAATCGACATTCTGGATAGCGACTGCAACCATAAAAAACTGATCCCCGTTTCGCGTGACGAACAACAATTTCTCCTCCACATCCAAGTGGGCACGGTATTTTCAGAGTAAACGACTTAGTTGTTTTACACTCTGGGTACTTTTCGCATGCTAAAAATTTTCCAAAACGCCCAGCTCGAATAATCATAGCATTGCCACATTTAGGACATTTTTCGTCCGTATGCGTATCTTCAACTACCAGCGATCCATCCAATGTTTCTTTCAAATTTTTTGTGTTTTGGCACGTCGGATATGCCGAACAAGCTAAAAATTTTCCATGCCTGCCCCACTTAGTTATCATTTTTTTTCCGCACTTCTCACAAACAATATCGGTTTCCTGTTCAATAATGCTTTTTTGTTCCAAGAAAAATTTTTCTGCTTCTTGAAGTTTGTTTTTAAATGGATCGTAAAATTCCTGAATAATTTTATGCCAATCTTCTCGTCCATTTTCAACATCATCCAGTTCTTTTTCCAATTTAGCAGTAAATTCGTAGTCCAATATATTAGAAAAATTTTTCATTAATAGGTTGATTATTAAATCACCCAATTCTGTCAAAAAAAATCGCCCATTGTTTTTTTCAATATAACGACGTGTTTGAAGTGTTCCAAGTGTAGGTGCATATGTGGATGGACGTCCAATCCCTAGTTCTTCCAAAATCTTTATTAGTGATGCATCTGTGTATCGCGGTGGGGGTTGCGTGAAATGCTGATTTTGAAAAATATTTTGGTATTCTAATTTTTGATCAATCTCCACTTTAGGAATTTTAATATCACTTTCATTTTCTTCGCTCTCCTGATTTTTCTTATCCTCGTCAATTATTTCTTGATAAATTTTTGTAAACCCATCAAATGCAACTGATGTTCCCGTGGCGCGAAAAACAAATTCATCCCCTGTAATATTAACTGATGTAACTTGATATTGTGCCGCACTCATTTGACTAGCAACAAATGCCTTCCATATTAGTTGATAAAGCTTAAACTGGTCAGGCAATAAGTATTGTTTAATCGATTCTGGCGTCCTAAAAACACTCGTTGGGCGTATAGATTCATGTGCATCTTGGATTTTTATTTTTTTAGCATTCGATTTTTCAGTTTGATCGATATATGTAGGGCCATAAATTTCTTGAATGAATTTTCGTGCTTCTTCTTTGGCTTCAGGTGAAATACGTTGCGAATCCGTTCGCATATACGTAATGAGACCGATTAATCCTGTTTCAACTTCTACTCCCTCGTAAAGGCCTTGAGCAACCGCCATAGTTTTTTTGGCACTAAACCTCAATTGTTTATAAGCCTCTTGTTGCAATTTAGACGTAGTTAGCGGTAATGGAGAACGCTTTATTTTATCTTTTTGAATAATATCTGAAACTTTAAAACTTGCTTTCTCAATTTTTTCTTTAATTATTGTTGCGGCTTCTTGGCTTTTTATATCAATTTTTTCATTATTGATTTTAACTAATACCGCATGAATTATTTGATTCTCAATAGTTTGAAAATCAGCTTCAATGCTCCAATATTCTTCTGGTTTAAACGCTTTAATATCAAGTTCTCGTTCAGAAACCAGACGCAAAGCTACTGATTGGACTCTACCAGCGGATAGCCCGCGCCGAATATGTTTCCACAATATTGGACTAATTCCATACCCGACAAGTCGATCTAAAACTCGTCGAGCCTGTTGAGCATTGACCATACTTATATTTACATCCGAAGGCGACAATATAGCAGTTTCAATTGCTGACTTCGTGATTTCGTTTAATCGAAGTCTATATAGGGGAGGTGTATTTGCATTTACGCTTAAAAAATTCTTAATATGCCATCCGATCGCTTCACCTTCGCGATCAGGGTCAGTGGCGATAAAAATTTTTTCAGAATTTTTAGCTGCTTTTTTAAGCTCATTGATAATTGAGGCTTTACCGCGAATTTTTATATAAATTGGCTCAAAACCCTTTTCCACATCAATACCCAATTTACTTTTAGGTAAATCTATCAAATGGCCTTTTGACGCTAAAACAACATAGTTATTTCCAAGATATTTATTGATTGTTTTAGCTTTAGACGGAGATTCAACTATAACTAAATTTTTTTTTTCAATCTGTTTTTTTTTATTCACATCCTATGCCTCACAGGAATAATAACCTTGAAAGCATAATGTAAATATCAAATGTTTGTCAAGGTTTCTTATCTTAATCTTTTAAAATAACAACTTTATAGCCCAAAATTTTCAAATCCTGACAAATCTTGAAAATCAAACTAACAAAAAAACACCAAAACTTATTCAAATCATATAAGACTCAATATGATTAATGCTGAAACGCAAAACACAAAAAGCAACTTATATAAATAAAAGTAGCTTGATGACTGAAATTTACTCCAAAAAACACCTATTATAAAATTAGTCTTTTGAAAATTTGCCGACCGCTATTTCTAAATGAATAAGCGACTCCGCAGCATCTAATTTGGCCTCAACCGCACCAGCTTGAGCTTGAAATAAATCGGTTTCTGCATCCAAAAGATCTATTTGAGTTCCTTCCCCTGTCTTAATATCCATCAAAGCCAATCGTACACTCTCTTTTGATGTTGCAATATTTTTCAGCTGAGCTCGATAAAACTTAACATCGTACACATATTGCCGTTCCCATTCCAATTGATTTTCTTGAGCATTTACTATTAAATTTTTGATGGTTGCCTTTTGAGCTTGATACAAATTCTTTAATCGATTCGCTTCAAAAATATTTCTTCCACCATTTAAAACATTCCATGTTAATTCAACACCCACTGAATAATCATTCTGAAATTGGGCATTGGGTAAAATTAGTGGAGAATAATTCCCGTATTTGTAAAATTGTCGTACTCCAAATACGTCAATTTGGGGAACCCATTGCATTTCATCGGCCAATAATTTAGCATGAAGTGCTTGTTTTATTTCTATCTGTCCTTCGATATCTTCACGATGTTTAATTTTCATTTTCCATTTTTTTATCTTTATAATTTCCATTTTATTAGGAGTCGGCAGCTTTCCTTCTATCTGTTCACCCTTATCCGGAAGTTCTAAAACGTCAAAGAGTTCCTGCCGATCAATTACAATCGCATTTTGATCTAAAACTTTTTGAGCTAACGCATTTTCCAATTTCGCTTTAATTCTTAAAACATCAAATCGGGTTCCTTCCCCAACCTTTTGACTTATTTTGGCAATGGTTAAATGTTTTTGCAGGGTTTTAATATCTTGAATTGCCACTTTTAAAAAGGCTTTGGATGCTAGAACTTCATAATACAATGCTTTTATTTTTTCTAACATTAAACATATTTGATATTGATTGGTGTTATTCGATGATTTATTCATCCATGATTCCGAAACATGATTTTCAAAATCTGGAAGATTTAAAATGGGCATTGAAGCTTCTAAATTCAAAGTGGCCTGCGGAACCGCCTCGGGAAATAAAATTGTTTCGCCTCCAAAAATAACTCCTACTTGTGGATATATCATATTAAAAAAGTAATCTCCATTAATTGATACCTGAGGTAAAAGCGGGCTCCAACTCAAGGCATTTTCCCAATTAGAAGCTGAATTTAAAAATTTCAGTTTTTGAATCGTGAAATTATTTCTATAGGCAATACGCAATATCGTCTTCAAATTCAATTCTTGCACCGGTTTGTTTTGGGCTTGAACAATTGACGAAATGCCCCAAAAAACAATACTTATGATTATTATTTTCTTCATTACCCTTACTCCACCATCGACATAATTTCTGATTCTTCCTGTCCCTTTTTATTTTCCAAAAAATAATCAGCTTTAGCAGGCAATAAAAACACCGGAATAAATGAAATTAAAACCAAAATAGCACCTACTAAAAAAGTTTCTTCAAATGCTCCTGTTGCCGCTAATATTTGAATATAGTTGGCCAAGGCCATTTTGGCGGCTATCGCTGCATTCATAAAATTCAAGCCCAGATGATGTGCGGCTAACGTTAATTGAGTTAATCGTTGTATTAATCTCGGGTTATGCGCATTTAAATAGGGTGCTAAATTATTCATTTGAAAAACTGTTCTGTCGGTCAAAAAAGTTCCAAAAAAAGCAATTCCGATTGATCCTGATAATTGTTGGAACAAATTCAACATAGATGAGGCCATACCGGCTTTGTTTTTGGGAACTGAATTTAATGCCGCAGTCATTATCGGTGCAATTAAAAAAGCCAATCCAACACCTCGAATCAATGTTGGCCATAATAATCCCATCACACTTGTACTATATTGTAAATTTTTATACATATACATAAATTCAAAGATGCCAACCAATCCAATAATGGTTGGAAGCCGTGGTCCTACTTTATCCGTCCACTTCCCAATCCAAATCATAAGAAAAGCCATTAATAATGGGCTTGGAAGAAGTAATAATCCAGTGTCAATAACACTATACCCCATAATATTTTGCATATAGAGAGGCAATAAAAAAACTCTGCCAAAAAGAATAATTGATCGAATAGAAATTAACAACATCGATGAACTAAACACCGAAGATCGGAATAATTGCAAATCTATAATTCCAGGTTCTTGTACAATTGATTCTACGAAAAAAAAGCCAACAGTTCCTATAATCGTTAATATATAACAAGAAATGATAAATGTAGAAGTCCATCCATCTTGTTCACCTAAGGATAACGCTAGCAAAAAAAATGTTACTGCAATAGTTAAAAATATAAATCCTGCAAAATCAAAGGACTTGAAATTTTTCACTTCTATCTTATCTGTCTTTAAAATCTTTGATGAAAAAATTACTCCTAAAATTCCTATTGGAATATTAACTGTAAAAATTGATCTCCAGCCAAATATTTGTGTCAAATAACCACCTAATGTTGGACCAAATGCTGGACCTAAAATAATTCCAACACCCCAGTATCCAATGGCTTTGCCTCGCTCCGTGGGTTCAAAAACTTCTGCAATTAAGGCCATGCCTGTCGGGGTTAGCGCACCTCCTCCAATTGCTTGAATTATTCTTGCAATAATTAAAACTGATAAATTTGGAGATATGCCACATAGAAAAGAACCAACTGTAAAAACACTTAAACTAGTAATATATAATTTCTTATATCCTATACGTTCGCGAACCCAAGTAGTTAACGGAATAAATACTGCAAAACTAATCATATAGCCTGTCAAAACCCATTCTACACTGGTAACCGTGGTCCCTAAATCTGCCATAATGTTGGGGAGTGAAACGTTCACAATGCTTTGATCTAAAGCAGCCATGAGCGTTCCAATCATCACAACCCCAAGCACTTCCCACTTATAATTTTTTGACTTGGTATTTGATAAATCAGCATTCATAATTAATATACTTGAATGCGAACTTCAACCGATTGCCCGGCAAACAATCTTACTTTTGGATGTGGATTTAACTTGATTTTAATGGGTATCCGTTGCACAAGTTTAATAAAGTTCCCCGATGGGTCTTCTGCTGGCAACAGTGAAAATTCTGCTTCTGTAGCGGCTGTTATCTCTGAAACCTTTCCAGTTAAATCGCCACCTGAATCCACCGTAATGTACACTCGATCCCCGGTTTTTACTGCGCCAATACTCGTCTCTTCAATATCCGCAGATATCCACGCATGTGCCATGTCCGCTACTTCAAATGCAACTTGTCCCGGCGCCAAAATATTTCCTAGATCAGTAAATCGCTTTACAACATATCCGGTAACTGGACTTCGGACATAACTATAATTCAAATTTAATTGAGCCATTTTTTCATTGGATTTAGCAATTATATATTGCGCTTTTGCCACATCGAAAACGCGGACTGGTACTCCTTGAGATTCCACGAGTTTTTCATCTCGAATGTAGTTTAGCCGGGCTAAGGTTTCCGCCGCCTTTGATTTTTCCAACTGAGCCTGAAACATTTGATGATCCAATTCTAACATTATTTCACCTTGGGTAACCCAATCTCCCGCATCGACATCTAATTTAGTAACTTGTCCGCCAATATTTTCAGGTCCGACTTCACTAATGTTGGCCGAAACTCTTGCATCTTCTGAAAAGACATACGGGCGGAAAAAAAAGAACCAAATTATCACTCCGATTAAAATAACAATTAATGAAATTATAGCGATTTGTTTACTGCGTGGATGCTGCATCCAAGATTGTTTATTTGCGTCCATTAAAAATTACCCTGATGATGATTGTTTTCTAAATTTTCAATTAATTTTTTCATTATCGTCAAAAAATACATTTTTTCCTTTTGAGTTAATACGCCAAACAAACATTGTGCACTCTTCTTCTGAATCTTCGCAATTTCTTTGGCAACCTCTTTCCCACGAGAATTTAGTTGGATAATTTTACATCTCTTATCTTTCGTATCACTTTCACGAATCACTAAATTTTTATTAATCAAATTTTCAACTGCACGAGTTATCGCCGCAGGATCTGTAATCGTTTTTTGAGCAGCTTCTTTAAGCAAAACAGATTTGTTCTTTTTTAAATATAAAATCAAGCGAGCTTCGCCAGGTCCAATTTTCATTTTTTTTAAAGCAGACGTAAAAAAAGCATTAACCTGATTGCGCAACTGACTGAATCGTTTTAGTAATATTAACTCCAATTGAAATCCTAGTCAAGAATTTATTGATGCATCAAGTAAATTGTTTTAAAAAAACATTTCCTTAAATTCAATTGTAAATTAGCAGCTAGTGTGGAAGTATCGCTTTATTGGGGCCATTGCCTAATGAGTCAGTTAATAAGTTTTCAACTTTTCCTAATAATTCCAAGTCGGTCAAAGCATGCTTGGGAAATGATGAGGCACTAATATTTAAATAAATTTCTTGTGATTTAAAAATAGATTTGAATAATTTAAAAATACGCTTAACAATAATTTCATATGTATGATTATCCGTATCGGGTAAAATCAATGCGTATTTATCCATTGCTATCCGGCAAATGATATCAATGCGTCTAAGACTAGTCATGAGAATTTTTGAAATTTGTTTTGCAATCTCTTCTTCATTAGCCAATTGCGGACTATGAATTTGAAGTAAAATAAGACTTACCGATCTTGAAAATCGTTTCCCTCTTTCAACTTCTTCTGCCAGTCTTTCTTTAAAATAATCAAGGTTATACAATCGAGTAATTTCATCCACCAAAATCAAAGATCGCTGTTTTGAATTCGTTTCATTCGATTTTAAATGCTTTGCTTCTTTTAAATTAGCTTTTAACTCATTCGATTCTAATTCTTTTTGAATCTTTTCTTTAAATTCAATTAAAAAATTGGCGAGATTCATTTCCCAATTTTTAAAAACCCGAGATATTTCATCCAAGGTTTGAGGCAAATATTTTTTTGAAAATTGATCCACTAATCCCAAAATAATATAAATATTTTCATTGATACTAGAAGCTAAAAAAATCCCACTTGAGGGATTCTGCATTTTAAGTGTACCGTGCGGGGAAAATTGTGGTTTATCCGTTATATCCAAAAAAAATTTCAACGATATTTTTTTCAATGCTTGTCGTTCTTCATATCCTAGACGATCCAAACTCTTCTTTAAAAGTTCGTTTTTACCTATGCAACTTAAAATTTTCGGTTCACTCTCGGATGAATCAGATATCAACAAAAAAACAAGATCCGTTGAAAAGGCAGATTTTATTGCATTTAAACAAGCCTCAATAGCCAAAAGTACATTTTGATTCGTTTGATATTGCTGAAACATTTTCTCAGATAAATTAATATTTGTGGTCATAATTTTATCATCACTCAAATTTAATTATTAACTCTGATCCATTTCTCACTTCAGTTGTAAATCCTGCAGGTAAATTATCCACAAGAAGCTTTAATCGTTGGCTACTAGTCTCTGGTTTAGGTAGTTCCATTGCTGCTAGAATTGAAGAAACTGTACCCAAAGCAGTTTTCCCATCATAAGTTACTATATTCGCTTGATCAATAATAAATTCATCTAATGTAACCAATCGTCCATTCATGTAAACTTTACCCAATTCACCCGTCAATGTAAACGGTTGCCCATTTACAAATACATGCAATGGTTGACCATTTTGGGGGGGATTAATAATATCGCGAATACGATATTGTGATTGAACTCGGGTTGAAAATTCAATGACATCATTTTTTTTTATTTCATATTCCAAACTTGTTTCTGTCCCGTTCACAGTTAACAAATAAGTTTTCTGTGTTAAAATCCTAGGTTCGCCATTAATTGATATCAAGATTTCTCGAGAAATCTCATTTGTTAAATCATATCCTTGACTTTCCAAAAAATCTTTTAATCGAATTGGAAAAAACGTTTTGATTTCGGCATTCGAGGGAATATAATCGTCAAAAGTAGATTTTTTTTCATTAATCCAAACTACCATCTGAACTTTTGTGGCCATCCCGTTTAAAAAACAAGGAATTTCAAAATCTTGTGTAAACATATTTTTAATCTGCAGAGATGCGGATGTTCCCGATTTAGGAGCAATGAATTCAATTTCCGCGTCCGCTGGCAACAAACTACTCCAACTAACCATCTGCTGATTGATCTTAACTACAGCAGGAACGGCTAATTCACCTTTGACCACTTGCGTAATTCCATTTAATTTATAAATAAGATCTTTCCCATTTTCAACTTTATCATCTACCAGCTTTAAACCGAGTTGTGAAAACAATTCTAAAACCGACAATGTTTCTGATGAATACGCTAATGCACGTTCAATACCATTTAAAAAGTATCGATATATTTTTAACCCCTTTTGTCGAGCAGCAATCAACATAATTCCAGCTGGAGTTGCTCCCCAAGTTTCGGTTAAGCTATGGGTACGATCAATTAAATCCAAATTTTGATTTGGGCGTCTTGGACCAATGGATCGTTCACTCATGCTCATTTGAGTCGATAAACATTTGACTAAACCAATTAATTCACTACCGCCACCAACCAAAATTATTGCATCTGGTTTCCCATTATTCATTTCGATAATTTTATTCATTAGTACTAGAGTAAACTCGTTTAAAAAATCCGTAATTAATCTTTCAAATTCCGCATATTCTATTGATAATGCTTTCCCAAATATATCCATGCTTTCTACTTTTTTTAATTCCACTTGGGAAAAGCTTTTTTTAATCTTTTCAGCTTGATTAAAATCGACTAACCAGTTTTTACAAATAAATTCAGAAATCTCGTCTCCTGCAATTGGAATCATTTCAAATCCAGAAATAGTTCCATCGTTAACAACAGCAAGATCCGATGTTCCCGCACCAATATCAATCAAAACCAAATTAAGCATGCGTAAATCGGGCGGAATAACCGCCTCTAGGGCTGCAATGGGTTCCAAGGTTAGTGAACTGATTTTTAATCCACTTTTAACAATAACTTGCCAAAGACTTTCAAATACCACTTTAGGAAGAAACGTGGCTAAAATTTCAATTTCCAAAACATTCCCAAAATGTCCTTCAATAGTTTTAAAAGGGATTTTATCTAATCGATAGGTACTTGGTGCATATCCTACACAGCAAAACTCTGTACCAATTTTTTCAACCGCATGCCGCAGTGCTAAACTTTCAACAAAAATCACATCGCTCTTAGCAATTGGTGAGATGTTTGAAATGCGGGTCTCCGCCACTCCCGAAATAACTCGAAGTGATCTTCCAGCAGCAGCAATAGCAACTTCCTGAAGTGGCTCTCCAATTTTTTTTTCCAAGGCATGTGTAATTTCACGAACAATATTAGCCACACCTTCAATATCATGTACTTGTCCATCTAGCATAACTCTTTTGAGATGTTCTTGCGTTTCCGTTGCAATAATTTCCACACCCATTGCCGTTCGACGCCCTACTAATCCCATAACTTTTCGTGTCCCAATATCTAATCCATAAATCCACTCACTCATATAATAAACTCGTATTATTTGACTTTAATTGCTTGAAAAATTGCTTTTAATGATGCGGCATCTGGAATTAAAATAAAATAGCCATCGATAATTTCATTGATATCAATAAATTTTGTTTCAATACAAATTACTTTATATGAATTCCCCATTTCGATCCCAACTGTTGATAACAATGCGCCTGCCATATCAAACACAAGTGATGGTACAGAAATTAGCAAAAGCATTCCCAAAAATTCGTTTAACGCGCTTAAATAAGCACCTATTAATATATTTCCAGCTTCCTTAATAGCAGAATATCCTAATTCGGTTAATATCTTGTTGGTTCCTGGAGCCTGCTTCAATAAAAGATCTGCCATATGCAATGCAGAATCTCTTGGGAAAAGAAGAAAAATTTTCCCAGTAGCATCTCCAAGAATCGATAATGACAGTCCAGCAACTAAAGTATTTGGATTCCCTAACAACTGTGGAATTTGATCTACTGTTAAAATATTGGCTTTTGGGACAGTAATGGTTACCTTTTTTCCAAGGAGTTGCGAGAGTGCCGTAGCTCCATGGCCTGCTCCAATGTTACCCACTTCTTTCAGTGCATCAATTTGTTCTAGCGATAATTCATCAATAATATTAATCATGTCGTCATTCTTTCTTACCTAATCTTCCTCATTCTTCAAAACACCTTTCAACTGTGACGTCTTCAAACTATCCAATAGCCCTAAAATATCTAAAACAAAAGCAATTTGTCCATTCCCAAGTATTGTAGCACCAGCAAGCCCTTTCAGCTCTTTTAAAAATGCTTCTAATGGTTTAATGGCTATATCGATCTGATTTACAACCTCGTCAACAATAAGTGCTAACTTGGCATCTCCAATCTCTAATATCAAAATAGTTGATAACTCCGGATTGATGTAAGCATTATCGGAGAACTCCAGTAATTCACGTAAATTATATAATGGCAAAATTTCATTGCGATGTACAATTGTAGGACGTTGTTGAAGAACTTTGGGCGCGACTGTCAAAACATCCAGGGTTTCAATTACATTTCCAATGGGGATAGCAAAGATATGATTATTACAGCGAATTATAAGAGCTTTAATAATCGCCATTGTGAGTGGAAATCGAAAAATAAATGTTGTTCCCTTCCCTTTCCAACTTTGAATTTTAAAATTTCCACCTAAGGATTCAACTTTAGTTTTTGCAATATCAACCCCCACGCCTCTTCCAGAAATTTCATTGGCCTTTTCTCGCGTTGTAAATCCTGGAAGCGCTATCAGATTAATAATATCATTATTAGACATATGGCTTATTTCATCTAATGTCACTAATTTTTTTTCTAAAGCCTTTTGTTTTATTAATTCAACATCCAATCCTTGGCCATCATCTGTAACAGAAATGGATATAAAACTTTTTTCACGTTTTGCTTCTAATTGGATTAAACCGACAGGAGATTTTCCAAATGCCAAGCGATCTTTAGAATTTTCAATGCCATGGTCAATTGCATTTCTCACCAGGTGATTTAATGGTTCCCCAATTTCGTCAACAATCGTTCGATCGATTTCAACGGATGAATCATTAATTTCAAGAGATACGTCTTTATTTAATTGTTTAGACAAATCTCGAACAATTCGAGGGAATCGATCAAAAACTTGTTTTATGGGAATTAAACGAATCTGCATCACTTCACCTTGTAATTGTTCCAACGTTCTCCGAAAGTGTCTTAAAGATTCTAATAAGCTATCATCAACATAAGAGCTTAATATCTGATCAAGATTAACTTTTATTATCATCAACTCTTGAATTAAATTCATTAATCGATCTAATTTATCGGATTTAATTCGAACAATGGATGAAAAGGTATCTTTGGACACTTTAGGAGCAGGCACAATTTTTAAATTCTTGTCCTCGGTATTTTTAAGTGCATCTGCTGATGTAGCTACTTCATCTGTATTTACATGATATCTATTATCTTGCCATCCCTTAATTTGAACATTTTTAACTTCCGAAATGCTCATGATTTTTTTTTGGATCCAATCTGCATTTTCTTTTGAAATAACAATATGTGTCAGTTCATTTCCTAGTACAACCTCTTGACTGTTTGGATAGGACTTAACAACTTTCCCAATTTCATTAAGCGTTTTAGAAATCATGTAAATACGCGCTTCTTTAAATATACACACTTCGTCCAATTGTGTACTTATTTCCCAAACAAAATACCCATTTTGCTTTGAATCAGCAATAAATTGTATTTCTTCATCGTTTAATTGGAAATTTAAATCATTCCGATTGGATTCTTTAATTTCATTTTGAGAAACTACTGCGATGGGTTTTTCGTAATTTATAAGAGCATCAATTAAATAACTCAAATTTTCGTCTTCAATTTCATTATTTAAATTCAATTGTTGAATCCATTTTTCCAATTGATCTAAGCACAATAGAAGCACATCAATTAACTGAGATGTAAGTATTGTTTGGCCTGATCGAATGGGTTCTAGTACACTTTCCATTTGATGGGTCAATTTAGCAATGGCATCATACCCCATCGTTGCAGACATTCCCTTTAATGTATGCGTCGCTCGAAATATTTCATTAATTGAATCCGGTGATTTTGGATTTTTCTCTAAAAGCAACAGTGCATTGCCTAGAATCGAAAGATATTCCTGAGACTCCGCAATAAAAACAGATTGATATTCTTTTAAGTTCATTTGAATTTTTCACTAAATTTATTCATTTTTAGTCGCATTTATTCTTTATAATCCTAACAATCTTATCGGCCATCTGCGGAATTGTCTCTTGAAAATCAACTACCTTTGATTCAACGGCAGAACGCGGCATACCATAGACAATGCAACTAGCCGCATCTTGAGCAAATGTGATACCTCCGCCTGCCTTGATATATTTAAGGCCCAGAGTCCCATCTTTTCCCATACCAGTTAAAACTACCCCAATCAATGTTGACTGAACATTTTGAGCAACTGATTTCATTAAAATATCTATGGCTGGTTTTACACCTAAATACGTCTCCCCATCCTCTAAACCAACTTTATATTTCTCATTACTTTTTTTTAAAACCATGTGCTTGCCACCAGTTGCTAAATATCCACAATTCTGGTAAATAGAAGTTTCATGAATAACCTCTTGAATAGGAATTTGACTAATTGAAGATAAATGTTTGGCCAAAGCTGCTGTAAATCCGCTAGCCATGTGTTGCACAATTAGAAACGCTGCTCCAGAATCTTGGGGCAGATATGAAAACAATTCCATCAAAGTTCTAGGTCCTCCTGTTGATGCTCCAATAACTACAATATATGAAGGGGGATTTTTGGAAGTAGATAAAGTTGATTGAAAACTTGAAGTTCCCCTATTATGTTGGGAAATTGATTTAACAAAAATTTGAGATGCTGTTTTTACTTTATCAATTAACTCTTGTTGAATTTTAGACATATCATCCCAAAGTTGCGATCGAGGCTTTTCAATATTATCTACTGCGCCCAATTCAAATGCTTGTATAGTAATTTGGGCTTCATTAGCAGTATGTGAAGATACCATAATAACAGGAGTAGGATATTTTTCCATAATTTCGCGAAGTGTAGCCAAACCATCCAAAATAGGCATTTCAACATCTAATGTAATGACATCTGGTTTTAATTTTTTTAATTTTTCAATAGCTTCTAATCCGTTTTGAGCAGTTCCAACGACTTTAATTTCATCAGACGTTAAGATATTTGATATTAATTTCCTCATAAAAAAAGAATCGTCCACAACCAAAACACGAATTGCCATATTAATATCCAGACTGTTCTAAAATAATGTCAAGCATTTATGGCTTAATACTCCAATCACTCAAATACTCTTTTCAATGCTTCCTGTACTCTAATAGGTTGGAATGGCTTAATAATAAAATCACGTGCTCCAGCTTGAATTGCTTCAATTACCATCGATTGCTGTCCCATAGCCGACACCATTACAATTTTAGCATTAGAATCCAACTCGCGAATTAATTTAACTGCTTCAATTCCGTTCATAACCGGCATAATAATATCCATGGTTATTAAATCCGGCTTTAATTCCTGAAATAATTCAACCGCCTCTTGTCCATTGGTGGCTTCTCCAACTAAAACAATTTCATCTTTAATAATAATATTCTTCAAAAGAACTCTCATAAACGATGAGTCATCAACAATCAGTACCCGCATTGCCATTCCATTGACCTTTCATCCTCATAAATTTGATTAATCATTTTTCATAGAAGTCCAAAAGTTTTTCAAAATTGAGAACAAATATTCTCCGGTTGGTTTTTTCAATAACACCTGTTAAATATGGTTTCCAAATTGGAATAATAATTTCATCATTAAACTGAACTTCAATTTTTAATTCCTTAGCAACTTCAATAACGCGATCCACTAAAAAACCGATCAATTGACTTTTTATTTCTATTACAATAATTCGAGTTTTAGAATCCGTGTCCTCATTTTCTAATCCTAATTTTTGTTTCAAGTTAATAATAGGAAGAATTTTACCACGAAAATTACTAACTCCTTTTAAAAACTTTGGGGTTTTTGGGATAGGCGTTATTGCCGGCACACGAATAATTTCACGAATTAATTCAATCTCAAATCCGAACTCATACGTGGATAAATTAAAAATTAATAAATCACAGGTTTGAGAATAAACATCATTCGAAAATTCTGTAGTCATTTATTTTCCAAGTTCAAATGTATTTTTCTAATTTATTAACCGTTTTAACTTGAACAAGTCCAGTATCCAGAAAAAAAGCAATCGTTCTTCCATGCTCCCCACCTGTATCCTCCGCAACAATTGGAATATCATATTTTTTAATTTTTTCGTGTGATGCTTGAATATTTCTAAATCCAACTGTTTCCAAATTATCACTTTTTTGTAAATTGCCAAACATATTAGAACCACCAATAATTTTAGCAACCAATCGATTGATTTGAACACCCTCGGTCAACTGAATTTTTTCCAGAACATCTTCAACAGATGTATCCACATATTTCATACGCAATTGCGGGTTGGAGTCGACTCGATAATAAGGTAACATCGCATGAAGGAGTGCTCCGATTTTGGTGGTCGGATCATAAAATGTAATTGCTACACAAGATCCCAGACCTCTTGCTAATAATCGATTGGGGCTTTTAGCAATTTGATATTCGGCAATTTTCACTACATAATCAGTTGTGTCCATTTTTTTTCAATACTGCATCTAATTTATTAATTAAATTAATCAATCCATCCTTATTTGGGATAAAATAAAACTTTATATTAAAACTTTTTTGAATAATTTTTAATTGACTTTCAATTAAAAGTCCCATACTTTCTTGATAATCTAAATCCGTAATTAAACTTTCCAACAAAGCATCTTCCATGTCAAACTTCAATTGCGAAACACTATGTAGGATTTTAATATTCAAAAAATTCGAAAGGGCTCTTAAATAAGCTCCTGTTAAAATATTTCCGATTTCTTGAAGTGCTGATTTTTGCAATTCCGATAAATTTTGCGGATTTTCTGGAGAAACCTTTAAAAAGGTTTGAATAAACTCAGAAAGCGCATTCAGTGGGAAAAAGATTAAGGTTGTTCCATTCAACTCACCACTCATGGAAAAAAATAATGAAGCTACTGTCTGAGAATTAACCATTGGAAATTCCGACGACGAATTTAACGGAAAAATAATTAACTTGGGGATTGATAAATCAACCGTCAATTGAATCATCTGTGAAAGTGCCGTTGCAGCATGCCCAGCCCCAATATTACCAATTTCTTTAAATGCATCTAAGTATTCCGCTGGGATCGTTTTATCTTTCGGATACATATTTTTAACCTTCTAAAACTTTTTTCACAACATCAATGACATTAGCGGGCTGAAATGGTTTAATAATAAAATCTTTTGCCCCCGCTTGGATAGCTTCGACTACTAATGCCTGCTGTCCCATTGAACTACACATCAAGATTTTAGCTTGTGGTTGAATTTTCATTATTTCCCGCACACAATCAATTCCGCCCATCTCAGGCATAATAATATCCATAATAACTAGATCAGGATGCGACCCGCTAAAAATTTCAAGTGCTTTTAATCCATTGTCCGCTTCTGCCACGACTTCATATCCAGCACCTAATAAAATGTTTTTTAAAATCATCCTCATAAAAGCAGCATCATCAACCAACATAATTTTTTTTGCCATTTGATTCTCCTCAAAATAAATCAAGCTATCGAATTAGGATAATGCACTTTCACCATGCTCTCCGGTACGAACGCGTATAGCATCCTCTAGCGGAAGAACAAAAATCTTCCCATCGCCAACTCGCCCAGTTCTCAAAACCTCCATGAGCAAATTTATTGTCGAAAAAAGTTCTTCATCTAAAAGAGCAATTTCAAGTCTATGTCTAGGTTGGAATTGAACTTTATAATCATTTCCTTGAATGGAAGCCACTTGAACTTTTTGATATCCATACCCCTCTGCTTGTGAAATAGTAACACCGCGAATCCCAGCATCCCAAAGCATCTTTTTTACTTGCTCTATTTTTTTGGGAGAAATAAAACATATTAATAATTTCATCGTGATCCTATTTTATTAGTTTCGATATCACTGCCGATGGAGAAATCTGCAATTGCTTCTTCCATTTCTTAATCACTTGAAGATTTTCACGTGCTTGAATCACCTTGTCTTCTTCTACTCCTTCTGTATTTAAGTATTTTTCAAACTCATTAACGGCCTCATCCCACCAGGATTTAGCTTGATAGACCTGACCCAAATAAAAATGAACTTCAGATAAATTTGGAGTAATAGTGATGATTTTTTTAAATTCAACTAATGATTCATCCCACCAACGTCTTTTTAAATAAATTTCTCCCAATATTAAATGGACATCGGCAGCATTGCTATCTAAATTTAAAGCCTTAATGGTTGTCTTAGTTGCCGAATCAAAATCATCATTTAATAAATATGTTTCCCCCAATTGCATCCATGCTTCTCTAAATTTAGGATCAAGGCGAACGGATTCATTGTACTCTCGAATTGCCTCTGAATATTGTTTTATATTTTTGTAAATACCACCTAAATCAAAGTGCAATTTAGGATTTTCTGGATCTGACATAATCTGTTTAATTAATGTTTCAATAGATTCTGTAACTGAAATCTTTTTTTTAAGAACAGCGGCAAGATTATTTTGAGCCGTTTTATAATCCGGTTCAATTTCCACCGCCCGCCTAAACGATTGAATGGCTTGATCGTACTTACCCAATTTAAAATACACTACGCCAAGATTATTGCAAGCTTTAGCATATTTAGGATTTAACCGGATCGCCTCTAAATAATGAGAAACTGCCTCATTTAATAAACCGGCATTTTTATAAGCAACTCCTAAGCTATTATGAATAATTGGATTCGTCTTATCAAATTCCAGTGCCTTTTTATATTCATTTACTGCCTCTTCAAATCTACCTTTATCTGCCAATGCCAATCCTAGATAGATTAATGCCTCTGCACTTGAAGCAATGGAAGCATCCAATTCCATGGCATCTTTAATTTCTCGAATAGCCTCATCATATAAACTAATTTTATAATAATAAACACCGAGATAATAGTGAGCGGCAGAATTATGGGAATCAATTTCTAATGCTTTACGAATTTGATCCGTAGCTTTCTCTGCTTCGCCAATCTTAAAATAAGTCACACCCAATTCAAAACGAGCCGAACTTGACCCGGGAAGAATTTGAATTGCCTTGGAAAACTGGTCGACTGCCTCCGAATATTTTCCCTTTTCTCGAAATGAAATTCCGAGTTGAATAAAATGGTCGACTCCATTCGAGTTTAAAGAAATAGCTTTTTGAAAAACTCGTATTGCTTCGTCAACATTGCCCATCGCTAAGTAAGTTTCACCTAATCCAAGATATAATTTATCTTCTTGAGGGAAAGCATCTAATGCACGTTTATATTCGCGAACTGCTTCATCAAATAATTTTTTATTTCTATAAACGACCGCTAAATTTATAAAGGTATCTAATCCTGTCGTAGCCGTTTGCCGCGAAGTTTCTAATTGCCCAGCTATTTTTTCCTCTAGTGTTTTAGAACGATCGATTGTTAACAAAGATTGAGTATTCGGGCCAAAATTAGGATTCAATTCAATTGAACGGTGCAGTGCTTCTTCAGCTTCTGTCAACATATTTTTGTCACCATAAACATAGCTAAGATTATAAAAGGCCTTCGCATATTCAGGATTAATTGAAATAGCTTTTTTAAATTCTACCAATGCTTCATTTAGCAATCCTTTTTTATAATAAACTTCTCCTAAGTGGTTATGTAAATCAGAAAAATTTGGATTTTTTTCAATGATCTTCTTAAATTCATTAACTGAATCATCCAGACGGTCTTCATGCTTATAGCACAAGGCTAAATAATACATCCCCAAAATGTGATCTTGTTTAAGCTCAATACATTTTTGATATTCCAGAATCGCCTGTTTGTAATCGCCAATATAACGGTATGCATTTGCCAGATTATAGTGAGCTTCCGGATCCTGAGGAAAAAGTTGAATTGATTTTTTATATGCGTCAACTGTTCTCGTCAAAATACCAGTTTGTTGATTGATTGCGTTTAAATTCTCTTGGATTTGAATGCTATCTGAATCTATTTCTAACGCTGTTTTAAATTCTTTGACTGCTTCTTGATGCATACCTTTCGAATAATAAAACATACCTAGATTGTTATGGGTAGAGGCATCCCCTTGATCATTTCCATTCGATATTTCACGTAAAGTTTTTATGTCAGCAGAATGTTCCATATTCCACTCTATACCCCATATAAAGGATTACTAATTTGTATTGGTAATAACTTATCAGGATTTATGATGGAATAAAATATATTTTTTGACTTTGCAATACAATAATATAGGTCACTTCTTTTACCAAAAAGAAATGGTGGAACAGGTTCAATTTCAGTTGTCTGGAATTTTTGAACATCAATTACTTTATCTACCCATACTGCGAACAGTTGATCTTGAAATGGGAATAAGATGAACCAAGTCATATTAAAATCACTATGAGGCGATAGATCTAAAATAGTTCTTAAAGATATGACCGGGATTGGTTCTCCACGCAAAGCAATCTCTCCAACAAAGGGGGATAATAAAGATGGCTTATATTCGATTGGGACATAATTCATCACCTCTTTAATTCGATACGTTTCTATGCCGAAAAATTCCTGATTGCATGAAAACGTTAACGTCAACATGCCTTTTAGAACTTCTAAAATATCGACTTCACGTACAAAACCCAATCGAATAACGATTTTCCCAAAAGGTTCGCGCGTAATTTTTTGCTCCCCTAAAACCATTTGAACTTGTTGCTCACTTAGTTTTCCAGCTTGCTTTAGTAATTCACCTAAAGTTTTTTCTTGAAAAGGCATATTATCTTTCTTGAACAATTTTTAAATTTGATCTTAATATCTCATTATTGGGTTCCAGTTCCAGCGCTTTATTCCAATTAGCAATTGCCAAGTCTTTATCATGCCGTTTTAAAAAAATATTACCTAATTTTGCATAAGCATCTGCATGTTTTGAATCAATTTCTAATAATTCTTTGAATTCCACAATTGATTCATCTAATCGTCCAGTTTTATAATAAAGGTTTGCCAGCGTATCTAAAATCATCAAATCTTTAGGTGTTATTTTTTTAGCCTTTTCATATTCTTGAATCGCTTTTTCCCATTCTCCTTGACGATCGTAAATATATCCTAAAACATTGTGTGCACTGCTATCATGTGGATTGATTTCCAATACCTTCTGATACATCTGAACCGCTTCATCATGTTGCCCTCGACTTGCATATAAATTTCCAAGTTTAAAAAAAACTTCAGGATTTTTTGGATTTTTCTCGAGTGCTTGATTCAAAAGTTCAAAGGCTTTGTCTAATTGTCCCAACGTCATGTACGCCTGTCCAAGTTTAATTGGAGTTTCCAAATCAAACGGATTTAAATTTAATGCCATTTCATATGTTTGGATGGCCTCTGAAAAAGAACCTTTTTTTAAATACGCATTACCTAAAATTGAATAAATAGCTGCATGCTTAGGATTGATTTTGAGTGCCGTCTCATAAGCCATAATCGCTTCATCTAACTGTCCTAATTGCTCAAATACAAAACCTGTTTTGAAATGAAACTCTGCATTATTAGAATTAATTTTCAAACAGATTTGATATTCTTGTAGCGCTTCTTGAAAACGTCCTACTTTTGAATACACATTACCTAAATTATTATGTAAACCAGCATCTTCAGAATTTAATTCGATTGATTTTTTAAATTCAAGAATAGCCGAATCATACTTGCCTTGAACTTCAAATAATAATCCCAATTTGCAGTGCGCATTAATATTTAATGCATTAATGGATAATGATTTTAAATAATACTGTTCTGCTTCAGAATAATTCCCAATATTTGCGTAAATTGTTCCAAGGTGAGCAAGTACTTCGGCATCATTGGGATTTAAATCTAAAGCTTTTCGGAATTCCTGGATTGCATCATCATAGCGTTTCGAAATTAAAAAAGCCAATCCCAAGTTGATATGATCTTGAGCTTTTTCCACTATTTTCTATTCTCCTTAATTTATCATTATGGTTTTCTGATACAAACGATTTGAAGTATCAATACATATAAATAATTGTCTCGCTGGACCCATCATAGTTTCAGTATTTCCAAGTACTAAAACTCCATTATCTTTTAAGCTCTCGTGCAATGCTTTAAACAGCCATTGTTGTTTATCTTGAGTTAAATAAATCAAAACATTTCTACATAATATAAGATTATATGCATTGAGTTCAAAAACATTTAATGAAAATATATTTTGAATTTGAAATTCAACTCTGCGGGCTAGCTTAGGTAACACTTTTATTTTACCAGAACCGATTTCTTGAAACCAGTTTTGAATTTGAATTTTTGTTAAATTTCTAGTTGCAGAAAGCTGATATTCACCATTTAAAGCAAATTGAACGCTTTGTGGATCAATATCAATTGCATGCACTTTGAAAAATTTAAAATATTTTAAAGCCAGTATAGCAATTGAATAAGCCTCTTCTCCTGTACTACATCCCACAGATAAAATTTTAAAGTGATCGTTGCGTCCATCAGGTTTTAGAGAATTAAATACTAATGTTTCAATCGCGGTATATACAGACGGATCTCTAAAAAACTCAGTTACATGAATCGTTAAACGTTCGAATAAATGTTGGATCTCTTCAGAATCATTGAAGAGAATTTTTAAATAATCATTATAATGAGAAATCCCATATACTCGCATTCGAGCCATTACACGTCGTTGAATATATTTGGCTTTATAAAACTCGCCATTGAAATCTTTTTTAGCCAAAATAAAAGATAATATTTTTTGAAAAGCTTCTTGTTCTTCTTGTTCCACCATGAGATACACCTAAAATAAGCAAAAAACTATTCTTATTTGCGACATTTAACCATAAATCCCTTTTGTATGGGGATTTTAGCATTTAAAATTTTTGCAATTGAATAATTCTTCCCCAATTGAACAATTTTCAAAATGCCAATGGTTGGAAAAATACTTAATCGATTACTATTTAGCGGTCTTTTGATCAAAAATTGTTGGCCTAGTAATGCTCCTTCTTTTGTACCAACATTTATAATGACTAATTGGTTTACACCAGAATAAAATGTCACTGGGCTAGTATAAATTCCACTCACAATTTTACCACGTATATGGGTTAGCTTGGTCTTTTGAACGTAATTTTTCTCATATTGAAACCGTGATTGTTCGACTAAAAAGGGACTAACTAAATCACCACGTTTAATTTGATGAATAGCATATATAATTTCAGCCAAACATTGTTTATGACTAGATTTTAAAATTTTAGCGATGCCTAAATTTTCAACGTAATTTCCATATCCTGGAATGCTTCGTGGAATTTCGAAGATGGTCATTTTTTCATTAACTTTGGGATAATAATTTGAAATTAAATGAACAATCAACAAATCATGTGAAGTTAAATATGACGGATTGCGTGATATTCGTGAAATTTTTCCAATTAGTGGTATTTGGGAACTGGAATTTACTAGAAAACCTGCTCTGAAAAACTCATAGAATGTAATTTTATTAACATCTTTAAAATTCCCCCAGTTTTGTCCATACGAAAAAGATATCAACGATAAAGTGAGCATCATAAAAAAACACAGGATTTTAATTTTCATAGATATTCCTTAAATTGAAATTTATCGAACAATTAAAATTTTCGATTTTAACAAGCGAGCTTTCCAAATCCATTTTTTTTCTGTTGGAAATTGATCAATCATATTTTGCAAGCTTGATAACGCAACACGCGGCTGACCATTATCAGACGCAATGATTGCCAAATCGTATAAAGCTTTGCACGCATCATTGATGTGCTCTGGATATTTTTGATAAATCTCTTTATATATTTTTTCAGCTACCAATGAACCACCTGTTAAATCACACCATTTAGCCGTAAAAAACATTAACTCAACATTATTGCTATTTGGATGTTTTCTTATCCACGTTTCAAGTTCTTTATATACAAAATTCGAATTTAATGAAATTCCAAAAACAATTAACATAAGTATTGAAAAAACAATTGCTATTTTTAATCCCATGCTTCTATCCTAATATTTTAAAATTAACCGATTTTAGAAAAGATACCTTTTAAAAGACCTTTTTTATTTTTAGCTTCTTCAATACGTCTTTTCACTCGATCGTTCGATGCATCATATTCCAAAATTTTATTCCAAAACTGAATGGCTTTATCAAATTCATTTTTTTCGAATGCTTCTTTGCCTTTTTGATAATAATCATTGCTTAATTGCTCTATTTTCACTTTAAGAGCATCTAGTTGACGAACAGCATTAGGGTGTCCAGCAGAAATTTTTAAAACCTTATTAAATTCTTGTTGAGCCGATAGTAATTCATTGTGTTCCATTGCTTCCATGCCATTTTTGTAAATTTCTTCAATTTGTTGTTCAAGCATTGATGTCGACTTGACCAAATATGCTTCCAAATATGCATTGCCTGGAGCTTTTGAAATGGCTTTTTTAAAAAGTGTAATAGCCGATGTAAAATCACTGTGAATATAACATTTAATTCCCTGTTCAAAAAGGCTGAAAATCGCATCCTTATCTTGATTTGTTTCAATACCGCTGATTTGAAATGATAAAAGTTTTTGTGTTCCCTGCTGTAAGTATTGTGCAACCTCTTCTAGTTCTGTATTGATTTCATACGCCTTTTGCCATGTTACTAACGCCCCTAATAAATCTCCAGATTGATAACATTCAATTGCTTTTTGATTTAATTCATTTGCGCGTTTTTTAAATTGCTGTTTTTGAATTGAATTTTTCAATTCTTTTTGAGCTGCTATCGCTTGTTCATTTTCAGAGTCAATAGCAAGTGCTTCGTTAATTTTTTCATATGCCTTTTCATATTCTGAATTATTTTGCAACTGGAGTGCTTGTTGAATATACTCGCGAGCCGCTACCTGATTTTCTAATTCCTTTTGTATGGTTTGAATATATGTTTCAATTTGTTTATTATTGGGATCAATTTCCAATCCTTTTTTCAATTCAACAATAGCACTTTGTATCTTCCCTTCGCGATAAAATTGCAATCCGGCTTTTAAGTTAATAGATGCATCCTTTTTTCGATCACTTTGAGCATCTAATTTTCGAAGTTCTGCCATAAGCGCATTGGCTTCCGGATGATCTGGTTTTTCCTGCAATATGCGTTTAAGTTCAATACGCGCCTCATCATAACGCCGTTTATCATAATATTCTTGAGCACGATGGAACCATGACGACATTCGTTCTTTTTGTTGAGACAATTCCATTTGTGTAATCAATGACTGAGCGGATGCACGTGAAGAAGATATCCCTTTTAATCCAAGATCAATTTCACTTGGAGAAGTGGCCTGTTCCATAGCACTTTCTCGCGTAATCAGAGATTCTCGAACTAATTGAATTAATGATTGGTCAAACGTTTGCATACCATATTGACTCCCACCCTCAGCAATGAACCCTTTTATTGAAGAAATTTTCCCTTCAAAGATAAGCGATTTAATTGTTGGCGTAACTATCATTATTTCACAAGCAGGAACTAATCCAATTTTATCAGTTTTTGAGACCAATCGTTGTGAAATCACCGCTTTTAATGTATTAGAAAGTTGAATACGAATTTGGTTTTGCTGTTCTGGAGGGAAAAAGTCTAAAATTCTTTCAATGGTTTGTGTGGTATCCATCGTATGAAGTGTAGATAAAACTAAATGTCCAGTTTCTGCAGCCGTAATGGCCGCTTGCACTGTTTCCATATCTCGCATTTCACCAATTAAAATGACATCTGGATCCTGTCTTAAAACATATTTTAGTGCACTTTGAAATGATGCTGTATCAATTCCCACCTCGCGCTGTGATACACTAGATCTTTTATCCACATGAACAAACTCAATTGGATCTTCAATAGTAACAATATGAGCCGCTCGATTTTCATTCATTTCATTAATCATTGCTGCTAACGTAGTTGATTTACCTGATCCAGTAATACCAGTAACCAAGATCAATCCTCGTTGTTCTAGCGAAATTTGTTTCAATGCAGCTAACGGAAGATGAATGTCTTCTAATCGTGGAATTATCTGTGGAATTAGTCTCATAATAATTTCTGGTAGTCCACGCTGCCACATAACATTGCATCGAAAGCGTGCGATGCTTTCCAAGGAATACGCTAAGTCAATTTCATGATGATCCTCAAAAAATACTTTTTTTTGTTTGTCATCCAATAATTGTGACACCACTTCGTAAACATTTTCAATCGTCAACAATTCCTCGGATTGAGGTCGTAAATCTCCGTCAACACGGAAAAGCGGTTTAGCACCCGCTTTAAAATGCAAATCCGATGCCTTGGACTCTACCATGCTATGCAATAATTGATTTAACTCCATTATCCACCTTATATATTTTTTATGACGATCTCACCAATTCACTACTCCCATTATATCGTTATCAAATTATAAAATCACCTGAATATTTATTGATTTACCAACTGCCATAACTTTTTTTGAATTTTTTTGTCCACCGGATCTTCAACTAAAATAGAACGATATATTTTTTCTGCTTGAATTTTATTGCCAAATTTTTTATAAATGTTTCCAAGTTCTACCTGCAGATGTATTCGCTCCGAATTCATCTTTCGTGATAAATGCGATAAATGTCGCGCTAGCATTTTTTTACCTTCCAACATATAAATTTTAGACAACGCACTCTGAACTTCTGATAGTTGGGCATTTACAGAAATTATTTTTTTTAAAATCCCGATAACTTTGAAAATATTTTTGGCACTTTGGGCTTCTTTCTCCTGAGTTTGAAGTTTGCTTAAAATGAGTGGATCCTTGGTAAGTGTTTTTTCATACTTAAGTTTAGCTGCTACGATAATTTTATATTTAGAATACATTAGATTTAAATAATGCTTGGCGGGATAAAACTTTGGGTTCAAACTCAAAGCATACTCAAAATCGACAATTGATTTTGAGTATGCTTTGAGTGAGTAAAAATATATTCCCATCTGATATAAACCAGCTACATACTTTTCTATACATTTATTAAAGGAATTTTTGCTAGACCACTCTACATTATTTCCAAATGCAAATTGTCTCAATAAACTCGAAACGGATTTTATGGAATTAAATCGGAAATGTTTGAGCCCATAATTTTGAGATGAATAAGAAATTTGATTTACTAATAAATGGGGTACTAAAACAAGTTTATTAATATTTAACCAATGTTTAAATTTAGAATCAGGGTTGGAACGAGTTATAAAGATGGAATGCTGATTTATATTATCCAAAATAATATTTTCTAAAACATGCCACGTATCTGACGATGTTTTCGAAAAGAGGATCGATGGATATTTAACGATAACTTGTTTAAGATACCAGCGGTGACTCAAATATTTTCGGATTAAAATCATGGGGCATTTTGAAACAAGTCTTAAACGCTTTAATTCAAATAGTGAATTTTGTGTAAACGCCTTATTCACGATTAAAATATCGTTTTGATCTCTCGGCCCTTTTAGATTAAGCGCGTATTCCATTGGGAAATACATGTTTTGTTGAAAACACGTTTGATAAGGAATAAAAAATATCAATCCACCCACTACGACTTCAAAACTCAATAAAAAATAGATTTTCTTTTTAAAATTCAATGAAAAATCCAACATCTGTCCGAGCACTGTCATGCCGACACTGTACAAAACAAAAAAAACACTATCGACACTTTTAATTTGAGTACCAGCGCTGATCATGAGACCCAAAAATGAAACCCACAAAAAAATTCTATCTTTTTTACTCATTAATCGAAATTTAAAACTAATTACTAATAGTGTCCCAAATATTATTAACCATATTACTCCCGGCGCAATTAATAGTGATTTCCCAAATACAATTTTTAAATTTTGAAAATTTTTAAAACTATACAATATAAATTTAGAAAATGGGTGTTCCCCACCCCAAGATGGAAAAACTTTTTCGGCACGAAAAAAAATCCACAAATACCCTGAACATCCCCACAAAAAGGAAAAAATATTTTTAAAAGAAACGTGTGCTTTTCTATTAGACGTGAAAATATGTTGAATAATTCCCAAACAACCCCAAATCCAATTAACAGAAAATAAAAAACCGATTAAAGCAATTGAAAATGGCTCATTTTCTTCAGAAAGTGATAAAACCTTTTTTTGAATTAAAAATAACAAGAAACCTAATAACTCTACCGAACCAGATAAAATCGTTGCATGTTCCCAAAATATTTTGCTGATCCCCATCAATCCAATTAAAATGGCAACGAAACTATATTCTAAAATATTTTTTGATTTTTTCTTAAATAAATCATAGCTCAACATCCCTATACACAAACTAGCTAAAATTGGTGATAATAACGTTAATGCAAGAGTTGAATGCTTCCCACTCAAAAACAAAATTGCATCACCCACTAGATATGTCAATGGACTCCATAAAGGCGATATAACTTCTCCATTTTGAATAGCTATCCATATACTCGGATCCTTACCCCATAAAAAAACCGGGGCTTTTGTATAACTAAAAAAAAGAAAACTGCCTATCATGAAAAAAAATGCAAAGGATAAGTTATCCATGTGGATCTGGTTTTTTTTAAAGAAAATTCCAACTATAAAAAAAACAAATGCAAAAACTATAAGTGCTGACCCTAAATAAAAGTTATAAAAACGAAATTCAATCCACCCTAAAATCCATAAGCCCAAAATAATAAAAAAAACTACTTTATTAATTAAAGATTTTTTAAGAACGGGTTCAAATTCTGTTTCTACTTCTTTAATTTGGCGCATATAGTTTGAGTAAAAATTTCTATCCCTTGAAGAGTTAAATCTTGATTGATTTTATGAAAAATATTCATTTCATGGAACAAATAGCTCCATCCTCCTGTTGCAATTGCAGGAGCAACTACTCCGATTTCTTTACGAACTCTGAGCAAAATTTCACGCAACTGTCCAATCATACCCCAAAAAATTCCTGATCGAATTGCAGATACCGTGTCTTTAGCAATTGTATAATCCATTTTTTTAAATGAGACCAGGGGTAATTTTGCTGTATAGGTATGTAGTGCTGATAACGATATATTAATGCCTGGAAGAATTACGCCGCCGTAATAGTCACCTTTGCGATCAATAACATCAAAGGTAGTGGCGGTTCCAAAGTCCACTATAATACAAGGAAATCCATATAATATTTTTGCAGCTATACTATTGGCCCATCGATCAGCACCAAGTGTTTGGGGTTTCAAAATTAATATTTTCATTTTAAATGCATTGGGCCAAATCGGTTCAACAAAAATCGGATTAAGATCAAAGTTATGTTTAATTGTTTTTTTAAAGATTGGTTCTAGTTTTGGAACAACATTAGAAATACCGACAATATTTGTATTTTTTATTTTTTTTAATTTATTAATCCATTTATTTAATTCTGCAATTTCAAAAAATCTTTTGGAAGAAATACGACTTCGATAAATTACTTTTCCATCTTGAATATACCCAGCAACGGTCTGCGTATTGCCAATATCAATAGCCCACATATGCCCCTCATCTATACGGATAAAATACGAATCTCACCAGCATTGATTTTTTTTACCACTCCCTGATCTGTCCGGATATACAAATTTCCATTTAAATCGATCTTCTGTACTTCTCCAAAAAATGATTTATTATTGTTAAAAACTTCAACTTGACGACCCATGATCTTAGTGTGGTGTTTCCATGCCGTCAAAATATATTCGTGTTCTCCCTTTTGAATTTTTAAAAAAATACCTTCAAGTTTGCTTAAAATGATTTGTAATAATTTAAATTTCGAAATCCGTATTTTTTTTTCCAAAAAAATACTCGTTGCATACCGCTGAATTTCTATTGGAAAATCTTTACGGGATTGATTAACATTGACACCAATCCCAATAATAAGAAATTTTTCGTTTTGGGGAGAATAACCAACTTCTGTTAAAATACCACATATTTTTTTATTATTCAAGAACACATCATTGGGCCATTTAATTGTTGCTTTAAGTTTGAATGTTTCAAAAGCTTGAACTATTCCTACTGAAGTGGCAATAGTAAAAAAATCCGGAATTTTATTGTTATAATTACTAATATTGAGAATAATTGAAAACCACAAACCCTTATTCGAAGAAAACCATTTTCGTTTGAATCTTCCCCTTCCAGCAGTTTGAGTATTTGCAATAATAATACTACCTGTTTTAACAACTTTTTGATTAATCCATTGAAGTGCTAAATCGTTTGTTGATGTAACATTTTTATAGAAGAACAATGATTTACCTAACCATTTTGTTTTTAATTGAGATAAGATTTTCTTTACAATCAAGATTTCATTGTTCATTAATTAATATTTTCAAAACAAATATTTTTATTTTTCTATTTCAAAAGAAAAATTCATTGCCGGTGCAGAGTGCGTCAATGCACCAACAGAAATTCGATTAATCGCGAATTTAGAATATGAATGAATATTTTTAAGATTAATTCCTCCAGAAACTTCCAATATTGCTTTAGTTTTTAATTTTGATAATATAATCGATAATTTTTGAGGTGAAATATTATCAAATAAAATTACATCTGCTCCAGCTTGTGCCGCCTCTAGTGCCTGCTCCAGATTTTCAACCTCGACTTCAATTACGGTTTGTTGCCCACAATAAGTTCGAACTGCATTTATACAGTTGGTAATTCCATCGCCTAAAATTAAGTGGTTGTCTTTTATCAAGATTTTTTTTGATAAATTAAATCGATGATTCTGCCCTCCTCCCATACAAACCGCATATCTCTCTAATGTTCGCCATAGTGGTGTGGTTTTTCGAGTATCAAAAATACTTATTTTTTTATTCTCAAGCTTAGTAATAAATTCATGGGTTAGTGTGGATATACCAGTCAAATGACTTAAAAAATTCAAAGCTACTCGTTCACCCGATAACAATGTTATTCCAGGGCCTTCAATTTCAGCCACAGATTCCCCACACCCAATTTGATCGCCATCAGTTTTAAGAAATTTGAATTTTATTTTTTTATCTAAAATTTGATATATTTTTTTGACAACCGGTAACCCTGAAATAACGCAATCACTTTTAGCAGAGATTATCCCTTTGCCCATTTTTTTCCCAGAAAGAATGGCTTTACTCGTTAAATCATTCCATGCACTATCTTCAACAAGGGATTCTCGCAATAGGGTTTCTGTTATTTTATCAATTTTAAGGATCATGGTTTTCCTATTTGTTTTTTAAATATTTCAACATATTCTGAAGGCGATCCGCCTTCGCCTCTGACTGAGTTAGTTTATTCTTTTCATTTTCAATAACATGATTTGGAGCACGTGATACAAAATCATCATTTAAAAGCTTGTTCTTTAAATTTTGTATATATTGGTTCAATTTTTCAAGTTCCTTGATTTTCTTAATATACTCTGAACTCACATCAAGATGTTCCGACATGTTAAGATAAATTTCTCCGCCTGATACCACTGCGGCCACTGTCCCAAGCGGTCGCTCAGAAACCGGTTGGATGTTTTCAAGTTTACAATATAATTTCAAAAGACGCTGAATATCAATGTCTTTCAATAATTCAATAAAAGACTGATCCCCCAAGTAACTGCTGTTTAATTTCAGATTGGGCAATAATGAAAATTCACTTCGAATTGTGCGAATTGCTGTAACCATTTCCATTAACCGGTTGAATTTCTCAACTACAAATAACTGCTTCTCATTTGTCGAGCCACTATAATTTATCCATTTTTCAAGACTTAAATTTGCTTCCCGATTTGGCAATTGATGATACAGTTCCTCAGTTACAAATGGAATTATTGGATGCAGCATTTTTAAGATAACTTCAAAAATGGCTATTAAATGATTTATCGCTTGGTTTTTTCCTTCTGACACAATTTTAGTTTTCACACATTCTAGATACCAATCGCAAACTTCATGCCATATAAAATGATAAAGGGTTTGACACAGTTCAGCCGTTTCATAATTTTCATAATTATTTGTAACTTTTTTAAATATTTCACCTGTTCTAATCCATATCCATTGATCTTCTAATGAGGTTAAATCATCAAAAGACAATGTTATTGGTTTAAAAGTATCATCTAAGGACATCATAAGAAATCGCATGGCATTATAGATTTTATTTATAAAATTTCTTGACGATTCAATTTTATCGGGTGTTAGTGAAACATATCGTTGATGATTTTCAATCCAAGCTAATGTAAATCGCAATGTATCGGCGCCATATTTTTCCACTAAATCCAGCGGATCAATTACATTACCTTTCGATTTACTCATTTTTTTCCCATGCTCATCAGTAATAATTGAATGAATATAAACTTCTTTAAATGGGATTTGATTCATAAATTTCAATCCCATCATCGTCATACGCGCAACCCAAAAAAACAAAATATCCCATCCCGTAACTAAAATATTGGTAGGATAGAATTGTTGTAGTTCTGTTGTGGCATTGGGCCAACCTAGAGTACTGAATGGCCACAATGCTGAGGAAAACCATGTATCCAAAACATCTGGATCTTGCGTGAATGTTGTTGACGTACACCGTGGACAATACTCCGGAATGGATTTAGAAGCTATTTGCTTACTACATCGATTGCAATTATAAACAGGTATGCGATGGCCCCACCAAATTTGTCGGCTAATACACCAATCCTGAATATTATCTAGCCATTTTTTAAATTCATTTTTCCAATTTGAAGGCACAAACTTTAGTTCATCACCTTCAATTGCTTTCAATGTTCGCTGAGCTAAGGGTTGCATTTTAACAAACCATTGTTTTGAATAGTAAGGTTCAATAATAGTTGAACATCGGTAACAGTGGCCAACGCTGTGTTCATGTGGTAGAATCTTAACTAGAGATTGATTTTTTGATAAATCTTCAACAATTTTAGTTCGCGCAATTAGTCGATCTAGACCCTGATATTCCTTTCCATTTTCATTTAACGTTCCATTTGAGTTTAAAATATTAATTCGATTTAAATTATGGCGCACTCCAGTTGCAAAATCATTAAAGTCATGTGCCGGAGTAATTTTCACTACACCGGTTCCAAAATTTGGATCTACCGTTTCATCAGCAATGATAGGAATTTTACGATTGATCAGAGGAATAATGACTTGTTTCCCTAACAAATCTGTATAGCGTTCATCTTGCGGATGAACCGCTAAAGCAACATCTCCTAAAAGTGTTTCAGGCCGAGTCGTGGCTATCTCAACATATTTATTTAAATTTTCTTCATAGTTATATTGAATATAATAAAGATTCCCATTTACCAGTTTATGTTCCACTTCAATATCTGATAATGCAGTTTCACATCGTGGACACCAATTCACAAGGTAATAATCCTGATAAATAAGATCCTCGTGAAAAAGAGAAATAAAAACTTCTTGCACGGCATCCGATAATCCTTCATCCATTGTAAATCTCTCATGCGACCAATCGCATGAAAAACCCAACCTTTTTAATTGCTCTATAATTGCTGACCCATATTTAAATTTCCAGTCCCATGTTTTTTTTAAAAATGCTTCTCTTCCAATTTCAAAACGAGTTTTGCTTTCTTTTTTTAATTCTCGTTCAATTACATTTTGAGTAGCTATTCCAGCATGATCACACCCTGGAACCCAAAGGACATTAAATCCATTTAACCGTTTGTATCGTGCAATAATATCTTGCAAAGTATTATTCAATGCGTGACCCATGTGAAGCCGACCAGTTACATTAGGCGGAGGCATAACCATACAAAATGGTGGATTCGAACTAGGCAATTGAACCTGATAATACTTCAGGGATTCCCAATAAGAACTCCATTTTTTTTCTATTAATTCAGGATAATAACTTGATGGGATTTTTTCTTGATTCATAGTTTCCACCACAATTTACACTTCGGATCAACAAAGCATCATTAAAAACTAGTTTTTATTACATAATGTCCTGGAAAAGTATTTGTTAGTTTTCCATTAACTAAAAAACGTACTTTTTTTATTGCTTTGAAGTTTTGCTTTAAAGTCATTGTTATACCCTGAGTAATTAAAAAAGACTCCCACAAACCGATGTGAGATCTTAATTGCTCTGGAATTCGAAAATCTAATACTAATGCTCCATTGCTTAAAAAATACAAATCATTTAATTTCAGTCCACGAGGTACTGGAACTTGAATTGGACCTTGCCGAGGTCCTTTGAGAAAACAAATAACAACTTGAGCTATACTATTGATACGATGAGTACTTTTATATATGATTTCTTTATAATTTGTCCATTGATATTTTTGAATATTTATTGCTTTTATGTAGATCCGCTCTGGGTGTCCATTGTTTTCCCCAATCCACATAAATTTATGTTCGCGTGATGTAGTCTTTAACGGGGCCTTCCTTGAATTACCGATTTTTAAAAAAAACATTACACCAACTACAGCGATTGTTAAAATGATAATTATTATACCTACTTTAACTTGATTTTTTTTAATTATTTCCAAATTGATTTCCTGAAAATTTTCTTTTTCTCAACTGTGTTGAATCCAAAATATTTAGAGCATTTTGAATTCCCATAAAAATCTTTTTTGCATACGCATCAATTCTATCGGTATTTGAAAATTTTTTTAAATCAAATTTTGAGGTTAAAAACATGGGTATTAAGACAATTGAGGGAATTGTTGCATATTGAATATCTTCATCTGGGAGACAAAGCACACGTCCGTGTGTGCTCGTTGGAGTCGTTGATTTAAAATAAAAATTTGACCAAGAATTTAACTTTGGATTCTCACTTAAACTTTCGATTATATTTTCGGCTATTAACCTATCCTGCTTATATAAGGAGTAAGGTAAAGATCCCCATTTTTCAAGGCCATTTGAGTCAAGCGATGGTTGCCTGGTTGGCGGGGAAATAATAACCCAAGTGCCTTGGCAACTATAGGTCCATTCTCTGTCTGCTTGAATCGAAATAGCTAAAAGCGCTTTTGATGTGTTTATTTGAAAAATTCGCGATTTTTCAGGGATCTGCTGATCACCTGTTCTTATCATTAAAACCTTGTATTGATGCGCAAGGAATGTTTGTTGTAATGCCAATGCAAATTTTAAATTCCAAACTTTACTTAATTGATTCCCAGAAATAGGACCTGTTTGTGATCCACCATAGTCTGCATTTATTACAATTAATTTTTTCGCTAATAAAAGTGATGGCGTTAACCATAACAACAAAAACAACACTGCTAATTTTTCATATAAAAGTCGTTTCATGATTTCATTTCTTCAAACTCACCAATAGACCTAAATCGCTTATACCGTTGTTCAACAATTGTTTGCGGTGATAGTTTTAGCAGTGGCTTTAAATTCAAAACTATATTTTTTTTAAAATTTTTATATGTCTCCGCGTAGTTCAACTGCGCTCCGCCTACAGGTTCTGGAATAATACCATCAACAATATGTGCCTTGAATAAATCCAATGCTGTTAAGCGTAATACTTCTGAAGCTTGTTGGACTAGCTCGCGATTTTTCCAAAGTATTGTGGCACACCCTTCTGGAGAAATAACCGAATAAATTGAATTTTCCATCATTAAAACTTTATTCGCAACACCAATTCCTAATGCTCCGCCACTTCCACCTTCGCCAATCACAACAGAGATAATCGGAACCTTAATTTTAGCCATTTCAAATAAATTTTTAGCAATTGCTTCAGCCTGTCCTCGTTCTTCAGCACCTACGCCGGGGAAGGCACCACTTGTATCAATCAATGTAATAATTGGTTTTAAAAATTTTTCTGCCAGTTTCATCACACGTAATGCTTTTCTATATCCTTCTGGATGCATCATTCCAAAATTTCTTTCCAAATTTTCTTTGGTATCACGACCACGTTGTTGACCAATAAGCATAACAGGGAGATCATCCAAAAAAGCGGTTCCAGCAATAACGGCAGAATCATCGCCAAAAAAACGATCTCCATGTATCTCTTGAAATCCATTGAATACATTCAAAATATAATCTAGCGCTAAAGGACGTTGAGGCAACCTTGCTAATTGAACACATTCCCATGCTGTTGGCTTTTTCTTTACTTTACTCACTTGTTTCGCATTTTTTTTGATAATTTGCGCGCGCATTATTAGCTCCTTAAAGTAATTAATTTTATTTTGGTGTTTCAAACCAGAGCGTAGATAGTGGCGGAAGATTCACTTCAATTGAAAATGGAAATCCTTTATATGGCAATGTTTGAGCTCGTACACCACCCCAATTACCTATGTTCGTTCCCCCAAACCAGCGAGAATCTGTATTCAATATTTCAGAATAGTAACCCAATTTAGAAACTCCAATTCGATAATTCTCTCGATAATTTCCAGAAAAATTCCCAACGCAAATAATTTCTGAAATGGCCATGGTAGATATCCGTTTAAATACAATTATATTTTCATTAAATTGATCAACTTCAATCCATTTAAATCCTTCAGAATCGCAATCATTTGTATAAAGTGCTGGATAAGTTTTATAAAGTCTATTGAGTTCAGAAATCAAATATTGAATGCCTCGATGATCTCCTGCATCCAAAAGATGCCAGTCCAAACTTTGAGAATGATTCCATTCTCTCCATTGCCCCCATTCATTTCCCATAAATAAATGTTTTTTACCAGGATAGGCCCACATGTAACCATATAAAGCTCTTAAATTTGAAAATTTCTGCCAGTGATCCCCGGGCATTTTTTCTATTAATGACTTTTTTCCATGAACTACTTCATCATGCGAAAGCGGTAAAATAAAATTTTCATTCCAAGCATATAAAAAACC
Organism: candidate division FCPU426 bacterium; assembly: GCA_027366525.1. Lineage (GTDB taxonomy): Bacteria > Oederibacteriota > Muellerivitia > Muellerivitales > DAHXKG01 > DAHXKG01. The sequence continues at coordinate 59,466 of DAHXKG010000011.1, forward strand.
AAAGGTAAGATCTTGATGGTGGTATTTTCTAAAAACCGGATCCTTACTAAAATAATTTAATGTATCATGCATCCATCCCATATTCCATTTAAATCCAAAACCTAGTCCGCCAAGGTATGTTGGTCTAGAAACCCCATTCCAATCGGTGGATTCCTCAGCGATCATCAGCGGTTCTGGAGACGTACTATAAACCAATTCGTTCAATTGCTTTAAAAATTGAATGGCTGATAAATTTTCTCTTCCGCCATTCTCATTAGGGATCCACTCCCCATCTTTTCGACTATAATCCAAATAAAGCATTGATGCAACTGCATCTATTCGGAGTCCATCCACTTGAAAATTCAAAATCCAGTAGAGGGCATTTGAAATCAAAAAATTTCTAACTTCATTTCTTCCAAAATTAAATATATACGTTCCCCAATCCGGATGCTCTCCTTGGCGAGGATCTTGATGTTCGTATAAAGAAGTTCCATCAAATCGTCCCAAAGAAAATTCATCTTTCGGGAAATGGGCAGGGGCCCAATCTAAAATAACTCCAATATTGCGTTCATGAAATGAATCCACCAAAAACTTAAAATCATCGGGATTACCAAATCGAGAAGTCGGGGCAAAATATGAAGAAATTTGATATCCCCAAGAACCACCGTAAGGATGTTCCATAACCGGCAAAAATTCAACATGCGTAAATCCCATTTTTTCAACATAATCTGGCAATTGTGCAGCCAATTCCTTGTATGTCAACGATCGATTTTGTTCATCCGGAACTTTTCTCCATGATTCCAAATGCACTTCATAAATAGATATCGGTTTTTGAAGATTAGAGGATTTTTTGGTGCCATTTTGTCCAATTTTTGTATTTTTAAATTGATAACCAGATTTAAAAATAATTGAAGCCGTTTTAGGAGGTTGCTCTGCATAAAATGCAATTGGATCTGTTTTCAAGTGTTTCTGGTAATTTTGATCATGTATTTCAAATTTATACTTTTCATTTTCTTTAATTTGGGGAATAAAAATTTCCCAAATCCCGGATCCCAACATTCTCATCATATGTTGCCGACCATCCCAATAGTTAAAGTCACCTACTACGCTTATACTTTGGGCATTCGGAGCCCACACGGAAAAGGAAACCCCTTCTATTCCTTGCCAAATCATTACATGCGAGCCAAGTTTTTTATACATCTCATGATGTTGTCCCTCCCCAAGCAAATGTATATCCAAATCGCCGAGTGTAGGCCAAAAGCAATATGGATCAATATACTTGTAACTATTTTGGTTGGCATATACGACTTCAACTACATAGGGGTTAAATTTATCCAGAACTCTATATGGAATCTTGGCAACAAAAAAACCCGGCATGAATTGATTGACCGCTTTAAATTTTTTTTTATTGATACTAATATTGACCTGAATAACATCAGGTTTCCAAATATTTATCACCCATTCTTTGTTATCGGTTGGATGAATCCCCAAAAATGAATGTGGATTGCTATGACGAAAATTCA
>DAHXKG010000012.1 GCA_027366525.1 candidate division FCPU426 bacterium
AATTGAAAGCGAGATGGAAATCAATCGAGGCAAGTCGGAAGGAATTAAGCAACACCAACTGCTGTTAACGGATCAGTATAAGCATAATGAAGAAGAAACCGTGAAATCCAAATTAAGAATAAATCAATTGAAGGTGTGGATTTCAGAGCGGCTAACTTTTTTCCAAACCCAAGAAGATCGTCGAAGTGAGAAATTGCTTAAGCAAGGTGAACGCGAATCCAAATTAACGGAGCTTGAAAAAGAATTTATATTGAAAAATGAAATTTTAGAGAACAAAAATACCACGGCCTTAAATATTTTAATGCATTCAGCCCAATTAACATCTGAACTCGAATCTGCACGAACTTATAAAAAAAATCTAGAAGTTCAACTCTCGGATTTGAAAAATTCTAGTTTGGCGTTGCATCAAGAGCACACTCACCTCAAAGAAAAATTAATATTGATTCAACAAGAATCTGCTCAATTTATGGATCAGCGAAAAAAAATCCAAGAAGAAATTACGGATCTTCAGTTTCAACAGGCCTCAGCTGGTGAACAGGTTGAGAAAATATCCAGCCTAATTCAACAGTTCCAAACAGAGTTATCGGCGCTTCGATCGCGTCATCAAATACTTGAAGAGCTACAAAATAAGTTTACGGGATATGATTCCGGTGTCAAATGTATCCTTCAATCCAAAAAAACAGAGCCTCTTATTTGGCAAGATACTTTAGGAATTGTGGCAGATTTAATCACGGTGGATGCCAGCTGTGAAAATATTGTTGAATCGATTTTGGGAAGCCAATTGCAAGCTTTGGTGGTTAAAAATCAAGAACAGGCCCTTGGGATTTCTAATAAACTTAAATTAGATGTTCAAGGGAAGGTGGGAATTTTAATTTTAAGCGATTTGAAACAATTAACTTTTTCTGAAATTCCGCATGAATTACAGAAGCATGCAAGCTATCGTGGCGCATTGATTGATTTTTTAAAATATGACTCGGAAATAAAACCCATTGTTCAATTTCTCTTTTCAAAAGTTATTTTGGTTCGTGAGTTAGCTGAAGCGATTGAATTGAATACTCGTTATCCGGATTTCTTTTTTTTGGCAGAAGATGGAAGTTGGGTAGGACCACTAGGAGTTTGGAAGACAGGATCGGCATTAAAAGAAGTCTCGCTTTTAGGACGCCATCGAGAAATACTTGAAATCGATCAAAAAATAAAAAGCATTGAAGAGAGGTTAGATCAAGAAGAGATTCAATTAAAAGAGGCTCGAACGTTGTTAGCAACCATGATGGCAAGTCGAACTCAATTCGAAGGTCAAAAAGAAAAAATTCTTGAAAATATTTCTCAACTGGAACGTAGTGATTTTCAAACACATGAACTTTTAGAACAAGTTGAAAAGCGACAAGCTTCGCAAATGCAGCAACAGGATGATGCAGTTAAAAATTTAGAGGCCACCGATCAAAAAATTCATCAATTGTCAGCCATCTTGTCTCAAAATGAACAAACCCATCATTTAACTCAGGATGAAATTACTGCGGCACGCAAAGAAATCCAAGCTCTTCAATCTTCAAAAGAGGAGTGGATTAAGCAAGTGCTTCAAATCCGAATGGAGTTAGAAACTTTGGAAGCGGATGCAATGCGGGCTAAAAAAGAAGCGGAACAGTATCAACAGGAATTGGATCAAATGTTGATATTGAGCGATCAAAAAACTGAGGAAAACGTACATATTAATCAGCGTATGGAACATCTTGTGATGACTTTAAGTGAGTCCGAGCATCGGATACAGCAGTTGACTGAAAATTATTCTTCGTTAGATGCACAACTTCAAAAAATACGTGTCGAGCGAGACCAATTTGTTTTATCAGTTCAAGATGCGATGCAGCAATTGAATGGTTTCCGAAGTGAAGCGGGGGAGAATCAAAAAATCCTTCATGAATTGGAACTACAAGAAATTGCGATGAATGTAGGGATGCGAAATATTGAAGAAAAACTGAGCTTGGAATATAAAGTGGATTTATCCAATTTGCCGGTTGGACTTGATGAAAAATTTTCAATTAAAGATGCTGAAAAGGAATGTGCCGAACTTCAGTTGAAAATTGAAAAATTAGGTTTAATCAATATGGTGGCCATGGAAGAGTATAACGATCTTACACAACGATGTAAATTTTTAGAAGAGCAACAGCAGGATCTGCTGAAGGCCAAGGATGATTTGAAAAAGGTTATTAATAAAATTAATTTGACTTCTAAAGAATTGTTTCAATCGACCTTTCAAACCGTGCAAGAAAATTTCAAAGATATTTTCCAACGATTATTTGAAGGCGGACGAGCGGAGTTGCTTTTAGAAGAGGAAAATGTTTTAGAATCCGGCATTGAAATAGTCGTACGTCCTCCAGGGAAGCGTTTGCAATCAGTTAGCCTATTATCTGGTGGGGAAAAGGCATTAACGGCTATAGCTCTTTTATTTGCTCTTTTTATGGTGAAGCCGAGTCCGTTTTGTTTAATGGATGAGATCGATGCTCCGTTAGATGAGGTAAACATTACGCGATTTATTCAACTACTCAAAGAATTCAGCAAAAAAACCCAATTTATTGTCATTTCTCATAATAAAACAACAATGGAGACTGGTGATGTTATTTATGGGGTAACGATGCAAGAATCGGGGGTGTCCAAAGTAGTTTCTGCCAAGTTTAGGGAACATACCGAAGAGTCAACTTTAGTCTCTCAGTAGATCATTGAATTTAAATTTGGGGGGTGCATGGCTTTTTTTATTGAAAAGTTGAAAAGAGGACTCAAAAAAACAGCAGATCAAATTTCACAAAGTTGGAACGCTGTTATAAATTATCGGACGACTCCTGAAATCGATTTTAATAAATTGGAAGAGACACTTCTTTTAGCAGATATTAGCTTGCAAACGACCGAGAACATTTTAAAAACGTTAAAATCGAGAATTGAATCCAATTCCTCTAAAAGTAATGATTCAGGCTTTATAGTAGAACAATTGCGACAAATACTGGTGGATAAATTACAGATAAATAACCAGCGAGGTCCATTGTCTGAATCAACGATCATTCTTTTGGTTGGAGTGAATGGAGTTGGTAAAACTACGACGGCCGGAAAATTAGCACATCAATTGACGCATCAGGGACGTTCCGTTACTTTGGTGGCAGCCGACACTTTTCGCGCAGCCGCAGAAGAACAGCTGACACAATGGGCAAGTCGTGTTAAAGTAGATATAGTCAAAGGACTTGAAAATGAGGCTCCAGCGACTATTATTTATAAAGTACTTAAAAATTTTTCAGAGAGAACGCAAACAATCATCATTGACACAGCAGGACGTCTTCATACAAGAGTAGGTTTAATGGAAGAATTAAAAAAATTGGTTCGGGTTGCAGAAAAAATGATTCCATTAACCATGTTGGAAAAATGGATTGTATTAGATGCGAATATGGGGCAAAATGCAATTCATCAAGTTGAAGAATTTCATCAGGGCATTGGATTAACTGGGATTGTTCTAACGAAAGTAGATGGAACCGCGAAAGGCGGAATTGTGATATCATTAGCAGATCGATTTCACATTCCTATTGTATATTTAGGAGTAGGGGAGACAATGGATGATATAATTCCATTTGATGCTCAAGAATTTGTCTCGGCGTTATTACCCAAAGCAGGTTAATTTTTGAAAGGAACATTTGTTAAATGGAAAGACTGATTTTATCGACTCGAACAGCTATGTCGAATACATCAGTTGTAGTTTTAGATATTGGAGGCGTTCTCGATATTAATACAGTAGGAGAGTTCGAAACGGTTCTCCAAGATTTGTTTCAAAAAAAACAATATAAAATTGTTTTGAACTTTCAAAAACTTACCTATATCTCGAGTGCGGGCTTTGGCGTATTAATTAGTGTAATTAAAGATGTTCGAAAAAATCGTGGGGATATAAAAATTGCGAGCGTAAGTCCAGAAATTTATAAAGTATTTGATCTTTTGGAGTTGCCAGGTATTTTTCATGTTTTGAAAACGGAAAATGATGCAGTAAATGAATTTTAAATATTTTGGATGTTTTAAGTAACAAAGATGGAAAAAATATTATTGAAAATCACAGAATCATTTAAAAAATTTTTTTTAACAAGTCTAATGATTACCATGATGTTGAATTTAGTGGCTTCACTTCAGGCGTATCCTATTCATTTAACTCTTCTTTTTACCGGTGATACACATGGTCAAATCACTCCTTTTTGGAATCATGCCCATACGCAACAGTGGGGGGGCGTTTCTCGCCGAATGACCTTAATTCGCCAAATTCAAAATGAAGTCGGCAAGAACCATGTTTTGTTATTAGACAGTGGGGGTATTTTCCAAGGAACAGCACTCTCGCATTTTACGCAAGGTCAAGCTGTTTATTCCAGCTATCAAACCATGGGCTATCAAGCGGTCGTTTTGGGTAACCATGATTATGATTATGGAGAAGATTTTATTTTGCACTTAAAAGACGCTTTGAACTTTCCATGGCTTTCATCAAATGCCATCATGCCTGCGTATTCGCACAATTTTGTGAAGCCTTTTATTTTGGAATACAAAGGTGTTCGGATTGCTATTTTAGGGTTGACTAATCCGCATACCAATGTTGTGACGGGATTTAACCGCACGCAGGGTCTCCGATTTGATAGTCCATGGCAAGTCGCAGCAGGCCTGCATGCCATTCTGATTAAAAATGCTGATTTTTTTATTGGCTTGACGGATTTATCCTTGAGTCAACTTCAACAAGTGGCGCATAAAGATACATTTTTTTCAGTTATTATTGGAGGGCGATCTCATCGAATTTTAAAAAAACCTATTTGCTCTCAAGAGGCCGATGGTCAGGTCACGAGTCCGATTTTAGTTGAGACGGGGAATCGGGGAAGATACCTCGGACGATTGGATTTGACTCTAACGGGAAGTCCCGAGAATGGTTTTAGGGTTCAATATTTTCATTACCGCATGATCCCAATTAATGACCATATAGTGCCTGATGCTAAACTGCAAACGATGGTTCAAGCCAGTTTTCAAAAATTACCGATAGGTATTCATGATCCATTAACTGTTTCGAAGCACTATTTTAAACTATCGAATACAAGCGAATCGGTCATTGGACATTTAACCGCAGAGGCCATGAAAAAAATGGATCAAGGTCAAATCGCATGTATCAATAGTGCCGCATTTCGTGGAGGAATACCGCAGGGAACAATTACGCGAGAAAATTTATATCATATTTTCCCATTTAGTTATAAATTAACAACACTTGAAATTTCCGGGTATGACCTTCAACGGCTTTTGGACGCAACGTTTTTTCAACGAGGCACTGGGGCTTTTTTGCAAGTTGCAGGAATGACAATAAAAGATGATCATAAAAACCTTTTGGTGAGTATCAATGGCAATCCCTTAAATGATCATCGTTATTATAAAATGATAACTTCGGATTATTTGGCTCAAGGTAATGGTGGATATGCGTTTTTAAAAACCATTCATCAAATACCCAATGCTGCTGCAGTGACTTCCATTCGACGCTTAATTGAAAAGAAGCTTCAATCGAGTGTCACTTTTTCTGCTCAAAATTCTGATAATTGGATATTTGGAAAAAAGTAAGCATTGTTTTTCACGGTGTGTCTCAATTTGAATAAATGGTCGATTAGCAAGATGCTTGACCGTTTAGAATTAAATCCCTAAGATAGTAATATGAAAAAACGAGACAAAGAAGATTTTACAAAAGACGCTTTTAGGGTATTTCAAGAAGCGATTGGCGAAAAACCATCAAAAAACCAAATAAAAGCCGCTATGTCCTACATGGGACGAATGGGAGGCTTAAAGGGTGGAAAAGCGAGAGCAGAAAGTTTATCACCGGATCGACGGAAAGAAATAGCTAGAAAAGCCGCACAAAAAAGATGGAATAAAAATGATTAAGGATTTCAAAGATAGTCCCTTTAACAAGTTAATAAGCAAAGTTAATCAAGCCCCAGAAACACGCAACGTGTAATCCGAGAAATTGAAAAATATTTAAAAGATCAAGTTGTTACTTTTTCCACTTCATTCAGCAAACCGAATGTGGTGATTACTGATGTAGATGCTGAAATGCTTGAAAGTGTTTTATTAGCCTAAACTAAAGATCAAAAACTTTATTTAATTTTAAATTCATCGGGTGGTGATATTTTAGCGGCTGAAAGAATTGTAAATCTATGTAGATCATATTTTCCAAGCGAATTTGAAGTTATTGTTCCACATATGGCATAATCGGCTGGAACAATTATTTGCATTGGTACAAACGTCATTCATAGGAGCCAAACTTCTGAATTCGGTCCAACTGATCCTCAGTTTTATTATGTGGATAATAAGGGAAAACAGCAGGCTAGTTCCGCTCAAGATTATATAATTTCTTACGAAACCCTATTCAACGAAGCCCGTTCGGGTCAATATTCGGTTATCCAACCTTATATGCAACAACTTGACAAATACGATGCTCGTTTAGTTCAAGAAATAAAAGTGGCTCAACAGCTTTCCAAAAAAGTTGCTGTTCGACTATTACAAAATAAATGATGAATGGTAAACAAGAACTTGAAATTACAAAAGCTATAGAGATATTTTTAATTCAAAAAAAATCATTATCACATGGCAGAGTGATTACAAGAGAGGAAGCAAAAGCAATTGGACTTAATGTTTCGGAAATCAATAAGAACAAAAGAATAGGATTGTTTGTGAGAATTATATGTAAGGTCAAATTGGATGACTGGAAATCAATGCGAAAAGTTAATAGAATCAAGTACAATAAGTGTAAGGAGTTAAGCCTTTATGAACGAGACAACCCGAAACAATTCACGATTTATTTTCTGAAAATAGCCAGTTCTATAAAAAACAAGAATGTTATCGGCATAAATAGTAAACGTGTTCAACGCGATGAAATTTGGAGCTTTTGTTATGCTAAGCAAAAAAACATCCAGTAATCTTAAAAATCCGAAAAGCAGGTGATGTTTGGACTTGGACAGCCACTGACGCCGATTCAAAGCTAATATCAGCCCCATGGTAGGGGGGGAGAGTGATTCAGACTCAGCTATTCCTCTCATGGACGATTTACGCACAAGACTGACTAATCGGATTCAATTAACCACCGATGGCCACAAAGCCTATTTAGAAGCCGTTGAAGGAGCTTTCGGCGGTAACATAGATTATGCTCAACTGATTCAGCTTTATGGATCTTCCGCTGATTACGTCAAGGGTCGTTATAGCCCCACTGAATGTACGGGAGCCCGCAAAACCCCTGTATCCGGCAAGCCCGAAGAAGCCCATATCAACACAAGCTACGTTGGACGGGCTAACCTTTCGATGCGGATATGAATGCGCCATTTTACTCGTCTAACAACGCTTCTTGAAAAAGATGGAAAATCACTGTTATGTTTTGACATTATATTTCATGTTCTATAACTTCGTTAGGGTTCATAAGATCTTACGAGTTAGTCCAGCAATGCAAGCTGGTTTGACCGACAAGCTTTGGGAAATGGCTGACATTGTGGCTTAATTGATAAAGCTTCAAACTGAGACACTACCTTTTTACATAAGTATTTGACATTTTTTAAAATACTTGTAAAATGCCTTTTTTGTTAAGTATTTATAGTTAAAATTTTGTAACTTGGATCTTGAATATGGTTCAAAAGTCGCCATCTCGAAAAACACGAATTCCCAAAATAAAGATTTTATTTGTAGCTTCAGAGGTAGTTCCTTATGCCAAAACAGGGGGATTAGCCGATGTTGCTGGAGCTTTGCCAAAAGCGTTAGCGGAATTAGAGTGCGAAGTGGCTATTGTGATGCCAAAATATCAGAGCATTTCAGATTCAAAATATCGTCTTTCGCCTTTAATATCACAAATGTGGGTCCCTATGGGAATGGGGGACGTGGATGCAAGTGTTTTTCAGTCATTCATTGGGAATGATCAGGTTCCAGTTTATTTTATACAAAACAATCATTATTTTGATCGTGATCAACTTTACGGAACTTCGGATGGCGATTATCAAGATAATGCAGAACGATTTGCGTTTTTTTCCCGGTCGATCTTTTCCTTGATGAAAGAATTAAATTGGTATCCCGATATTTTGCATTTGAATGATTGGCAAACCGGGTTAGTAGCGGCTTATCAAAAAAATTTTTATCGCCAAGATGCCCACTTTAGTAAAATGAAAACATTATTTACAATTCATAATCTTGCTTATCAAGGATTATATCCCAAATATTTCCTGCCCATGACTGGATTAGGATGGGAAGAATTCACAGCGGATCGAATCGAATATTATGATCAAATCAGCTATTTAAAAGCAGGTTTGGTTTATTCAGATTGTTTGACAACCGTTTCTCCGACGTATGCTGATGAAATTCAAACCGATGAGATGGGTTCGGGATTACAAGGGGTCTTGCGGTCACGGACGAAGAATTTATTCGGCATATTGAATGGAATTGATCAAGACGAGTGGGATCCTGCGATCGATAGTTCTTTTCCCTATACAGTAAAAAATTTAAAAAACAAACAAGAGGCTAAGCGAAAGCTGCTGGCTGAGCAAGGGTTGCGCTATGATCCTCAAACTCCCATTTTTGGTTTAATTTCACGGTTGACGAATCAAAAAGGCTTAGATTTAATTTTTGATATTTTGGAGCCATTTTTGTCGATGGATATCCAATTGATTATTTTAGGAACAGGGGATGTACGGTATCATCAGATGTTAGAGGACTTTAAAAATAGATTTCCAGAAAAAATCGGACTTAATCTTAAGTTCGATAATCGTTTAGCCCAGTTAATTTATGCAGGAAGCGATATTTTTTTAATGCCATCACGATTTGAACCATGTGGACTTGGCCAAATGATTGCAATGCGATATGGCACCATTCCTTTGGTTAGAAAAACAGGCGGCTTAGCAGATACCGTTAAAAATTTTTCACCCAATGCGAAAGAAAGCAATGGTTTTGTTTTTGAAAATTATTCAGGTCCAGATTTATTATCGTGTACAAAAAAAGCGGTTGAAGCTTTTCACCAACCTAAACTTTGGAAATTTTTAATTCAAAATGCAATGAAATGTGATTTTTCTTGGAAAAACTCTGCCAAAGAATATTTGAAACTGTATTTGAATTTACAAAAATCCTAAAGATGTTCAAAGTTATTTAAAATCTTGAATGTTTTTTTAAATCCAAATAAATTAAATATTGATTCATCAGATTGTGGCTGAGATTTTTAAAAATGGTGATAATGGTATTTATTGATAAAATTCAATGAGACCATGAAATTTTGGAATGATTTTTGCTTAGCAGTAAGGCTTAAGGGGTTTACCTTTTTGAAACAATTTGTTAAGCTTTCGGTTTCATTTTCTAAACAAGTTACGGGTAGTGATTAAAATTTTATGGATTACAAATCAACTTTAAATATTACACACACTGATTTTCCCATGAAGGCGAATTTATTTCAATCCGAATTAGATCGCTTGAAATTTTGGGATGAAATTGGACTTTACCAAAAAATTCGTGAAAAAAATAAAGGTAAAGTGAAATATATACTTCATGATGGTCCTCCATTTGCCAATGGCGATATCCATATGGGCACGGCACTTAATAAAACTTTGAAGGATATTATTGTTAAGTTTATGTCTCTAAAGGGTTGGGATGCTCCTTTTGTTCCTGGATGGGATTGTCATGGAATGCCCATTGAGCATAAAATTGTGGAACAACTAGGCGATCATATCCATCAATTGTCGAAGGTTGAAATACGTCAAAGATGCAGAGAATATGCATTAAATTATGTGAATCGTCACATTCAACAGTTTAAACGACTAGGTGTTTTTGGAAACTTTGATAATCCGTATTTAACGCTTTCATTGGACTATGAGTCTAAAATTGTTGAAGCTTTTCATGATATGCTGAATCAGGGCTTTATTACACGGGGTGTGAAACCAATTTTGTGGTGTACGGTGTGTCATTCTGCTTTAGCAGAAGCGGAAGTTGAGTATGCAAGCCATGAATCAACAGCGATTACGGTTGCCTTTCAAGTGAAAAAAGTTCCTCCCAACAGTTTGAAAAAGACTCCGTTGGAGTTTTTGAAAATATTAATTTGGACTACAACGCCTTGGACTCTTCCAGCTAATCTTGGTATATGCTTGAATCCAAAATTTGTTTATGTGACTGTTAAAGTGAATTCAAATATTTATATAGTTGCTAAATCTTTATTGAACTCGGTGGCTCAAACTTGTCAATGGAGCGATTATCAGATACTTGAAGAGATTACCGGTTCCGAGATGGAATATGCGGTTTGCCGACATCCATTTTTGGAAAAAGATGTTCTGGTTATGGTCGGCGATCACGTGACGGCAGACACTGGAACTGGTTGTGTCCATACGGCACCTGGACATGGCCGAGAAGATTTTGAAGCTGGGTTAAAGTATCATCTTCCTATCTATTCACCTGTTACAGAAAATGGTGTTTATGATTCCACTGTGGAAAAATATCACGGCCTTTCTATTTGGGAAGCCAATGAGAAGATAATCGAGCAGCTCCGTTTAACTGGAAACTTATTATTCAAGGACAAATTGGTACATAGTTATCCGCATTGTTGGCGATGTAAAAATCCAGTTATTTTTCGATCAACCACGCAATGGTTTATCCAAATTGAAAAGCATGAACTTCGCAATCGTTGTCTGGAAGCTATTCGACAGGTTCAGTGGCATCCAACTTGGGGGCAAGAGCGTATTTCAAATATGGTTCAGGGCCGAAGTGATTGGTGTATTTCAAGACAAAGAACTTGGGGAGTTCCGATTACCATTATTTATTGTCAAACTTGTGAACAGCCTGTTATCGATAAACAACTAACGGAAAATATTTTAACATTGATAAAAAACCGAGGGGTGGACGCTTGGTTTGATATCGAGTCTAAAGATTTACTTCCGCTGAACTATGTGCATACGTGTGGGGGAACCCAGTTCAAAAAAGAAAATGATATTCTGGATGTATGGTTTGAATCAGGAATTTCTCATCTGGCGGTTTTAAAAATGCGTTCTGAACTTCAATGGCCAGCAGATCTTTATCTGGAAGGAGGAGATCAATATCGAGGTTGGTTTCAATCTTCCCTATGGATAGCGGTGGCTTTGATGGGGCAAGCACCCTATCATTCGGTTTTAACCCACGGATGGGTTTTAGATGCCCATGGTCGGGCAATGCATAAAAGTGCGGGAAATGTTATAAATCCAATGGAAATTGTTGAAAAGTTTGGGGCGGATATTTTACGATTATGGGTTTCTGCGCAGGATTATACCGAGGATGTTTCATTTGGATATGAAATGCTTGAAAGGATATCAGAGGCTTACCGAAGAATTCGCAATACGTTTAGGTTTATGATGGGTAACCTTTATGACTTTGAACCAGTTCATCATGAAATTAAAGATGAAAATCAATTAGAAGCATTAGATCAATGGGCTTTACTTGAAATGGGGCAACTCCTTTTAAGAATTACGGAATATTATGAAGCATGGAATTTTACAAAAATATTTCATGAAATTGAATTTTTTTGTGCAGTGCAACTAAGTGCACGGTATTTTGATATTTTAAAAGATCGACTCTATACATTTGAAAAAGATTCTTTATCACGCCGTTCAGCACAAACGGCACTTTATCGGATCTTAAAAACCTTAGTGATTATTATTGCTCCCATTTTATCTTTTACCGCTGAAGAAATATGGGGAAAATTACCCGAAAGTTTTAAGATGGCTCCTAGTGTTTTCTTAACCAATTGGCCATCGACGGATTCCATGGAATTGCTGTCCCACGTGGTCGTAAAGGATGAATGGGAGAATTTGTTTTTGTTGAAAGAAGAAATTTCAAAATCCATTGAACATCTAAGAAAAGATAAAATTATTGGAAGTTCACTTCAAGCTGAAGTTTTTATTTTTTGTAAAGAGGACCAATGGAATCAGCTACTGGAAAAGCATTTTCAAAATCTTTCGTCCTATTTTTTGGTTTCTCAAGTTACGCTTTCTCGAGAAGTTCCTCCAGCAGACGACGTTAAATCAACACTCATTCCTAAAATTAGTTTAAGGGTTCGAAAAACGGAACATCAGAAATGTGCTCGATGCTGGAATTATTTTAGTTCGGTCGGAACGAATCTGGATTTTTCAGATTTGTGTGATCGCTGTATTCCCATTGTTCAAAAGCATTCACGTCTGGAAAAATAGTTTCATAATTGCTTTATGCGTTTACTTGTTTTATTGTACAAATTAAAGGTGAGATTTTTAAAAAAATTAAAATAGAAAATGCATATTGCAAGTAATACCATGAAAAAAATAAAGATGGTTTTGATGGGCGCAAGGGCAGTGACCGTGTTAAGAAAAATAAAAATTGAATAAGCATGCGAAATATTTTGAACTTTAAAGGATTGCCGATGTTTTTGTTGATTGGTGTAGCTTTAATTGTCGTTGTAATTGATCGGATCACAAAGCTATGGGTAATGCATACCATGCATTTGGGTCAATCGATTGTTTTAATTCATAATATTTTTTATTTGACCTATATCCAAAATCCAGGTGCCGCATTTGGAATTCTGGATCGTGACAATCCCCATATTCTGAATCCGTTTTTCTACGTGATTACGGTTTTAGCCACGCTTTTTATTTTTGTTATTCAACGATTTATTCCTTATGATCAAAAGCTCCCACGTATCTCATTGGGTATGATTTGGGGTGGCGCGTTAGGCAATTTTATGGACCGTTTTTTATATGGCAAAGTAGTTGATTTTATTGACATTGGGTATAAAATCTACAGATGGCCCGTTTTTAATATTGCCGATTCATGTATTAGTGTTGGGTTGGTTATTTTTATTTTTAGCTATATGTTTTTTAAAAAGGATGTTGACTAATGTACCCTATTCTATTGACCATTGGCTCATTTCATTTGTATTCCTATGGACTTTGTATGGCCACGGCATTCGCAGTTGGAATTTATTTAATTGCTCGAGATCTTTCAAAATATTTAGTTCCAGAGTTAGGCCTGAAGCGCGAAGAGATTTTCCAATCAACGTTTGATCTTTTCTCAGTGATCATTCCAGTATCTTTAATTGGAGCGCGGATATGGTTTGTATTGGAAAATCACCAGTTGTTTACGGGAAGTCATTGGATCCAAGCTTTCTATATTTGGCAGGGGGGACTCGTATGGTATGGAGGACTTTTAGGAGCTTTTGTTGCAGGCTTTTTTTGGCTCAAGCATAAAAAGTGGCCTATCGCTAAAGTCTTAGATTTAACAGCGCCTTATGTTTTATTAGGTCAGGGGATTGGACGCATTGGTTGCTTTTTGAATGGTTGTTGTTATGGAGTTGTTTCAGCAAAATATGGAATGATTTTTCCTGCTATTGGAGATAATTTGCCGCATTTACCCACAGAACTTTATGAAATGGTGGGTGATTTTGCGCTATTTGGTTTAATGCTATTATTGCGAAAAAAAACAATTCAATATGCTTGGTGGAATATTTGTTTTTATTCGTTTACTTATGGTGTACTGAGATATATTCTCGAGTTTTATCGTCGAAATGGAAGCAAGCATTACTTGATTTATTTTCTTTCGCCCTCTCAAGCTTTTAGCTTTTTTCAAATGGTTATTTTTGGAATTTTAGTGGGATGGATTTCTTGTTATCATCTGTGGTTTAAAAAAAATCATCCTGCATTAGAGCATACATGATTTCATATTATGGATGATCAAGCTTTAGTATTTGAAGTTGATGAATCTCATCAGGCAATGCGGTTAGACCAGTTTTTGATTTCAAAACTCCCCAATGTTTCGAGAACTGTTATTCAGCGATGGATTCAAAATGGAAACATTTCTCTTCAAAATGAGGGGAATTCTAAAAAACTGAAAGCGAGCTTGCTAGTTCAGCAACATCAAATGTTCAAGGTTATTGTGCCTCCTCCAGTGAGTTCAGATATCAAAGCTCAACCCATAAAATTGGAAATCATTTTTGAGGATCCTCACGTAATTGTGATTAATAAACCGATTGGAATGGTTGTTCATCCGGGGGCTGGTCATTTTGATCAAACGTTAGTCAATGCCTTGGTTTATCATTGTCCGGAAATTCAAGGTGTTGGAGGGGTTCGGCGTCCTGGACTGCTCCAGCGATTAGATAAAAATACATCAGGATTACTGGTTGTTGCTAAAACTGATTTGAGTTTTCAATTTTTAACTCGTCAATTGAAATCGAGAACTTTAACGCGAGAATATTTGGCAATAGTTAACGGGCAGTTGCCTAATAATGGCAGCATTGAAGCTCCAATTGGAAGACATCTGGTGCACCGAAAAAAAATGGCGGTGGAACCCATACATGGAAAATTTGCTTTAACCTTTTTTAGAGTTTTATATACTAACATAAAATTCAGCTTACTATTATTAAAATTGGGAACGGGAAGAACGCATCAAATTCGTGTCCATTTAAATTATATCCATCATTCAATCGTTGGAGACGATTTATATGGTCAAAACCGTGATGTTACTTCGCGGCCGATGTTACATTCGTTTCGTATGTCGTTTCTACATCCAGTATCGCTTCAGCGTCAGCAGTTTTATGTTGCACCTCCGAATGATTTTATTGACTGTTTGCAATTGGTAGGACTTCCGACTCCATCATGGGAAACTATTGACTGGGACGAAAACTTGAAAGAGCAATGAGGAGTAGACGATCGTAAATCTTTCTGTTGAAATAAGTGGTTAAAGTCGTTATAGAATAAATAAAAAATAGGTAGTTTAATTCATAATTAAAGAAGGTACTGTTTTGGAAAAACTTCGTTTTATTCCCCTGGGAGGCCTGGGAGAAATTGGAAAAAATATGGCCTTATTAGAATATCATAATCATGCCATTATGATTGATGCAGGGCTAATGTTCCCCGATGATCAACATTTCGGCATTGATTATATTATCCCGGATTTTAATGCATATATTGATCGTCCAGGTTATTTAAAAGCCATTTTATTAACGCATGCGCATGAAGATCATATTGGAGCTCTTCCATATTTGCTTCAAAAAGTAAATGTTCCCATTTATGGAACTAAGTTAACACTGGGACTTGTTCAGTCAAAACTGATGGAGTTTTCATGGATTCATGATCTTGTTTTAAAAGAAGTACAACCTCGAAAAACATATACAATTGATGTTTTTCGAGTGGAATTTATTCGAGTCACACACAGTATTGCGGACAGTTGTGGGTTGGCCATTCAAACCCCCGTCGGTATTGTAATACATACGGGTGATTTTAAAATTGATTCAACCCCTATTGATGGAATTACAACGGATCTCAGTCGATTTGCCGAGTATGGCGAGAAGGGTGTTTTATTATTATTATCAGATTCAACCAATGTTGAAAGAAAGGGCATTTCGAATTCGGAGAAAAATGTCGGTGAAAAATTCGATAATATTTTTCCAAACGTCCAAGGGAAAATTATTGTTACCTGTTTTTCAAGTAATATTCATCGCATTCAGCAGGTGATTAATTCTGCTAGGAAAATTGGAAGAAAAATTTGTATTTTGGGTCGTAGCATGATTCGAAATACTCAAGTCGCTCGCGAATTAGGATATATGCATGTTCCGGCCGATCAACTGATTTTACCTGAAAATTTACAATCTGTTGAAGACAGCCAAGTAGTCATTATTACCACAGGCAGCCAAGGCGAACCGATGAGCAGTATGATGCGGATGGCTTTGGATGAACATAAAGATATAAAAATTCATTCAGGCGATCTGATTATTTTTTCGGCGCGCACGATTCCGGGCAATGAACGCGCGATTTCACGGGTGATTAATTTACTCTATAAAAAAGGCGCGAATGTTTTATATGAGACCATTTCGGAAATTCACGCGACCGGACATGCTTGCCAAGAAGAACAAAAATTAATGATTCTCATGGTAAAGCCTAAAAATTTTGTGCCGATTCACGGCGAGTATCGACATTTGGTTTTACATGCAGAATTAGCCCAATCCTTAGGTGTCCCGAAAGTTTTTGTAGTTGAAAATGGAGATCAACTCGAATTGAATTCGCAAATGATCCAACTTCATAAAGGATTACCGGTGGGCATTATGATGGTCGATCGCAATAATTGGTCGGAAATTGGCGAAGTGGTTTTAAGAGATCGCAAACAACTTTCAGCGGATGGTGTGGTGGTGGCCTTTGTTATTGTCGACACATCCACGGGCAACGTGATTAGCAAACCTGAGTTAATTACGCGAGGTTTTTCTGAAAATTCATCAGAAGAAATTATTCAAGAGGCCCGTGAATTAATTCTTGAAAATTTCAATCAAGAAAAATATAGTTCAGAGACCAACTGGAACCATGTAAAAGAAGCGCTGCGTAAACGACTTCTGAAATTCTTTTTTCGAAAATCAAATCGTCGGCCAATGATTCTTCCAATTATAATAGAAATTTAGAGTTTCAAATTTAAGGTGAGCCGCATTATGGCAGGGAAGAAAAATGAGATGAATAAAAATCAACGCTTTTTCTTTTTAAAAGGATTAGTATTGGTTGGTGCGGAAGTGATACTGGTTTTATCCTTAATTCCCACTGGGGCTTCTACCGATTTAATGGGAACGCCAGGTTCACTGATTGCCTACTTTTTATATTGGGGATTTGGAATTTGTGCGTGGATGATTCCGATTATTGATTTTCAATGGTTAATGCGCCATTTTCAGAAGAAACCGATTCTTCCACCTGTTCAAAAAATCCTCGGCTTGGTTTTAAGTGCAGTCATTTTAATGACCCTGCTATATATTTTGTGGCCTTCACGGTCCTTGTTTGCTCCCGATCAAATGCAATCAGAAATTTTGATTAGTGGTCAATTGGGTCAAGTTATTGGAAATTGGTTTGAAGTTACTTTTACAAATGTTGGATCAATAGTTCTTTGTGTCCTTTTATTATTGCTTTCGATTTGGTTATTGGAAATTGAAAATAATATCATCACTGGAGTTAATTATTTGCTTCGTCAATATCCCAAATTAGCTCGAGTTCGCCAAGCGCTTTTTTCCATTCAGGATTTTCAAAAGCAGTTAAAGGATAAAATGATTATTTTTATTTCGAGATTTAAAAATCGGAAACCAAATCAACCGGTTGAAACTGATGCCCCGACACATGACACCTCAAGTCGAACATGGTCGGATGACTTCAATATCGTCAAATCATCGGAACATTCTGAAAACCCAAAGGATTCAGCAGATTCGATAAATTTTAAACCAGTGTCTCAATCTGCTATTGATGAGAATAACGCGATGGATTTATTAGGAACGGGAAGATCAAGTTTGGATAAAAAGGTTCAAGGTTCTGAACAGTTGACTCGATTAATTGCTGAAAATAAAAAACCACAGCCTACTTTAATTCGAGCATGGAAGTTGCCAAGTTTAAAGATTTTAGATTCAGCGGATGAGGAAACGGGTAAAGGAGAAGATCAGTATATTGATGTTCGTCAACAAATTATCCAAACGCTTAAAAGTTTTAATGTGAGTGGGCAGGTGGTAGGTGTTAATCCGGGACCCTCGGTTACTCAATATGAAGTACAACCTGCGGCAGGAGTAAAAATTTCTCAATTTGTTTCGTTAGCAAATGACTTGGCATTGGCATTGCAATGTGGGCAAGTTCGAGTAGTGGCTCCTATTCCAGGAAAAGCGGTTGTCGGAATTGAAGTGCCTAATCGAAAGAGTCAAAAGGTAAAATTGAAAAATATGTTATCATCAGATTCTTTTAAAGATTTAAATAAAAAACTTTGGGTTGGATTGGGCAAAGATATTTCAGGACAACCTGTTTTTTGCAATTTAAAAGAAATGCCGCATTTGTTAATTGCGGGTGCAACAGGATCAGGCAAGAGCATTTGCATTAACACACTTATTGCTAGTCTTATTTTTCATTTAACGCCAGATGAAGTTCGCTTGGTTTTGATTGACCCCAAACGAGTTGAATTGACACTTTATAAAAATTTGCCCCATTTAGCATTGCCCGTTATTTGTGATCCCCGAGAAGCTTCTTTGTCACTCAAATGGGTTGTTAAGGAAATGGAAGAACGGTATTCTCGATTGGCGGAATTGGGTGTACGGGATATTGACGGGTATAATGAAAAAATCGATCGCAATAAGGAAGACGATATTTCAAGTCATCGAATGTATTATATTGTAGTATTAATTGATGAATTAGCGGATCTTATGATGACTGCTCGAGATCGCGTAGAAGAAGAGATCACGCGTCTTGCTCAAATGTCTCGAGCCGTTGGCATTCATTTGGTTTTAGCTACCCAGCGTCCGACAACGGAAATTATTACTGGAACGATTAAGGCCAATTTCCCTTCCCGAATTGCATTCCAAGTGTTTTCCAAGGTGGATTCGCGAACAATTTTAGACATGAATGGCGCTGAAAATCTTTTAGGACGCGGGGATATGCTTTATTTGCCGGTTGGATTTTCAAAACCCTTGCGACTTCAAGGTTCTTATGTTACTTTGGAAGAACTTGAACGGCTTGTTCAGTTTTGGAAAAATCAAGGGACGGCGTCGTATGTCGCTGATTTAGCGGAGGAACTTCCAGATACGAATGTTGGTTTGTCAAAGAGTAGTGATGAATTATATGAAGAGGCTGTTAGAATTGTCTTGGAAAGTCGACAAGCGTCTGCATCTTTTTTGCAGCGCAAATTGAAAATTGGATATAGTCGCGCAGCAAGGCTTTTAGATGAAATGGAACAGCAGGGTTTAATTGCTCATGCAGAAGGCAATAAACCGAGAAGAATTTTTGGAGATGCTGAAACTTGGGAATCGGTTCAGAACCCGAACGATTCATTCCCGTTAACTGAAGAAGAGAATAAATATGAAAAATAAATGGTTGATCCAATTAGTATGGATAAGTGTGGTTATGGGGTCTGGACTGGCTAAGGCAAGTTCTTTAGTGGTTCACAAACAATCATCTCAAGTGCAATGGATTGCTCAACAAGTAGAAAAGGCGCAGACTACTTTTACAACTGTTCAAATGAATTTGAATGAGCATGTGCTTGATTTGATTAATAAAACAAGCGAACTCGTGCGCGGGATAGTGATCATGAAAAATCCGAACTTACTATATGTACACTATCAAGCACCGATTAATCAGTTTTTTTATATGACTCGACGTTATACTCAATTGTATCAACCAGATCAAAATATGGATTTTAAACAAAAAATTGGATCATCTGTTTCCATGGGATATTTTAGGGTCGGACAGCGATTAGATGAATATTTTAAAGACAGTTATGTTAGTCTCTGGAAAGAGACCGCTTCAACCGCGATTCTTTTATTAAAGGCTAAAACCAATAAATATCATTTTCAAAGTATGAAAATTTTTATTTCAAAAAAAAATTGGTGGCCCTATCGAGTTGACGTGCGAACAAACAGTGTTCTTATTCGAATCGTCTTTAACCAGTTTAAATTTAATATTCCTGTTCGTAATGGTTTTTTCCATTTTGTACCACCTCGAGGAGTCTCTGTTGTTAAAGAGGGAATTGATTTTTAAAAACAAGGCTGTTTTACAGGCACTTATGATTTAAGGAAATGGATGCATGAATATTGGCGAAGCTTTAAAATCACATCGCGAATCTCGAAAAATTTCGTTAGAAAAAATTTCTGAAAAAACTAAAATTAATACTGCAAATTTGATGGCAATCGAAGAAGGCAATTACGATAGTTTCCCCTCATTGGTTTATGTTCGTGGGTTTATTCGTTCCTATGCTAAAGCAATTGGCATGAATGGACCTGAAATTGCAGAACTCATTCGGCAATTTAATATGGAAATTAAGGATTTCAATCAGCTTCAAACCCAAGAGGAAAAAAAGTTCAAACAATTTTTAAGCTTAACCAAAACCTTGGATGAGCGAGTTGAAAATCGGAATATCAAAAATTATGAACCGGAATCAGACACAGGAACTTCTGATAGTGTTGCTTCAACATATGCAAATCGTCCTTCTTTTTTCTTGGATAATTGGGTGAAAAGTTTAAAACTATGGATCTCAACACAGTTGTGGTGGATTATTATAATTATTCTTATTGGGGGAGCGATTTTATTAGGGCGGGTGATGGAATCACAACATCATGGATCTAATATGAAAGTTGCTTCTCAATCCATTGTTCAACAGAATATACCCTTAGTGGCGCATAAACTGAAGATTGTCTGTACGCAACCGTGTTGGCTACAAATATCGATTGATCATTTAAAACCCGAGCAATATGATTTGATTTCAGGGGAAATCAAGACATTTCAAGTTACTAAAACTGCCCAGTTGATTATTGGAAATGCTGCTGGAATTCAAATTCAATGGAATGGAAAAGTTTTAACCCATTTGGGTGGGAAAGGGCAAGTAATTCATTTTTCATTACCTAAATTTGCCATTAAGGTGAATTCTAAAAATTCAATATGAGTAAACAGGCGACTATTCGATTTTCCAAATTTATTTGACCTTTAGAACACTGGAAATGGTTTAAATAGCGATGGATCATCGATTAAAATGAAGCCAGTCATGGTTGACGAAATTGAATTTTAAAGCATGTATGTATTATGGTACATTGGATTAAAAATATAAGCCATCGAGTTCAAATCATTTATTTTTAAAAAAGGAGCCCTACTCTGATGTCGTCCTATGCACCGCTGGGTGTCAAATATAAACAATCACTCAAATTGATACGACCATTATTTCCTGCCTATGTTATGCGGTTTTTGCTTTCACTAGTGAACACCATTTTATTGGGAACTTATGTTGTTTTAGTATTATCTACGACATTCAAGGGCATTCCATTTAATCAATGGCAACAAACCTTTATCCAAGATCCTTCAATTTTATTTCAGGGATGGAATGCTTATTTGATTTTAAAGGCATTGATTTTTTTTGTTATTTTTTTTTTAGTTTCGATGACGTTGAGCGTGTTAATTAATGGAGGATTTTTAAGATGCTTATGGCTTTACTTGTCGAAACAAGAGGCGTGTACTTTCTCTGAATTTTGGAATGAATCTTCAAAAGCTTTTTTCCCACTGTTTAAACTTTATCTAGTGTTTTTTTCAATATTGATTTTTGTTTTTTTGATATTGGATATCATTGGATCGGGGATTGGGTTGGTTTTGAATATGGTTTTAGAAAATTATCTTGGGAAAATGATGATGCTATTTTTAGATGGAATGGTTGAACTACTATTATTTATTCCGTTTATGGTCTTGGCTTTGAATTTTTGGACATCGTTGAAAGTTTATTTCGTCAAGCAATCTCCGCGGATTTTGGATGCATTTCGAGAAACATGGTTGCGTTTTCGCGCCAATCATTGGCGCATTTTTTGGAGTGGGGTATGGTTGATGCTGATTTTTTTGATAGTCGGAATTGTTATGGATATTATATTAAAAATATTTTCATTTTTACCCATTGTTGGTATCATTTTTTCAGTCGCCTTGCTGGGACTTCAATTATTAATTTCAGCGTTTTGGTGGGGATATTTTCCCTCAACTATTGCGGTGTTGTTACAAGAGCTTGAAACCACTTCGCCATGAGTCATGTTGACGATGTTCAAACCCGCGCGTTAGTTCTGCAAACTTTTCCGCTCAAGGAACAGGATAAACGATTTGTTCTTTTTTCATGGACACATGGAAAAATTTTTGGAAGAGCCAAGGGAATACGAAAATTAACAAGTAAACTTTCAACCAGTTTGGAATTTTTTACTGAATCAGAACTTTATTTAAAACCAACACGATTTTCATCGGAATATTGGATTCTTCAAGCGAAATTGATATCCTCCTATCCCGAATTAAAATGCAATTTAAAATTGATTTCAAGTCTTCAACTTATTGCTGAAATATTAATGCAAGTTTTGCCGGAGAACGATGCATCAATTCAAACGTATCAATTGGTTTTAAAAGCAGTCGAAACCTTAAAAACCTGGGGCACTTATTATCAGGAAATAATAAGCTCCTTTTTAATGCATTTTCTGAAACAATCCGGGTATTCTTTGGAACTCCAGTACTGTGTGGTATGCCAAGGAAAAAATAAGCATAACCAGTATTTTTTAGATCCAATGTATGGTGGCCTCGTCGGTACCACCTGCGAGGTGACCATCAAGTCAAAAATTGTGTTTTCTCTTCAGATTTCCGAATATTTAAAAAGTATGCAAAAAATGAACATTCATCAGGTTCATATTTTAAAGATCAATCTCAAATTAAGGTATCAAATTCTGCGAGTTTTATTGACATATTTAGAGTTGACAATTGAAAAAAAACTAAAAATGACGGAATATTTTTTGAATATTTGCCAACTTCCATAAATGGTTACATTGATCATGTTTTTTGCTTGCTTAACTTGCATAAATCACTTATTTTTGTTAAAGATTTAAAAACAGGAATAAAAATGACTCTTTCATTGCAAGACTTGATGTTACAATTGCATCAATTCTGGGCTGAACAACGATGTGTAATTCAGCAGCCCTATGACTTGGAAAAAGGTGCTGGGACGTTCAATCCCGCAACTTTTTTTAGAGTGCTTGGTCCGGAACCATATCGTGTAGCCTATATCGATCCATGCCGAAGGCCTAAGGATGGACGCTATGGTGCGAATCCGAATCGCATGCAGTATTATTACCAATATCAGGTAATCTTAAAACCCTCACCGAAAGATATGATTAAAGTTTATTTAGACTGTTTGGAACGTATTGGAATTCATCAAAATGAACATGACATTCGATTTGTTGAAGATGACTGGGAATCGCCAACTTTAGGGGCTTCAGGGTTAGGGTGGCAGGTATGGATGAATGGAATTGAAATTACACAGTTTACTTTTTTTCAAACGTCCGGTGGGTTGGAGTTGAAGCCGATTTCTGGAGAGATTACATTTGGATTAGAACGCATTGCCGCCATTTTGCAAAATAAAAATAGTGTTTGGGATCTTCAATATGACTCGGTCTTGACTTATCGCGATATTTTTTTTCAAAGTGAAAAAGAGTTTTCAGCTTTTAATTTTGAATCTGCAAACGTGAAAATGTGTTTACGGCATTTCAAGGATTTTGAATCGGAAGTTTTCAGGTTGCTTGATGAAAAATTAGTTTGGCCAGCATACGATTATGTTATTAAAGCATCGCACATTTTTAATTTATTGGATGCTCGTGGCGCTATTTCAGTTTCAGAACGAACGCAATATATTGCTCGCGTGCGTGCGATGGCTAAAGCTACAGCCAATCAATATGTACTTGAACGCGAAGCTTTGGGATTTCCTCTTTTAGAAAAGGGGAAGCTATGAGTTTAAAAAGCGCACTTTTGGAAATTGGATGTGAAGAATTACCCGCATCCTACATTCAACCGGCTGTTTCTCAAATGAAAAATTTAGTGGAGGCTCAACTTAAAGATCATCGCCTCTCATGCCAAAATATTGAAATGTTATATACTCCACGCCGTTTATCTTTATATTTGGTTGGACTCCCTGAAATGCAAGACGATGTCGTTCAAGAGGTGTTGGGTCCTCCGGTCACGGTTGCTTTTGATGTGCATGGTTTACCTACACGCGCTGGAGAAGGATTTGCTCGATCTCAAGGGGTGGCCGTGTCTTCATTAAAGCGCATGACAACACCGAAAGGTGAAGTTGTTATGGCTGTTCGGAAAATGCAGGGAAAATTAACATCAGAAATTTTGGGTTTGATTTTTCCAGAAATTATTCAAAAAATTCGATTTCCTAAAGTTATGCGGTGGGGAGAAACTAATTTTCAATTTGCTCGACCCATTCGATGGATTTGTGCGATTTTTTCGAAAACGATTATTTCATTTGAAATTGCGGGCGTTTGGAGTTCTCGAGAAACATATGGATTGCGTTCTTTGAAAAATGAGAGTAGTGATGTTACAAATGTAGATGAATATAAAGGAATTCTCAAGCAAAATGGAGTTTGGGTCGATCCGCAAGAACGATTGAACCGCATTAAGGATTTACTCCAAACGGCTGCGCAGCAACTTGAGGCTCAACTGATTGAGGATCAGGCCCTTTTAGACGAGGTCAGCAATTTGGTCGAGTGTCCAGATGTCATTGTTGGAAAAATTGATCCCCGGTATCTGAATCTTCCTTCACCGGTAATTATTACCGCTATGCGGGAGCATCAAAAATACTTTGCACTTTCAGATAAAAATCAGAATTTATTACCGTACTTTATTGGAATTATCAATGGACGTCCTTTAAATAAACAATTTATTATTCAAATGAATGAAAATGTTTTAAAAGCTAGGCTCGAAGATGCTTTGTTTTTTTATGAAGAAGATTTGAAAATATCGATTAATCAATGGGCCAAGAAGGCTAATGAGATTACTTGGCTTGAAAAAATGGGAACAGTGGGTGATAAATGTCAACGTCTTCAAGTCCTCGTTACGCAATTAGGGCACTTATTGAAACTTGACTCAAGTAAAGTGATTTTTTTGCAAGAGGCAGCACAACTATGTAAAGCTGATTTGGCAACCAATCTAATCCGGGAAAAGGAATTTAATACATTGCAAGGTATTATGGGAGGTATTTATGCCCGGCTTCAGGATAAACCCCAAGAGATCGCTCAAGCTATTCAAGAACATTATCAACCCAGATTTTCAGAAGATTTGATTCCTCCGAGTGACTTGGGAGCTATTTTAAGTTTAGCCGATAAGTTGGACACTCTGTTTGGATGCTTTAAGTTAGGATTGGTTCCTACGGGGTCCAAAGATCCATTGGCTTTACGTCGTCAAGCTTTTGGAATTATTAAAATTATTTTGGATCGAGAATTTCCATTATCTATTCAAGACATTTTGAACCTAATGCAAGGGAAAAGAAATGACGGTAAATATTTATATGGGAAATCCATAAGCGTGAAAATTCAAACTATGATTAGTGAGTTTATTTTAGAGAGATTTCAGACAACGGTTTTGGAAATATACTCAAGGCAGTACCAGCTCAATATTTCGTCAGATATTCTACAAGCGGCTCTAAACAATGCGGAGACTCCGCTTCCAAAGCTGTTCGAGAAAGTTGAAATTTTAACTAGAAATAAACCCGAAAATTGGTTTATCGATATTACCAAAGCGGCTGTTCGAATTTCCCGTATTTTAGTTTCGGATGGTTCCAAGTCGCACTTCAAGGAAGAACTGTTGAAAATGCCGGAAGAAGTGGAACTCTATCGAGCCGTTGATAATGTTCAAAAAAAGTTTGCTCAATTGAAAAATCAATATGATTATGAAGCTCAATTAGAAATATTAAAAGATTTGTTAAATCCAATTAATAATTTTTTTGACAAAGTTTTAGTTATGGATAAAAATAAGGAAATTCGTAATAATCGTTTTGGCCTTTTAAACCAGACGCTAGAACTTTTTATGAAAGTTTGTGATTTTAGAAAAGTTAGTTATTTTTAATTTCCTAAGTTCACCGATTTTTAGGAAATATATATGTGAGATGTCATTGAATTCAAAATTGCGTTTGGTACAATAAATGCCTTCTGAGTCACAAAATTTTGAATGCTAGAAAACTGATTGATTAAAATTTCGAGGAGGAATTGCATGCCTGCCAAGACATCACGTACTAAATCCAAAAAATGTGTTTATTTTTTTGGAAATGGTAAAGCTGAAGGACAAGGAACCATGAAAGACTTATTAGGGGGGAAAGGAGCCGGATTGGCCGAAATGACGAATGCGGGAATTCCCGTTCCTCCGGGATTTACGATTACAACGGATGTTTGCAAAATTTATTATGAAAATGGGAAAAAAATTCCAGAATCAATTGATCGGGAGATGTTAACTCATTTAGCACGACTTGAAAAAGTACTTGGGAAAAAATTTGGAGGCAATGTTGATCCACTTTTGGTTTCAGTCCGTTCGGGTGCTAAAGTTTCAATGCCTGGAATGATGGACACTATTTTAAATCTAGGCCTCAATGATGAAACCATTAAGGGACTCATTGCAGCAACGAGTAACGAACGGTTTGCTTATGATGCCTATCGACGATTCATTCAAATGTACGGAAATGTTGTTATGGAAATGGATAAAGACTTTTTTGAAAAAGAATTAGAACACCTAAAAGAACAGCGTGGATTTAAAAATGACACACAATTAACTACCCAGGATTTAAAAGAACTGGTAGATCGATTTAAAAAAATAGTTCGAGCCAAAACCAATCGAGATTTTCCGCAAAATGTTTTAGATCAACTTCGTGGAGCACGAGATGCGGTATTTCGATCATGGATGAATGATCGAGCCATCGTTTATAGACGTTTGAACGATATTCCGAATGATCTCGGGACAGCGGTAAATGTTCAGTCAATGGTTTTTGGAAACATGGGAGATGATTCTGGAACCGGTGTGGGATTTACGCGAAATCCTTCAACCGGAGAAAAGAAATTTTATGGTGAGTATTTATTGAATGCTCAAGGTGAAGATGTCGTGGCTGGAGTTCGAACTCCCAAGCCCATTGATCAGTTGGAAAAAGAAATGCCGAAAGTATTCAAACAACTTTATGATACAACCAAAAAATTGGAAAAACATTATCGGGATGTTCAAGATTTTGAATTTACAATTGAAAAAAACAAATTGTTCATGTTGCAAACAAGGACCGGCAAACGGACGGCGGCGGCGGCAGTACGTATTGCGATTGATTTGGTTAAAGAAAAATTAATTAGTAAGGAAGAGGCGTTATTACGTGTTGCGCCTTCTCAGTTAGATCAATTATTACATCCAGTATTTGATCCCAAAGCACCTAGGGAATTGATTACGAAAGGGTTGCCAGCTTCTCCTGGGGCAGCAACCGGACAAGTTGTTTTTACCGCCGATAAAGCTGTTGATTGGGTTAACGAAGGTAAAAAGGTTATTTTAGTTCGTTTGGAGACTTCGCCTGATGATATCCATGGTATGGATGCTGCAAGTGGAATCTTAACAAGCCGAGGCGGAATGACCAGTCATGCCGCAGTTGTTGCACGGGGCATGGGAAAAACTTGTGTTGCCGGGTGCGAGTCTATTAAAGTTAGCGAATCCGAGAAAACATTTATGGTTGGTTCTTATGTAATTAAGGAGGGCGATTGGATTTCGCTGAATGGATCAACTGGAGAAGTGTTTAACGGAAAACTTGCAACCCAAGATGCCGAATTGTCCGGTGATTTTTCAACATTAATGGGTTGGGCCGATGCTGTTCGCAAATTAAAAGTTCGAGCGAATGCCGATATTCCTCGTGATGCCAAGGTTGCACGAAAATTTATGGCTGAAGGTATTGGACTTTGTCGAACCGAGCATATGTTTTTTGCCGAAGATCGACTGCCACATGTTCAGGCCATGATATTGGCCAAAGATGAATCAAGCCGTCGTGAAGCACTCAAAAAGCTCTTGCCAATGCAAAAATCTGACTTTTTAGGCCTTTTTGAAGAAATGCAAGGTTTTCCTGTAACGATTCGATTTCTAGATCCTCCATTGCATGAGTTTTTACCCAAACGAGAAGAACTGATGGTTGAGATTGAAAAATTGAAATGTCAGCAGAAAAATGGATCAGAACTTGAGTCGAAGCAAAAATTATTAGCACGCGTAGAGGAACTGCATGAGTTTAACCCCATGCTGGGACTTCGAGGATGCCGACTTGGGATTACATATCCAGAAATTACGGAAATGCAAACAGAAGCTGTTTTTGAAGCCGCATGTGAATTGGCAAAAAAAGGTAAGAAAATTGTTCCAGAAATCATGATTCCATTGGTGGGCGATGTAGGTGAATTAAAAAATCAAAAGCAAATTGTTGTTCGCAAAGCAATGGAAGTCATGAAGAAAAATTCAGTTCAATTAAATTTTCTTGTTGGAACAATGATTGAACTTCCCCGAGCAGCTCTCATGGCCGATGAAATTGCTAAAGAGGCGGATTTCTTTAGCTTTGGAACCAATGATCTAACTCAAACTACCTTTGGGTTTTCACGAGATGATACGGGAAAAATCATTCGTTCTTATTTAGAATCAAACATCTATGAAAAAGATCCATTTCAAGTTTTGGATCGTCGTGGAGTAGGACAGTTGGTTCAAATGGGTGTTCAAAAGGGAAGAATGGTGAAATCCAACTTAAAGATTGGTATCTGTGGAGAACATGGTGGGGATCCTCAATCAGTGGAATTCTGCTATGAGACAGGGTTGGATTATGTATCATGCTCACCCTTTCGAGTTCCCATTGCTCGCTTGGCAGCTGCGCAAGCAGTTTTAAAAGAAAAACATAACGTTAAAGCAAGCCATTCCAGTCGAAAAAAATAGTGATTTCTGAAAAGCCTAAAAATTTTTTTTAGGCTTTTCTTTTTTAAATAAAATAGTTTTTTGTGATATAGTATGAGAATTGATTTCAATTAACCTGAAAGGTTATTTTTAAAAGGATGGTATGTGAGCAAATTTAAATGGAGTATTTTGGCAATTCTTTTACTATATTCTCCACTTTATGCTGCTACTACAATTCAAGGAACATTATCGGGAAATACAGTTTGGAATCGTGTGAATGGACCGTATGATCTAGTTGGGCTTGTTGTTGTTCCTCGCGGATCTACGCTTACGATTGAGTCAGGAACCAAAATTGTTTTTGAGGGTAGCGCTTTTTTAGATATCCGTGGCGATCTAAACATCCAAGGGCAGGCTGTTAGTCCCGTTATTTTAAATCTTGGGAAAGATGAATTATATAATAAAATTTTTATTGAGAATGGGAGCGCCTCCATTTTCAATGCCGTGATTCTTGGCGGCCTTTTTCAAGTTAGAAATTCAAATCTTACTATTCAGGGAAGTAATTTTACTCAAGGCGGTGGTATTTATTTACAAGGTCATACAACTGCACAAATTCAAAATAATAAATTTTATGCCAATGCAGTTGGTATTACATCGGATGGACTTCGAGTCCAAGCCATTATTCGGTTCAATACCATTGTTCAAAATACCTATGGTTTGTTTTTGAAAAATTTCAAGCAACTTCAAATTCATGATAATAGTATTCACTCTAACCGATCCTATAATGCGGTGATTACCTCAACACAAGTACCGAATCTTTCTAAAAATTATTGGGGTACTGAAAATTTAAGCAGCATTGAAACAACCATCAAGGGCACTGCGCGATTGACACCCACTCGATCATTAGATGGAATTTTGAGAATTGTAATTTTAAAGCAGTTGCCAAATATTCCACATAATCGCATTGTGGCCATGATTCATAAAATTAATGCCCAAAAACAGAAAAGGAAAGCATTATCATATCAAGCTAGAATGGAAGCGATCAAAGAAGAATCCCGATTAGCGTTATTGAAACAAAAATCCTTCAAAAATAACAGTTCACCAACGCCAGCACCTTCGCTTTTAATTCCCACACCATCGCCGACGCCCATCATCCCGGTCGCCACATTGCCAATATCATCGCCGGTTCAAGTTTCTTCTGCACCGGCATGGAAAAATTCTTCAACCGCTGTAGTAATTCCGCTAGCTCCTGCTCCATATCATTTAACGCCCATTCCTAATCTTCCTCCACAATTAGGGACTTGGATAGCACCTGAAACCTCAAGTCCCTCAGTTGCATCCTCAATACCTTCTAGTTCTCCGACAGTTGCACCTGCAAGTTCGACGACCACAAATATAATATCAGCTCCAGTACCAAATTCATCATCTCCATCCACGTCATCTTCAGCACTTCCCCCATTACCTCCATCAATGTCTAATACGACATCAACTTCTCCCAACAATGCTGGTACGGCTCCATCTGAAAATTTACCGATTCCTTCTCAATCGGGAAGCTCAAATTCAAACAACAACTTAAATACGATTCCACTACCGCCCTCTCTTGAATCTCAAAGTGATACTACCACAGCTAATCAATCTATTTCATTACCTCCGATTAACGATGTTAATGCTCCGCCACCGCAAGATCTTCAATTGCCGCCAACGAGCAATTTGGGGAACATGAGTTTTCAATCTAAGTAACGTTTAATTTAAATATAGTCAATCAATTCAGTGATCCAGTCGAATTTCGTTTTTTATTTGGATAATCTTTTCTTGGAAAATAGCTTAAAATTCGTTAAAGTAATTTTGAAAATAATAAGTAGTATTAGGAGCCTTGGTTATGGAAATTCGTTGTGCTTTTATAACTGTCGGTGAAAAATATATTTCTAAACAAATGAAGGATGAATGCGGAGATATTTTAGAATCAGCTTGCAATCGTATGGGATGGAAACTGGTTGAACGACATGTTTTGGGTGATCAGGAATCGGAAATCATTAACTGGCTTATTACTAAATCGGATCAGGAAAAAGTGAATATTATTTTCACGATTGATGGCATTGGATCGTCAAGGACCCATCGAGTTCCAGAAGCGCTTTATCATGTTTGTGAAAAGTGGCTTCCTGGTGTTTCAGAATTTATTCGTTTCAAAATATCCGAAAAGTATCCTTGGATTATATTTACACGGGGACAAGCGGGCATGCGCGGAAAATCAGTTATTATTAATTTACCGGCATCTCCAGGGGCGATTAAGGATGCACTCGATCTGATTAAAACTCAACTGCGGCCTTTTTTGGAACAGGTATCGGAAGAAAATTAAAATCCCTCAATTGAACTGCTGCTGGGGGTAGCCGTCGGAATCGGCGTGAAAACTGGATTGAAAGCTGGATTCGAAATTTTCGAGTGAACTTGTGGATGCAGGAGATCAAAAAGGTGATTTGAAATTACAGCCGTGGCGGTGGGCTGGGGTACGGAAGCTCGATGCGATTCAATCATGTAAATATCACCAGAACTTGTTGGAGCATTTTTTATTGGTGTAGGTTGCGATGCAACAACGTTTGTACTTAGCGATCCATAGAAACTGGAAATTTGATTAAAGGTTCCTTTACAATGGCGAAGTGGAACCGTGTCTTTTTTGAAAACTTCAAGAGTCGTATGTTGACAACACCCGGGTATGGCCAAAAGGCCTGTTCTATTACAGATGCGTTTTTCAACAATCCCAGGTGGAACAGTGAAATTTTCAGGTTTTTGATTTTCAAGTGCATGTTTCATAAAATTTTCCCAAATCGGCGCTGCGGCATACCCTCCGACTTCATTAGGTCCGATGCTTTGACGTTGATCATAGCCAACCCAAACGCCACAAGTTAACTGTGGCGTATATCCAATAAACCATGCATCAATTTCATTATTGGTGGTTCCAGTTTTACCTGCTGCTGGATAGGTAAATCCCAGTTGCCGAATTAGTTGTCCGGTTCCATGATTGATAACGGATTCCAGTGTGTGCGTAATGATGTAGGCGGTTTGTGGATCAATGACTGAAACAGCCTGAGAATGAGTTATTTCAATTGTTTTACCGTTCGCATTTTTAACATATAAAATACCAAATGGTTCAACTCGAATACCCTGATTATCAAAAATCGAATAAGCACGCACAAGTTCCTCAAGCGTTACATCGGAACTTCCTAACGCCAAAGTTAAATTTGGAGTAAGTGGAGAAGTAATGCCCATTTTGCGGGCCATCCGAATGACGGGATCAATCCCAATATTATTCAGTAATTTAATAGTAACCACATTAATGGAGTTTTCTAGAGCATAATGGAGTGTTGTTGGGCCATGAAAGTGATTATCATAATCTTCAGGACTCCAAGTTGTTCCATTGGCATTTTTAAAAACGATAGGAGCGTCTAGGATAATATCAGCCATGGTATAACCTTGTTCTAAGGCGGTAGTATAGACAATAGGTTTAAAAGACGATCCAGGTTGTCGTTCAGCTTGAATCGCTCGATTAAACATGCTTTTATTAAAGTTGCGCCCTCCAACCATAGCTCGAATAGCTCCCGTATGGGGATCAATGCACAATAAAGCAGCTTGTAGCGGTTGCTGATTTGGAATATTGGCATAAATAATTTTATGGGTTCGATCTTCAATTTGTTTTAATCCTTCTTGGACGGCTTTATGTGCAGCTTCTTGAAGGCGCAAGTTTAAAGTTGTATAAACGGATAGTCCATCCTTATAAACCGCTTGGGGACCAAATTCATTTTCAAGTTCTTGTTGAACATATTCCACAAAATAGGGAGCATTTTCCACATTGGTGCTTTTCAGAACAAGCGGTGCAATTTCAGCGAGTTCTTCTTCGGACTTAGTAATATAGCCCTGGGAATGCATGGCTTTAAGCACAAGATTTCTGCGTGCAACTGCTTGGATCGGATGAACGTATGGATCATAGTAGCTAGGTGCTTTGGGAAGGGCGGCAATCATCGCACATTCGGGCAGGGTTAGATCTTTGCAATTTACTCCAAAATAAATACGACTAGCTGCTTCAATACCATAAGCACCTTGCCCAAAATAAATTTGATTAAAGTACATGTCTAAAATTTGATTTTTTGTAAAATTTTTGGCTAATTGAATAGCTAGAAGCGCTTCGCGAATTTTTCTCGAAAGAGTTCGTTGAGGTGTTAAAAAAAGATTTCTGGCTAGCTGCTGCGTAAGGGTACTGCCACCCTCTAGTACGCCACCGTGAAGCACATTGATAATAAAGGCTCGAGCAATTCCAATATAGTCTAAAGCTCCATGGTCATAAAACCGAGCGTCTTCAATTGAAATCAGAGCTTTTTGCATAATAAGTGGAATGTCCGAGAGAGGGACAAAGGTGCGTTGTTCAGAGCCTATTTGGGCAATTAATTTTCCATGAATGTCATATAAACGCGTGGCATGCATGGGTTTAAATTCACTTAAATTTCGGATATCGGGTAACTCTTGCAAGTGGGCATATAGAATACCCATGAAGATACCGGTAAACGCTAAAAAAACAAAAATTAAACCAATCAATAATCGATGGGATTTAGGTTTAGCCGATGGACTAATTTTAGTTGGCAAAGCTAAAAGCTCCTTTCAACCAGATCAAATTTTATAAATTTGGTTAACCATTCAACAGTGTTTTTCTAAAAATCAAGTTAGAGTCGATTTTATAAGATTTTTTGATTTTTAAGTATGTTTTTTTTAGTTAAACTATGTGTTCTATATGGAACCTATTTTTAAAAAAAAACCAGACGATCAATACGAACAACTTACCGAAGGGATTTTGGAAATTATTAGCGGTAAGGAGTTTATTGAAAAACTCAATCAGTCTTATTATCGACAACAACCATTGAAAATCAAGTGGGGAGCAGATCCTTCGGCACCGGATATTCACCTAGGGCATTCTGTGGTTCTTAAGAAGCTTCGGCAATTTCAAGACTTAGGTCATCGTGTTCAATTTTTAATTGGTGATTTTACAGCAATGATTGGAGATCCAACGGGTAAAACGGTTACTCGTCAACCACTATCCCGTGAACAAATTGAGATCAATTCAAAAACATATTTAACGCAGGTTTTCAAAGTTCTTGATGATGATCCTGAAAAAATTGAAATTCGATTTAATAGTGAATGGTGCCGTCCAATGTCATTTGAGGATGTGATTCGCCTAGCTTCCAAGTATACGGTTGCTCGCATTTTGGAACGTGATGATTTTTCAAATCGATTGAAAGCAAATCGTCCGATTGAATTACATGAAATACTTTATCCTTTAATTCAGGGCTATGACTCTGTAGTGCTTCAGTGCGATGTGGAAATGTGTGGAAGCGATCAAAAATTTAATTGTCTTGTTGCGCGCGCTTTGCAGCAAGAAAGCGGGCAGGCTCCAGAAGTCATTATATCAATGCCCATCTTAGAGGGTTTGGATGGCGTAAAAAAAATGTCGAAGAGTTATGGAAATTATATTGGATTAATGGACACTCCGCATGACATGTTTTCCAAGTTGATGAGTATTTCAGATGCACTGATGATGCGATATTATGCTTTGCTTTGGGATTCCATCACTGAATCGAAAGATATTTGTGATCAGGTGCGTCAAGATCAATTGCATCCTAAAACAGCCAAGCTGAAATTGGCTCATGGAATCACCGAACAGTTTCATGGAAAAGAATTAGCCGATGAGGCACAAACCTATTTTGAAAATCGATATCAATTTTCAGAAGAAGTCTCATATACGACACATGCTTTAAAGCCGGGAGAGTATCGGATATCAGATTTATTGGTTCATTTAAAGCTTGCGTCGAGTAAAGCCGAAGCCAAACGCATGGTTCAACAAGGTGCGGTATTATTGGGACAATTTAAGCAAGAAACACCGAATCAAATCAAACAATTTAATTATCTCATTTCATTTCAACACGGTGAACATTGGCTGTTGAAATATGGAAAAACATTTCTCAAACTAGCAATTGAGTTATGATTAAAAAGTCAGGCGAAGATTAATCTGGCCATCAATGCGGCAAGATACGCTATTTAGGTGTAATTTATTGGAAATTTAGAGTGTTTCATATTATGATATCCCAAGATACAAAATTATATTATTTTTTAAAAGATTACTTGACGAGTTATAAATAATTTAGTATAACTTTATCCCCTGCAAAAAATATGTTTTGCAGGAGGTTAACATCGGTCTTTGAAAACTAAATAGTGCATCTGAAGTTCAATTGGGTGCTTTTCAATTGTTTTGGGTTTTTAAAAAGAGCTAAATCAGTAATGATGGAGAGTTTGATTCTGGCTCAGGACAAACGTTGGCGGTGCGTCTTAGACATGCAAGTCGAGCGAGAAAGCCCGCAAGGGTGAGTAAAGCGGCGAACGGGTGAGTAATACTTGGGTAACATCCCTCAAAGATGGGAATAACATACCGAAAGGTGTGCTAATACCGAATAAGACCACGTCCTCTAGTGAGGATGAGGTCAAAGGTGGCCTCTATTTATAAGCTATCGCTTTGAGATTGGCTCAAGCACCATTAGCTAGTTGGTGGGGTAATGGCCTACCAAGGCTGTGATGGTTAGCCGGCCTGAGAGGGTGATCGGCCACACTGGGACTGAGATACGGCCCAGACTCCTACGGGAGGCAGCAGTTTGGAATATTCCACAATGGGCGCAAGCCTGATGGAGCGACACCGCGTGAAGGATGAAGGTCTTCGGATTGTAAACTTCTTTAGACGTAGATAAATGTTTATTGGTGAATAATCAGTAAGCTTGATAGTATACGTAGAATAAGTCACGGCTAACTCTGTGCCAGCAGCCGCGGTAATACAGAGGTGGCAAACGTTGTCCGGATTTATTGGGTGTAAAGGGCATGTAGGTGGTTTTGTAAGTCAAAGGTGAAATGGCTCGGCTCAACTGAGTCACTGCCTTTGAAACTGCAGAGCTAGAGTACGGAAGAGGAGAGTGGAATTCCCAGTGTAGCGGTGAAATGCGTAGATATTGGGAGGAACACCGGTGGCGAAGGCGGCTCTCTGGTCCGATACTGACACTGAGATGCGAAAGCCAGGGGAGCAAACGGGATTAGATACCCCGGTAGTCCTGGCCGTAAACGATGAGAACTAGGTGTTAGAGGTATCCACTCCTCTAGTGCCGTAGCTAACGCAATAAGTTCTCCACCTGGGGACTACGACCGCAAGGTTGAAACTCAAAGAAATTGACGGGGGCCCGCACAAGCAGTGGAGCATGTGGTTTAATTCGACGCAACGCGAAGAACCTTACCTGGGTTTGACATCCGTTGACCGCCTATGAAAGTAGGTTTCCCCGCAAGGGGCAACGAGACAGGTGCTGCATGGCTGTCGTCAGCTCGTGTCGTGAGATGTTGGGTTAAGTCCCGCAACGAGCGCAACCCTTATCTTTAGTTGCCATCGGGTCAAGCTGGGCACTCTAGAGAGACCGCCGGTGATAAATCGGAGGAAGGTGGGGATGACGTCAAGTCCTCATGGCCTTTATATCCAGGGCTACACACGTGCTACAATGGTCTGTACAGAGGGTTGCAAACCTGCAAAGGGGAGCCAATCCCAAAAAGCTGACCTCAGTTCAGATTGGAGTCTGCAACTCGACTCCATGAAGCTGGAATTGCTAGTAATCGCGGATCAGCACGCCGCGGTGAATACGTTCCCGGGCCTTGTACACACCGCCCGTCAAGTCACGAAAGCCCGTTGCACCAGAAGCGATTTTGCTAACCCGCAAGGGGGGCGAATGGCAAAGGTATGACTGGTGATTGGGACTAAGTCGTAACAAGGTAGCCGTATCGGAAGGTGCGGCTGGATCACCTCCTTTCTATGGAGAACATGGATAGCCTTTCATAGTGATGAAAGGGCTGATCCGTAACTCCAAGTGGATACTCAATTGAAGATGCACTATTTAGTTTTGAAAGACCGACTGGTTTAACTGAGCTGTTGGAGCTGAGCGGTGAACCCGATACAATGGGCCTATAGCTCAGTTGGTTAGAGCGCACCCCTGATAAGGGTGAGGTGACTGGTTCGACTCCAGTTAGGCCCACCAGTGTTTGTATGGCGGGTTAAGAGGGGATGTAGCTCAGTTGGGAGAGCACCTGCTTTGCAAGCAGGGGGTCACCGGTTCGATCCCGGTCATCTCCACCAGTTTGTGTTAGGAATGAGGTTTAAGAAAGAAGTTTTGCATACTTGGCCGTACGCGACTAAGTATGGAACACTTCTTCCAGTTATTAAAGGAAAGGTTCTGAATACCGTAAGGTATTCTGCTCTTTGATAAGAGAATGGAAAATACTATTAGCTGAACCGAGTGCATTAAGATTATTATGCGGTGATAGTAAATCATGTGATCAAGCTACTAAGAGCACATGGGGAATGCCTTGGCGTCAGATGGCGATGAAGGACGTGACAGCCTGCGAAAAGTTCCGTGGAGCCGGCAATAGGCTTTGAAGCGGAAATGTCCGAATTGGGGAACCATTTGAGGAAAACCCTCAAAACTCTTGCCTGAATTCAATAGGGCGAGGTGAGCCGACCAGGTGAAGTGAAACATCTCAGTAACCTGAGGAAAAAAAATCAACGAGATTCCCTCAGTAGTGGCGAGCGAAAGGGGAACAGCTCAAACTTTGGATGTGTAAGCTCGTGAGCGTTGCATCCAGGGAGTTGTAGGGCTTGCAAGGTTGAGTTACGAATCAACCGAGGAGTTACAAAAAAGATCGATAGTTGAAAGGTTTGGGAAGGCCTGACACAGAGGGTGAAATCCCCGTAAACGAAATCGATTTTTCTCTTAGCAAGTTCCTGAGTACCACGAGACACGTGAAACCTTGTGGGAATCTGGGCAGACCACTGTCCAAAGCTAAATACAAACTGACGACCGATAGTGAAGCAGTACCGTGAGGGAAAGGTGAAAAGAACCCCGAGAGGGGAGTGAAACAGTACCTGAAACCGTGTGCTTACAATCAGTGGTAGCACTATGTTAGGAGGTTGCTAGCTTACGGGTTAGCGATGCCTATCAGTGTGACCGCGTGCCTTTTGCATAATGATCCGGAGAGTTTTTGAACGAAGCAAGGTTAAGTTCTGTCAGAAGAATGGAGCCGAAGCGAAAGCGAGTCTTAAAAGGGCGTTTAGTTTCGTTTAACAGACCCGAAACGGGATGATCTAGCCATGACCAGGGTGAAGCCTCATTAACATGAGGTGGAGGCCCGAACCAATGTTTGTTGAAAAAAGCTTGGATGAGTTGTGGATAGGGGTGAAAAGCCAATCGAATTCCGTGATAGCTGGTTCTCCTCGAAATATCTTTAGGGATAGCCTTGGGAAGTAGTTAAAGGTGGTAGAGCACTAATTGGGCTAGGGGCCTTAACAGGTTACCAAATCCTTTTAAACTCCGAATGCTTTTAACGGAATCCCAGGAGTCAGTCTGTCAGCGCTAAGGTTGATGGTCAAAAGGGAATCAACCCAGCCCATCAGCTAAGGTCCCTAAGTACATGCTAAGTGGTAAAGGATGTGGAGTTGCAGAGACAATCAGGATGTTGGCTTAGAAGCAGCCATCATTTAAAGAGTGCGTAACAGCTCACTGCTCGAGCGATTCTGCGCCGACAATTTAACGGGGCTTAAGCATGTCACCGAAGCTGTGGATTTAATTGATTTTAGAATTGATTAAGTGGTAGAGGAGCGTTCTGCGTTAGGATGAAGGTCGATCGTGAGGACGGCTGGACGAAGCAGAAGTGATCATTCCGGATTAAGTAGCGAAAAAGCGTGTGAAAAACACGCTCGCCGTAAATCTAAGGTTTCCTTTGAGCAAGGGTAATCCGCTCAGGGTAAGTCGGTCCTAAGTCGAGGCTGAAGAGCGTAGACGATGGATATCAGGTTAAAATTCCTGAACCACCAAAAGGCGTTATACCGATGGGGGGACGCAGAAAGATAGAAGAACCCGGCCGCTGGTCGAGTCGGGAGGAACTCATAGGTGGATCCGTAGGTAAATCCGCGGGTCAATACACCAAGGGGTTAATCGAGCCGCAAGGCGAAGTCTTTGACTCTACGCTGCCAAGAAAATCCTCTAGGAAGTCTCAGGTGACCGTACCGCAAACCGACACAGGTAGATGAGGAGAAAATCCTAAGGCGCTCGAGTTATGTGTTGTCAAGGAACTCGGCCAATTACTCTCGTAACTTCGGGAAAAGAGAGGCCCCGCTAACGTGAAGAACTTGCGTTTGGAGCGTGAGGGGGTCGCAGAGAAATGGCTCAGGCGACTGTTTAACAAAAACACAGCACTCTGCCAAGTCGAAAGACGATGTATAGGGTCTGACGCCTGCCCGGTGCTGGAAGGTTAAGGGGAGGGGTTAGCGCAAGCGAAGCTCCGAACCGAAGCCCCAGTAAACGGCGGCCGTAACTATAACGGTCCTAAGGTAGCGAAATTCCTTGTCGGGTAAGTTCCGACCTGCACGAATGGCGTAACGATCTGGGCACTGTCTCGACAACATGCTCGGCGAAATAGTAGTTCGAGTGAAGATGCTCGATACCCGTATCTAGACGAAAAGACCCTGGAAGCTTTACTGCAAGTTGACACTGAACTTTGACTTAGCATGTGTAGCATAGGTGGGAGACTTTGAAGGGGAGGCGCTAGCTTTCCCAGAGTCGTCAGTGAAATACCACTCTTGATGAGTTGAAGTTCTAACTTTGAGCCGTTAACCGGTTTAAGGACAATGTCTGCTGGACAGTTTGACTGGGGCGGTCGCCTCCTAAAGTGTAACGGAGGCGCCCTAAGGTTCCCTCAGCGCGGTTGGAAATCGCGCTTTCGAGTGTAAAGGCATATGGGAGCTTAACTGCGAGACCCACAAGTCGAGCAGGTGCGAAAGCAGGGCTTAATGACCCGGCGGTACCTCGTGGGAGGGCCGTCGCTCAACGGATAAAAGCTACTCCGGGGATAACAGGCTGATCTTGCCCAAGAGTTCATATCGACGGCAAGGTTTGGCACCTCGATGTCGGCTCATCGCATCCTGGGGCTGAAGTAGGTCCCAAGGGTTTGGCTGTTCGCCAATTAAAGCGGTACGTGAGCTGGGTTCAGAACGTCGTGAGACAGTTCGGTCTCTATCTGGTACGGGCGTAGGATATTTGAGAGGAGCTTTCCCTAGTACGAGAGGACCGGGAAGGACGAACCGCTGGTGCTTCTGTCATCCTGCCAAGGGTGTTTGCAGAGTAGCTATGTTCGGACGAGATAAACGCTGAAAGCATATAAGCGTGAAACTTACCTCAAGATGAGATATCCCAACCCGCAAGGGTTCTAAAGACTCCTTGAAGACTACAAGGTTGATAGGCTGGATGTGTAAGCTTCGTAAGAAGTTCAGCTGACCAGTACTAATCAGTCGTGCGGCTTGGTCATGTGATTTATTATATCCACATGATAGTATTTGATGTATTTCGGTAGGCTTGTTTTTCCATTCTCTTGATTTATAATTGCTTTTGATTTATGTGCTTCTCGGTGATTATGGCGTGGGGGAAACACCCGTTCCCATTCCGAACACGGAAGTTAAGCCCTACAGCGCTGATGGTACTGCTCATCATCATGAGTGGGAGAGTAAGACGTTGCCGAGATTTTATGAGCCTCATTTTTGAATTTATCAAAAATGAGGCTCTTCTATTTTATTTCTTTCTTAAAAATGCACCCACAATCGCTTTACATCCCCAATCAGGGTATTTCGCATATGTTTGAGATCATTTTTAAAGATCATTTTTTGGATTTATACTTGACTTTTTTGTCAAGATTGTACAAACTTAAGTTGAATTTGATAAAACTAGGACAGAAGCATGAAATTTTCAGCCTTAGAAGAATATGGACTTCGATGTATACTTCAAATGGCCAAGCAAGGGTCTGATGAAGTAACCACCATCCAAGATTTAGCTGAAAAAGAAGCCATTACTCCAGCTTATGTTGCCAAATTAATGCGTATTTTAAGGAAAGCCAAACTGGTTCAAAGCATTCGAGGGCAACAGGGGGGATATCAATTGGCGCGAGCAGCGGACCAAATTACGATTTATCAGGTTTTAATTGCTTTGGGAGGACCTTTGTATTCAGGTGATTATTGCCACCAATACCCGGGGGTCGTTCACGTTTGTGTGCGGTCCGTCGATTGCTCAATTCGGTCACTTTGGGAGGGCGTCAATCATCTTTTTGCTCAAGCGCTTTCTAATTGTAAATTGACGGATTTATTAGTGGGGGAAATAAAAATGAATCAATGGATCAAAACAAATTGGCCTGAAACTCCAAAAGAAATATCGGATCCCAGCCGAAATAACCGAGTGATTCATTCTTCAACACGGACTCGATCATCTTCCAAGATGCATTCTGGGCTTTCAAAGGATCAAGCATGACTTCTTCTCTGAAAAAAAATTCAGCCAATCAGTATACCGATGAAAAATACCGCTATGGATTTACGACGTCCATTGAATCCGAGCAAGCTCCGCCGGGATTAAACGAAGAAATTATTCATTGGATCTCGGAAAAGAAAAATGAGCCGACGTTCATGCTTAATTGGAGATTGAAGTGCTATCATGCATGGAAAAAAATGCGTGAGCCGAGGTGGTCCTCCGTTCATTATCCGCCGATTCAGTATGAGGAAATTATTTATTATTCGTCAGCGCAAAAACAAGCGCCTAAAAGCCTTGATGAAGTTGATCCGGAAATTCTTAAAACATTTGAAAAACTTGGTATTCCTCTGCACGAACGCGAGGCTTTGGCAGGGGTTGCGATTGATGCGGTTTTCGATAGCGTTTCTGTTGGAACGACATTTAAGGAAAAACTTTCAAAACTGGGAATTATTTTTTGTTCATTTTCCGAGGCCGTTCAACAACATCCCGAGTTGATTCAAACTTATTTAGGATCAGTAGTTCCGTATAATGATAATTTTTTTGCTGCCTTAAATTCTGCTGTTTTTTCCGACGGATCTTTTTGCTATATCCCTAAACATACGCGATGTCCCATGGAGCTTTCTACGTATTTCCGAATTAATGCGGCCAAAACGGGGCAATTCGAGCGAACATTGATTATTGCCGATGAAGGCAGCTATGTCAGTTATTTGGAAGGATGTACGGCTCCGATGCG
This sequence comes from candidate division FCPU426 bacterium, assembly GCA_027366525.1. GTDB lineage: Bacteria > Oederibacteriota > Muellerivitia > Muellerivitales > DAHXKG01 > DAHXKG01. The sequence goes on from DAHXKG010000012.1 coordinate 41,337, forward strand.
CGATGAAAATCAACTTCATGCAGCTGTAGTGGAACTCGTGGCTTTAGATCGTGCGGAAATTCGATATTCCACGGTTCAGAACTGGTATCCAGGTGATGCCCAGGGGAAAGGTGGAGTTTATAATTTTGTTACCAAACGCGGTGCTTGCCGAGGCTACCGCTCTAAAATTTCATGGACACAAGTCGAAACCGGATCCGCGATTACCTGGAAGTATCCTTCTTGTATTCTTCAAGGGGATGAATCGGTAGGCGAATTTTATTCCGTGGCGGTCGCCAATCATTTTCAACAAGCGGATACCGGAACTAAAATGATCCATTTAGGTAAAAATACTACAAGCACGATTATTTCCAAGGGTATTTCAGCAGGCCAAGGGCAAAATACCTATCGAGGATTAGTTCGAATACAAAAAAAGGCTGCCCAGGCTAGAAATTATACTCAATGTGATTCATTGTTGATGGGCAGTCATTGTAGTGCACAAACCCTTCCTTCCATTGAAGTTAAAAATCCAACGGCTAAGGCGGAGCACGAGGCATCGACTTCTAAAATCAGCGAGGATCAGATTTTTTACTGTCGGCAACGCGGACTTTCTACGGAAGATGCTGTTAATTTGATTGTCAATGGATTTTGTAAGGAGGTTTTTAAGAAACTTCCAATGGAATTTGCAGTTGAAGCTCAAAAACTTTTGGCGGTTACGCTTGAAGGAAGTGTGGGATAAATGAATCAGAACAGAGAAATGCTTGCAATTAAAAATTTACATGCATGTATTAATGAAAAAGAAATTTTGAAAGGTATTGAACTAACAATTCGCCCGGGGGAGATCCATGCAATCATGGGCCCCAATGGGTCAGGCAAGAGTACCTTGGCGAATATTCTGGCTGGACGAGAATATTGCCAAGTCACTCAGGGCAGTATCATGTTTGAAAACCAAAATGTCTTAACTATGGCCCCAGAAGAACGTGCACAACGAGGTATTTTTTTAGCCTTTCAGTATCCCGTTGAAATTCCAGGGGTTAATAATGCTTATTTTTTGAAGGCGGCCTTGAATGCACAACGCCAAAGCCTTCATGAAGCTGAATTGGATGCTGTCGATTTTTTGGAATTGGCCAAAATCAAGCTCAAAGAGCTTCACATGGATGAATCCATTCTGCAACGTTCGGTAAATGAGGGGTTTTCAGGTGGAGAAAAGAAAAAAAATGAAATTCTTCAATTGGTTATGTTGAACCCCAAGCTAGCCATTTTGGATGAAACCGATTCGGGGCTTGATATTGATGCATTAAAAATTGTTGCTGCAGGAATTAATGCTTGGAAAAAGGCCGATCGTTCTGTTCTGATGGTTACGCACTATCAACGACTGCTGGATTATATTACACCCGACTATATTCATGTATTGATTCAGGGAAAAATTGTGAAAACCGGTGGAAAAAATCTTGCGTTGGAATTAGAGCAAAAGGGCTATGGCAATTTGGATTCCTTGCAATTAACGGCTATGCACGAGCAACGCCAATGATTCCCAGGGAAACCCAACCATTGATTTCAAACGCGGAGCTTGAAAAGATCTTGATCTCGTTTGAATCCGAGGATCCTTCTTGGTTTCATCAGATACGCCAGATAGCAAGAGAAGAACTTAAAAATAACGGTTTTCCTGATTTTAAAACCGAACAAGGCAGCTATACCCCGTGGGACAAAGTGTTGCTTCCACTAAAATTTTCGGGACGACCAATAGAAAGGTTTTCAGCAAATACTGACCTTTTATCATCCTTAGACTGGAATCAAATCGAATCGGTGATTGGCCAATGGCCTTACCGGATTGTGATGTTGAATGGACAGTACTCGATTCAACATAGTATCTTACCTTCGGGGCTTGAAATTGAAAGTATTCGATCCGTCTTGAAAAACTCGTTAAATATTCCGATCCAATCAATGTTTTCAAAATTGAATTTAAAGGAGTTGGGACCAGTCTTGAATTTAGCTTGCTTCAAGGACGGTTTTTACCTTCATTTTAAATCGAACCAGTGCTTGGATTACCCGCTGGTGATGCTCCATATTGCCACGCAAGCTCAAGATTACTTTTCGTGTTCACACAATGTGATAGTCATGGATGAATATAGTTCTGGAACGATTTTGGAATATTTTATAAGTGGAAATGAGGATCAATCCAGTTTGAATTCCGAGATGACACAAATTTATTTGCGACCTCAAAGTCAACTCGCCCATGCCGCGGCCTATTTAAATGGGATTCATAAGAACCAATGGTCGTTTCAGACGGTTGAGCAACAAAGCGGTAGTTCCTTTTCCTCCCGGATTTTTATCTTGGGTGGTGCATGGACTCGGCATGAGCAAGTGATCGCGTTGAAACAACCGCAAGCTTCCTGTGGTTTGGAAGGCCTTTGGATGACCCAAGACCATCAACAAGCTGAAAATTATACCTTTATTGATCATCAAGCCCCCAATTGCACGAGTCGTGAAAAATTCAAAGGCATTGCCAATCATGATTCCGTCGGTGTTTTTGATGGTTGTATTTTAGTTCGGGAGAATTCAATGAAGACGGATGCTAGTCAGGAGAATAAAAATATCCTTCTTTCTTCTAATGCACAGATTTATTCAAAGCCTCAGTTGAAAATTTATGCGGATGATGTGAAGTGCTCACATGGATCAGCAACTGGACAATTGGATGCGGAAGCCCTATTTTATTTACAATCGAGAGGCATCCATCCGGAAGCAGCTCAACAAATGTTGATTGATGGATTTTCTCGTGAAATTGTGGATGCCATTCCATGGCCAGAATTTAAAACCAGCATTTGGAACCGGGTGAATCAGTTTTACAAGGGGAACTCGAAATGAAATCTTCCTTACCAATGCAAACGTCGAGTTTAAAAAATGAACTCGAAGGGGAATATTTGGAAAAAATCCGAAAGGATTTTCCGATATTGCAACAAAGTGTTCATGGGAAACCCCTCGTTTATTTAGATAATTCTGCAACCACACAAAAACCTAAAACGGTCATTGAAGCACTGAAGTCTTTTTATGAAGTTTACAACGCCAATGTTCACCGTGGCATTCATACGTTAAGCGAGAAAGCGACCGAGCGTTTTGAGCATACCCGACAACAAGTTCACACATTTCTGAATTCCACCAACGAAAAAGAAATTGTTTTCACCCGCGGAGCTACGGAGGCCATTAATCTTGTTGCTCAGACTTATGGACGTCAAGTACTTCAACCGGGCGATGAAATCCTTCTTTCGGCGATGGAACATCATTCCAATATTGTACCGTGGCGGTTATTGGCGGAAGAGAAAAAAGCCCTGATTCGAGTTATTCCCATGGATCTGCAAGGGGAATTAGATTTAAATGCATATGAAAAATTATTGTCGCCGCGGACTCGATTGGTTGCCATTACGCATGTTTCCAATGTTTTGGGAACCGTGAATCCTATTGAGCAGATTATTCAATTGGCCCATCGCCAGAATATCCCGGTATTAGTTGATGGAGCTCAAGCGGTGGCTCATCGTTTGGTGAATGTACAATCCTTGGATTGCGACTTTTATGTTTTTTCAGGGCATAAAATGTTTGGCCCCACAGGGGTAGGGGTTCTTTATGCCAAAGAATCTATTTTAAAAAACATGCCACCCTACCAAGGGGGGGGCGAAATGATCGTCACGGTTTCATTTGATCACATTACCTATAAAAGCCATCCGTACCGTTTTGAAGCAGGGACTCCGGCCATTGCAGAAGTGATTGCTTTGAGCGAGGCGATTACGTATATTCAAAAAATTGGATTTTCATCGATTCAGGAACATGAAAATCGTCTTTTGGATTATTCCACACAAGCGTTATTAAAAATTCCAAATTTGAAAATTATTGGAACAGCCAAAGAGAAAGAAGCTGTTTTATCCATGACTTTAGGTGACATTCATCCGCATGATATTGGGACTATTTTGGATGAAGAGGGGGTTGCTGTTCGGGCAGGACATCATTGTGCCCAACCAGTTATGGATTTTTTTGATATTCCTGCCACAGCAAGAGCTTCGTTTGCTTTCTATAACACTCAGGAGGAAATTGATCGATTGATCAAGGCGCTATGGAAAGTGTTGGAGGTACTCGGCTAATGTCTGATTTGCGGGATCTTTATCAGGAATTAATTTTAGATCATCAAAAAAATCCAAGAAATTTTGGGGAATTGCCGGATGCCAACCATCATGCCAATGGCTTTAATCCGCTGTGTGGCGATAAAATATCCTTGGATTTCAACACTGACGAAAACGGTTTAATTCATGATATTCGATTCCATGGCTCAGGATGCGCGATTTCGAAAGCCTCAGCCTCCATGATGACTATGGCCCTAAAAGGGAAAACCATTCCTGAAGCTGATGCGCTTTTTCAAGTCTTTCATCATCTGGTACTTGGAAACTTGGTGACTGAAGAGCAAATCGAGCATTTGGGTCGTCTTAAAGTTTTTCAAGGCATTCGAGATTATCCTTCTCGCGTGAAATGTGCGAGTTTGCCATGGCATACCTTTAAGGCCGCGTTGAATCATAATTCAAAAACGATTACGACAGACTCAGACAATGATTCGGTGAATTAGGGGGATATATGGGATCGGAATTAATTACGTTAAATCGAGATTGTGCCGCGGTGCTTATTCCCTCGGGTGTATCGGCCTTGTTATTTGAAGGCGAAAAGGTTTATTTAACGCAAACCTTGGGTGGAAGTTTTACTGTTCAACGAGATAATGGTCAATTGGTTCGCATTCATGGATTGGATGCGGATGCTTTAGGAAAAAAAATTCCGGCCGAAATGCAAAAACCTGCCACTCAAAATTCAGGACAACCGTTAGATGAGGTTCAAATTGAGCAAAAGGTTTGGGAGCAACTCCGCAATTGCTATGATCCAGAGATTCCAGTGAACGTGGTTGATCTCGGCTTGATATATGGGTGTACGCTCAAGTCTACTTCCGAAGGAAAACGAGTCGAAGTTACCATGACTTTAACAGCTCCGGGGTGCGGTATGTCCACGGTTCTAAAGAGTGATATTGAAGCGCGATTACAAGCGATTCCCGGCATTCACGAAGCCTTGGTGGATGTGACCTTTGATCCTCCCTGGGATCAAAGCCGGATGACGGAAGCTGCCCGACTCCAATTAGGCATGTTTTAAAAATCGTTCAAACTTTTCAATCATAGTTTTAGAGTTCATTGAAAAATCATGAATCTAAAGTACTATTTATCTGACGAGTTTTGCATGCTCGAAATTTCTAGTTTTTATTGAATAAAATCGAAAAAAATCGCTATAATTATAGGTGAGAAAATTGGAAGTTCGCTTTCGTCGACTTAGAAAGCGAACTTTTATTGTTTTTAAAGATTTTAAAAATTGTAAAAGAAGTTGAACAATAAGGACATGAGCCGATGAGCGGACATTCAAAATGGGCCAAAATTAAGCGAACTAAAGGCGCTTTAGATCAAAAACGAGGAAAAATTTTTTCAAAAATCGGACGGGAGATTCAATTAGCCGCTAAAGCCGGTGGAGGCAGCCCGGAAACCAATATACGCCTACGCAATATATTACTGAAAGCCAAAGAGGTCAGTATGCCCTCGGATACGATTAAACGGGCAATAAACAAGGGGATTGGAACCGAGGCTAGTGACTTATTAGAGGAAATGGTTTATGAAGGGTATGGTCCCGGAGGTGTTGCCATCTTAGTTGAAGTTGTTACCGATAATCGCAATCGAACTGCCTCTGATATCCGCTCTATTTTTACAAAAAACAATGGAAATATGGGAGAAAGCGGATCGGTGGGTTTTTTATTTGATAAAAAAGGCTTAATTCTGATTAAAAAAGATTTAATTCGTGAAGATGCTCTTATGGAATTAATTCTCAACTCCGGAGCGGAGGATTTGAAAACCGATAAACAAGATATATACGAAATTATTTCGTCCGTTGAGAATTTTTCAAATGTCAGAAGTGCTCTTGAAAAAAAAGAGATTCTTTTGGAAAGTGCTGAAATCACGATGATTCCTAAAACGCTGATAGCACTGGATGAAAAAAAAACAGAAGCGGTTTTAAAATTAGTAGATGCCTTGGATGATCATGATGACGTGCAAAATGTTTTTTCCAATATAGAAATTAGCGAAGCCCTGATGGATAAGTTTGAAAAAAAAGAAATATAATCCATTATCAAAAATCGTCTTGGGAATTGACCCTGGTTTGGCTAGAATGGGTTATGCTAGTTTAAAAATGGAGCCACCCAAGATCACACTATTGCAGTGTGGTCTGTTGACTTCCAGTCGTGATGAGTCGACTCCAAGGCGATTGTGTTCGCTTTATGAAGGTTTAACACGCGTATTTGAACAAATGATGCCGGATGAAGTTGCAATCGAAGAGCTTTTTTTTGAGCAGAATGTCAAAACAGCCATGGAAGTCAGTCAAGCCAGAGGAGTGGCTTTATTGGTGTGTGGGTTATTTCAAAAGCCGGTATATGAATATAAACCGGTTCATGTGAAACAAGCGGTAACTGGATTTGGCAGAGCGACGAAAGATCAAATCCAAAAAATGATTCGAATTTTATTGAATTTGACGAAAGCGCCTCAGCCTGATGATGTCGCCGATGCAGTGGCTTTGGCATGGACGCATATTCAAATGGATAAATGGCAACGGGAACGTCCGGATCTCGGACGAAACAGGATGGCTATTGATGTGAGTTTAAAGCCGGATCGATCAGTAAGAATTTATCGAGGAGAAAAGGCATGATCAAATGTAAAAATTGTAGAAATAAAGTGGCAGAAGATGCCCGGTATTGTGCCGAGTGTGGATATCCATTAGATGATAAGTTTTTGGTCACCAAAGAAGATTTTTTGAAAAATACAGTTGATAAAGGCATCACGGATAAATTGAGTCCCGATAGTAATCAACCCATGCATCTTTTGGAACATCAAAATCATGAATATTTATGGGATGAAGAAAGCTTAGGAGTTTGGATTGATCGAGCTATTATTGAATCGATCGATCGTGAAGCCGCTCAAGTCGTTTTTGAAAACTTGGATCCCACCGATCAAAAGTATTTTAATCATGCCCGCGATCACATCAAACTTCGTGCATCGGGATTAAAAAGCCCAATATCCGATCAGGAACTGGATGAACATTATTATAAGGCCTTAGTTATTGACGAAGATTATGAATCCAAAGGTATTTGGCTTGATCAAAACGTCATTTCCTTTTGGTATGCGGCAACACAAAACAAGGATATTCCGGCTTTAACGCAAATTGAGGAATTATTACATATTCTCGTTCATTTGAATTTTTTAGATGATAACTAAGAGCGAGTTTATTCAGCTGGTTTAATTGAGGGAATCACTTCATGATCGCGTTTATCAATGGCAATCTCAAAACGAAATGGGCGGATCATGTGGAAGTTGAGGTACATGGGATTGGCTATGAAATTTGGGTTTCGCAGTTGACTTTACAGCAGTTACCCGCCGTGCATCAGCCCATTTTTTTTAAGACGTATCTCCATGTAAGAGAAGAATCCCTTCAACTATTTGGCTTTATGGATGACATGGAACGCCAAGCGTTTATGTGGTTGATGAGTGTTTCAGGAATTGGTCCCAAAAGTGCGATGCATATTCTTTCTGCATATGCACCGATGACCTTATACCAATTGATTCTTAAAAATGACATTGTACAATTAAAAGCGATTTCTGGTGTTGGACTTAAAACAGCGCAGCAAATCGTCCTGACTTTAAAAGAAAAGGTCACTAAATTCTTAAATACTTCTGAAAAATCGGATTTGATTCTAGAAGCTCGAAAAGAAAACCCACTGTTGACAGATGCCATACAGGCCTTGCTTGCATTAGGGTTTTCAAGTGGGGAGTCTCAAATCGCCGTTGAACAAGCTATGCAGCAATTGGGGGCTAATGCAAGACTTGAAGAAGTGGTACGAATTAGTTTAAAATTAGTGAGGTCGGTTTAATGTTAGAGCTAAGGTGAGGATCATGAAAGCATTTAGCGTTCCACGATTGGTTGTATGTCTTCTTTTTGTTAATTATACATTGTTGTGCTTGACGGGGTTGCTTTGGGCAGGGCAATTTTGGATTTTTAATAATCTCCTTTTAAGCATTATTATGTTATTTATTGAAATGATTTTTATTGGAGTCATTCAGGATGAATCGTAGGAAAATTTCAGATAGCCTCTAGATTAAAAAACGCGGTAAAATTCAAGGTGTCAGTTGAAGATAGACGATTACTTGATCGGAGGAACGAATGACGAATAAACCATCGAATACGCCTTATGGGCTTAATCCCAAAGAATCTCGAAAGCTAGGCTTGGTTCAACCCTCGTCTTCCAATCCGAAGGATGTTGAATTAGAAGCAGCTATTGCGAGGCAGATTCGCGGGATGGGGAATGGAAAAATTCGAGTTCGCGCTAAGGCTGGAAAAATATCGCTGTCAGGTGTGGTTGATGATTTTGGAACAAAGCGTTCCATTGCGGATGTGGTTCGCACCATTCCCGGTGTTCGGAAAATTTTGAATGAAATTAAAGTTTTATCTTCTGATTGAAGTCAATGAGAATCATCCTAAATTAATTTAAGGATGAAGGCTTTAATGGAAAAAATTGGAAGCGAATGCTACAATTGTCTGGTTTTGGCAGTGAGAAAGTTTTTGTAATTCGAAAGGAGTAATTATGTCGATGAAGCAAATTTTGTTCGGGTTGATCGTGATAGGAAGTTTATGCGTTGGGAGGAGCTGGGCTCAACAACCGACCGCCTCCAATGGACTGCGAAATTCAGGTGTTTTGTTGGTTCAAAATTTTTCAGATCATAATCCAAAAATTGGTGGAACGTACAAAGATTCAAAGGGATCGTCGGTTCAATATATGATCCATCGGGTGAAATCTACGAATTACTTACTGGTCAAGTATAATTTGAAAAATGGGGGCTATTGTGGTTTTTGGTATCGAGCGGGATCAGATTGGGATGGGCAAAATTGGACGAAGGCTAAAGCGATTTCATTTGATATTCGAACCCTTAAACCCCTGATTATTCAAATTAATTTTGATGATGTTAACAATCAGAATTATGTTGCAAATACCAGCACCATTCCGCCTAGTCATAAATGGCAGGTTGTAAGTATTCCCATGAGTGCGTTTGGGTTGAATCCTTATTATCAGCCTGCAAATGCAGAAAAGGGCAAACCCGAGGATTTAAGTTTAATTAAAACCTTTACCGTTGCTCCTCAAACGCCAGGTCATCATTGGTTTGAAATCACCAATATCGTTCTTAAAAAATAACTGAAGAATCCAAATGTAGTTGGTGTTCATGAGTCGAGTGGTTCGACTCATGAACACGCAGGTCGAACTATTTAGAAGCATTTTTTAAGTTCTACGCTATTTCCAACCTGAAATCAGAAAAATTGTGAATTTCCGTTGGTCTTGATTGGGAACAGACCGCATCGTTTCTGCGGCTGTTTGGACTTGAGTGTTCCGGAATCCTGCTTTTTCAAAAAGATGGGATAAAGCGGTACGATCAAATCCATGGTGAAAAACTCCGTGATTATCCTGATGAAATAAACCGTCCTCACGATCCAAATCAGCTAATGCCAGAATGCCTTTGGGCTCTAAAAGCTGATAGAATTTATCCAGAATCTTTTGGGTATCAGGAACATGATGGAGTGTCATACTACTTACAATCACATGAAATTTTTCTGAAAGTGTGTCCTCATGTTCAAGATCTAAATAACGAATTTTTACATTGAGCAGATGTTGGGTATCCACTTTGTTTTGAAAGACTTTTAACATTCCTTGAGAAGTATCAATGCCTGTAATGGTTTGAACATGAGGCTGAATGGCAAGCGAGATGAGTCCGGTTCCGCATCCAAAATCCAATACATGCATCGAAGAGTCAAAAGGAATTGTTTTGAGCATCGATTGACTAACATTCTTGGCGATTTTTACCCGTTCTGGCTTTTCTTCCCAAACGGCGGCTTCCTGATCAAAATTTCTTCGTTCATTTTCCATAGATATCCTGTAAAATCATTATTCAATTCAACCGGTAGCATAACGATAATAATTTTGGATTGTTAAATCAAGGTGAAATTAAAAGAGACCATTTTCACATCAATGATTCAACACCCTTGGACCGGATTGATTTCTTAAAGGAGAGCCTTTGAATTCCCAAAATATTCAACGTGAAATAAATCCTAGCGCGTTGCCGTCTGCAACAGGCCCTATTGTTTTTGATATTGAAACCCAATTTTTAGCGAAGGAGATTCCCGGAGGTTGGAGTAATTTACCTGGACTTAAATTAGCCTGTGCTGTGGTTTATGATGTAGAACAAGAACGATATTTTACTTATGTAGAAAATCAAGTTCAAAATTTAATTCATCATTTGAAAATTTCTCGATTGGTTATTGGCTTCAATACGCTTGGATTTGATTACAAAGTTCTTCAGGGTTATACGACCGTTCCATTACAAACCTTACCATCGCTTGATTTAATGGATAGTCTTTATAAAATATTGAAACATCGACTCTCACTGGCTCATTTAGCCCAGTATACTTTAGGTGGGGCCGAAAAGATGGCAGATGGCGTTTTGGCAGTGCAATGGTGGCGCGAGGGCAAACACGATCAAGTGATCCAATATTGTCAACAGGATGTTAAGTTGACCTATGATTTGTGGCAATTTGGGAAAGAAAAAGGGTATATTTTATTTCAAAAACGCTCGAGTGAGCAAATTGAAAAATGCTCGGTTCATTGGTAAATATTACGGATGATTCTCAATTTATGGAGTATGCATTAGGACAACCTTTTTAAAATTTTGATGCCATGAAGTGAGTTTTAAAGGCCAGTTGAAATAAGCACGTGTCCTGGTAGTGCGAGAATTTTTTTATTGCAAAAGCAACACGATATTAAAGAAAGTAGATTGGTTCAAATTTTTTTTAGTAACACTTAGAATTGCGTAATAAAGATATACGGTCTGTTCTCGATATTCCTTTGCCAATTGTCAGGGAATAGGCATTCAAGTACAAGTGTAAAGTTAAAATCAATGGTGGATGTTATACGTTTTGGAATAAAAAAACAAATGATTTTTTTGATTTGGATTAAAAAACAAGCAATAGGCTTATAAAAAAATCCAACCCACTTTAAATCATTCTAGAGAAGTCATGATTTGTTTCCGGTTAAGAGAAATATGTGTTGCAGATCTTCAGTAGATCCACCGAAATCAAAGTTAACAAGTCGATCGGAAGGTGAACAAGCCAAGTCCGGTGCTTATGACAAATCTAGATTGTGTTTTAAAAACAATTCTGCAGACTAGTAGAAAGTAAAAGGCTAAGGTTTCTAAAAAAGAGATGTTTTAAATGAAATTGAATTAAACTTGAAAAACAATTTATAGCTTTAAAAATTTGTGGTAAAGTTAAATCATTTTACGACAAGCTTCGCTGGGGTAGCTCAGTCGGTAGAGCAACGGTTTCGTAAACCGTAGGTCGTGGGTTCGATTCCCATCCCCAGCTCCATTTTTGAGAATGGGTACTCCAAAGATTTTCAAGTCCTGTTTATCATTGAAAATATTTTATAAATCTTTGACCACAAGGATGTTTAAACTTATTATTGTGTGGTTGAATTTCTTCATATTTGAGCAGTGGTTTGTTCTCCAAGAATTGATTTTATTATAATATTAATGAAAAAATCGAATTAGGCGTGATGGGACATGAAAAAATTTTATTTGGGCAAAGTTTTACTGGAGCATGAGTGACTCAAAATTCAGATCGGGTAATGGCTAGGGTTATCTAGGATTTCTCCTGTTAGAGGAGTTTTCCTTTGGGGTCGCATAAATTGTCCATAACGGATAAAGGTTTTGGGCAAAATTTAGGAAGTTTAATAAATGAAAGGAGGTCAGTATGGCCTGGTATGTTTATGTGTCATATTTTTTTGGAGGGGCTTTTTTGGGAAATGTTGTGCCTCATTTTGTGAATGGAGTTTCAGGAAGGAAGTTTCCATCACCTTTTGGAAAACCGCCTGGAAGAGCTTTATCGTCACCCTTGATCAATGTTCTTTGGGGCAACTTTAATTTGCTCATTGCCTATTTTTTGATTTTCAGAGTTGGAAATTTTGACATTCGGCAGTTAGCTCAGGTGGGAATGGTTGGTTTGGGGATATTATTTATCAGTGTTCAGCTGGCAATTGTTTTTGGAAGCGTAAAACACTCGTAGTCCAAATGTAGTTTACGGTTGTCCAAGTGGAGAAGTTATCGTCAAACCGAGCCAGAACTTACATGGTGCAGTTGACGATTTGGATTTATTTTGGGCCAGATCTGGTTTTAAAGAAACTAATTTGGACAGACAATTTAGATATTTTTTGAAAAAATTATGGATTTGGATATGAAACCTAGAGATCATGAGGATGGATTTGGTTTTGTAGACAAATGAGAACTACCACCTGTCATTTCCAAACTCTAAAAAAGCTGCATTTGAAAAAATCTCCGAGAATGCTGGAAAATGATTAAAATGGTGATCTAGAACTAGATGCTTTTTTATATCTACTCGCCTATAGAACTGGAATTTTTGTCCGTGATTACGGGTAATTAAGAACCTTCAAACCTGAATTTTAGGAACGGTTTTTCTAGTTGAAGATAAATGGTTGTTTTGATTTTTTTAAGTGTATAAAAACATTTGATTTTAACGTTAAATCTTATATGATAATCATATAACTTTATTATTTTTCTTTTTGACAGGGTTTGATCAGGTTTGCGACGATCTAATTTTTGGGAGGTTAACTACGTATCCACTTAAATTTTTATTTATAAAGGAAAACGATTTACTTAAATGGAAGATTCTTGCTATCAAGTTGATTAGAGTTCTACAGGCTATGCCGGTAGTTGAAAGGCAAGTTCGAGGAAGACACGGCAAGCAAATTTTAATGCATTTTGAATTTAATACCACAAAATATACATTGGTAATTACTGGTGGTTTTGACTTTCGATAGAAAGGAACTCATGAAGCATTGGATTCAAATAGCTCTCATTACTTTTTTGATCGTGGGAATTATTTCTAAAGTTCAAGCTCAAACATGCCCCATGATTTCATTTGTAACAGGTAGTGCGGCAGCAACGGTTGCACCATCCGGTTCTTCTATGGGTATTACTCTTTCAGGACCTCAAACTATAGTTGCCGGCCAAGATGTGGTTATTGTTGTTTCAATGCGGAATGATGTTAGCGGTTCAAGTGTTACTGCGGTGACAGACAACGGTGGCAATGTTTATTCCAATCCTGTGAGCATTTATTCAGACAATAGCATCAATCCTGGTTACCCAGGTTTATACATTTGGTGGACGCATGCACAAACCAATGCTACCTCTATTAATGTTCAACTGGGAACATCTGTAAGAAATTGGACTGTTTGCATAGCACAATATACGAATGTGGCGAACTTAGGATCAGCAGTAACTGCCGAAGGGACAACAGCAGGCATGACAGTTGTTTTCAATTCTGCCAATGCGAACGATTATATTGTAGGCGGTTATGCTTTGGCGCAAAGCGGGACCATCTCTGGAAACATTGGAACGTTAAGAGCAACCGTTTCTAGCAATAGCGGATCGTCTGGAAGTAATGTGGAAGGAGGGCTGAGTGATAATTTCTCAGTTTTTTCTGGGGCAGTAACAAATGCTGTTATCTCGTCGACAGCAGCTGATTGGGTTGCTGGAGCAATTCAGCTTTTGGCAGCAGTTTGTACTCCAACAAGTACGCCGACCAACACACCAATGAACACACCGACGAACACGCCAACCAATACCCCCACGAATACACCGACGAACACACCGACG
>DAHXKG010000013.1:0-283 GCA_027366525.1 candidate division FCPU426 bacterium
TACCTAAGTTTAACTTAAATTTTAACTCATTTGATTCTACTCAGTCTATCGTATGGATCATGAAACCGAATCTCGGTACATTAATGAACTTTAAAAAAGCCGATTTGCATGTTCATACCTATTTTTCAGATGGACTTCACTCCCCAGCTACCGTTGTTGACAGCGCATCCCAAAACGGCATCACGTTGGTTGCCATCACTGATCATGATACGATGGAAGGCGCTTATCATGCTCACGCCTATGCGCAACAGCATCCGGAACTTCACGTTCAAGTGATTTTGGG
>DAHXKG010000013.1:293-45666 GCA_027366525.1 candidate division FCPU426 bacterium
AAATCAGCAGTCGTAATGGTCATATCCTAGGACTTTTTTTAACCCATCCTGTCGAGCCACATCTAAGTGCTTTGGACACTGTTCGAAAAATTCATGAACAAAATGGACTTGCTATTCTGCCGCATCCCTTTCATCTCTATGTTGGACGAACGGCTCCAGAACCTCGAGCGGCCAATCTTTTGCCCAATATCCCCTTTGATGGTATTGAATCGATCAACCATGGCGATGCTCTTTCTTTTTTAGGAAATCGACCTGTTCAAAAATTACTTCAAAAATTCAAATTAGCAGCCATTGGATCCAGTGATGCGCATGATAGTGCTTTTGTTGGCATGGCTTGCACACTTTTTCATGGTCAAACACCGGATGATTTGAAAAAAGCGATTGGGACCCAGAAAACACAAGCTTGTTATTTTAGATCATGGACATTTAAAGATATTGTTCGACAATTAAAAGGAAGTTCCGAAGTCTTAACTCGTTTTATGCAGTCTGACTCTTTTTTGAAAAGCAAAAACTTTTTTTAAATGGACGCCCGGCGGTCTTTGAATTCGACCGTGCCACTAGACCCAAATTTCAAAATCCATTTAAAAAGCATGTCCTAAAATCTCCACTCGAGGAGCCGCCTCGACACGTTTTTGAACAAAAGCAAGATCGCGAATAAATAAAGTATTTCCTTGATCCTGACATGGTTTTTCTAATTTCTTCAACCGACGCTGCCAAGGATCATATTCATACGCCTTGAATTGATGTTTTAACATCTGAACTGCAATGGCTTGATTGGTAAACCCATATGTTTGTCCACTATCATTGGTTTCAATCAAGATCGCTTTCATGGATCTTTTTTCAAGCAGATGATGCGCTCCCTGTAATACTGGAACTTCATAGCCCTCGACATCAATTTTCATAATACGAGGATTGGATTTTTTTAAAATTCGATCCAAGGTTTCCACACGCACTTGAACAAAATCCTTTGAATGTTTCGTTGCAATAATCCGATTCATACAGTCATTACGGCTTGAAAAACGCTGATAGCCTACACGGGATCCCATACCTACATTGAATATTTGTACACGGGTCTCTAAATCATTTAATTGAATATTTTTGCGTAATCGCTGGAAGGTTTCTGGAATGGGTTCAATTGCATAACCTCGTGCTCCACACACTCCACCACAAAGCAAGGTATAGGATCCCGCATTAGCGCCCACATCAACAAACCAATCCTGTTTTCGCGTAAAGTGAAGCACAAAAGCCATATCGGTAAATTCATGAAGCCCTACATAAAGATTTCCAGTCAATCCTGTTTCGCCTTGCCCAACCAAAAAAGTAATATTTTTGATCCATGTATGCATTACTTTTTCTGAAATTAATCGACTTCCCATTTGCCATCGGATCCAGCGTAAAAGAGCTCTGAATTTTTGATCTCGTGTCAAAGGATGCTGATTAATCAATTTCAAGATTTGGATTAATTGTTTCATATTTTCAAAAAATATCCTTTTCGACGGCTTAATGTTTTAGATTCATTAACTGCGTTGGTTGGAGTTATAAAACATTGCCGTAGTATAAACTCCCGATCATCAATTTTTAATTTGCGGATCGATGTGAGAAATCTCAACCATCCATTTCTATATTTGCACATGCTTAAACGAGAGTCCATTTAAAATTGAATCCACTTTTGCGACCACTAAAAGGCTGCTTCACGCGGTTAACTCGAATCGTTCCAATAAAAGCTTCCATGACAAAAAGGAATCCTAACTAAAATGGAAATCCAAGTCGAATTTCTAAATCCTAGTTTATGTCACACTCCATGATGTTCAAGGCTTAAAAAAATTTCATTCGCGGGAGAAACCACTACTCCTCTTGGAATATTAATGAGCTCACTTCATCGTTTCAATGGTTATGCCTTGTATGACAGCGCTACTATTTATTATTTTTAAATCCTAATTTTGATCATCTTTTCCTAATTTTAAAAATTTTATAATTTTACCATTGATTTTTTTTGACTAAATCTAGTACTTTGGTGCAGCCTCATTTTAAAATCGCACTTATGCCTCATCTAGAAAAGAACACCTTAAAGCTTGTTCTGTTCCAAGAACAATGGATGGATGTGTTGTCGAAAAAAATTGCATCGTGACATTTTAAAACAAATGCGGAATTTATTAGGATTTTATTTTATAATTAATGTTTATTTATTATTTTTATAGAAGGAGATCAATTTACTCGTGACTACTCAAACTCAACCGGCAGAATCGTTAGCGGCTTCTCCAGATTTTCAAAAACTATCCAACGAAGAATGCTTGGCGATTCTAAAAGCGGATGCAACGCAAGGATTAACTTCCCAAGAAGTCAAACAACGCATCACCCAATATGGACCCAATCAAACTCCAGAAGAAAAAAGAAATCCCTTTTTTTTATTCTTCAATAAATTCTGGGGCGTAACGGCGTGGATGCTTGAAATCACTATCCTGCTCGCATTAATCCAAGACCGAAAATTAGATGCCGGCATTATTGCGGCCTTATTATTTTTGAATGCTATTTTGGGTTCCTTTCAAGAATTCAAGGCTTCCCAAGCGGTTGAAGCTCTCAAAAAAAAATTGCAAGTTTGGGTACGTACTCTTCGCGATGGTCAATGGGCCTTACTGGGCGCTGCTGATCTAGTTCCTGGCGACATTATCCGATTAAGATCCGGTGATTTTGTTCCGGCCGATCTTAAAATTTTAACTGGAAATTTAGAAGTAGATTTATCAGCACTCACAGGAGAATCGGAACCAAAATCATTTGAACCGGGAACACAATTATGGTCGGGAGCCATTGTCCGTCGAGGCGAAGCCGTGGCATTAGTTTTGTTGACCGGAACCAAGACGTTTTTTGGAAAAACCACGCAATTAGTTCAATTGGCCCGTCCTAAACTTCATTTTGAAACTGTGATTGCACGCGTCACGCGATGGTTACTACTCATGGTAGGCGTTTTACTCGCAATTTCGATTATCTTATGGACCATGAAAGGGGGAGATCTTTTAGACATTCTACCACTAACCATGATTTTGCTCGTTTCAGCGATTCCCGTTGCACTCCCCGCCATGTTTACGATTACCCTTGCTTTGGGCTCTGTGGAGCTAGTTAAATGCGGCATTTTAATCACCCGCCTCAATGCCTCTGAAGATGCCGCCCGCATGGACATTTTATGTTCGGATAAAACAGGTACGCTTACTGCCAATCAGTTATCACTTGCTAGCTTAACTGCTGCTCCAGGATTTACTGAAAATGATATTTTACTCCAAGCGATGTTTTGTAGCCAAGAAGCCAATTATGACCCGATTGACAGTGTTTTTTTTCGCGAAGTCAAAAACCGCAAACTTGCTCCACCTTCTTGGACTCAAAAATCATTTACGCCATTTGATGCCAAAACCAGAAAAACTGAAGCAGTCATTCAGCAGGGTGATCAGGAATTCAAGGTCGTCAAAGGAGCGGTTGATACTGTCCTGGGTTTATGTGTCACCTGTTCTTTGGATGAAAAAAAACAATTTCAAACCTGGGTTGAAGCAGGAGCTAAAAAAGGCTACCGCTCGCTCGCGGTTGCTCGAGAAGATACTCTTCATCAACTCAAATTGGTCGGAATTGCTTCCTTATATGATGCCCCTCGAGCCGACTCCAAATCAGTGATTTCCGAATTAAACTCCATGGGCGTTCAAGTTAAAATGCTTACTGGCGATGCACTTCCGATTGCTCAACAAGTTGCTCAAGAACTTGGGTTAACCAAAAAAATACTTGGATTTCATCAACCAACCGATGCTGCCTCAACCGAAAAAACTCCTTCAGCCGATGAAATGGTGGAAGCGGATGGATTTGCGGGCATCTATCCCGAAGATAAATATCGCATTGTCCAAGGATTACAAGAAAAGGGCCATATTATTGGAATGACTGGTGATGGCGTTAATGATGCACCTGCTCTCAAACAAGCAGAAGTCGGCGTTGCGGTTGAAAATGCTACGGATGTGGCCAAAGGAGCGGCTAGTGTCGTCCTAACAAATGAAGGACTTTCTCCACTCCCCAAGCTCATTCAAGTAGGCCGCTCACTTCACCAGCGCATTGAAATTTGGATCCTCAACAAGATTATTAAAACCTTTGAAACCGTAGTCTTTGTAGTCATTGCCTTTATTATCCTTGGACAATTCATCGTCAACACCTTTGGGATGGTTTTACTACTTTTCTTGATTGATTTTGTAACCATTGCCATTGCAACCGATCGCGTGAAAGGTTCCATGAAACCTTCTACCTGGGATATAACTCATCTTGTCAAGGTTTCAGTCCAACTAGGTCTTTGTGTTATTTTGGAATCCTTTGGGGTTTTATGGTTAGGCTGGCATGATTTTCATCTCGCTTTCCATCTCAATCGCCTTCACACCTTTGGATTTGAAATCCTGTTCTATTTTGGATTATTTACAGTCTTAGTGGTCCGTGAAAAAAATTTTTTCTGGACTTCACGACCGAGTTGGCCATTACTCACCGCACTCATCGGGGATATGCTATTGGGTGGACTTTTTGCAACCATTGGTATTCCGGGACTAACCAAGATTCCTATTCAAGCAACATTGCTTGTTTTTACCTATGCCCTGCTCTTTGGATTGGTCATTAATGATCTTCTTAAACGGTTTTTGTTCCGAGCAACTTTAACATAATTTTAAAAATCTTTGGACATTCAGGGTAAAAAACTTTATGACTGATTCAGAGCCCTAGGTTAAGAATATCTATACGAATCTTTATCCTGCACCGCTTCAGTCACCCTTTTTTGAGTTGATTCATTTGCCTGAAATGAAACCCGATATTGTCTTGATAATATCAGATTTCATTTGATCAAGCATACTGATTGGAATTATTAAACCTATATTAGGTCGACTGGGTTAGTTTTAAAAAGACAACCGTTGAAACTGTTTTCCTTCTATAGTCCATTGAACTCCACCCCCAAAACGTCCAATCATGGTTGAAAATTATTGCTCACGGAGCTATTCCAATGAATGAAAAAGAACGTTACATGTTCATCTAAAAAATGAATCACTCAGGACATTGAACTTGATCTAAGGTTATCCGAAGTTATTCGTCTCTACAAGATCGATCATTTTAGGATATTTAATAAGAACAACCCATTCGAATACACGGATTTTATCTTTTCATTACTAGCTATAATGCCTATACCTGTGCCCACGTCGACTCTCTGTTCAAATCATTAAAGGGCAAAGAAATAGCTTTGTTTTTTACCATTTAAAGAAGTTCTTCAAAGATTTTCATGTTTATCGAAGAGATGGATAACCCAAAATAACTTGGCCCTTCTCTCAATGACTTCTATCGAAAGTATTTAAAAACAAAATGCCGCATCTCATAGCCGGAAATTTGGGTCTTCCATAAGATTTTCCCCTAGCCGACTACAGGCATCATCCAGTTTATCCCATCCATTTTTCAAGTTTAACTTGAGCTCTTATTTCTTACTTTTGAGATGTAGCATTAAATAAATTTTTCAGACTTCCTAAAGAACTCAATAGCGCCGACGCTTCATAGGGAATGTAAATGACTTTATTATCCTTACCTGTGGTCATTTCTCTGAGCGCATCAATATACTTAAGCGCAATGAGATATGCGGTTGGATTGCCTCCAGCATTTTGGATCGCTTTGGTCACCTTTAACACGGCTTCTGACTCAGCTTGAGCGACTGTAATTCGAGCCTCGGCCTCTCCTGAGGCCTGAAGAACTAATGACTGTTTGATCCCTTCCGCCTTGTTGATTTCAGATTGTCGCATACCTTCAGCCTCAAGAATTTTGGCTTGTTTATTTCCTTCCGCCTCCAAAATTTGTGCTCTTCGATTGCGTTCGGCTCGCATTTGTTTTTCCATCGCCTCTTTCACATCTGCAGGAGGAATAATGTCTTGAAGTTCTACACGATTCACCTTAATCCCCCACTTTTCTGTCGCCTCGTCTAATGTCGCTCCTAATTTCTGATTAATCGTATCCCGAGAAGTCAATGTGTGATCCAAATCCAAATCGCCAATCACATTACGCAAGGTCGTCTGAGTTAATTTCTCAATAGCATCTGGTAAATTCTGAATTTCATAAATAGCTCGTTTGGGATCTACAATCTGAAAATACAGTAAAGCATTGATCTGAATCGTTACATTATCACGCGTAATGACATTTTGCTTTGGAAAATCATAGACCGTCTCTCGAAGATCAATGCGCGATTTGATCACACGGCGAATTGTCAGTTCCCCATTTACACCTGTTTTGATATATTTCCATTCAATATCCCGTGCGTGTTCAAGAAACGGCCAGATAATATTTATACCTGATGGAAGAATTCTTGAAAATCTTCCCAACCGTTCAATAACCATCGTTTCTGCTTGTTTTACAATGACTAACCCCATTATTGTTAAGCTTATGATACCTAGAACTATCACCCCAATGATAATACCCATGATCATCGCATCATCCTTTCCTGGATCCCACTCCTGAAATTATAGTCCACGACGCTTCGCATTGGACATTCCTTGTAAATAGATATGCAATACACTTTCAATTTTAAAAATTTCCCAGCACTCGAATACGTTCAGTAAACACCATATTTGCCTAGCAAAACTTTTTATGAAAATATTCGGATTTCATGTATTTTACTCTTTTAGACTTGGAGTTTAAACTGAAACTTATTTTAAGTTCTCATTCTGTTTAAGTAACCATGGCATTATTCGATTCACCTTCAAATGTCATTTTTACTTTCTTTTTTCAATCAATTGATAGCAAAAAAAATAATTGGACGCCCGCCTTCAGCGAAGAAAACCTAAGACTGCAGCTAACGCCGTTCTCCTCCAGAAAAGCCTTATTCGATATCTGCTGTTGAAAAAAATGGGGCCAACTTGGTTCACAGTTAAAACAACTTTATTATTGACAATGATGTCCCTTTGGCACAACCATCGTATGAGGTGCTTGTAAACGTTTTTTAGAACTGGGTTTCCACATTTGACACAGACGGTAACCAGATCGAAATCCGTGAAATCCGCCTTTACATTTTTTGAACCACAATGACTGTATTTAAACTTTTGGGGCCATAGGCAGTACTGTAATCTCTAACTTTTTTAGGTATACTTAATTCTTGTCAAGGAGATTTTGGTATTACTTCTTCAACCAAACC
Organism: candidate division FCPU426 bacterium; assembly: GCA_027366525.1. Classification (GTDB taxonomy): domain Bacteria; phylum Oederibacteriota; class Muellerivitia; order Muellerivitales; family DAHXKG01; genus DAHXKG01. Next base: position 7,462 of record DAHXKG010000013.1, read on the forward strand.
TATTTTTTGATGGTTACAGTTCACACAGGTGATAAAAAGTGTGATTTGAGATCTCATTATTAGATTCCACACCTATTTTCACAAAGACAGCCACGGTATCGGAATCCCCCCTAGGCAATGACGTAATTGTATCCATCGACTAGTTTTTTCGTCTAAAATTTCTTTGCAGATTTATGCTCCTTTTTCAAAATGGATTGAACCACTTTTTCAACCGCTTGATGATCTTTCATCGCTTGAACAATCCATTGCCCAAGCGCTGTGGGCAGTACAAATCGCAGTTGGCCTTGTTTAGCTTTTTTATCGTGCGCCATGATTTTCATAATCATAGATACTTTCAATCCTAAAGATTCCGCCGTTATTGGAAGGCCTGATTGGTTGAGTACCTTTATCAATCGAGATAAAAGAGAGGGTGAGCAGTACTTCAAGTTAACAGCCAATCGAGTTGCTGCAACCATTCCAATGGAAACGGCTTCGCCATGCGTCAGTTTGTATTGAGAGGCTATCTCCAGTGCATGACCAATGGTATGTCCAAAATTTAAAACAATGCGCTGATCTTGGGTATCACGTTCATCTAGCTCGACGACCCTGACTTTAATTCGATATGATTTTTCAATTATAGGTAGAATAATTTGGGGATCTAATTGAAATAATCTTGTTATATGATCGGGATTTTCCAAAAATTCAAAAAGAGAGCGGTCACAAACCACTCCATATTTGATCACTTCTGCCAATCCTGATCGAAACTCTCGAATGGGTAGAGTTTTTAAAACACTCCAGTCAGCTAAAACCAATCGAGGCTGATAAAAAGCACCGACCAAGTTTTTAACTTGTTCAAAATTAACACCGACTTTTCCACCCACACCACAATCCACAAATCCCAAAAGCGTTGTCGGAATTTGGACATAGTCAATTCCGCGACGATACGCCGATGCCACAAACCCACCTAAATCTCCAACTACACCTCCCCCTAAATTGATAATTAAAGGAACCGATTCATCGGAAAAATGATGCGTTAAAGCACGCAAACATCTCTCAAATTCCGTAAAATTTTTGTGCTGTTCTCCATCCGGAATATTTTGACGAACCACGTGTTGAAATCCCGCCTCTTGAAGCGAACGTGCAACGGTAGCATAATAGAAATGTCCAATATGCGGACTCGTAATCACCATCACATCCTGGTCCCCAATCCCCTTATTGCGAAGGAATGCCCCAAGACGGTTTAAACTATGTTGTGCGACAATAATTTCATAAGAAAGCTTCCCCAGGTGAACTGGAATGACTATATTTTTTTTCATTGACACTTCCTTGGTTCGATTGTTTATGAATGTCTGGGTGCCGCTCAACTTAACTTTCTAGAAGTATAACTGTTTTTTTATTTTTTAAAAGTTCCAACTTATTCCAAATATCTTGATTCTTGTTATAACTTCAAGCATACTACCTTCATTGACATTTCAAATAAGGCCATTTCTTTGAATTCATCTGTTCCACATCGTTCACATCCCTCACAACTCATTTTCTTACTGGACTATGATGGGACGCTCACGGATTTCACCCAAAATCCTCAGCAAGCCCACTTATCTCTCTCAGTCAAACAACTGCTGTATTCACTTCAAATCTATTATCCGATCATTCTCGTCACTGGACGTCATGTTCAAGGACTTTTACAAGCTTCCCGTCTCGTCGGATTCCCAATTATCGGAACCCATGGCTTTGAAGCGTATCATCTTCCAAATCAACTTAAATTTGTATCCCAAAAACTTCAAATTTTTTATGCCCATGAAACGCAGCGACTCCGAAAAAATCTATCTTTCCTTTGTCAAAAATATCCAAACCTTCACTTAGAATCCAAGCCTTATTCGTGTACCCTTCATTATCGAACCTTACCTTGGACACGCTCTCAGATTCAAAAACTACATCGACAATTCGTCTCCATCTTTAACCAATCCGTTTCTCGTCAATACTGGAAAATTCAAATTGGGAAAAAAATGATTGAAGCACTGCCTCGTGGTTTTTCTAAAGGCCAATCTGTCATTCGACTCTTACAAGCCTTCCCCAACCATTATCCCATTTATGCCGGTGATGATTTAACGGATATTTCTGTTTTTAAACAACTTCGAGGGCGTGGTCTTCGGATTGCCGTCGGATCCAGGATTCCTGACACCCTGTATGACCTTCAGTTCCCCGCACCCCACAATTTTGTATCGTGGCTGCGAGGGTTTCTTCCTCAGGATTGACCTTCGTCGGCTTTCTAACCTTCTTCTTGCTAATGTCAAAATAATTTTAAATAACCTTCAAAAATTAAACTTGCGTTATCTGGATATGCTTGATCACACTACCTCTTCATGAATCCCAAAAACCAAAAAGGAAAACGGAAAACAATCATTGCACTCGATCCGTCGAGAAAAACCGTGATCTCTAATTTTAAAAAACAAATGAGTGCTGCATTATCGAATTTCTTGATTGAATCCGTTTTTGATGATCAGGGCTGTTTGCCCTGAGTTTCTTTGAAAAATTTTTTAATTTCATCGACGCTTGGAATAACACCCATGGATTTAACTTTGCCATCAATAGCTAAAGCCGGGAGCATCGCAATATGTGGTAAATTAATCATGATTCGCATATCTGTAATACGAATCAATTCATATGGTTTACCAAATTCTTGAGCCGCTTTTCGCACTGCCGCCACCAGCTGTTTTGATTGTTCATTTTCGGTTCCAAAAACCTCAATCTCCATTGCAAAGCGACTTTGCATCAATGGTTGCGGAGCTCTGTGTTTTTCATTTGCAAAATGATTTAACGGGTTTGTTTTTTTGACATCCTGTCTTTTCATGGTCCTTGCCTCGCGTTAATAAATTTAAGGTATTCGTTTTACTGTAAAGTAACATACTTCGCTAAAAATTAAAATGCATGAAATCCATTTCATAATTTTTTTAAAGTTAAACATTTAACTTAAGATTCTTTTTATTATGTCCTTCATCATAAAAATTATTATTTGATCTCGGAACCTCTCGTGAGATTTGTTTGATAAATTTAATCCTAAACTTTAAAAAAATCAAACAATGAATTCCAAACCGAAAAATTTTGATTTATTTTGGAACTAGCTATTTAGACATTGGGTGCGCTTTTTTTCTTTTGAAATTAAAACTTAGTACATCGCTCTAGCTTCTTTGATAAAACACCTTGACTAATTCTAGCAAGAATTAGGATTTAAAATTCTTATGCCTAACTATTAAATCCATATTTAACTTCCGTACGCATAATTCAGTTGATTTAATCCTAAAATTAAAAAATTTTTGAAAATCTTTTCGATTGCTTATCCCTGTTGGAAACTTTATTGAAGTTGATAGACCATAGTTTTCGTTTCATGACTTGTTGAACCCTGAAATTTTTCATGGATTTACTGATTTTATATATTCAATTTTCGAAGCGCTCAAAATCCATTTTCTAATACTGAAATGTCCTTTAAAACGTGGGATTCTGATATTGAACCAATTTTTTCCCACGAGAATCAAAAACGGCCAAAGTGGCCCTCCCTGCAAGAATACGAAGTGATGCTTGAAATCCAAAATGATGATCTTGAAACCGAATTACCCGATCGTGGCTGCCTTCATTAAAAATCATGTAGAGAACCGTTGACGAAAATCGCTTGGGTAAAATTGTGACTTCGAATAAATCGGCACCTTCAAGCGTACAATACGGTTGGATATGGTTTTGATGCATCAACGTCTGATAAAATGAAAGAATTGGTCCCCACTGATCGTTGGCTTCCAGTGGAAGTGGCATATAATATAGCGAAGTCCCTGCGGTTTTGAAATAATGGATGCGAGCTTCTCGACTGATATCCTTCTCCACTTGATATGTTTTATTTAAAGTATAGGTCAAGGCGTAAGCTTGTTGATTCATCCTTACTGATTCTTGAGGATTAACGGCTTGTCGAATTTCTTGAATGCCGAAACAACTTAATCCCGGCATGACCCTTCCATACCCATCTTCTGCCACGGGGCCTGAAACCCATAAATTACGCTTAGAAGATCGGCGCACCCATCCCTCCATCGCTTGAGGATCTATGCGGCTGATGGAAGGAAATAAAACAGCTTTTTCATAATCCCACTGATCAAATTCCCATTCACTTAAAGCATGAAATGGAATTCGAAGGGCTGACAAAATTCGGTGAGCCACCCGTTGAGCTTTTTCAGTCCAAGTCCGAGATGATAAAAGACCACTAAAAGAAGTCAGGACTCCTAAACTTGGAGGTTCTGGTTTCTCTTGTAAATAGCCTTGCGCTTTTTTAAAAAAATTGCCGATTGATTCCAAAACCCAGGCCTCTGGACGCGCTGTTTGATCAATCCGAAAAGCTCCAATTTCTATTTCATTATGATTATTCATATAAGCATTCACGTTGAAACACCATTGAATAAATCCAGCGCCTCCCATAAAACTAGAAATCACTTTTCGTTCAAAAAGTTTTCCAGCATCCTTTTCACTGATTCGACTCGCACGACGAACTGTATCCGAAAACATCACTCCGGTTTCTTGAACTAAAAAAGGTTTACCTTTGACCTTTGATGCCGTGACACCCCAAATCAAATCTTCGTTTTCCCACCAAGTATGATTACAAGTAAAATCCAATGGACGATGAAAGAAATGGTTTTCCGGTCGGCGCTGGGACATACCACCCTCATCCTGACCAACCGTAACTAATTGAGAGCTTATCTGACGAATCGTATCGACATGATTTTGAACCCATTCCCTAAACACCACTTGACTGAATTGTTGAAAATCAAAAGCCCGACCGGCATGAACCAATCCTTCTTGAGGTGATTTGAATTCAGAAAAATCCAATTCCGTTGGCAGTTGAATACTGTCCCAGGATGATATTTCTTGTGGTGTCATATTCCATCTTTCTCGAAGCTCGTCTAGACTGCGATGGATTTCTTTTAAAAATTTTATAAAAGCCTGGCGTTCGAGTTCGCCTTCTAACGGGCGCGTTTTCCAAAGCTTTTTAGGATGGCTTACGGAAGGTTCATTAATCAAATCCCAAGAGATTGAAGGGATGTTTGCATAGCGACGAATTACCATCATTAAATATTCACGCTGCAAACTTCTTGCTCGAGAATCCAAATAGGGATGATCTGATGGAAATACATCTGGTATAAATGAAAAAAAAGTAAATTGAAGCCAAAATTCATGTTTTAAACTACTCAAAACATAAGCATCCAATGCCCGCAAGCTATCATTTCTTGGATGTCCAGCATCAAACATTATTTGACGATGATTGGCCCAAATCCCGGTTCGAATCGTGTTAATACCCATACGCTGCATCTGATCCATATCCCGCTCCCACTGAGCTGGGTTAGGCTGTAATAAAAATTTCCGAGAAACATCACCTGCCATATAGGTGGTTCCCACGATGGGAATCGTATGTCCATTCCTCATGAAACGTATGTCGTTAACACTAATTTGTGGAGCTTGACGTACCCATTGAGTATCCCATCCCCAGAATCCTTGATGCTGAATGGTTCGATAGTGGCCCTCCACTTCAATCGTAGATTGGAGGTGATAAAATCCAGGTTCAACCTGAAACGATAGCGGTATTACCTGATAATTTGAAGTGATTGTAACTTCATTTTCTATAGTTTGTTGATGGATGATTTGATGATCTCTTTGGATTTGAATATCACATTTCAAGGATTGTTGCGTTTCAAAAGCCCGAGCCCAAAAAATCAGAGCTGGTTGCTCACCGGGATAATAGCAAGCCCATTCTGGACGAACTTGGATTTGAATTGGTTTTTGTAGACCAACTTGAGCTAGATATAAAAGTAGTTTTTCAAAAAAAACATTCATTTTTGGAAGACGAGCTGAAAGAAATACCCATCTTCCGCCTTTAAATCGTCCTTGATAATGATCAATCATCGATATGGGACAAGAAATCCGACGTTGTGCCTCATCGACTCCCCAAACTAACGGATGTAGTTCCGCATCCATAGGTCCCGTAGCTCCACAACGCTCCTCATCATCAATTTCAGTGAATCGAGTCATGAGAGCAAAAGCATTGATTTTAGGAAAGTTTTTAATCTCAAATATTTTCAATTCGTCTGCTATTTCAGTGCCCTGAATTCTTGATGAATCGATTTCATTCAACTGCTCAATACCCAAACTTTGATGATAAGCGGTTTGTGGAATTTCTTTCCTCCAATGACTATTTTGCTTTAAACAAGGAAGTTCAAAAGGTCTGCCACCGACATAGAGCAAGTTGCCCCCTCGATTCAAATAATTCCACAAAACGGCCCAAAGTGCTTTTGGAAAGGCTGATCCATACGGAAGAACAAAAAGTTTGGTTTGAGTCAATTGAGTTTGAAGAATTTCCTGAAGCGTAAGTTTTTGAATGGGTCCCGCAGAAGTCAAAGACCTTTGCAGTGCACTCCAAGACCATGGCATTGCATCTACTGTAGGGAATCCCGATTCTTGAAAAACAGATATCATTTTAAGCTTTCTTTTTTGGAATTAAGAAGCACTTTTCTATCATACCTCAATCATTAAAACTTTCTGAATTTTTATTGATACCTATTTTAAAGTATTTTATTTTCAATTTGTCCTTTGTTGAATTCAAATAAAATTTTTATTTTAAAAAATGCAACAATTTAATATCCCAAGTTCAATAAGTAAGTACAACACTTACTGTCTGAATGTGACCGCCTCCATTAGGATGTGCGGTTATGAAAAAGAAAAAGACTTATAATCATTTAGATGTTAATGAAAGATATCTTATAGCCGTTTTGAGGGTGAAGAGATTAGGAATACGAGAAATCGTTCGGGAACTCGTCCGATCCCCCTCTTCCATCTCCCAGAAGTTCCAACGCAACGCTCCCCCCATCCTCAAAGGCTATTATTTAGCCCACCGTGCCCACCAAAGATACGTCCTTCGCAATCAACAACGAGTCCGAGGGTTACGCCTTAAAACAAAAAAAATTCGTTCCTATGTCACCCGCCATCTAAAAATGGATTGGTCTCCCGAACTGATCTCAGGTCGTTTGACTCACCTATCGCCTCACCAAACCATTAACCACGAAGCCATCTACCAATGGATTTATCTGGAATCCACGGAATTGATTGGTTACCTCGTTCGTCATCATCGAAAACGGTTTTCCTTCAGACACACGCATCGACACGCCCAAAATCAAATTCCAGGGTGTGTTTCCATCAATCAAAGATCAAAGGTTATCCATCGGCGAAAGCAGTTTGGCCATTGAGAAACTGACACGATGGTTTCACGTCAAAGTAAAGCCGCCATGCAGGCCGTAGTGGAGCGAGCCAGTCGTTATGTGAAATTGGCGAAGCTACCTCGGAAGATGGCTTTCCATATGCATCGCCTCCTCAAGGATGCTTTAGCGAGCCTTCCTTCCCAAGCTCGTAAGAGTTTGACCTATGACAACGGCACCGAGAATGCCTATCACTTGAGAACCCATCAAGCTCTTGAGACGAAATCATATTTTTGTGCCCCGTTTCACAGTTGGGAGAAAGGAATCGTTGAAAATTCAATCGGCCTCGTTCGTCGGTATTTTCAAAAAAAGACCGACCTTGCTAAAGTGTCTTGGCGGGAATTTAAGTTCATCGAAAGATGACTTAATAATAGACCCAGAAAATGTCTTGGTTTTAAAACTTCGGCGGAAGTCTTTTGGCACTGTGTTGCACTTACTGGTTGAATTCGGCAATGCTATTATTATATTTCAAACATTTAGACGATGCAGTTTTCCGAGGTTACACTTTCTGATATTTCGTTGGAGTAAAAAGAGAACGAATTTTTCAACTAACGGTTTGATAAATTGGTTACAATGAACTATAAGTTTAAAACTAATAATTTCTCGCGGAAATTATTATAAGGAATTTTTTTTATGTTTGAAGTCCAATTGCTCAAGGTTCCAGTAATCGAAAGATATTTTCCCAGCTGCTTCATGGACGCGATCGAATCAGTTTGTAAATATTCATTTAATATTCCAGATATAAGCCGAACATATGGAATTTATAAATTTTTTTATCAAAACCCCCAAAAAGAAATTGAGTTTAAAAATAATGGTGTTGAGTTAGATATATTTTTAGGAACAGAGTATTTTTCAAAGGAGGAATATTTAAAAAGGCTAAAACATTATTATGGCATTGAAGTTTCACCCCGCCTGGTAATTTCCACGCAAGAATTAATCGAACAACATGACTTGGTAACTTCGAGTGATATAAAGACAGTTTCTTTAGGTTTAAGAAATTTATTAATTGATTATGACAGGAACTTTTTAGACAAAAACGTATTAATAGAGAACTTTTCAATTCTAGAACAAATGGCTTTCTTAAAAGATGAGAGGACGGCAATATTTGATCATATTGAAAAAAATAATCCTAAATTAAATGAGACCTGGTATTTGTTGTTCAGCCACAATTTTTGTATTAATAAATCCTTTTTTCAAAAAGTTGGTGGGTTTGATGTTCAATTTAGCAAATACTGGGGAGCAGAAGATGTGGAGCTTGGCTATCGCATCGCACAATTTGGCGGAAAAATAGTCATTAATAAAAACTCTATTTGTTATCACCTGTATTACCCGGTTGGTATTATCCGAAATATTACTCAATTAAGATTCAACTTAGAATTGTTTTTTAAAAAACACCCTGATGATTTAGTTATTGATGCAAAAACGACCGAAGATTTTTTAAGAAAACATGATTGGAAAAATGTAGCAGAACGATTTCAAAAAGTTGCGTGGTAATGATGAAAATTGCATTTGTAATATTTAATGGAATGACGGGGCTGGATTTTGTAGGTGTTTATGACACGGTCATAAGATTGAAAACTATGCATTTTCGCAAGGATATTTATTGGGATATTTGTAGTAATACGAAAATTGTCAAAGACAACAGTGGGCTTGGTTTTACTCCGACAAAGGTTAAAAAAAGCCTTGCTAAATACGATTTGATAATCATACCGGGGGGTTATGGGACACGAAAGCTTAGACATAACAAAAAATTCATGATTTGGATAAAAAGCGCACGATCTGTTCCGCTGAAAGTGTCGGTTTGTACTGGGGCATTGCTTTTAGGTTCGGCGGGATTTTTAAAAGGCATTTGCGCGACGACACATTTAAATGCTTTTAAGGAACTTAGCGAGTATTGCGAAAAGGTGGTAAATAAACGAATTGTAGATGAAGGAAAAGTAATTACCGCTCGCGGCGTTACATCTGCAATCGACTTAGGTTTGTACTTATGTGAAAAATTGGCAGGAAATAAAGCAAAAGAAAAAATAAGAGTTCAGATGGATTACAAAACAAAAAAATGAAATTAAATGAGAGCCACAAACAAAGTTGGGTTACTCGAAGTCAGAAAAGACACATTTATATCCTTTCGTTCAATAGGGAATGGGCCTTCTTTGGTTATCCTCAATGATTTTTTTAGTGTAGAGGGAGATTGGGTGGATCGAACAAAAAAATTTCAACCAAAATTCACTGTAATAAGTTTTGATTTTAGGAACCAAGGTAAATCTTCTAATTGCAGTTCTGTTATCTATGAGGATTACTTGGATGATCTGTTAAAACTTATGAATCACTTAAAAATAAAGGAAACATGCTTTCTGGGTATTTCTTCCTCGACAAAAATCCGTCTCGATTTCTATAGAAAATTTGAATCCAGGGTTAGATCAATGATTCTATGCAGTCCAGTATTTGATATTTTTGGAATGGTCAAATGGGCTTATCTTCTTAGGAGTTTTAACCAAAAATTCAAATCAATCGAAAGTATTTTCGATTTTCTTTACTCCTGTATTTCTCTAGCCAATTTATTAAACAATCGAACATACAAAGTATTTTATTTCAATTTGTCCTTTGTTGAATTCAAATAAAATTTTTGTTTTTAAAAAATGCAACAATTTAATATTCAACTGATGGAATTTTTTATTTTAAAAACAAGTAGCTGTCTGTTGAACTTATTGAATAGGCCTATGAAAAGTTTGTGGTATACCTTTATAAAAATCTATTTTCAAATTAAATCTTGAGCTTATAGGCACCAATTGACTAAAAGATATTTAATAAAAAATGATTTTCGATTAAGCCTACCTAATGATACTTTTTTTGAAGTTAGATAAAAACACTTCTATTGCCGTATTATTCTTTAAATTAATTTAAATCACTTCTGAATACTCCGGATAATCAGATCTTAAAACTTGTTCTATAACAGAATTCACATTTCAATACACTAATTTATTGGGTGCGTATTCGTCTATTCGTCTTTGGCCCTTCAATGAAATTCAAAATCGCTAGAGTGGATTACTTCCTATTTTGAATAAGTTAAAAAATCCTTCCACCATGATTTTAAAGCACCAAGATGCAATCATCTTATCCGAGCAAACAGTTCATCTTTGAAGCAACAAATCGTTATATGGATAATCAAAAAATTGTTTTTAAGGTTTTGAATTCAATCAATTTCTAAATATTTTAACTAAAAAAAATTATTGGTAGCCCCACGGGGAATCGAACCCCGATTTAATGGCTGAGAACCATCCGTCCTAACCGTTAGACGATAGGGCCAATACGCAGATCTGTTAATCCCACTTTGAATTTTATCAGTTTTACTTCTCGAGACTTCAGATTTCCTCAATGCTTAGCTTCTTGAACTTCAGCATCAAACTTGGTATTCTGGATTGTAAAATTCATTTTATTTTTATATAGTATCAAAGAAATACTTCACACAGCAAATGAAAAAATTCAAATCTATAATCCATTTGTGAATCGACCATTAATTATTGATAAAGTAGGAGCTGTGAATAAAATTAAGTGCCCTGTTAATTTCACTAAAATGAATCTTCCTAATTTTTATGCATTAAAAATAATCAATCATTTAATTTTTTTTCAAAATTCTTGCGACCCATCAGAAGGAATTAATCATGAATGTTCTCCGATGTGTTTCTAGTTTAGCCGAATCAACTGGTGGACCTGCTGTCACAATTCCAACTCTTACTTCCTATTTATCTCAAGAAGGTATTCGTAATCACTTAATCTGTTTAGATAATTCATATCCTATGGCTGAAACTAAATCGTTTGCATCTTTAACCACGATAAATAAAGCAGAAGTAAATTTCTTTAATCCCTTATGGGTAAAACGTTTTTATTTAAACCTCGAAAACATTTGTAAATCTAAAAAAATTGATGTGATTCATAACCATGGATTATGGTTGGGAATCAATCATCAAGCTGCTTTGTTATCATCTAGACTAAAAATTCCCATGGTGACCACTCCCCATGGAATGCTAACAAGTTGGGCATTTAATCATAACCGGTGGAAAAAACAAATTGCTTGGTTTCTCTACCAAAGACGTGATCTTTTAAAATCTGCCGTAATTCATACGACCTCGGTCAGTGAATCAGAAGATATCCAAAAATTTGGATATCTTGGATCCATTGCCATGATACCCCATGGACTTGAACCTTCACCTATTACCGCTACACACCTAACGAATAAAAAAATTCGAGTGGCTCTTTTTCTGTCACGAATTAATCCCAAAAAGGGATTAATTCATCTCGTTGAAGCATGGGCTAAACTACACCCTAATCAATGGGAACTTTGGATTGCTGGTTTTGATGAATCTGGATATCAAAAAAAAATTGAAGAATTGGTTAAGACCCTTCAGATAGCACCGTCAATTTTTTTTAAAGGTCCTGTTTTTGGAAATCAAAAATGGACCTTGTATAAACAAGCCGATCTTTTCATACTTCCCACGTTTAGTGAAAATTTTGGATTTGCTATTGCTGAAGCACTTTCCAGCGGGCTGCCTGTTATTACTACACATGGAACTCCATGGAGTGAACTTCTTGAAAAAAAATGTGGTTGGTGGATTCCTATAGGTACTGAACCTCTCATCATTGCATTAAAAGAAGCGATCCAACTTGCCCCCGAACAGCGACGAACTATGGGGCAAGAAGGTCAACGACTTATTCATGAAAAATACAGTTGGAAAAGTGCTGCTAAACACATGAAACAATTATATGAATGGATTCTAAATCCTGAAAGTTCTCCTTCTTTTATTTCCAAAAAATCTAAATCATGATTTAATTTAAACAATATTTCAAAACCTTATCTTTCAAATAAAATGAGCGACCCAGCTCAGTGTTTTTCTATACCCCAATAACTTAAGATTACTCGTCCAAAACTGCCCCACAACTTGAGCATTTCCAACCAAAAAATTCCAGTTTTAAAAAAATTTCTAGGTGGTGAATCCGATTCAAGACCATAAACATGGATATTGGATCTCCACAGATAGTAATGTAAAAGAAGGAGCGCTCGTGGCAAATGATACCATGACGTTACCAAATCAATGGATCGGATGGGTAATGTTTTAATCAATGCAACGCTAAATCTTGCATTTTCATCTGTGGTTTTAGCATGTGGCTCTAAAATAATTATTGCATGACCGGGTTTTCCATTTTGTTGGAACTTATGATGCAAGGCATTCCAAGTAAGGCCTGAAGCCAACCAATAGGGTACCGAGTGCTGTTGACTCCAATGAATAGCAAAAGGAACACGTGATTCACCACCACTAAAGACAAGTACTAAAGTTGGATTCGAAATACCTTGATTACGCTCTGTAATAACATGAGCGTAATAAGCTAATTGTATTATTAAACCTAATCCTAGGATAAGAATTATTTTTAAAATATATTTGGGCTTGATCAAATTTCATAATCCCTGCTTAATAAATTAGAAAATACACTATTTAAGCTTATTGAAATTTAGCACTTATGGTGCTATGGGATAATCTGATCTATAATTTGGATGCGCCTTTTTCCATTGGTCATATTGATAATGCGTCACGTTTTTTCCACGCCATTGAATATATTGAATCGTCCACGCTTCTAAGCGCGCTCTTTCAATCGCACTCCAGCTAACGTCTCGTGGGATAACTAAGCGAGTACCAGGTTGCATGATTAAAGGAGCTGATAGATTCTTAAAATTTGCATCGACAATCAAAGGATAGAGCGCCGGATCTCCGTATACTTTTTTGGCAATTTCCCAAAGTGATTCTGCCTTAAATATGTAATGCATTGTTTTTCTATCATATGCTCGTTTTTCTTGCTCAGACAATGTTCTTGGATGAATCTTAGGCGTATAAAGCGAACGATAAACTACTTTTCTGGCCCATGGAAATAATTTCGCTGGCACAAACGAATGTACAAAGAAAGTTAATCCAAAACGTAAAGTAATGGCTTGGAGTGGTTGTTTCATCGGGGTATAAAAATTATAAAGCATCCCCATATCTAAAGCCCAATGCGGGGTTAGCATATACCAAGTTCCTGCTCCAATCATTGCGTGGTAATGTCCACCCCACGTCGGAAGTTTTAAATGTAAAAAGGGATTAAACCCAATACCGCCAATAAAATAAGGTGTCCATATACGATGTTTAAATGGCATAATACGTCCCATTAAATCAATAGAGCCTTCATATAGTATAGGAGGACCGCTGACTGGACCAAAATAATTATCCATACCCCAATCCAACCCTAGTGAAATATATTTAATAGGTGCAATTTCAGCTCTTGCATAGGTTCCTAAGGCATTATTTGAAAATTCCAGCGGACTTGGAACAGATAGGTGTCGGGAATACTGGCCTTCAAGTGTAAAGAAATAATTTGGCTGATCTGCCGACCACCCTAATTTGGTAATGATGAATGTCCCTATAAAAAATACTAAAATCCAAGTCCATTTTTTCATTAAACATGCTCTCTTTCTAATTTTAAAGTTTCCAAACTAAGTATCATCGGCAAACTAAAAAACATAGTTTAGCGATTATACTTAAAATCGTTATTTCAATTCAACTATAAATAATCATGACACTATCTTATTATTTGTTATTAAAATTATATATAAATTCATCAAGTCGATTTCCCAGTATCCTCAAATTTTTGAACATATTTTGAATGTGTATAATTAATACATTTCATCTTGACATTAGAAAACACTTTTTTAAAAACATTTGTATTTTGAGATTATTTTCCATACTTGCCCTGTTTTTGGCGGGAAAATAAACTGTCTTCACTATGCATTTAGATTATAAAATCAATTGAAAATCATATTTGCAATTCTAATTCACTAGCTATAAGTTTGGTAATTAACAATTCAAATTTTTAAATGCCAACCACCTATTAGTCTTCCTTCCCATAAATATTTTTTGTCAAACATATTTTAAGTAAATTCTGTTGCATACTTAAATACTTTGCAATTTTAATAATTGAAATCCCCAAAAAAAACAGGTATCCTAAGCACGTTTTGTTGACAATTTGAACATTTAGCTAAAATCTGAACCGAACTATTTTAAATTAATGAAAGATGCCTTTTGCAGCACACTTTAAATTCATTGAAACATTTTTTCAGGATCCGAATTTGGTTTCTTCTAGTGGCCGAAGGAGTAATCCTTTTTGGAATTCCATGGATGGTGCTAGCTCACGCCAAATCATTCAAATACCCACCGCTTTTAATTGGCCCAGGTGATTTACTCAAAATTACTGTTTATAATCATTCATCCAACTATGTTTCCAATACCTCCAAAGCCTTTTTATCCGCCTCCAGTCCGATTCCAACACATTATTTAGTTGATTATAATGGAAAAATTTTTTTCCCGTTTATTGGTTCGGTGAAAATTTCCGGCCTATCCCAAATCCAAGCCAGTCTTTTTCTAATGAAAAAACTTTCACCTTTTCTCAAATTTCCTCAAGTAACCGTACTGATCGAAAAATCCAATAGCTACAATATTGCCGTCCTAGGAGATGTAACACACCCTGGGCAATACATGATTCGAGGACAACCAACACTTTTATCCATGCTTGCCGAAGCGGGAGGACCAGCCCCCACTGCGAACCTTGGAAATGCAGTTTTAATTCATGGAACCCATAAAACTCTCATTAACCTTAATTTATATTTAAACGATACCCATTATCTCGGTAAACAACCCGAAGTGTACCCGGGTGATATTCTCTTCATCCCTAAAAGTCCATGGCCCTCGTTAACAACCCTTGCCATCCTAGCAAGCGTTCTTTCAAGCGCTTCTATTATTTATGCCACACTTCATCACTAAGCCATCCTGCATTATATGATTAAATCTTATTGGGAGAAATTATGGATACTTCAGTACTAGAAGAACAGCCCTCTGATCTTAGCTTAAAAGAACTCCTACAAATTTTTTGGCACCATATTAAACTCATTATCTTAGTGACTTTGCTTTTTTTGGGACTTGCAATTATTTATGCTTTGCATTGTCCCCCGGTTTACGAAGCTCGTGCAACTATTAAAATACCTCCGTCTGGTAGATCCATGCAAAATGTCCTTCAGCATCTTTCACTTTTACCCAATAGCGAAGATCCCATGCAAACCTACTTGGAATTGGCTAAATCACGATCCATTGCCAATGCATGCATTAAAAAATTGCATTTGAATCAATGGCCGCAATTTAAAAAACTCACCTCGGCTCAATTAGAACAGTTAATTCTTAAAAATATTTCTGTCGCCTCGATTCATCATTCGAATATCCTTTCCATTCAATCCAAAGCAGCTACCCCTATAGAAGCTGCTGAGCTGGCTAATGCTTGGGTTAAAAATTTCATCCACTTGAATTTAATTTTGAACCAAAAGGGAGCTGAATCGCGTTATCAATTCATTCATCACCAGCTCCAACAAATTAAGAACAAGCTTTTAAAGGATGAAAAAATCAAAAAAAATTTTTTAAACCCATCCTATTCCGCTGAATCAGATGGACTTCTCTATCGATGGTTATTGGAACAAAATCAAGCTGCTAAAATTGCTGCACATATTAATGAATCTGGAATTGAAGTGGTTGATCCTGCCTCTGCCCCCACCTATCCTGTTAGTCCTCATAAAGCAAGAATTGTAATCATGGGGCTTTTTTTGGGAATTTTTTTAAGTACACAATTAGCTTTTTGGCTCGATCGATTTCAGGATCGAATACGCACCGAAGAAGAATTGCGTCACCTCACGAAATTAAATTTATTAGCTCATATTCCTAATTTTCGGCATAGGAATCTGAAAATGAAAACATCCAGTCGATTTTCCAAGGACTATTTGATTGGAAATCCAAAATTTGAATTTTCTTATTATCGAGAAAGCTTTAAAATTTTAAGAACCAATCTTACTTTTGCACAAGTTGATCATCCTCTTCAAACCATCAGTATCCTTTCTCCCAGTCCTCAAGAGGGAAAAACGCTTATAAATTCTGATTTCGCACTAAGTTTAGCGGAGACTGGAAAAAAAGTCCTTTTAGTTGATGCAGATTTACGCAACCCTTCCATTGCTGCAACCTTTGAACTCCCTATTGAATCTTACGGTGGTTTGCCGCTTTTAATTGCCGGAAAAGCTGAACTTTTAAAGTCTATTATTGATTCAAATTTTAAAAATTTGTGGTTGTTGCCAAATCAAGTTTTCCCTCCTAATCCAGCCGAATTACTTGGATCACATGCCTTTCAGACCTTGATCCACGAAATGAAGCAACACTTTGATATTATTATTTTTGATGGTCCTCCCCTCTTGCCTGTTACCGATTCCATCTTGTTATCTAAACAATTAGATGGCGTTATTCTTTTGGCTTATTATGATCAAACTCGTCGAGCAAATCTCAAAAAAATCTTAACTCAATTACATATGATTCATTGTCCTTTATTAGGGACTATTTTGAATGGAGTTGAAATGAATAAAAATGAATATACTTATTACTATCCCTATAGCCGCAGAACTACTTCAGCCTAGTTCTTAAAAATAAAGAGGTTCGAATCCATGCACCATTTATATCTACTTTCTCTTGTAGCTTCCTGCGTAATCAGCCTTGGTGTTACCCCTCTCTTTATTTACTGGGCAAAACGTCGAAATTATTTAGATCATCCTACTCATCGAAAAAATCACGAAAAACCCGTTGCCTATCTTGGCGGATTAGCTATTTTTATTACCGTACTTGTGACTTTAGGAATTAATGCTTGGCTAAACCCCAACCCACTTTTAAAACAGTTAACTTCTCCTAGTATTCGAAAACTCGAATATATTCTCATTTGTACTTTGGGTATGCTTTTTATTGGATTATGGGATGACTTAGGAAAACCACCTATTCGATATAAGTTTTTAGGACAACTTTTTTTTACATCTTTATTTGTTTTCGGAGGTTATCGTTTTGATTTTTTTTATATTTCAAAATTAATAGCATTCCATTTAGGAATTTTTGCAATTCCCTTCACCATTTTTTGGATGCTTTCAATTATAAACGCAATCAATATGATTGATGGACTCGATGGCCTTGCTGCATCGGTAACCATTGGGAGTCTATTTTTTATTAGTATGGCTGCCGGTGTATTGGGTAATTCTCATGAGTGCATCTTAAGTTTAGCCACTTTGGGTGCTCTGTTAGGCTGGATTGGCTATAATTGGTCCCCAGCAAAAATGTACCTGGGAGACTCCGGATCAAATGCCTTAGGCATGTTGATCGCTGGACTCTTAGCATCTTTGGGATGTACTCAACCCGTCTTCCCCCTGCATCCGCTTTCACACCCCAAAGTTTTTCAAGCTTTTCCATATCAAATTATTGTTGTCACCTTAATGGTTGCTTATCCGGTTATTGAAATCATACTTTCCGTCTTTCGTCGATTATTGCGTGGAAGTCCCATTAGTCGAGCCGATAAAGGTCATATTCATCACCGGTTTCTCAAGCTGGGTTGGTCTCCTGCAGCTATTTGCGGAATTTTGCTTTTAAGTTCGCTTTTCCCCGGAACCGCCGCCCTAGCTATTTTAACCCATGAATATGAATTGGCCATTGGACTGTTGCTTATTTTTGGCTTGTTATTTGGAATTTCACTTCCCTTGCTCGGATTTTTAAATTTCCTGGAACCAAAAAGTTTGATCCTACGTCGCCCTCATTTTTTGATTGCCAATCACTTTATCCAAATGCAGGAATTAAAGCTTCCACTTATTCATGATCCAGAAGAAATTTTTACATTACTCACCCAAACTTGCATTGAATTCGGAGTTCAAGGATACAAAATATCAGTCCCTTCTAAAAAAATAGAACATTCTTGGGAACGACCCTTGGATGAACATCGAGCTTACTTAACTTACCTCAAAACAGATCTCACACATCCAGATCTAAAACAGTTTCACGATAAAATCTTTCTTGAAAACAATGATGGAAAAGCCTATTGGATTTTTGACCCTTATACGGAAGAAGTTGACCTTGATATTGAATATCGAGTTCTCATCAGTGACCTTATGAAAAAAGTACTCTTACATCTCGCTCATTTATCTCTTACTACCGCAACTCATTCAGAAACGCAAGTTCATCCCCAAGTACGAATAAGTTCCAAATTATTAAACCGTCAGGATCCCTTGACACATCCTCGAAGTTCATCTGCCAAACATAAAACCTAAATTTTTTAAATTATTTCAGATTAGATCATGATTTTGAAATCGATGATGTGATGTTTAAATTGTTGAGAATTTTTTCACACCCACTTAATACTTCAGCAACTGAAATAGAAAGAATACATTGTTTTTGTTTTAAAATGCAATCATCTAGCTCACAACCTTCACATTCTATCGGTGTTCGATAAATGTGATGCCCTTGTCCATAGGGATACCATAGCCCTGGATACTGTGCTGATGAAAAAATGGCAATGCAGGAAATGCCGACAGAAGCAGCCAAATGCATTGTACCTGTATCATTACCACAATAAAGCCAACAACGCTGAAGTGCAATGGCAGATAACCGAACTGATACTTTTCCTGCAAAATTATAGCCACAATTTAACCTTTTAATCAAATCCTGACCTAAATCAAAATCATCCACCCCTCCTAGAATTACAGGCCAAATTGAATATTTTTCAATTAATACAGTCAGCACCTTTTGATATCGCTCCAAAGGCCAAATGGAAATTGATCGATTGGATGCAATTCCACAAGCTATCCATGGTCTTGAAAAATCATTTGGCAATTTGCTAATAATTGTTTGAAATGACTTTTCTTCTTCAGAAGTCAAATTAATACTGGGATTACCACAATTAATATCGGGCACCTTTAGTCCTGAAGCTTTTAGCCGCAATAAAAATCGATCGGCCTCCCGCTCTACCAATGGCAAAAACGAGTTGGGCTGACGTGGAGGCAATGGAAAATCTTCTTTAATTCCAATTGTTTTTTTGATACCAACCAGTTTAAAAAAAATGGAATCTCTCTTTTTTTGCCATCCTGTTCTTCCCGATGGGGCAAAATATACCAGAAGATCAAATTTAGTTTTTCGGATCATGAACACAATTTTTAAAAAATTAAAAAAACTTTTAAAGCCTTGAATTCGTGATGAGTAATGAAAATATCCAGAAAAAAAATCCGAATGATCAAAAATCTGTTCCGCCGTTACTTTTTTACTTTGATTCTCTGAATTTGAAAGAAGAAAAAGTGTTGCATACGGGAAATTTTCTTTCAGAACCCATATCGAAGGTACCATAATAAGCATGTCACCTAATGAACCTATTCTAAAAATCAAAATTTTTTTGACTTTTTCACTCATTTATAATCCACCCAAATCATCAAATTCAGATTTTCTTTACAATAATTGAAATATTTTAATTTCATTGACTTTAAAAAATGGCACCTTAAAAACTTTATTACTTTAATACACCTAAATCAGTTATTTTATTCTTAAGAAGTTCTGAATTTCAGTGATAAATCAAAAAAATTCAGAACGGACATTCTGGAACTTGTTTTTGTATCCAATATGTACTCTCTATCTATCAAAGTTCAAAACCATTTTTTCACCATTTGTGTTCAATTGTAGCCTTTGCTCTTGTGATATTATCAATGTATAATATCTAACGTTTAATCTTGAATTATTTATTCCTTGATTTCACTTGTTTTTTTATCCACTCAAAAACTTTAAAGAGAATAAATAAAATCAATACATTTCTCAAAATAATCCAATCTGCTATTAAATTGGTTTGAAAAAAGAAAGCGATTGTGAGTGCAGCAGAAAAAACACATAATGAAAAAAAAACATTTCCCATTTTAAATAAAAGGCCTGAAACTTTTTCAAGAAAAACCAATAGGCCACCTAGTAATAGCCCCATAAAGAAAGCTCCTGGAATACCCCAATCTGCGCATCCAAAAAATGGCCAATCCACCCCACGATCTCGCGAAGCCATTCCATAAAAATGTTCAATATATTGAAGGGGCTGACGATGTAAATATTTTTGATCTAAAAACACCTTGGGGACAACCCAATATAATGTTCGAACTATCGCTCTCCCCATCATCAGCGGTTGCGTGTTTTGTTTTTTTAAAATTCGAGCTATCGGGCGAATAATTAATGCCCGATGAGACATATTTCGGGCATATCTTTTCCCCCACGTGTGGAGTACTGGATGCGTTATTAAATACGATGCAATGGCAGAAACTTTAGTCAAAGGCGATAAATAATGAAAGCGATAGGAAGCAATCCGAATATCCAAGTACAATGGAAAAATGAAACTATTTGCAAAAACAATTAGAGCAAGAGCACCTATCACAAATTTAAATTTTACTTTTTTTTCATTAATCAGATAAATGATGAAAATCAAGACCAAAAAAAAAGCCATTTCTCTTCGAGCGTAAATGAGTGCAAAAACAAATTCACTCAATAAAATGACCATAGAAATTAATTTATTTTTTCCTTTTAAAAAAGAAGTCACACTCCAAACCACACAAATATATTTAAATAATCCAATCATCATATTGATCGAGGTTAACCAATATGGCAATTTCACCCATGTTGATTTATTTATTCCTGACAAAAATCCAGCTTTTAAATCAAAAAGTATTTGAAAAAAAAACGTACCAATAAAAAACAAGATCATAGATGTTGGGTCCACGAATAAAATAAAAGATGTAATTACTTTTAAAAAACCACCCAAGTACTCTTGTGTACCATTTTTAATTTTGAATTTTGGGGTCCATGCACGCATTAAAAATAAGCCATAGATGAAAAAAAGAACAGCTCCGTAAGTCTCCAAGAGTATATACAAACTGACATCACTCAATTTGTGATTTCCATAATAAAATGAAATCCAAGGTGCAAATCCAAAAATCGCCGCATTGCTCCAAATTGCCAAATCAATTGTTGAAAAAATTTCAAAATTATTTCTAATTTTCAAAAATGTGAAAATACCAGTCAGACCGATTAAAAGGCCTAAAATTAATTCTATCGCCACGTTATTCATTTTAAACAAATTCCATATAAACACATTTTTTTCATACTGAATATTCTAAAAAGTGAATTTTAAAATTCATTGTAGCCCTATCATTAATATTTCCTGCATC
The DNA here is from genome assembly GCA_027366525.1 of candidate division FCPU426 bacterium. Taxonomy (GTDB): domain Bacteria; phylum Oederibacteriota; class Muellerivitia; order Muellerivitales; family DAHXKG01; genus DAHXKG01. Next base: position 28,822 of record DAHXKG010000013.1, read on the forward strand.
CGTTCTGGATAACTATACTTGGATTTGATACATCGCATTCGTCCAGCTTGGGCAATTTTTTTTCTTAGTGATTCATGCTTTAAATAAAATTTACATTTATCCACCAATTCTTCTTTTGTTTCAAAAAACTCGGCTTCTTTACCCTCTTGAAATAAAGATAAATGTTCTTGAGTTCGCTCCCCCAGCATAAACGCTCCACAAGCAGGAATTTCAATCGATCGCTGTGTTTGCAAATCAAAATTCATTTTTCTTAAAAAACACAAATTAATATCAAAACTACAAATCGTTTTCCCATAGTTTTTTCCTTCTATTGCTCTTCGCATGATTAATACATTACTATTCGTTTTTTGAATTCGTTCCCAGTCTGATCCATAAATCACAACTTGAAGTCCCTGATTTCCTAGATATTGTAAATAAGAGAATCGATCATTCTCATATGTTCCAATAAATCCAATTGCGCCTCCAAATTTATTTTTGAATTTTGATGAAATGCGATGCTGACGATGCGTACATGGATCATATCCATTTCCTTGAAACAAAACACGTTTAACTCCTATTTTTTGATGCCATTGAACAGCATACGATTTCGTTGTAACAAAGAGATCATAATATTTGGAGTGTTCAATAAATAATAGACTATTATTATGACGCATCTCCATATAATCGGGAGAATACCCGATGACTTTAATAGCAGGAAATTGTTGTTTAATTCGCTTAATGGTCTGCGAAGAAACATAATTACCCTTGTCAATCCAAAGAACATCCCATGTTTTTTTAAAAGCCGTTTGCAAAATGGTTTGATTGATAACCTTTATCTGAAATTTTAAAGAAGGAAGAGTATGTTGATAACACCATTCATTAAGCCTTAAAAAAAAATTTATTTTTTCAGGTTGATGTTGAACGAGTGTTACTGAATGTCCATTTTTTTTTAAGGCTTGGTAACGTTGAAGACTGGTTCCGGAAGGAACACCTAAATATAAAATTTGAAGATGTTGTTTGTTCATCATGTTGTTAAAGTTTCTAAAAATTGATTATATCGATTTCCATACGCTCGCCAAGACATTTTTTCAAGACTATTATTTGAAATTTGTCGTAAGCCCTTTTGTTGTCGAGCTATTTCCACAACTTTTTCAATTCCTCTTTTAAGACTTTCAACATCATTGGATGGAACAACAGTTATTAGTTTTTTTTCAGTAGGTGTTAAAATTTCCATCAAATCTTCTCCACCAGTTTTATCCGAACAAACAATCGGAAGACCACAGGCAAGCGCTTGGCCAAGAACTAGTGCCATTCCTTCTTCCCGAGACGGCAAAACAAAGAGATGGGCTTGGGCATAAATCAATGCCAACTGGGTTTGATCAACCTTTCCTATATGTTTAAAATTTTCTAATCTCGGAAACGGACAATCACCAAGTATTCCCACATGTACAAGCTGATAAGTACTTTTGTATAATGCTTGGCTCAATAAATCACATCCTTTCCGATAACTCCAAGTTCCTGCCATGCAAATCACTAAGGGGGCTAGTGGTGGAGCTATTGTCGGTTTAAAATGAATTAAAGAAGTTCCGTAAGGATTACGAAAAATTTTTTTAGCAGAAACACCTTCTTCAATCATGCTTTTAAAAACATGGTGGGATGGAACCACAATGATGTCGGCAACTGCATAGTCCCGCAATTCTCGAAAAATTGCTGAGTTTGAAACAGTTACTGCTTTTTTATTAAGATTAGCACAAACCTGATCCATGATTTTTTTTTGAGATTGAATATGTCTGGATCCTCTCTCAATTAAAATTTTTGCATTCCACTTTTTTTTAGCGAGAACGACACTCCGGTAAAAACATCCAGACATGGCAATCACAATATCACAGGGTTCCATAGTTTCGGATACGATTAGATCCATTAACCAAATTGAAAAATTATTTGCTTTGTCTCCTAAGAAACTCCCACCGGTTAAACGTGCTATTAAGTAATGTAACCCCAACGTCCAAACAGGCCGTGCACATTGGGGGGGTAATCCAAATTGAGAAGTTCGAAATTTTGGAACATATGAATAAAATCGAACCTCATGTCCTAGCATTGATAATTCACGAGCCAAATCACAAACGTGAAATCGTCCTGGCGTAAGAATATTAATTCTCATTCCTAAGTTACTCCTTACTAAATTTTATTGTTCATCCATCGCTTCATTAAAGTACTCATTAACAATCTACCTCCTCCTAAATCGCTTTTCCACCATAGTAAGGCACTCAAAATAACAAATCCAAACATTAGACCCAGTTGTATTGTCAACACTGTTGTTATTGACAATCTCCAGCATAAAATCCAAGCACCTGCATTTAAAACTATAGGAACTATAAATTTTTTTAAGTGGCCTTTGAATATAGAACTATATACCCACGCCATGTAAGTGAAACTTCCTATTAAAGTTCCTAAAGCAAATCCAATACTTGCACCGATAACTTGATCCATCAGAGCCCCCTGCCAAGTCAAGATTCCATTTAAAACCACTTGTATTGTGGATGCGATGACTAATTTTTGATATTTTCCATTCGCGGTTAACCAAGCAGATCCCACTACCCAAAATCCACGAAATATAAGCCCGCTACTTAATATGATTGCTAATGGAATTGCGGGAAACCATTGAGACGGTAAAACCAATTGCATTAAATCCTGAAACAATAACGCTTGTGTTCCACATACAATAAACACAATTGCGGTGAGTATATGTGCAGATTTTAGTGCCACTTGATTCAATAAAACTGGTTTATGGTTAATATACGTAAAACTGGGAAATAATATTTCTTTTAAATTAATTGCCAAAAGAAAAATCAGTTGATTGGCAATCATCCACCCCCAAGAAAAAAAACCCGTATTTTGATTTCCAAGATAAATTCCGCAAATAAAAATAGGAAGTTGAGTTTGTAATCCGAATAAAAGTCCTGTAATGGCAATGGTTAGTGAAGGATATATAAGTAATCGAATTGTATTCCAGTTTGGATGTTCAAAACGGAACGAAGCCCCTTGCCGATACATGATAATCATGTTAATAATTTGCTTCGGAATCAATGGAACAATTAACGCATATGGACCCCATCCTAACCAAGCTAAAAAAATAACTAATGGCGTGAAAACCATCCCTCCTATAAATTGCGAAAATGCAATGCTTTTATAGTTCAATTTACTCTTGAGATCCGCAGCCAAAATCGTAGCGGGAGCTCCTATTAAATTTGCCACTGCAAGAATTAGAAGAAGATTTCCATCAATATTTTTTTTGTAAAAAAAATTTATCAGCGCAATCAAAGCGATTATCAACGAAGTGAGTAATGAAAATGTTCCTGAGAGCCAAAAAGCTTGACCAGATTCTTGATTAACCTTTTTCCGTTGCAAAAGAACATCACCAATACCTCCCACTGATAGTATGGCGGTAAACGCAATTACTGATTGGACCCAATTAGCTATTCCAACATCCTTCGGCAATAAAAGCCATGTAAGAGCCAGTTGACCTAAAACGGTCACAACTTTGTTTAGACTAGAAAAAAAAACACTCCAAAATGCGTTCTTGATCGTTTGATATCTAATGTCCATAGAATACACTGATTACCTTAAGTTGGATCCGCAGATGCACGGTCTATATTTCAAAGTTCAGATAAAATGATTCATTGTACTTTGAACCGCTTGATAAATACCTTCAACTGTGAATTGATTGTTGTAGAATAGACTAATAAGATTTCTTGCATGAATTCCCATTTGTTTGACTTGCATAGGTTGATTAACTAATTTTTCAATATACAAAGCCAACGCATTAACATCTCCTTCAGGAAATACATAACCTGTAACTCCTGGTTTAACTAGATCAAATCGAGAACCCACGCCATCAGAAACAATCACTGGAAGCCCAAATTGCATGGCCTCATTCACCGCCAATCCCCAAGTTTCAAATTTTGAAGGTAATACCGCTAGATCCGCTGCCTGATAAAACTTCCCCAGTTGAGATTGGTTAACAAATCCTTGAAAAATCAATTGATGAGGAAGATAACGGTGAGCAAAAGATTGAATCTCTTGGTTCATGGGGCCTTCGCCCATTAAAATGCACTTAATGTCATCTCTTTTAAGTTTTGCAATTGCTTGTAGAAGCAATAGTGGATTTTTACGTGGAATGAATTTTCCTGAAAAAATAATTACAAAATCAGTTGGCGCAAGGTTCAAGTCTCGACGGCTCTTTTCACGGCTAAACTGAGTGCGTTGTTTTTCAAACAAATCTGTGTCAACTGAATATGGACAAAATGTCATTTGGGATTCAGAAATTCCATGCTGGATTAAATGACGCCTTGCATTTTCACCAATAACTCCAAAATGATGAATCTCTTTATAAAACCAAGACAAGTATGTTCTATGAATAATCTCTAAAGCAAAGGGGCGTCTTCTGTCAGTAAGTTCACCTTGAAAAATCAATCGATTTTTCAAGCGAGAGCGTAGTTGTCGTATCTGAACAGCAAATCCATAGGTGTACCCTTGAATAAGAATGCAGTCAAATGAATTCGATTTTAAAAAATCATATGCATGAGGAATTTTAATGGACCACGGATTATTCAAATTAGCATCATGTGAAATAAAAACACTTTTATACCCGCTCAATAAATCAATATCCCAAGTAATAGCTTTATTAAATCCAGGATCAAATCCATTCCTTAAACTATTATCACTGAAGAAGTATACCGTCATGTCTAATTGTGGTTTTAAAGCCAACTTTTTCCAAATAGGACAAAAATATTGTATCGGATGGGTTGTAAAAATACCAAGTTTGATCATCTTAATTTTTTCAAATAATTTTATCACATCACAAAAACAACTTATGAATAGCTTATCTTATTTCTTTTGATTTTGATATCAATTCAAAAATTGATTATTAATACTTTCCCATTGAATTCACGTTATTTTGTTCGTGTTTCTTTTACCATGATTATTTTTCAACCGCGATTAATGAAGAACCACGAACTTAACAATTTGATGACCAAGTTGATGACCCGAAGCACCTTGTAGTGTCGCCACGGCCAAATAAAGCCCACTCGCCAAATTAGAAACTGAATATGTTGCTGAATTGGCTCCAAGGTTGCCTGCAAATTCATCTACCAATTCACCAGCCGTATCATAAACCCGAACACGACTGATTGTCCAATTCGCCGATCCCACCGGAGGAATTACGCGTAACGTCAATATATCCTGACCATAATTTAAAATATTGGGAGCAGCATAAACCGTTCCTGTTTCCGTTGCGCCACTTAATACACTGACTTCCTGAGTTACAACTACTTGTGATCCGCTACCGGAATTTGAAATAATTTCAATAAAATAATCGCCATTGGACACAATCGTACCGTTATCATTTCGTCCATTCCAAGTAGTGGTTCCAATAGTGCCACCCGAATTATTCAGCCATGTAATTTTCATCTGTGGAGCATTCACTGTGTTATTAGGCGCTAAAACATTTGTAGATATTTGGGCATTAGTTGCTTCTGTTTGAGTGCTATAATCTGTTGTCTGTGTATAAAGATGTCGTACCACCTCACCTGATTCGTTATAAATTTCAACAGAAATAGTTTGTATATCTCGATTCACGGTCACAGTTTTGGTTTCGGTGGTCACATTCCCAAAGGGATCCGCATTATCAATGGTAATATAATATTGCCCATTTGCAACAGGTTGATTGGCATTATTGGTTCCATTCCAAGTTCCGATCAAAGTACCTTGATAGTAGATGCCAATGGTCGTTTCCAAATTTTGAATTTCATCAGTAGACAAAAGTTGGACATTGTTGATCGGCTCAGAATATTTGGCAACTAGAATCTGTTTAACAATTTCACCGGATCCATTATAAACATTGATCGTTACTGTATAAATACCTGTCGTGGTTACTGGCGCATTGGCCACTACTGGAGGATGCTCTAAATCACCCCATACAGCTTGGTTATTAATTACATCCCCTCCAACAATGACCTGATTCACTGTTGCGGTATAGCTGAATGTGTAAATCCCTGGAACAACTGTTCCTAAATTCCAAATCAGAAGTGTCGATGGCGCACTTCCACCTAAACTGGTAGTCACCGTTGCTTGAGGAGTTACATTTCCAGTATAAGTTAATCCGGCAGGAACGGTATCCCAAAGCATGGCATCTTGAGCCATGTTATTGGAAACATATGCCCGAATGGTATATGTTTCTGGAGCCCCCGCAGCAGGAGACAAATTGGACGCAATTTTAGTTAATTGAACCGTAACCACGGGCGTTGGCGTGTTTGTTGGTGTTGGAGTAACCGTTGGCGTAAAAGTCAACGTGGGTGTAGGAGTACTGGTAGACGTATCCGTAACTGTCGGTGTATTGGTTGACGTAAAAGTGGGTGTGGCCGTCAACGTATTCGTAGGTGTGGCCGTAGGCGTAGCCGTTAAGGTATTAGTTGGAGTTGAAGTAACTGTCAAAGTAGGTGTGGCCGTAGGTGTATTGGTTGGAGTAAAGGTATTCGTGGGAGTAAAGGTGTTCGTTGGTGTTGCTGTATTGGTTGGTGTCTCAGTCGGTGTAAAAGTGGGTGTCGGCGTTGCCGATGGAACCGGTGTGTTCGTAGGTGTATAAGTTGGTGTGTTAGTGGGCGTAGCTGTGGGTGTCACTGTAAAAGTATTGGTCGGTGTATTCGTAAATGTGGGTGTAGACGTCATTGTAAATGTATTGGTCGGTGTAAACGTGGGTGTTTGGGTTGGAGTATTGGTTGCAGTAAATGTAGCAGTTGCCGTCGGCGTTGGCGTAGGAGTATTTGTTGCAGTTGGAGTTGGCGTATTCGTGGGCGTATTCGTAGGTGTAAACGTGGGTGTTTGAGTTGGAGTATTGGTTGGAGTAAATGTAGGAGTTGCAGTCGGTGTTTGTGTAGGAGTATTCGTCGCAGTTGAAGTTGGCGTATTCGTGGGTGTAGGCGTTTGAGTCGGGGTATTCGTCGGCGTACTTGTATTCGTTGCCGTAGGTGTTGGCGTATTTGTTGTACAAGAATTAACTGTTACAGTCACTGAATTTGAAGTTAATGTTTGAGGCGAACCTGAAACCGTTCCACTGATATTCGCCACATTAACTTGCTGGGTTGGATTACACGTCACTGCAGCAGACCATGTCACTGATCCGTCTAAATCATAAACTGTAACCGGGTTAGCTCCACCTACATCCCACACTAGACTTGGTGAAGTTTGAGATGGTGTTAGACTCGAACTGCCTGCAACATAGGTTTCTCCGGCTGGAATAGGGTCTGTCAACACCGGACTAATAACAGGATCAGCTGAAATCATGCTAAGGTTTGCATATAATTGTCGTCCGGCTGTATAGTTTCCAGAAACAGAGGTTGGATCGGCTACCCATCCATAATAATACGTTCCACCAGCCGCTTCTGTATTACATGGCATCGTGGTGGTGGTGTAAGTAATGTCCCATCCGGCAGGTTCAGCCGTCCCAACGGGCCAAACTTTTATATTGATCGTATACGTACCCGTCGCTGAATTGTAATTAATCTGCGATAAAACCGTATACCATGTATTGAACCCAATATAATTGCTTCCAAATTGATTCATGGCAGAGGATTGAAAATGAGGAGAATTGACAGAAGCCACTGTCGCATAATTATGAGAACCATCGTTTTGCTGGAGTGCTAAGTTTCCTGGAACATCATCGATTGAAAGAATCACATCAAACCCATAGTTATTGGAGGGATTACTCATAATCGCCATGGTCGCATCTTCACCTGCACCATTTGCGCTCCCATTTTGAAGGAGTGAAGGAATATAAATATTCCCTTCAATAATCCAAGTTCCACCCGTACATGCGCCAACATTCGTTGGACTTTGTCTTAAAAGAGCTTCATACCCATTGGTATTATTGATATTATTGGGGTTAGCTTCTACATCAATATAATTTCCATTTCCAGGAGATCCCACCGGTGCTGTTGCATTATTCTGAACTTCCCAATTATCTTCTTGAGATGTGCCTGAAAGTGCATACGTTGTTCCATCAAAACCAGTAATGTTACTCCCGGTGGTTGTCGTTGATGGAGCGGAGTCATTATTATACGTATCATACGTTTGCAAACTAGTTTGTCCAATCGAATACTGTAATGCATATGTAACCGGACTCCCTGCAGTCAAACCCATGGATGGACCTATAATACTTTTAATTAATTGAAAATCTCCACCCACCGTTACTTGTGCTGGATTCGAAATCACCGTTCCTGTTGCGGCGGATCCTGCACTTGCAGTATTGGTAATTGTCCCTGAGGAAAACCCACTACTCACACGAGTCAAAAACCAAACGTATCCTTGAGGTGTTGTACTGGTATTATTAATAACCCATTGGATGACTGAACCTGCGCCACCAGTCCCGCTTACTAAAGTTCCTCCTGGACTAATCACCGCACTCATGGTTCCGCTGGCTAAACTAGTATTAGCAGGAATCGTATCAGTAATCGTTATGGGACTCGTATTAATCGCAGTATAGTCAATTCGAAATAAAACTAAATCTCCAGCCAAAGCGCTGTTTCCTATTGCTTCTTTAGAAATAGTTAAGCTTGGAGTTACTGATGTATAATTCACATTAATCGGGGTGTATCCTTGTTCGCTTGACGGAATACTACCTGCATTACTACATTGAATATCATCGGTTTGCGCTCCAACCACAATATTGTAGGATCCCACGGTCATCGTCGTTGGAATTTGTACATCAAACACTTGAGTTGCAGGACAAGGCCCCACGGCCGCTGCGTTTCCAGAATCCCAACCATTATTATCGGTATAATCATTTTGAGTAGAAGTCAAAGGATTGGCTGGACCAGCTGGATTATTGCCGTCCACTAAAAAATGTTGATCGGGTTGAGGACAATCTTGGATCGTCGTTGAACTTGAGGGTTCTAACGCAACATCAAAATAGGTATTGTTATACGATGCATTTTCACAGTAGACAACTGTAACTCCTATATCTGAACCTGGAGCTGGATTGGTATTAGAGACAGTTACTGAGGTTACCGAAGCTGTAGCATGTGCCAAGATAGGCAGTAGCATCCCAAAAAGAAAAACGAATCCAAAATAAAATCGTTTTTTAATTTTATCACCACGCGTCGCCATATCACTCACCATTATAATCGTTTACCTTGCCAAATTAATCGTTTTATCTTCTCTAAATTATACTCTGAATTTTAAAGTTCGTCTAATTAAGTTTTTATCCTAATTTGAAAATAGTGTCTATCCTTGATAGTAATTAAAATTCACTCCAAATTCTAAAAAAACCTTATAACATCGATCTTTTTAAAAAACAAAGCCATATTATTAAAATATTCAAAAAATAAGCTATTAACTTTAGAAATAAGTCTATTGTGAATTTTATCTATAATTCTTAGTTCTCGCTCCAATTAGGGTTGCATTGAATTAATAAAGCTTTCATTCAACTCTCTCTTCAATAAAATTCTTTAGCTTCAATTGCCTTGATGGGTTCAAAATCAATTCAAATGCTTGGCATGGCTTCAATTTTGCATAATCATCTTTTTAAAATTGAATTCACTTTGAAAAATTTTAAAATTTAAGTATGATTCGAACAAGTGAATTCAAATGTCCGATCCTAAAAATATATCCTTAGCTCAACTCACAAACAAAAAATTATTAATTAAAAATTCGCTTTGGAATTTTATTGGTCAGCTAATTCCACTAACAATGGCGGCTATCAGCATGCCTATTTTGATTCATCGATTAGGCTCCGTTCGTTTCGGCATTCTTATCCTAGCTTGGACTTTAATTGGATATTTAGGATTATTAGATTTTGGAATTGGAAGCGCTATGGCTCAATCCATTTCAAAAAAATTAGGTCAAAACCAAATTGACGAAATTCCTCCCACCATTGGAACAGCTTTATTGGCAGTTGGCTTTTCAGGATTTACAGGAGGTCTTTTAGCTTTTTTACTTGCTCCAATGTTGGTACACCATTTTTACCATGCCTCACCTGCCATTCAAAAAGAACTGCTTCTTTGCCTTAGAATTATGGCCCTGTCGCTTCCCTTAGTCATTGTATCTCATGTTTTAAGTGGTGCTTTAGCTGCTAAACAAAAATTTAAATTATTAAATCAAATACGCATTCCATTGGGAACCATGAACTTTTTAATTCCTTTGATCATTTTAAATTTCACCACTCACGTCTACTGGATTGTTGGATTTTTAGCCTGCTCCCGTCTCATCGGATTTTTTCTATATATTTATTCATGTTTCAAGGAATATCAAGTGCAATTCAAGCATTTAAAAATTCAATGGGATTATCTAAAATCGTTGATTGTTTTTGGAGGGTGGGTAACCATTACCAGCCTTGTCAGTCCGATTCTAGTTACTTTCGATCGGTTTATCATTGGATCCTTTATTTCCATCGCTGCCATTGCCTACTACTCTACTCCTTATGAATTAGCCAATAAAATTCAAATTTTTTCATCTCCTCTGATTCAAGTTTTATTTCCGGCATTGGCTTCAAGCTATCAAACGACATCCGACAAAACTACTCTTTTACTCAAAGAAAATACCAAAATAGTGTTTTTTTTACTCTTCCCGATTACGTTAACTGTCGTTTGCTTTGCTCGATTATTTCTATCATTATGGCTAGGTAACACTTTTGCCGCACATAGTGAGAAAGTTTTACAATTAATCGTCATTGGCGTTACCTTCAATATTCTTGCGCAGTTTTTTTACATTCTGATTCAAGGGGCAGGACGTCCAGATTTGACAGCGAAAAATCATCTTGCTGAAATTCCTTTTTATTTAATTGTTCTATTTTTATTTATACACTGGTTTGGAATTACAGGCGTTGCTTGGGCTTGGATCATACGAGTGATACTGGACCTTGGACTTCTCGCTTGGCAGTCCTATCATATTATTTTAAAAAGAATGATTTTTTCAGTACCTGTATTCTCTTGGATGACCGGATCATTAATTTTTCTATTGGGAACAACATTTCTTCATCTTTCGTTAATTACACACCTCATTCTCTACATGATCCTCTTGATTGTTTTCCTTAATATCAGTTGGTTAAAATTTTTAGACAGTTCAGAAAAAACACTTCTCAAAAAATTTTTTATTCAATTTATTCTCAGAAAAAATTTCTCAACCTCACATCATTTGTAATCAATTATTTCTGTCGAGACTCTCATTTGACATTCGCGTCATACTGAATTACAATAATCTTAAAAACTTAATTCGATATGGACAATCCATCCAGTTTTCATTCTATTACTGCAGTCATCGTAACTTATGGTAATCGTAAGTGCTTTTTAGAACCTGTATTGAAATCTGTTCTTACTCAACAGGTTCATTCAATTCTCATTATCAATAATGGCGGCCGTTGGGATATTGAAGCTTTGGCTGCCTCGCTTAGCCCTATCATTCAAGTCATTCATCTTCCAACAAATACAGGGTCTGCGGGAGGATTTTCCGCTGGAATCCAAAAAGCACTCGAACTTCAATCTCAATTGATTTGGTTACTCGATGATGATACTTGTCCTTCCACCCAAACGCTCGATCAACTGTTTAAGGCTTATCTTGATCTTAGCTCAAAACACCAACCAGAAAATCTGGCTGTCGTATGCTTTCGGCCTACACGTTTCTCCCCTTGGGTTTATTCACACCCAAATCGGCTTTTTAGAAATCCATTCAGTTTCATGGGATTTGATATAACTCAAATTCCATCAAGATTATGGACTCGAATAACACGAATTTTTTCACACGACCCATTAATTCTACCGGATAAAATTCCTTTGGAAACTGCACCCTATAGTGGGCTTTTGTTTCATTCAACTTTGATTAAGCATATTGGACTGCCGTGTCAAGATTTTGTTGTCTATGTAGATGATAGCGAATTTACATATAGAATAACGCAAACTGGTGGTGTTCTTTATCTAATCACCCATTCCGTTCTAAAAGATATTGGACCTATTTGGCATCACGGAATTTCAACCCATCAATTTTTTGTGGCCCTGCAAGGGCAAGATGATTTTCGAGCTTATTATAATATGCGCAATGAAGTTTATTTCGACCTTCATATCCGAAAACACGCCCCTCAATGGCTATACCACATAAATCAAATTTTGTTTTTTGGGATTCTTTTTATGTTTTCAATTCTTTATGGAAAACAAAAACGATATCGTATTCTCGTCCGTGCTATACAAGATGGACAAACCCAACGTCTTGGAATTCACCCCAATTATCCGTTATCTTAATTTGATTTAATTTGGATTTAAATGCTTAGAACAGGTTTGCTTTATCAAATAAAAATCCAAAGCATTTGTTCCATTTTCAAAATATTTTATGATTTTTATTAAATCAAAATTAATCATGCCTCACAAATAAAAAATACCATTTTTTATTTTACCATAGCTACTCAGCAAAATCTTAAATTGTCCAAAAAACATTTTAACTCCACGCCAAAATTATTCATGAATTGACAAATTTTATTCCTTAATATTATTTGAAATATCACAATTTATACATATAATGCATCTGTTTTGGATCCCGAGGGAAAGGAATACCTTCATGGAAAATTATTATAGCACCTATCGAGAAGAAATTATTCCCTTCATCCCTGTAGACTGCAAAACACTTTTGGATGTGGGTTGCTCGGAGGGAAACTTTGCGCAATCTATTAAAAAACACAATCAAGCTGAAGTTTGGGGAATTGAAAAAAATCAATCTTGTGCTCACCAAGCCGAACAAAAAATTGATTGCGTTTTATGCGGAGATATCCAGTCGCTCATTCCCAAAATTCCCGATCAGCACTTTGACTGCATTACTTTCAATGATGTTCTGGAACATTTAATTTCACCCGATTATGTTCTCCAGCAAATGAAAAAAAAATTGACCACGCGCGGTATAATCGTTTGTTCTATTCCCAATATATTAAATATTAGCATCTTAAAAAATTTAATCTTTCATCGGGATTGGGAATATGCTTCAAATGGGATTTTGGATAAAACCCATTTAAGATTTTTTACTCAAAAAAGTATGCGTCGCATGTTTCAGGATTTAGGCTTTGACGCCCAAATTACTGGGATCAATCCGACCCGATCTTTGAAATTTAAGTTATTCAACTGCTTAACATTATTCCGATTTCAGGAAACAGCTTTTATACAATTTGTCAGCCTGCTTCGTATAAAGACATGGGAAGGCAAACTCACTTTTCCGTTAGATTTATGATAATTTTTATTTTCAATTAAACCTTTTGAAAAATTAAATCGGTTATCTACATGAATTCCTTGTATTTCAAGTTTCACTTATTTTTGTCGCTATCCCACAATATTTATTCTCTCGTTTTTATTTTAAAGAAATTAGAGACAAGGACGTTATTATCTCTCTTGTTTTCCTAAATTGAATCGAAATTTACAGGTTTTTTCAACTTCAATAATGTCCTCAAACACCCTTGATTTATCAAATACCATTAACAATTGCCCAACGTCACTATCTTTAATTAAATTTGTATGGACGAATTTTTTCAATGATTTACCCCATTGATTTACATGATCTGCTTCATATCATTTTATTTATTTTTTAATAACCATATTCCTATGATTAATTCAGTAATTTCACACATTCAATTAGTTAATTAAAATTTAGTTAAATATATTGTATCTTATTTGGAACTAACAGAAATATGCTCTTGAAGCTTGATGTTGATCCACATCTTAATTACAGGTTTCTTTTCTACTCCCAATATTCAGATGGAATCTCAACAATCACTTGTATGACTTTCTCTGACTCCAACCATTGAGTGGCTTTTCCCATTTGCACGAATGAAAATTTCGAAAGTGACTGATATTATTCTTTTTAAATTATTTTTTCATAAAATTCGACGTTGCTTGATTTAAGGATGAAGAATGCTTTTGAAGACGTTTGAACTCTTCTTGAATCCAGCCCTCATACTGACTTATCATTAACGTGTATTTGATTCCAGGCCATCCATCTAAAAAAGTTAAGCGGATCAAAAACATATAAAAAAGGCGAGCGGTTCGTCGAATAGGCACCCGATACGATAAACTTTTCAAAAATCGTCGTCGTTGAAAAGGATCTGGATTTAATAAATTCTTCCAATCAATCCTTTGCTTTGAAATTTTAAAACCCTCTTGCGCCTCTAGCTGAGCATAGTTTCGATGTTTCTCAATCCAAGAACCTAGCCCTTTATTAAAAGGGAAATGGAGAATATGGCCTTTCAGATTTCCAACTGCACCGTCAACCATGGGATGTTCATGAACTAACCGCGATTCATATCGTGCTTGAGCATGTTTAAAAAAACGCAAAAAATATGTCGGATATAAAGTTGCCCGAGGAATCCATCTATCCAGAAAATAATCTTTTCGGCGTATTCTAAATCCAGAAAATGGACAAGTTACCTCGGTAGAAATAGCTTGCATTTCTTCAGCTAATGTTTCATCTACACACTCATCGGCATCTAAAATTAAAAGCCAGGTGTGTTTAAAATGATATTGCTGCAAGGCGGCTTGACGTTGAGAGCCATAATTATCAAATTTTCGAGTTAAAACATTGGCACCTTTAGATTGAGCCAGCATAGCTGTTCGATCCGTGCTGCCTGAATCAAAAACCAATATATCATCACTCCAAGCCACTGAAGAAAGACAACGTAGTATATTGATTTCCTCATTAAACGTTAGAATAAGAACTGAAATATTTAATGACACTTCATGTTCGTGGAGATCTTGTTTTTTTAAAATCATAGCTATGTTATTCTATATTTTTAAATAAAAATCATCCAAGCATATTTTTTATATTTTTACTCCAAACTCACCTCAGATATTTTTGATGAATTTTTGAAACTTATAGGTATTTTTGAATAGAAATAGTGGACGAGCGTCTAAGTAATTGATCCACCTTCAGCCCAACTATAAGCAGAATAAATTTGAACCACCAAAACCAGCAAATCACTCTTGGTCATTATGAAATTCAAACTCGAATGATCTTTTAAATTACCCACTTAACTAATTCAGAAATGCAGGCAGGTATCCTCCAAAATATTTACACAGCCGGAGATACAATTGATATGGTCAATTCATTGAAATTTTTTTTAGTTTTCTTTTCTTAATAATTCTAGCCGGATTGCCTATGACTACTCTCCAAGGTGGAATATTTTTAAATACAACCGCGGCCGCCCCTATAACAGCTCCTTCCCCAACAATAACACCTGGACCAATAAACGCGCTTGCCGCAATCCAAACATTGGACTTAATTTGAATAGGTTTCGCAACTAATTTGAAATTGACATCGTAAATATCATGACTCGCCGAACAAAGAAATACCTCTTGACTTATTACTGCATTTTTGGCTATGAAAATTTTATCAACCGAATAACAATTAACATTATGACCCAAACAGCTGTTATCTTCCATTTCCAAATTCCAAGGAGCCCAAATTTTCACAGATGGATAAATGTGAACTTTTTTTCCGATTTTTGCGCCCCACAATCGCAAAACAGAATTTCTCCACTCATACAAAAAAAATGGAGTGAATTTAAAAACAAAAACCCAAGTTATATTCCAAATTAAACGTTTTAGACGTCCTTTAAAAGAAATCTGATCTATGATTTTATCAGACATTAGCGCCCTCTTATTTTTGAGAATCGATTCCCGCCCGTGGGATTAATACTTCGAATTACACTACTACGTCAACATGAAAATTATATTTCTTCCATTAAACTCTTAACTCAGCACACTATCGTTTAAAATGATATCGTCCTGTACGAATATTCGAAATAGTACTCCCAGACAACGTTTTCATTGGAGTTTTGATGCACTTTCTAAAACCCTTGAATCATATGCCCATGGTGATTATAGGCAAACAACTTTATTTTATAAAAATCGACTTTCAAAAGTGAGAGATTATATATTTCCCAACTGAACTTGTTGGTCAATCCACGGTATGACTTCATCCAACATTTGATCTAAAGAAGTGGTCGCTTCAAATCCAAGTAGACGTTTGGCTTTGGAAATATCCGGCACTCTCTTTTGAACATCATATGGATAAGCAGGATCGATAACATATTGAAAAGAATCCTGAGGCCGGATTTTTTCCCAAATTAATTGAGCCAATTCTAGAACTGTCGTCGATTGATTCGTTGAAATATTAAAATCCTCGTTGAGTGCTTGTGGATTTTCAAGACATAAACCAATCGCCCTAGCTAAATCACCACCATATGTATAATGCCGAATTTGATGGCCTGATCCTAATAAATGCAAAGGATTTTGGCCTTTTAAAACCTTTTGAATTAAATCAGGAACCACATGACTCAACGCAAGTTTTATGTTGCCTGAAATAATAGTTTGACCACCCCGCGCTTGTCGTTCACCGATTCCAACACAATTAAACGGTCGAATAATAGTAAAAGGAAGTTGATACTGTTCATAAGCTCCCTGAGCATAATATTCGGTCGCTAATTTTTGAAAGCCATAGGTGGATGAAGGCGGAGGACATTTTAATTGTTCACCTTCGGGTGTTGGAAAAATTGTAGTGTTTTCAAAAACCATGGACGAAGATACCACATTGACTTTCTTCAATTTTTTTGTTCGATGAGCCCAAATTGCCGCATCAAACGTTGAGGCTATAATACGTTCATTTTCTGCTAAAAGATCATAGGCGTATGTGTGAAAGTATGAAATACCTCCAATCATGGCTGCAATCGCAATGATCTGATCGCAATCCACGATTAGCTCTTTTAACAAACCCACATCTTTAACATCCCCTTGAATAAAAGTATACTTGGGGTTGGTGTCGTAATTTTTGGTCAATTCACCATATTTG
>DAHXKG010000014.1 GCA_027366525.1 candidate division FCPU426 bacterium
GATGGAAACTTTGGGGCCGGAATCATGAATCTGCAATCTTTAACGGATACTCTAAATTATAGGGATTTAAGAAATTATTTATCTTTATCCTATCTGTATCAACAGGCATATTTTACCGGGTTTCCAGGATACATCTCAAATGGATTGATGGGAACGGCGATGAGGTCAATCAATCCGACAACCTCGCTTGGTATCGGAGGGTCCGCATCCTATTTTTTGATGGGACAGGATAATCTTTCTATTGGCCCGTCCTCTCAGGGAATTTCTTCAAATTCTTACAATTTTTATGATTTTTCCTATTATGGGATTCTTTCCCATCAATTTACGAGAAGCTTGTCTGCAGTTTTGGAGGGAGGATGGAATGAGGTCGAGTTTTTTAGCGGTCAATCATTTTCTGGTCCGTTAATCGATCTCAATATTGCATATTCTGGACCTCATGAGGGATTAGGGATCAATGTCGGAGAGTTTGAATCTGCCATGGGTCCCATGTATGGAGTACAGATGGGCCCTGTATATGTAAAATCAGCCCTCGGTTATTTTACTTATTCTTTCAGTCCAAAAACTTCCTTTTTTTCCTCAGTGGGTTATAGCCAGTACACATTTCAAGCGCCTTACGTCTATGCCAACAGTTTTTTTCAAACACTCCAGCAAAATCAATCCTATAACGGGTCAACTTTATCTCTGACAGATGGACTTAGCTATACTCCCTTTTCGTGGCTAAGTACAAGTATAGATTATACTTATTCTGACTTTACAACCAATATTCAGGACGAATCAATTGCTCAAAATATGATTTTTGCCACTATGACATTTATGTGGAGTTTTTTTTAACAATAACCTACCTTCAGGAATGAGATGGCCTTTACGCCTGCTCCGAACATAAAAGATATCAAAACACCCTTTTCTTTTGGCAACAGGATGATGAAGGAAAAGGCCCTTTTGGATTTTGAGATCCCGAAGGTCCATTGGTCATATTATGCAATGGCTATTATTCTCGGGTTCGATTCATTCTTCAGTGTCGGTATCCCTAGACTTATTCTTTTGCCGCTTTCCGCCATCATATTTGGTTCATTGATGATGAAATCATTGGGATCTCCTCTTCCTTCTATGATGGCGTTGATTGTTTATATTCCTTATGCTAAAGCGGTCTCTGGAAATATGGGCGGGTTTCTTCCGGGACTAAATTATACGACTGCTCTCATGGCAATGGTCATCATTGGGATGTATTCCAGGGTTCAGGGGACTCAAATGGAAACTCCTCTTCCTCTTGAATCAACCTTCCGCCGGATAGTGCTCTTGTTTTGCGCATTGGGGGCCGTTGCCGTTTTACACACAGATATCGTTTTCTCCCAGTGGACCGTTTTTAATGCCATCGTAGATTATAAAAGGTGGGTTGATCCCTTCCTTGTATTTTTCCTTTTTTCTTTTCTGATAAGGACTGAAGATGAGGCTAAGGTTCTCATTTATTTAATGGGGATAACCATAGTCATTATTGGAATTGGAAGTCTGTATGAACACCATCAGATCGCCGTAAGAAGCCATAGGATCCGATTGAAAGGAATTGCGGGTCAGGCCAATCAGATGGGAGCTTTTTATGCCAATTATATTTTTCTGATCCTCTTATTCATGTGGATTAAGTGTTTTTCATGGAAAAAGAAATTACTTTATGGTATCGGGTTTTGGGGATGCCTGTTAGGGCTTTTTGCTACCGAGTCACGGGGAGATTTTTTGGCTCTGGTTATAGGTTTGCTTGTGTTTCTTCTTCTTAAAAATCGGCTTTTATTTTTTGGTGCTATCGCTGGCATCATTTTCGTAACTCTCAATATCCAATATCTTCCATCCGGACTGAGGTCAAGAATTCAACATACCGTTGTACACCGGGATCCTTATGGGTTTCAGAACAATTCAAGCGGGACTCTCGATGCCAGTGCTCGGACACGCCTTTATCTCTGGCAAGGCGCTATAAATATGATTGCTGAACATCCCATTATGGGTGTTGGTTACAAAATGTTCCCCCAATATATCTATCAGTATGTACCTAAAAATGATGATTCGGCCCATCTTCAATTAAGAAAGCGTGACGGCCACAATGCCTATTTGATGATTGGTGCGGAGTTGGGGCTTCCCGCACTTCTGGTATTCCTGGTCCTTTTAGGGTACATGTTTCGAATTTTCATCCGGGCGATTCGTGTCAGCAGAGATCCATTTTGGAAAACCGTGTCAGTTTGTGCATTGTGTTCGGTTGTTTCGTTAACTTTAACTAATCTTTTTGGTTCTCGTGTTATTAGTTTGGTTTTGGCTGGGTATCTATGGGCACTTTTAGCAATACTCTTAAAACTCCCGAAATGGATGGAGGAAAAATATCCTGAAAAAACAAATTTCAAGGGATTCGGGATCATAAAACATTAAAAATGTACCGAGAAAAATTATGATGATGTAGGACAGTATTTCCATCTTGGACAGCCTGAATTAACTTTAGTATTAAATCTTTGAAAGATCGTCGGAATGAAAGGATCAGAGATGACAGGATTGAAATCCAAAATTTGGATCTTCTTGATTGGATTTTTTTTCGGGATTATCAGTCTTGTATTTGTGATCGGATTTGTATTGCTTAATCCCAAGATGAAGGAGCTTGTCAAGAAAGCTTACACTGAATTTAAAAACAATGTACCAGCTTCACAAATTAAATCTATGGCTTTGAACACTAAGTCTTTATTGGAGCTTCACACTTTAGTTCCTTCCAAATTTCTTAATTTCCCTTTCCCTGGGACAAGGGCTGAAGAATCGGATGATGTCGTGACATGGATTGCTCCTTTATCGATGAGAGTTCAGCCTTTGGATTCTCCACCCTCTTCTTCAATTGGAACAAAGGGCTCCTCAAAACCAATTCACTTGATTGGATTGAAAGGAGAAACAGTCTCTTTCCAGGTAATCTTAAGATCTAAGAATTCAAATGTTCCAGTTTCGCTTTCTGTGATCCCCTCCTCAGATCCTTCATTGGCATCTTGCGTTACAATCCATCGATATTTAGAATTTTTTGAACATTTTAAGGCAAGTGCTATTAAATATGGTCCAATCAATACACTTGATGTTCCAGATCCCCTGATTCCCTTTCATGATCCCTACACACCCGGAAGAAAAATTGTAGAAAATCTTTCTCTGTCAAAAAAATCCAATATCCCTATTTGGATTGATGTGCATTTTTCTAAAAATTGCTCAGGAAAACATTATTACGAAACTCTTGTCGTTAAAACTAAGGATAAAATTATTCGCTCTACATCGATCGATATGGAAGTACTGAATGTTACCATGCCCGAACATGTAGGGTTAGACCGATGGATGGAGGTGTTTGTCAGTCGATTTTGGCGAAATGGAATGGTGAATTCGCCTGAAGAATTTCGTCAAATGTATTGGAAAGCTTTTACTTTGGCTCACCAATATGGATTTTCTACGAATGATGCAGATAGTCTCCCTAAAATTCAATGGAATTGGAAAACCGGAGATCCTATATCGGTTGACTGGTCTGATTATGATTCCTTATTTGGTCCTATGATATCTGGACAATTGACAGGTAGTACTCCCAATGTGTGGTGCCTTCCAATCCAAACTTATCAGTTGGGAGTCGGGTGGTGGGGAGGTTTTACAATTCTGGGTGATAAACAGTCACCTATTTCAGCCTGGAAAGGGATACCTGATCATGCAGCCCAGCAGCTCGCCAAGCTCATTGTTCAACACTGGCAGGAAAAAGGGTGGCCTATAAACCGCGGTTTTGCCTATATATTTGATGAACCAATGCATAAACTCTATTACTACGCAGATACATACAAACTTATTGCGAAAGAGGCCGAATCTCTTCATAAGGGTTCAAATAATAAGATAAGAGTTATGATTACGGATGCTCCATATATTTGGAGAAGAAAACAAGCTGGTCATGACAAGAAAGTCATGGTGGGGAAAATAGACATATGGGCTGCAGGGGCCGAGGTTTATATTCCTGGACGGATGCAGGAAAGACAAAAAGACGGGAACAGAGTGTGGTTCTATCAGGCTGGCGGCCCACCATTTATTGGGCAAAATGATCTTTACTCATTCGGTCCTGGATTTAGAATGTGGTTTTGGACTGCGTGGAAATATCGGGTTAATGGAGTCTTCTATTGGGCCGATACCTTTTGGAATGATAATCGAAAAGGATCCAATCCTTACGAATCTCCTGGAATTGGAGACGGTATGATTTTCTATCCAGGAAAACAATTACATTACATAGGATATCCTGATATTGAAGGACCTATACCCTCCGTCAGAATGGCTCAATGGAGACGCGGGTATCAGGATTACAAATATTTGTACCTTCTTAAACAAAAGGGGCAAGGGGCTGAGGCTGATCAGCGTGTCGATGAACTCGTAAAAAAAGCACTGGATGATGGAGGATATTTTCCATATTGGCGTAATCCATTATGGCAAAAGCCTGGAGATTGGAGCCATGATCCTCAGGCGTGGCACAAATCGAGGATTGAGATGGCCCGAAGAATTTCTGAATTGTATAAAGCCAACAACTAAAAATTAAAAAATGAATGTCTAAAATGATTGAAGAACAAAATTCTGCGGAAACTAATGAATGCCTTCCTCTTCAAAATTTCATTTTTTCATTTGAGAGGATTAAATATGACACCTTGTGGGGGTATTCATCCATTCCGGTAACATTAAAAGTAAATGGATTAGAATGTCTCTCAGATTATAACGAAGAAACCCTTTCATTTGATTCTTTAGCCAATACTTTTCCTGCCGGGTATTTTTATACTTATACAAATATTCGAAATGTTTTTTTGAAATCTTTTATTTCCGCAGATGAAGCACTTCTGACAATTTATCATACTGATCAAAACTCAAAAAAGAATATAATTCATCAAGAGAAATATAAGTCAAAAACCGGAATATGGCATTCTCCAACTTTCTCTTTAAATTCAGAATCGAGTCACTTAAGTTTTGAAATCAAATTCAAAGATCATATTAAAATTGAAAATACATCCTGGTTAGGGGTTTCAAAACACTCCAATAAACAGCTGTCTGCTCTTTTATCGATTACAGCCTTTAAAAGAGATGATTATGTTATCCCATTTGTTGAAGATCTTTGTCGTTATCAACCACTAAAATTGTTTGATATCACCTTTCTTGTCGTTGATAACGGGTTGACTCTTAAGAAAGAATTTCTTTCAGACGATATTCGGGTCAAATTTATTCCCCAAAAAAACCTCGGTTGCACCTCAGGGTTTATGCGAGGCCTGGTGGAAGCAAGGTCCCAAGCAAAAGATCTTATGATTATTGCCGATGACGATATCGTCATGCCTCCTGAGATTTTATATAGAATGGTGGTTTTTCAGGCGGTTTCGGTAAAGCCCTTGGCAGTGGGGGCCGGCATGATTATCGTTCGACAACCAAATATTCTTTGGGAGCAAGGTGGAATTGTATTGTCTAAGGGGGTTAATAGCCTTAAAACAATCAATAAAGGTGTAAATATAAATTCTGCCATCGATAGATCCAAGGCATATACTGATAGGAATCCTGATTACACCGCTCTCTGGTTGATGTCTGCCCCTACAAAGTTTTTCTCCTTTCTCCCTTCATTATTTATTTATTATGAAGATATTCTTCAATGTCTCCTTCTAGGTAAAAAAGGTGTCGATGTAGTTGTACCGCCACATATTTTTCTTTGGCATGCCACATTGGAAAAACAAGGGGCTATGTGGAAACGTTATCTATGGTTAAGAAATGATTTAGCTACGAGATTTCTAATTGACGAAAAACTTGCCCCTTTGAAAATCGGTTTGTCATTTGTGAATCTTATCATGAAAATTCTTGCAAGTTTTGACTATAAGCTTGCTGAATTTCACCTAAAAGCCTTTGAAGAAGCAATATCTGGATCAAAATGGACGACGGATCCTATAGGAGAAAATCAATTTGTTCAATCTCTGATTCATGAAAATCCCAAAATGGTTGATTATTCTGACCAACTTTCTGAAAGATTTTTAAATAATGATTTCGAAAGAAAATCCTTTATTAATAAAATATTAATTAGATTGGTATATATATGTTCGCTTGGAAATTATATCTATCCATTTGCTAGGGTGTCTGATGAAAAAGGAAAATTAGCATTTAGATATCATGGAGATTATGAGGGATGGGGTTGGATCGGTTTTAAGCGCTTAGCAGTAATTGACAAAAAGGGAGAGGGTTATCTTTGCGAACGTTCCTGGAAAAAAATGTTTCCAATTTTGGGAAAGTCCATATTGTTGGGTTTTAAAATTCTTTACAAATCAAAATATTTAAAAATATCTTATAAAGAATCATTTTCTAAATATGAAAACTCATGGCTTAATGCCTTTAAAAAAATAGAACCATGAGATTCATTGGATTTAATTCTGGAGCTCAGAATGAATGAAAAGAAGTTTCAGATCGGTAATGTCAGTACTAAAAGAGCTTCTACTGGCGATTCCTTTCAAAGTCTTCCAGGCTTTAATTGTCAAATTTCCCATCAACAACTCAGGATTGCAATCGTTACTCCTGAGATCGTTGGACCATCCCATGGGGGAGTAGGCACTGCATATCATTCTTTGGCACTTGCATTGTCGGAAAATAATAATCACGTCACAATCCTTTTTACACCACTTGAGCCTCCTTCAAAAGAAATGTTTTTAAATTGGAAAAGATCATATAAAGACCTAAATATAAATTTAGAGCTTCTTCCCCATACAGACCCATCCAAGTATTTTTCCTTATGGACAAATGCAAAGCGAAGTTATCATGTTATGGAGTGGCTTTTAGCCCATGATCCATACGATTTCGTTCATTTCCCTGATGGAAAAGGACTTGGTTTTTTTGCCATTCGGGCAAAATATCAGGCAATCAACTTTTCCAACACAAAATTTGTTGTTGGTGCTCATAGTACAACTTTTTGGGATGCTTCGTTTTCTTTTGGAGAAAAGACCTATTACCAGGATTATCTTGAACGAGCCTTTATCGAATCTGAATGTGCAAGGTTATGTGATTACCTGATCAGTCCAAGTCAATTTCATCTTGATTGGATGAAAAATCAGGCTCATTGGAATCTTTCATGTAATTCCTATGTTCAACCCAATATTATGCGTGGATCTACATTCATGAAGGGGGAGATCCAATCCGAGTTAAAGGATAAAAATACTCGAACCTCTGTTAATGAATTGGTTTTCTTTGGGCGACTTGAAAGACGTAAAGGTCTGGTTTTGCTTTGTGATGCATTAGATCAACAAAATATTCGAAACAGGTCGGATTTTTCTTTGACTTTCCTGGGGCATGCTGCATTCATAGATGGAAAATCGGCTATAGAATATTTGAAAGAACGGTCTAAAAATTGGAAATTTTCATGGACAATTCTTCCAAGAAAAGAACGGGATGAAGCTCTTCTCTATCTTAAGCAACCAGGTCGTATTGCTTTAATTCCATCTCTTTCTGAAACGATGTCATTTACTGTTCTTGAATGTCTTTGGGCAGGAATTCCTTTCCTTGCAGCAAAAGCTGGAGCAATTCCAGAACTTATCAATTCAATCGATTTAGATCAGGTTACTTTTGAGCCAACCCCCCTATCTTTAGCCAAATCTATTGAACGTGTCCTAAAAGAAGGCGGGAAAACGGCCAATGCTTCTTTCAATATAGAAGAGAAAAACAAAAATTGGGTTGATTGGCATCAATTAGCTTTTTCTACACCCGAGGCATGTACGAAGCCAGTTATAACAGAACCTTTAATAAGTGTGTGTTTAATAATTAATAAAGATGAAAAATTTAAACCAGAGTTTTTAAATTCAATTTTTGAACAATCCTATAAAAATATTGAAATCATACTAGTTAAATCGGATCAGGAGGAAATTAAATCGAATGAAAGTCTAAATAAAATAAATTTTATCTTTAAAGAATCTCACGATGTTTTTGAAAAATACAATCTTTCAGCTTCAATTGCTAAAGGAGAATTTATTTTATTTCTTGAATCAAGCTTAATTCTGGAACCTGATGGAATTAGGCAGTTAAATTCGATCATTCAGACAACAAATTCAGATATTCTCACTTTTGCAGTTAAATATATTGATTCACATGAATACTTAAATTCCTCGATTGGGAAAATAACTAATGAAAAAATTCGTTTTTATCTCGGAAATAGCTTTTCCCTTGGAGCCTTACACAATGTATTCGGGGGCAAATCATTTTTAGTAAGGACTGATGTTTTTAAAAGATTAGGAGGATTATCGGCCGAAGGTATGAATGGAGATTATCTTTGGGATTTTTATTTGAGGGCCAGTTTGGAATCTTACATTATTGAATCTGTAACTGTTCCTCTAGGGAAAATTAGATATGAAAAAGAAGAAAATATTACTGAAAATTATTCAGGAAAATTTATTTATAATCATAGATATTTAGATCGTATTCCGGTCAGGTTCCATGAGATGTTTCATTTTATTCAAGCCACACGATTTTTCCATGATCCTAGTCCAGACGGCAGTTTTGAAGAGGGATTTGTAAATCGACCACAAGTGTTTGTTGATGAATTCTGGAATTCCCGTTTATGGAAAATTTATTTGCCTTGGGGTAACAGAATAAACAAATTATTGAAGCTCCCGGAATATGTGCATCCAAAAGTTAAAACTCTGACTGAAGCTATCAGAGAGGTTCGAAAGGTGAATGAATCCTATTTTTGGAGTTTGTCTTTTCCGATTTTGAAAATAATTCGAATGATAAAGAAAAAAAGATTCAAAAGGGAATAAATGATTTCTTCTTGGGTAAGGGAAATATATATATGTATTATGTAAACTTATTTTTCCTGATTTATCTCATGGCTATAAAATATAGAAATCGATCATGTTTATTAAAAATTACGACAAAGAAGGATTGAATTATTATATCGGTGGCCTGTTCTGAACCAGAGAAAGTCCAATAATAATATAATTTCCAGCACTCTAAAAAATTTAATCCACTTAAACTTAAAATAAAATAAACCTTTAAAAGTTGCGGGAGTGTAAATTTATGAATCGTCCTGAGATATCTGTGGTGATTCCTTTTTATAAGGAAGGTGCACTAATTTCAGAGGCGATAGAATCTGTTCTTATGCAAACTTATCAAAATTTCGAAATTATTTTAGTGGATAATAATTCTGATAGCCTTACTTTAAATACTGCCGAAAATTATGTTAAGCGGTATCCTGAACGGATTAAGCTTTTTCATGAAACGAAACAGGGGATTACATTTTCAAAAAACACTGGAGTTATTAATAGCAAAGCTCCATATATTGCGTTCCTTGATGGTGATGACCTTATGAAGCCTGATAGGCTTCATAAACAATATGAAATTCTTAAAAATAATGATGAAATTATTTTGGTTGCATCTAATTATGATCTCTTATCATATGATTCTAAATCAATTATAGCAAAAGATATTTCAAGCCCAGCCTCCGAAGTTCAGTCCTTTGATCGGTTAATCAAAATATATCTCGATTTGTTTGTGAATACCTTTTCCCCAGCTTATTTAAATACATTTGGATTATTTCTTCCATCAACATGGTTGTTTAGAAAAGATATATTTATTGCTTCTGGGCTATTCAATACAAAATTAAATAATGGTTGGGATGATTATGAATTATTAATGAGGCTATTTCGGTTTGGAGAATTTTTTAAAATTTCTGAATCTTTATGTTTTTATAGATGTGAATCGGATACAACAAGAAAACTTAAAAATAAGAGTTATAGCAAATATAAAAGATTTTTGAGCGTTCAAATCTATGTGGCCTCTCTATGGGATCAATTCGGATTCAATTCAAAAAATATTAAACCGCTTAAAAAAATTTGTTCGATATGGCTTCAGGTATTCGGAATTGCGCTTATCGGTTATGAAAATGGATTAAAATATGGAAGACAATTATTATTCAAAAGCATCTTAATCGATCCCTACAATTTTTTTGCATGGAAATTATATATAAAATCTTTTTTTCCTCGTTTCCTTCATCCAAAAATTTTCTGGTTCCATGAATTTAATAGGGAACCGCTTAATGAGATTAATACAAATATTGTAAGCTCTTTTCTCTCTTTACCTATAAAATATGATCTATAAAATTAGAAATATTTTACTACTCATGTTAAATCCTCGACTAATAGGAGATGATGAATTATAAATTCTAACAAGGAAAACTATAATGTATAAAGTTAAAACTAAATATTTTCATACAAATAATGAATATAGAATATTCATTCACAGCATATTAAAAATAATACAAAATTTGCTTTGGAATATTAAAAGAAATTTTGGAAATTTAGATAAAAAAATTATAGAAGACTATTTTTCACAAAATGATATAAAAAAATTACATATTGGGTGTGGGAAAAATCTATTAATTGGTTGGTTAAATTCAGATTATTTTCCAAAGAACAATCAGGTATTGCATCTTAATGCAACAAGCAAATTCCCTTTTGAAGATAATGTATTTGATTATATCTTTAGTGAGCATATGATTGAACATATTTCATATTCAAATGCCTCTTTTATGCTCCATGAATGCTATCGGATTTTAAAAAAAAATGGGAAAATTAGGATTTCGACTCCAAATATACAATTCTTGATCGATTTGTTTGATAAGGATAAATCAAATTTAAAAAATGATTATATTACATGGTCAACAAATACGTTTGTTAAGGACGCCCCGTATTGTAATGAAATTTTTGTGGTTAATAATTTTGTTCGAGATTGGGGACATATATTTATATATGATGAAAAATCTTTGAAATTTACCTTAGAAGAATCAGGATTTGGTTGTATAGAACTATTTGATCTGAATAAAAGTCATGAAAATGAATTTTTAAACCTAGAAAATGAGCTAAGATTGCCATCTGGGTTTCTTCAATTTGAAACAATCACATTGGAAGCTAAAAAATTATAATACAATATTATTAATAACTTACAAAATCAAGATTATTATCTGTTTATTATGATTTAATTTTTAAGATGTTGTAGCCTAAAAGATGAGTTATTGTCAAATCTGGTGTTTGAGGACTTCAAGCTGCGTCCTGCTTTGAATCGCCCTCCAGAACCCCGTCTTTGAAGGTTTTCCCTTCAAGAACCAGGGCCAGGTGGGTGAATCCCTTGATCTTTCTCCACCGTTTTTCGGCACAGAGTCCCAGTTTGAACATCATGGTCAGGATCGTCTCTTTTGTGAAGCATCCCCGAGCTTGATCGGTCCGGTGGCGAATCGTAGCAAATGTCGACTCGATCGGGTTGGTCGTTCGAATGTGGATCCAATGCTCTGCCGGAAAGTCATAGAAAGCCAGGAGAGGCTCCCGGTCCTTCAAAAGACACTCCGTGGCCTT
>DAHXKG010000015.1 GCA_027366525.1 candidate division FCPU426 bacterium
GATGAATTGGTGGGAGTGCAAGCTCCGGACTTAACAGAACAAATGGTGTATGACGGGCAGGGAAATAAAGTGGAAGAAACAGTGAATGGAGTCACCACTGATTATTTGATTGCTCCTGTTAATCCGACGGGATTTTCTCAAGTGGTAGAAGAACTCCAAAATGGACAGGTGGATGAGGTTAATACATTTGGATTAAATCAAATTAGTGAAGACCAAGGAAGTGGAACGACATGGTCCATACATTATTTAGGATATGATGGGGAGGGATCTGTGCGCTTCCTAACTGACTCATCGGGAACTATTACAGATTCATATGTTTACGATGCATTTGGAGAGAGGATCAGCCAGAGTGGAACGACCCCGAATGAGTGGAGGTATGAGGGGGAGCAATACGATCAAGGAAGTGGGTTATATGATTTGAGGGCCCGGTGGATGGACCCAGGAGTGGGACGATTTACCAGCCGGGACACCTTTTCGGGAACCCAGACTGATCCTATTTCGCTGCATCCCTATCTTTATGCAGAGGACGATCCGGCTAATCTAACGGATCCAACTGGGCAGGATGCGCTTGCAAATGAACATGGAATGTTTTTGAGCATTGCTGAAAGTGTTTGGAATGGTTTATATGCTGGAAGACAACCCATTGAAGATTTGAGCGTTAGTTCGAAAGGCAAAACGTTTACCAAGTATTTTGAACGGAATCTGAAATTTAAATGGTGGATCCAACCATATCACCATCCCTATTTTGATTCTATAGGAGGGGTTTGGACTATTGGTTATGGACATAATTTAGGAACAAAAGAGCCACTTCCCAAAACTCCAAATGCTTACTGGTCTACTTCAAAATGTAATCAAATGTTTGATGCAGATATTTCTCGAACGGCTTTTTACGTGAAGGATGCTTTAACAGGTGTTCCACTTTATCAGTATGAATTTGATGCCATTGTCGATCTGGTATTTAATTCTGGCCCGGGAACGTTTGCGGGAGAAAGTGTGTTTTTAAAATCAAGTCGTGCGGCCTCATGTGTCTACTTCGACTTAACGGCCTTAAGTTACCAAGCAGCAGGTGAAGCTATATTAAATTACCACTTAGAAGGTGGACATTTGACTGGACGAAGAACTGATGAGTCAAGATTGTTTTTAACAGGGAATTATTCAACCTAGCGATATATGGAGAAACCATGAAAAAAAGAATTATTGTTTCCATAGTACTCATATTTTTAGCGGTATGCGCTGTTTACCTGTGCTACCTTTTTCATGGCAAGGTTAAAAAATTAGGGGAATGGGGTGGAGCGGGTAAGAGTTCAGGGGAATTTAATAAACACGGGCCAGGCGCACTTGCAATAAATTCTTCGGGCACTACAGTTTATGTTGTGAATGGAAGTAGAATTAAATATTTTACACCCAAAGGTGAATATTTAGGTCAATGGGGAAGTTGGGGCAGAAGAGATGGAGAATTTTATGTTCCTTCGGGAATAGCTGTCAATTCATCAGGTACAACGATCTACGTTGTGGATTATTTATATGATCGAGTTCAGTATTTTACTCCAAATGGAAAATATTTGGGACAATGGGGAAGTGGTGGATCAAGTAAAGGTCAACTTATTCATCCATCTGGAATTGCTATCAATTCTGCAGGAACTACTGTTTATGTGGCTGATACCGATAACGATCGAGTTGACTACTTTTCTCCGACAGGAAAATATTTGGGGGAGTTTAATTATCATTTAGCCAATTATCCTCATTTTCCTTGTGGTCCAGTAGGAATTGCGATTAATTTTGCTGGAACCACAGTATATGTAACTGATGATATCAATGATCGCGTGTTTTGTTTTTCGCCGAGAGGTCGATATTTGGGGCAATGGGGTAGAAGAGGACATGGAAAAGGTGAATTTCTGAGCCCAGAAGGAATTGCGATCAACTCAGATGGAACAACAATCTATGTCTCTGACGCCGGAAATAATCGGATAGAATATTTTACACCCACTGGAAGGTATTTAGGCCAATGGAAATGTTATGGAACTGGGAGTGGAAATTCATTGCAAATAGCGGTTAACTCTACTAATGATGCAGTTTATGTTGCGGATGGAGCTAATAGTCTTGTGGAATACTTTAAAGTGTTCCCAAGGCGGAAGATTTTAAAATTTTAAGATTAAAAAATTCATTTTTCTGATTTAGCAATGATTTTTCATCAACTTGAACACTTCTCTATAAATACAGATATGCTGTAAACAACAAGATTTATCAAATAGACAGTGGGGCTATTTGCTACTATAGGTATGATGATTGGAAAAAAAGTGGAAATTGGATTCGACTCCAGTAAGATCAAAATTCCTCAAACTGAAGCAGAGCAATGGGTCTACAAGATAAGCTAATCAAGGAAACAGTTTCAAAAGATGCATTTGGGGAAATGATCCGCCAGAGTGGAACGACCCCGAATGAGTGGAGGTATGAAGGCGAGCAGTATGATCAAGGAAGTGGATTATATGATTTGAGAGCTCGGTGGATGGATCCGGGAGTGGGACGGTTTACAAGTCGGGACACGTTCTCGGGAACCCAGACCGATCCTATTTCGTTGCACCCTTATCTTTATACGGAAGACGATCCGGTTAACCGAACGGATCCCAGCGGGCGTGACTCCCTTTCGCAATACCATGGTGAATTTTTATTGTTGCTTGCGCATGTTTATGACAGCATCGGGCAAGATATCTCACAATTATTAAATATGCTTACACCAACTGGCAAATTATTAGCAGAGCTTTTAATACATGAAAATGAAATTAAATATTGGAATGATATTAATTTAACAAAAGCTATGAATGCTATCATTGCTTGCATTTACAATCGAGAAAAATTTTATAAAAAGTTTGATGCTAATGGCTCAACAGTTTCTGATATCATTCATGCCGATCAAAATCATGAGGAACAGTTTGCTGGTTTTGGAGGTTATACGAATCCTTCAGTTATATCGTTATTCAAGGATGAGATTTATTATGCAAAACACGATTTTTTTAAAAATGGAGAAAATTATTATGTTTTTGTTGGTGATGCATTAGAGGTTGCAATTGGTGGACAATATGGTGTCTATCAAGATCCCTTGCTACCAGCGGGAGGAACTTACGGAGAGCATGCACACGATGGGTATTATCTAGGAGGTGATTTCATATGGATTAAAGAACTTGCGGGAAATGATTTTTATACACTCGATTATAAATTTCTTATGGGGTTAAAAAATAATGTACATTTTCCAAAAGGCCGAAAATGAAAAAGAGCCTGATTTCATTATTCGCCATCTTAGTTGTAATTTGGATTGGAATGAACGAGAGATGTGGTTGGTTATCTTCTTTCAATAAAACTGAATGGGAGGAGCTTGGAAAACCTATTTTTTTAAATTCCACTGGTAATGAAATTAAATTAGTGGCAAATAATAATTCCCTGTATTTAGCTTTTGATGAAAAACCTTATATTACAACTTTAGTGGTCATGAAATGGGAAGGGATGCAGTGGGTCAGAATCGGCGAATGGAAAAAATTAAATGAAATTGCAAATTTGAGTTGCTATAAAGGGAGAATTTATATTGCCTTGGCTACGTATAGTACTCCTGTTATTAATACATTAACTGAAAATGCCAAAGAATTAGGGCGAAAAAGAAATAATCAATTAACTAAAACTAGAAAAATATTTTATTTTAAGCATTTTGCATCATTTCTCAATTATGAGCAAATATATCATGATCACTTCTATGGAAAATCTAAAGCCTCTTATCAACACCTAAAAACTGAAAAAATAAAAGTCATGATGTTTAAAG
This sequence comes from candidate division FCPU426 bacterium, assembly GCA_027366525.1. GTDB lineage: Bacteria > Oederibacteriota > Muellerivitia > Muellerivitales > DAHXKG01 > DAHXKG01. Next base: position 3,809 of record DAHXKG010000015.1, read on the forward strand.
GAAATAATCGTTGGGTTCAAGTAGGAAAGACAATAGTTTTAAAGGATTCTAGAAATTTTGGAGATTTAAATTACTTTGAAATATTTCATGGCGTCTTTTACCTCGGTTTATCACATTCTATTCCCACTTCTACTCTATTTGGGGCAGAGGCGCTCTTAGAATATACCGGATCGTCTTGGAAATATATTGGAAACCCAGAAAGTATTTCACCAACAATGGGCTCAAATGTGTCAGTTGCTTTTTTAAAAACAATACCTTATGTCGCATATGATGAATGGGCTAATACTGGTATTCGGAATTTTAACGGTACCACTTGGATTAAGGGTCAACTTCCTTCCCGAGTAAGTGATTTGTGGGCTTATCCATCTTTATTGGTATCCAATAATTGCTTGTATATGGTAGCCTATTGCGCATCAGGAAAAAGTAAGATGGCATTTTTGGGGTTGAAAAAAAATAAATGGATGAATTTAGGACAGCTTCCAGGGGATGTTCTTTATACAAATTCTAGTTTTTCTCCTTTTTCGTTTGTTTCATATAAAGACATACTTTACGTTGGTTATCCAGATAAACAAGGTAACGGCAGGGTATCGGTTATGTGCTGGGATGGATCCTCGTGGTCTTTGGTTGGGAAACCAAGATTTTCTCTTACATGTGGGCATCCCATATCAATGGTAGTTTTAAAAAATATATTATATGTTGCATTTTTAGATCGATATGAATTTCATGGTGAAGATAGTGGCGGGAAAAAGATCATGGTAATGAAATATCCTCTGCCGCAATCTCAAAAACAAACACAATAATTTCGTAAAAGCTATAAAAAATCTCATAGCCGAATTCAACCAGTAAGTGCAACACATCGGCCAAAAACTTCAGCAGGCGTTTTGAATTAAGGGAAATCAACTATGAAAAGCATATCTGAGGGCAATCTAAAGAAGGTAGTCAAATATTTTTTTTCCGTGGTGATGGGATTGATATGTATTCTAGAGGTAGGGGGATATAGAAAGCAAGAAAAGGGGAAGAGGGGTTCTTCACTATCAATTTTGAAAGAGAGTGCTTCTCCAACAGTCCCCGGGACCTGGAGTCAAGTGGGTCATTTTTTCTTTTTTAAAAAGGATTTTGGAGATCCATCACTTTATGTGGATGCAGGAACACCTTATTTAACTGGAATGGATTTTACGGACCCTCAGTATTTGAGAGTCGTGAAATATAACGGGAAAAAATGGGTCTATGTCGGAAAGCCTGATGTTATCAATAATGCTCTTTATCCTAAAATTTGTGTGGATCAAGGCACTCCTTATATAGCCTATACGAGGTATACAAAAAATCGTAAAGATGAGCCAGAATATTATCCCTATTTCTATAGTGCGAACGTTATCAAATACAATGGAGTGAAATGGGTCGAGGTAGGGAAACCAGATTTAGCAGATGGAACAGTGTATGAAATCAATATTTTTATTTATAAGCATGTTCCTTATGTATTTTATATAGGGTGGCATTATGGAAATAGCGTAGTTATGCGATATAAGAGTCACCATTGGGCATATGTTGGGAAACCTAGTTTTTATCCAGATGATGGGCTCGAAAGCACAGCTATCTATGTATGGGATAAGACGCCATATGTGGCATTTATGTATTCAGGTTTGAGTAGTAATACAAATGATATAAATTATGTGATGAAATATAATGGAAAAGAATGGGTATATGTTGGACGAGGTGAAATTACTCCTAGCCCACTTGATGGTCCAAAGATTTTTATATCTAAGGGTATTCCTTATATAGCGTTTTTGAATGTTGAATATAAAGTAACCGTTATGAAATATAAGGGATCCCACTGGACAAAAGTTGGAAAGCGGGAAATTGTTCATGAAACCACTCGTGCTTTATCGTTTTTTGTTCGTGATGGAGTGCCTTACGTAGCTTACAGTACAAAAAAAAGCCATCAGATTCGAGTCAAAGTATTCCAGAATCATGTCTGGAAAACATTAGGAGATGAATCGGTCTTGCTAAGAGGGGACGGTGATAAACCTGACCTTTTTGTGTATAAGAACAGTCCATATATTGCCTATTATGCACAAGGCAAAGGAATGATCGTGATGCGGTTTCAAGAAATCCAGAAATAGTTTATCAACTTTATTCAAATCGCGATTTTTTCTGAAAAAATTTGAGTTTTTCATTCCAAATTACATAAATGCTGTAACCAACCAGATTTATCAAATAGATAGTGGGTCTATTTGATACTATAGGTATGATGATTGTAAAAAAAGTGGAAATTGGATTCGACTCCAGTGAGATCAAAATCCATTAAAATGAAGCGGAGCAATGGATTTACAAGGTGAGCTAATCAAGGAAACAGTTTCCAAAGATGCGTTTGGTGAAATGATCAGCCAGAGTGGAACGACTCCGAATGAGTGGAGGTATGAGGGAGAGCAATATGATGCTGGAAGTGGATTATATGATTTGAGGGCGAGGTGGATGGCCCCTGGAGTGGGGCGTTTTACGAGTCGGGACACGTTCTCGGGAACCCTAACGGATCCTATTTCATTGCATCCTTATCTTTATACGGAAAATGATCCGATCAATAAAACCGATCCAAGTGGGTACGACTCTCTTTCCCAGGACCATGGAAATTTTTTAACAATCATAAAAAGAATATATGCTAATGAAGCACTGGGTGTTTTTCAATTGTTGAACCAGTTGAACTCGGATGGAAGACTATTTGCCTTGCTATTAACGCACGAACTTTCTCCATATAACCTAGCTAATAAAAAGCCGTATAGTTTATCTGACTTGAATGAAGCCATGAAAGCAATGGTAGCCTGCGTTTATAATCGTGAGAAATATCCACTCCAATTTGAAGCCACAGGTTCCAGTGTTTCTGACATTATCCATGCGGATAATCATGGAATCACGCAGTTTCGTGGTTTTGGAGGAATAACGAGTCCTGGTGTCTATAGAAAATTTCATGAGGTTATCTCAGATGTTGAACATGGACACTATATTTCATACGTTGATCAGATATTGACGATATCATTCTTTAGTCAAAATGGATACCAAGTTTTTCCCGATCCATTTTTATCCCAAGGAGGGACTTATGGATGGAAGGCATTAGGATCGCTTTCACCAGGCAGAAACTTCAAATTATTGAAAACATTGGTCGGGACTACGTTTTATACACTTAAGAAAAGCTTAGACGCCCTACCTCGGTATATGCCAACTTCCAGTAACAACAACATTCTATTGTCAAATGTATGATTCAAATGATCGTGAAACCAAAGAACAGCATTTAGAAAAATAGTCTGCTTAATGACCGAAAGGGATTCTATTTAATTTTCAAGTAATTACGGGGGCCAAGGATGTCTGGGAAGAGCCATTTGTTGCATTGATGACATGAGTATAGATGATTTGACAAAAATTTTTGATGGAATCAGGGTGACAATCATTTGATATCCTGTGGAAGGGAAAATGGGATGAACAAAAAAATGATTTATTTATTACTGTTGAGCCTAGTAGGCATAGTCAGTTTGGCAGGAGAATGGAAACCTGTTGGAAAACCGTTGGAACTAACTTTCCATGCACATGACATCAAGCTGCTGTCATGGAAGGGAAGTTTATATTTGGCATTTACGCAAGACCTTCCTACTGGACCGTATCCATTTGTTCAACGATTGACTTTGTTAAAATGGAATAGACTAAAATGGGTACAGGTTGAGAAATGGAATGATTTGCAAGTAGGATCTAGGATCTGTTTAGCACCTTGGAAAGAAAAGTTTTATGTAGTCATTGAGAAAAATGATATGAGTGGAACTCCATACGCAGGCCATTGTTTGGAATATCTTCAACTCGTCCAATGGGATGGCCAAAAGTGGAGTAAATCTGGAAAGCCGTTTATTATTGGTAGTAAGAGTACCAACTTATTAAGCTGTTTAAATATTGACCATGGGATTCCTTATGTGGGATTGCTAAAGCCTAGAGGAGCTCTTTCGGAAGGATATGATGGTTCCTTGATCAAATATATGGATCATTCTTGGAAATACGTAGGCGCACCTTATTTTTTCAAACACGTTCAAAGTGGTTTATCATTGGCTTTTTTAAAGGGGAATCCATTACTTGCATGTAATAAAGGTTACTTGAACCATATGCCCTATGTTTTTAAATTTAATGGCAGAAAATGGCATTCGTATCCTATTTTAAAAAATGATCAAGATACTTCAAATGCATTGGTGAAATTTCATGGACAATTATATCTTTTTTTATATGTTGTTAATGGATTTGATTTGGACACTACAAACGAAATTTTATTGATGAAATATCAAAAAAAGAAATGGATTCGAATTAGTTCAGTGGCCGTACCCAAAAATCCCAATTCCGGTGGGGTGTTTTCATTTATAGATAGTTTGGGGAATATTTATATTGCTTTTTCTGATGAACAAGAAAAGGCAACGGTTCTTCGGTTTAATGGAGTGACGTGGAATTATTTTGGGAAACCGTGTTTTTCTACAACAGCCGCTTGGCCGCTCTCGTTTGCTGAATATAAGCACAAGTTATATATTGCTTTTGCTGATAATCGTGGAGAAGATACGGGCCAAAACAATGGGAAGAGAATAGAGGTCATGGAATATGAGACCAGTGTGAAATTTAAAGGTTTAAAGCAGAACGTGCGCAACATGACTTTAGTTGAGAATATCAATAATCCCTGATAATAGTAGCGCGTGTGGTGCGAAAACTCCGTTTTATGCTGTAAACGGTAAGATTTATCAAAGGAATGGTTAGTTCATTTGTTAATATAGGTATGATGATTTGAAAAAAAGTTGAAATCAGATTTGACTCCAGTGAGGTCAAAATCACTTAAACTGAAGTAGGACAATGAAATTACCGGGTGAGCTGGTCAAGGAAACCGTTTCAAAAGATGCGTTTGGGGAGTTGATCAGCCAGAGTGGAACGACCACAAATGAGTGGAGGTATGAAGGCGAGCAATATGATGCAGGAAGTGGATTATATGATTTGAGGGCCCGATGGATGGATCCGGGAGTGGGACGGTTTACGAGCCGGGATACCTTCTCGGGAACCCTAACGGATCCTATTTCGCTGCATCCCTATCTTTACACCAAGGATGACCCGGTTGATCGAACCGATCCCAGCGGGCAGGATTCCCTTTCTCAATATCATGGACTAATCTTAGGTGTTTTAGAGGGATTATTCCGTCCAGCAAAGGAGTTATATTTCTTGCCAGGTTTAAAACCTTTTTTTGCACCCCAAAATACGAATTGGGGGATAATCCAAGAAATGGGAGAAATAAATGGAAAAAATCCAATTGAAGATTACTTAAACGAAGGTCCAGGTGGCTACTATGATTTTCAACGACCGGAAGGCAAACATGAACCTTTTTATGGCGAATTTCGAATTGCGGCAAATATCGGGGTAGGTATCTATATGGAGGGGGCAGGATATTCTTTGGATGAAATGCTTACAGAGGTAACTTATTTTGCTGCTCTTAAGTCAAATGCTGACCAAACTACCAGTCCCTTTTATTGGGGCTATGGCTACACATTTGCCAAACATGGAATATTACCTGAACCTTTTTCATTAAAAGTATCCGAATTCTAAACTCATTGAGGTGTGAAATGAATTTACCGTTTGCTTTCAAAGTTTCAGAGCTACCAAACGCCGTAAGGAAATCTTGGGTTTGGATTGCTATCAATGTTATTTTTTTTATTGCTTATTTATTTTTTTCACTTTGGTGTTGGCCGGGATACGAGAACGGGAAGTTTTATGATGATACTAATTCGGCTATAGGTTTTGGTCTTACTTGTCTTCCAATACTTGTTTTGATGTTTTTGGTGAATGGGGTTTGGTTTTTTGTAAGCTTTTTGAAAGGGAACAGGCCTGTAATTTTCATCTGGCTATTGATAGCATTAGTTTGGATTGCCTGGGTTTCATTTCAATTTTATGTTCAATGGCACGCGATTCCATTTTAAGGCCTAGTAAAATTTTTTATAGTGCGCGTTTTATAGCTTCAGATTATTTTGGATAATGTGGAGGCGATTTAATGATGATTTCTTGAAAGAATTTTAACGGTAATAGGTGTTTCTTGGAACCGGTAACAAGTGCGTCATATCTTCTTTTATGAATACATATATGCGGCAAACAACAAGATTTATCGAGGAGATGGTTGGTTCAATTGTTGCTATAGGTATGATGATTGGAAAAAAAGTGAATATTGGACTTGATTTGAACGGCATCAAAATTACTCAAACTGAAGCAGGGCAATGGGTCTACACTGTGAAATAACTAAAGGAACCGTTTCCAAAGATGCATTTGGGGAAATGATCAGCCAGAGTGGAACGACCCCGAATGAGTGGAAGTATGAAGGCGAACAATATGACGCTGGAAGTGGATTATATGATTTGAGAGCTCGGTGGATGGATCCCGGAGTGGGACGATTTACGAGTCGAGACACGTTCTCGGGAACCCAGACTGATCCTATTTCGCTGCACCCCTATCTTTATACGGAGGACGATCCAGTTAATCGGACGGATCCGACAGGGCATAATACGCTATTAAAGGGTCAAGGGATGTTTTTGAACATTGAGGAAAATGTTTGGAATGGAATTTATGGCCATCGAATTCCAGTCCGAAATTTGCATGTTAGTCCATTGGGAAAAGCATTTACCCAGTATTTTGAAGGAGTTCCATTTGCGGGTGATGGGCCCGCGTCTAAACCTTATTTTGATAAAGCTGGAGGAGTATATACCATCGGATTTGGACACAATTTGGGAAAAATAAAGCCATCGCCAGGAAGTCCAAATTCTTACTGGACAACGAGTGAAGCTGTTTCTGAGTTTAACCAGGATGATCATGCAGCTGCACATGATGTTCGATATAGTTTAATGGGTGTTCCACTTTATCAGTATGAATTTGATGCCATTGTCGATCTGGTATTTAATTCTGGCCCGGGAACATTTGCTGGAGAAAGTGCATTTTTACATTCAAACCGTGCGGCTTCATGTGTTTACTTTGATTTAACAGCTTTAGATTATCAAGCAGCAGGCGAGGCTATTTTAAATTATCAGTCAGAAGGTGGTTTGGCTAAACGAAGAACAGATGAGTCAAGATTGTTTTTAACAGGAAATTATTCAACCCGGAGACAGCAGGAATAGCGATGAAAAAAAAGATAATTATTTCTGTGATGCTAATGTTTTTAGCGGGAGGTTCTGTTTTCCTGTGTTATCTTTCCCATGAAAAAGTCAGAAAACTAGGGGAGTGGGGTGGAACTGGAAATGAACCGGGAGAATTTGGAAAAGCAGGGCCAGATGCACTTGCAATAAATTCTTCAGGCACTACAGTTTATGTTTCGAATAAGTCGTGGATTAAATGCTTTACATCTAAAGGTAAATATTTGG
>DAHXKG010000016.1 GCA_027366525.1 candidate division FCPU426 bacterium
TATGGATCCGGGGTGCATTCTTTGGGGACCGACCATCGCAGGGGAATAGGCCGTTTTTCAGAGGAGATCGACTTGGCGATTCAGCTCCTCCGCCGCCTCATCGTTTGCAAAGGCCAGCGCGGCTGCGGCCACAACGACCAGCACGAGTCCGATTTTTCCCATTCGGACGAGGACCCTTTCGGCCCTCGCAAGGATCCCGAGAGCGTGATCCCGGAACGAAGGCGGCGGAACCGAAAGCTGTCAGAACCTGAACTTCCGGTGGGTGAACACGATCCTGGGAAACGTGAAGAATGCGATCCATGGGACGTACCATGCAGTCCGGGAAAAGCATCTTCCCCGCTATCTGGCGGAATTCTGCTTTCGGTTCAATCGACGATTCCAACTGGAAGACCTCCTTCCCCGGTTTGTTTCCGTTGCGGCCAGAACCTCGCCCCTTCCCTATCGGATTGCAACACTGGCTGAGGATCATGGGTAATCAGGAAAATTTATATAAATTAATTATAAACAAGCACTTAACTCTACGGCGATATAGAGCCAAAGACCTTCAATAACCCCGGAGCAATCTTGGATATATCCAGGGAAAACCTAAACAAAAAGAAGAATTTCGATTCTGGATCCCATAGCCAGCAGTTCTTTCTTGAGGTTGATAGGGGATTTCTAAGAAGGTCCCAGATGGTGGCCGCTCAGGTCTGATCTTTTTCAGTGCGTCTGGGGATCCTCAAGAGTATTGGAACAAAGAGTCGAGAGGGGATGTCCCCCAAAATAGGGGTATTTCAGAAATAACATTATGGATTTTAAAACTATGGAGAAGCTATGAAACTTCGCTCTATGATTCGACCAATAATCGGACCAGGATTATGGAATTCGCTAGCTAGGCTTCGCGATGAAATAAGATTAGCATCAATTCATATGAGATCATTTCGTAAAGCATCTTCATTAGGGTCGGCAGGATTACGCCTTAATTGCGGTTGTGGACCAAATCTAAAGCCTGGATGGATAAATATCGATGCATTTAATCCATACGCCACTATTCATCTAGATTTGCGTAGACCATTTCCCTTTCAAAACGAATCGGTTTCTGAAATTTACAGTGAGCATTTTTTTGAGCACTTAGAGTACCCAAAAGATACTGGAGTGTTTTTAGCAGAATCTCTTCGGGTTCTAGAGCCCGGCGGAATATTCCGCGTGGGAGTACCTGACATTGAATTAGCGATAACGTCTTATGCGTCAGACGATGACCTTTATTATAAACGTGCAATGGAATTGTGGCATCCATCCAATTGCACCACACGCATGGATCTTATCAATTATCTTTTTCGTCTTGGTCACGAACATAAATATGCTTATGATTTCGAGACATTATATAAAGTTCTTAAAGAAGCAGGATTTTCTGAAGTTAAACGGGTTGAATTTGATCCATCAATAGACTGTGAAAAGCGAAGGTTTGGAACTCTCTATGTTGAAGCTCGCAAATAATCTGTATGGCCATTTCGAATCCAAGTCAGTTGAAGTGGAATAAAAAGAATCACATCCGTAAATTTAATTTTTAGGAACCTTACCAGGGGGAAAGAAAAACAGATCCAATGCTATTGAACGATCAATTCCTTCGGGTAGTTTTTTCATGGAAAATCTCCCAAACCAAAAAAGCTTAGGCAATAGAAACTTTGGAAACCGTGATTTAATAACCTGTTTAACATTGTCAAAGTTAAGTGGATCTAGTAAAAATGCCCGCCAAAGAAGTATTCTTCCAATGGACACAGAATGATAAAACTCCAAGAGTTCTATCCCATGCATTTTTAAATGGAAGGAGAACAATTTCTTGAAAGCAGTCAGGGTTTCAGCATTTAATCCTTCATATCTTTCAAAAAAGATGGCTAGGAATTTGGAATCTTGACGTGCCTTTTTAAAATCTATTTCTGATGATGCTTTATATTCATACGAACCAGAAGAAGGAGACAGATTTCGAAATCCTGCCAATGGTTCTGGAATCATATAAAAAGGGCCTTTCTCAAATAGCCTCGTCAAGAATTCCAGGTCATCCGCCCAATGGGGATTCATCCGAATATCAAACAAACCAATATTAATAGCTGTTTCTTTTCTAAAAAACCATGTAGAGGGCACAGCAAAAAAGAACGAATCAGGTTTTTTGTGAGTTGGATTCAAAGAATATATTTTCGAGATCAACAAATCGCGTTTTATTCTGGTTTCGCCAATTGCACCCATTATATTTTTTCTGAGAATACTTCCCTTTTCAGGAGTTGATAAAGACTCAAAAAAATTCATCCCGCAACTCACCAATGTTAAATCATTGCTTTCTTCCATAATTTTCAATTGATTTTCAAGACGATCCGGATACATATAATCGTCATCATCCAAGAGCGCTATATACTTACCGGAACAACACTTGATTCCAGTATTCCTTGCATAACACGCTCCGGGATTTTTTTCATAATATATCCTGATCTTATCCGGATAAAGCATTGAAAACCTAGAAACAACTTCCTTTGATTCAGGAGTAGCGTTGTTATCTACCAACACAATTTCAAAATTCTGAAATGTTTGATTCATTATAGAAATCAAAGCATATTCGATGAATTTTCCACCTTTATAAAAAGGCATAAGTACTGAAACAAGAGGCTCCTCAAGTTTTTCATTAACAAATAATTCATTATTCAATCGAAACTCCATCAATAAATCCTTTAAAAAACGTTAATCTTGATAAATCCAAGATAAGGATAATCTCTGTGGTCGAGAGGATTGCACAACACTCTATGTTTTCGCTCCGGGATGGGTTAGGGGTGGACTTAAAAGTTTTATTTAATAATGTCTAATCTAGTGATTTTCGATTTTTCTTAACATTTCTATTCTTGTCGTGTGCCAAACTTTAGGATCATGATTCCAATCCCCCTCTCTTCCCCATAAAGGATGTTTCCAAGCTGGCAGATATCCCCCACTATTTAATGCATTAGGAATAAGAGCGGAAACAATCGAGTCAATATATTTTCCATGCCCAGCATTTTTTAGCATTAACAAGTACTTATAATCCTCAACCCCTCTTCTCCATTGTGCCATTCTAACGGACGGAACGGGCCCATCGATATCTGGGATTCCTAAAAAGTGCAATTGGTGCCCCGGATAAAACACAACACCATCTTCTGATCCTCCTTTAATGTAGGGATTTCCCATGACTGTATTCCCAGTCCAGAAATCCGACGCCCAATAGAAAACTCCATTCACCTTATATTTAAAAGCAGTCCAAAACCACATTCTAAATCCTGGGCCTTTTCCCGTCATGTCAGACTGGCCTAAAAAGGGAGGCCCTGCAGTATAAAACCAGGTCTTCTTCCCTTCATCCTTATACTTCTGCATCTTATCGGGAATATAGACAGCTCCCCCAGGAGACCAGATATCGATTTTATTGTACATAATATGTTTATGATGACCAACCTGATGCCGGTCCCAGATATAAGGAGTGTCGGTCACCATTGTTTTGATCTGATCCTCTGACCCTGTATGAAGAGCCTCTGAGATATTTGCGATGAGATCATAAATGTAAGGGTAATATAATTGATGGTCAGGTTCGTCCCAGATGTATGCAAATCCTTTTGAAAGGGACCACCCTTTTTCTTTCCAATGTTGAACAACGGATTTTGCCATGGCTTCGACAGATTTTTCTGGAATCCCTTTCCAATCATTGATATCCGATGGTGTTCTCCCCTGATAAGAAAATCCATTAAAATTTCCTAATGAATACGTTTTCAAAGGAAAACACCAAGCATTCGGTGGGCTTCCTGTGAGATTTCCGGATAATATTGGCCCTTCAATATAGTCATAGCCTGACCAGTCTACAGACACTAGGGAACCCTTGGAATCCCAATGAAAAGTTGGGCCGAGCGTTCCGCAGTCTCCCGTTGAAAATCCATACTTGTTACCCAATGCATAATAGCGAGAAATCAGATTGGCAAATTGGGCCTCGTTCGAAGATTGTCCTTCTCCATAATTGAATCTTCCAATATAGAGCTGCATCCACCGACTCAATTGAAGGTGGCTTGGAAGAGTCTGGGGTAAAATATGAAAGATTATTTTTGAGGATCTAAGGACCTTCCCTTTCCTGACAACTAAAATTTTTCCTGAATAGTCTCCACTCCTGCATGTTTTTGAATAATGAACATCAATCCAAACAGGTTGGTTGAGATTTTCCGTGAGGTTCATATCCTTAATCAATCTTCTCCCTGGAGTGTAAGGATCGGAAAAAGGGACAAGAGGATCGGGATTGATGATTTTTTTCAGTTCGCCATTTGTTTGAAGCATGACCTTAAGGTAAATCTCTTTAAATCGATGAAATTGAATACATGACGCTTGAGAATCGGCATCGGAACTGATTGAAACATGAACATCGTCAAGGTCTCTTTTTGACCGGAGGACTAATTGGAATGATAACGTCTCACCCTTGAGGCCAGCCAAAACAATTGGTCTGGACAAATCTTTGCCCTTAACTTTTGCGGGAGGGGGAAATTGATCAATTTGAACTCGGTCGGAAGTGTATGCTATCCAAGAAACCAATGATCCAGACTCTTCTGCACGTGTCCCTGCAAAGGGAACCTCTTGAAAAGCTAATGGAAATCGAATCTTTAGCTCAGGTGTTTTTAATTCTTTAAGCGTATTGACCGCTAATCTCTTTGCAGAAAACACTGGAGTCAAAAGACCAAATTGATTTGATTTTCCAAAAACAATCGTTGCAAGTCGTCCGTGAGGATGTTTAAGAATGAAGATACCTAACCCGACCATGAATACGCCCATGAAAAGTGAAAGCACAATCCCAGCAAATAACCCTTTGATAAAATTTTTTTTCGAATCATTCATGGGGAATCACCTTATTTTTCAAGGGTAACCTTTCAAAAAATCCATAATTTAAGAAGCAATAATAATGCCATATTTTTAATTCGTCTTTCTCAAATTTCGAGGTGATTTATAAAATGGTGTCTTTATCAACATGATGTTTTTTCAAAGAAAAAAGTATTTTGGTATATGAATTGCTTAAGTATTTCCTGGATGATTTGATATTTTATTGAGCTCCGATCAATCTGAGGTTTTTAAATAAATTTTTACCTGAAGGTATCTTAACATCAAGCATTGCTAGGATTAGCGATTCATGGGCTCGATGGATGGCAATCATTACCAACCAAATCGTTTCTGATTACGGAAAGTGACATCCAATCTCTAAAGCGGACGCGGTCTAATTCTTAACTAATTAACGATTTTAATTTTTAAAAGAAAGTCCATCGGTAAAACATTGAATAAGATAATTCAAAGCAAAAGACTAGATGAATTGGATGGATTCAGGGCTCTCGCGATAGTTCTCGTGATAGGATTCCACTATTTTAGCCGGTGGACCCCTACCATAAACTCTGTCAACCTTTATCCATATGGAAACATCTTAGCCACATTTCCTTTATTTAAATACGGGTACGTTGGAGTTGAACTATTTTTTATAATCTCTGGCTTTGTTATTTGTCTTACACTCTTTCAATCCAATAGAATATCTGAATTTTATTGGAAACGTTTTTCACGTCTCTTTCCAACGATGCTCCTGTGTTCCTTGGTCACTGTTTTCCTTGAATCACTTTTACCGATCAAGTTATTCCAAATACATCTGAGCTCATTATTACCGAGCTTGACGTTTGTCGATCCCATTATTTTTTCAAAAATCTTTGGATCAGATTTTCATGGGGTCGATGGCTCGTATTGGTCACTTTTTATTGAGGTAAAATTTTATCTTATTATATCTTTAATCTATTTTTTATCAAAAAAACATAATTTTCCTCAGTATTTTTTCCTATTTTTTATTTCCGTTGAGTTGTCAAACTTAATGACATCCATGCTAGGACTCATCAAATTAAACAGACTAATAAATTTGCTCTTTTTCATAAAATATCTTCCTTTTTTTGCGGGTGGAGTCGGTTTTTATTTTTTATTTTTTGATAAAATAAAGGTTTTTTATCATTCTATAATATTTTCTTCTATAATTTTTATTTTGATAAACGGTTTATTCCATTCCAGTATAAATTTTACTGAATTATTTTTCTATGTCTTATTTTATCTGATGTTTTATCTTTTCATATTTAAGAGAACATGGCTCTCTCCCTTTTCATGGAAACCCATGACGATGATTGGAGCGGCCAGTTATAGTCTCTATTTATTACATCAGGATTTAGGTGTGACGATAATCGCTACACTTGGAAACTGGTTTAAATTTGATAATATTTTAGCTATTTTATTGATCCCTCTTTTTGTCATTTTGTTGATGATCATCTCCTCACTCTTTATTTACAAAATATGGGAGGTTCCAACAAAATCCTGGATTCTTAACATATTAAAACCAATGTTTTCTCTACATTTTATGTCAGAAAAAATTCCTCGAAACGAATAAATAGAAAATTATTGATAAATAATCATGGACATTTGATAATATCTCTCTATTTCAACGATATCAATAAAGTTTTCCACCTTGGATCAATCCCTAAAAACTGCAATTGACTGATGAAGTAGAGAGAGAGAAAAACAAGAAACCTCCTGTCATTTTAGGTAAAGTGGATCTTCAAGCTCATAGAAAAAATCCACTGGGCCCCTCCCGGGGAGAACCAAAAGAACAGGTCTCAAAGAAGGGGTCCAGAAGAAGATCGTGTCCTTCCTCTCTCCGGAAGCGAAAGCAATTTATGAAGCTTTATATCCGAGAACAAAACTGAATAGCTCTCGATTGGAAGTCGAGGGTTTCAGTTCTCATTCCAAAGATTGAGTTGTCTGAAAGACGCCTCAATAAATACTAATGTTATGGCTCTCTAAAAACCAAAGATCCGCTCATGGGCTTCGCCGTTTTTGCGAAAACTTTTATTCGCATGAAGGCAAGGGACTTCAACCATCCACGAATGGGCCATTACCAAATTTGAAAACATCGAGGGTTTAAAAATTCTTCTCATCCTCAATGAATCCTTTTAACTGGGTTCAATCGTTTTCGATCCTGAATTCTATCAAGGTATGTTGGCATCATACAGGAGGATCATTCAATCATGGTCAGCGTAATCCTACCAACCTATAATAGGGCCCATTTTATTCCATACGCAATTCAAAGTGTCCTTGATCAGACCTATAAAGACATCGAGCTCATCGTCATTAATGACGGATCCACTGATGAAACAGAAAAAGTTATAAAACCGTATCTAAAAGATATTATCTATATATACCAACAAAACAATGGATCCGGAAAAGCAAGAAATCAGGGTATAAAGGCAGCAAAAGGGGAATATATCGCATTTATGGATGATGATGACTGCTGGCTTCCTTGGAAGTTGGAGCTTCAAATGGAACTATTTAATAAACATAAAGAACTAGGAATT
>DAHXKG010000017.1 GCA_027366525.1 candidate division FCPU426 bacterium
TTATCCTGGGAAAATTTTAGGTTTAGATATCGCGCTGGATGTTGCGGGGCCCGTTAGTGGCATGCGAGTCGCAAAATTGGATTTTTCAAAAAACAAATTAAGTGAATCGGATCCCGCATTGTGGACCAAGGTTGCTCTTGTTGGAACTCCAAAGGTTCGCATCAAAAAATATCATCGATTCTCTCCAAATGCAAAGCTGGTGAAAAATGGTTTGCATAAGGCTACGTTGATGGGTAAGGCTCCATTGTCGGGTATAGTTTTGGGGCCCCGTGGAGTACCGGTTGCAAACGCTAAGTTGACAACATGGCCAAGAAGTACGGAAGTTAAAACGAATGCCAAAGGAGTTTTTACTTTTCCTAAAATCCTTGTTTACAAGCCGATGGTTGTTTATGCAAGAAAAGATGGCTTTTTTACTTCACTAAGTCGTGTTCATGATTTTTATCCGGTGACCATTCATATTCAAAAAATATCGCCTAAAGCTTATTCAGTTTATCCGTGGGTACAAAAAAATGTTTCTGATTTCAAAATATTTAAAATTAATAACCATATGATGAATTTACAAAACTGGCCTCGAACAGAAACAGAAATTGATGATTTTGAAATGGGACTGAAGGCTCTAAAGCCATGGAAGTCTATTATTCAGATACCGTCTAATATTTCTAATGCCCAAGTGCGCCAACTATTAACCTACTGCAATTTTCAAAAAAAATTTGAAATTAAATATTGGATTATTAAAAGTGCAAATGTGAATATTGCGTCATTGCATCATTTGAACGCTTTTTTTGATTATATTAATCAATTTCGAAAAATTTACAACATCATGAAAGGAATCGATCCAACGATTTTAATTTCTGGTCCCGCGATCAATTATGCATCGCTACCAACCAGCAAACGATTCATTGATGAATTTTTAAAATACGACGGCGATATTGATAATATTTTTTCAGTTCAATGCAATTCTAAAGTGGTACTTCATGCATGGACGGGACAACCACTCCTAAATAAAATTAGCCAGTGGACGCAATCGATGCGTGATTTAAGATATATTGTTGATTCGGACACCGACTGTTTTATTCCCATCGCCATATGCCAAAATAATATTAATTTTAAATTGACTAAGCACATTCGATATCAAGACTATGAGACTCGATTTTATTCATTGTTATATATTTTGGATCAATTCAAGTCAGTATTGAATAATAAAATTTATTTTTGTGTTTTAAATAATTTATTTAAAAATAAAATCCAAAATCAAGTTGAAAAAGATCTGTGGGAAAAATTGAATAATTTTTTTCGATATCAACTAATTGATTCTGAATATAAGAATCCGCAAATTGTAACATATGCCGATCAAAATATGAAAACCCATGAAGTTTATCTAGCCGTTATCAATAATAACGCAAGGAATATTATCTCAGTCAACATTTCGTTGGATGGCCATGGCAGTGGAATACGAGTAAATGCAAGAATCCAGAAAGATTGTTTTGTTCAAATTCCAGCAGAAAGTATAGCTGTTTTCAAGTTTCCTTTGAAGCGCCGGGCTCAGGAGTTATTGTATACACCCGATATGTTTAATCAAAAAGTGGTCCCGGGTTTTAAACCGCTTGATTAATTTCAACTTAAAAAATTCAATTTTATTGCACGAATTCGATAACCCAATAAAGCAATGTGAGGAATGATCAAGCAGGTTGGGGCCAAGTAAAGCTGGGCAAATGCTTGAATTTTATAGCATCAAGGTGGTTTGAAACATTTGATGAAATTTTAGTCAAACAGTTCAACCGGATGATTGAGGTTTACAAAGTTCATTATTTGAGGTACCATCTTTTCAAGTGATATCTGGATAGGTGATAACTTGAAAGGTATTGTATGCAATCCGAATCTGATTTCAAAATGACTGATGCTGCAAAACAGGTTAAAAAACTAGAGTTTTTACGTCTTCAAAAAGAAAAAGAAATCCGTCAAACTGCTGAAAAAATCTTCGCCTCTGATAAAACCCCAGCTGAGATGATTATTTCTAAGCTTCAAGAAATGAAAAAAAACGTACATTCGAAATCTGGTTTAAACAAGCGAAAAAAAAGTGTGACACTTTCTCAATTGCACATGGATGCTTTTGAAAAATTGAAAAAAAGAGACGCGCGATTACGGGCAGGTCAAATTATTCGTATTGCGCTCAATAAGTTTTTGGAAATTGAAAACTCTTCGGTTGAAGTGGAACTAGAATCACGAATTCATGAAATTATACAAGAATTTAAAAATCAGTTAAGCTAAATTACTAAAAGTCAGGTTGATAAATAATCAGGGTATCTGCTTTGGAGGATTACCTTGAGGTCTCGAATATTAGTGCGAATGCAGTAATGATGATTAGCTACCGCTTATCTAATGCACCTTTAAAATTCCTTTTGCAATCTTATCGCATTCAATTTTTTTCACTATTGGTTCTGGGGATTGAAACAATTGCGTTATCGAGTTTAAAGATACTTTGTTAAGCCTAAAAATAACTAAAAAAACTTGCAGGGCTTTTAGGTCATAAAAAATTTAGCAATAGTAAAGTGTCAATGACGTGAAGTGATAAATAAAGGAACGAGGGAATGATATGATAATGGCAAGGTTATTGCTTGTATATGAATGTCCTGAACTGGGTGGTCTTGTGACGCCAAGATATCAAAAATCCTCTAGTAGTTTCAATGCTACGACCACGTTTATAGCGTCGATTGTTTTGGGCAGTAGATAATCGTGGCAATGCATTCTCGCTTTTTCCATATTATTGGCTCTGTTCTACTGGGTTTTTATGTTTTGGTTGCTACAGGTTCTGTCCAAGCAAATCCATATTGGGAAGCAGACCATTCAATTTACCACCAAAGATCAATGAACACGCTTGCCATTGAACCACAAGATGGAATCAATCCAATCATCCAATTGATCAACCAGTCTCATCGCGAAATCGACTTAGGAGTATATTATTTATCGGATCGCAAAATTCTATCTGCACTCAAAGCGGCCTGTGAACGTGGCGTGAAGGTGCAGGTTATGGTAGAACCCAAACCCTATGGGATGAAACCCTGGCAGATTCTCAAAGAAGTTCGGGCGATTGTGGCTACTGGAGCACGGTTCAAGTGGGTTCCCAGCCGCTTTGTTAGTCATGATGGACATTATTTATTCTATCATGCCAAGTATATTTGCAATGAGCATGAGTGTGAGATTGGGACTGCAAATTTTGACTGGTCTGCTTTCCACCGCAACCGAGAGTATCTCTATGTCACGAATAATTCTGCCATGGTTCATGCGGTCCATCTGGTATTTCAATCTGATTGGAATCGAGAGCATACTAAAGTCTTTGCGCATAAGATTCTTGTCCTTTCGCCTAAGAGTACCGATCGTTTGCTTGAGGTTATTCGACAGCCCGGTGCCATTGACATTGAAAGTGAAGAACTCGGCAATGATTCGCAAATCCTTTCTAATCTGGCAGCAAAAGGTAGAGAACTTCGATTGATCTTGCCTTCCACCATTTCGCAGGATGATCAGCACAATGTAGTCTATTTACGAGAACAAGGCTGTCAAGTCCGATTCTTCTCAAAAAAACGTATCTATATGCATGCTAAGATGATTGTCGGAAACAAATGGGCTTTTATTGGCAGTGAGAACTTCACTTGGACTAGCCTGCAAAATAATCGGGAAATGGGCGTGATTCTGAATGGGCTGGATATAACGAAACTCCAGACACAATTTAATTGGGATTGGAAGCTAGCTGGGACGGGCAAGACGAATTAGCAACTTAATCTAAAGAATAATTCCATGTTTTTAAGAATAGCGAAAAAATTATAAACATCTTCAAACGGGAATCCGCCAAACGGTTGAAAAAATTTTTCCTCCGGATAAAACTTCGGCAGATATAACCATTTTAAATTCGTATAGCAAATCAAACATTAGTTAAAAGTTAAAGCAAAACAATTACTGGGTGTCTAATTGATAATAATCACCTTGTCTATTTTTTGGGTTGTTCCTTGAGGCCCTTGAATGACAATACGAATGAAATAAAGTCCATTGGCCACATTCTGCCCGAACTCGTCTTTCAAATTCCATTCAAGCAGGCCTGCACCATCCAACTCTTGACTCGACTCAAAAATTTTACGAAAAGCGGTTGTAAAGACCGAGTATCGAACCGTCGATAAATCGGGCGTATGTACCTGAATGTCAACGGATTGACCCGGCCCCGGCGGATTTGGATAAGGATAAGAAATTAGGGTTCCCGAGCCAAGACTGGGAGTGGCCGTCGGTGTGCCACCGCCCGCAATAACCGTGACCGACGATTGAACGCCTGTTCCATTGCCTTGATAGGTCACACTGGCTTGATTGATGATCGACGTCCCACTCGTTAATCCGCTTCCCAAAGTTAACGTGAAGGTCAGTTGATAGGTTCCGGACGTTAAGGTGC
>DAHXKG010000018.1 GCA_027366525.1 candidate division FCPU426 bacterium
ATTGGCAAACGGAGTAACCCTCGAGTTTCAAATTTCATCCAAGTCTCTAATTAAGCGATGATTTAACAAGTAACGAATGTCTGTTTTTTGTTCTTGAAATCGGATTGTTTTTTTATACAATTTAATTGATAATGATTTTCATTATCAATTTTAGGATTATCAAAGGAGAAGGAATGAGAAGACACATGTGGATCATTGGCTTGCTGATGGTTTGGATGAGTTTAAGATCGGGTATGCTTTGGGCAGCTGCGACTGGGGAAGGGACGGCGGATCCAGATATGGGGTTGACCAAAGTTTTAAATATTGAGGAACCTTGGGTGGAAAATGCAGTTTATGTTGGCGCCAACTTAAATAATGATTTTTCCAAAGGCCATCAATTTGATTTTTGGGCCGAAGAGGAAGTTCATTTTAATGCGACTTGGGGACTGGAGATAGATACCCCGGAGTATCTTTTTCAGCAACCATTAAATTCGAAAATTTCAGATTGGGGCCCGATCTCTGTCGGGGTGAAACACAATCTGTTGCGATTTGGAACGGCTAAATCGACTAGGGCTTTCCTCTGGACTTTGGAAGTGGAAGGAACGGACTGGCTGCATCCAAGCTATACTGATTTTCCAGGGTTGGGATCTTCATTGACATTTGAAACAGAAGGGGGGATTCGACTCCAGAATTGGATGATTCAATGGGGTGGGGGGTGGATTCAAGCCCTTGAAAGCGCCGTAGATAATGTTGGGTTCTTAAATATCAGCTTGGGATGTCCGTTGAACAATAATGTTGTTTTCCAGGTGGAAAATGACTGGTCACTGTCACCCAGGCTTGGTTCTTCAACTTGGCTAAATACGGACGAGTTCATTCCTCAGATTGGCATCAATAATATCGGAAGCTGGTTCTTCGCGCTCGGGGAATCATTCGGCATCGACCAAATTTCTTGGAAAAAAGCCACCACAAGTCTACTGGTCGAAAGCGATATTTAACTAAAGATCCAAATAGGGTTGCTCATAAATCCCAATCGAATTTTGAGTTTAAAAACTTTATCGGGATTTAATCGCTTATGCAATGGCTTGAACCGTCTCAGAAATCAGCCGTCTTTTGAGTTTTGAATAGTTCCGGTAGGTTTCAGGGGAATTCCATTATTTTGCGGCCGTTCAACATACGAAGTCATGATAAAATATAAAATTGGTAATACAAAGATGTCATTATCCAAACCTATCCTTGCTTGTTCTTCTTCAGAATTTCAAAATTCTTCTCATAATCCATACTCAAATTTGATGTGGCGTATTTTTCTTTATTCTTGTTTTTTAGTAATGATTCTTTTCAGTATGCGATTAATTAATGATTCCGATTTGGGGTTTCATTTACGGGCGGGGCAATGGATATGGAAGCATGGGCGTGTTCCGATGAGGGATACCTTTACCTATACAGTACACGGGCGATCGTATATTGATATGCATTGGCTTTACCAATTGATTTTGTATGGTTTTTATTGTCTAGGGGGATACCGAGCACTTACAGGTTTAAATATCATTTTAATTTTATCCAGTTTTATTTTGATTTGGAAACGATTTCGGATGACCTCCGATATTCAGTGGTTGGGAATATTTTTATTGATAGTCGTTATTTTGGCTTCAGAGATTCGGTTCAGAATGCGTCCTGAAGTTCTTAGTTGGCTATTGATGAATAGTACGTTGTGGATTTTGGATGAGTGGGTCGACAAGGGTAAAAATTTTCTTTTTTGGCTTCCTGTTTTTCAATTGATTTGGGTGAATATTGAAGGGCTTTTTGCCATTGGCTGGGGATTAATGGGATTTTATCTCATATTTAGCTCATGGAAAGTAAAAAAAATAGATCGAAAACTTATGGGCTATTCAGTTTTAGCGGTCGGAATGGATTTTTTAAATCCTCAAACACTTCGAGGTTTTTTGCATCCCTTTTATCAACTAGAAACCCTCACGACCTCCAATATTTTTAAATCCAGTGTTCAGGAGTTTTTTTCTCCATGGAAATTAGACGCATGGACCCATTGGGCAATTTCTCCGTATCTTTTTATTTACAAAGGGTTTTGTATTTTTTATGGGCTTCTTTTGCTTGCAACGTTCAAGCATCGAAAAGTTCATGAATGGCTTTTAAGCTTTACTTTTTTGGGTCTTTCATTTTCGGCGGTAAGAAATATTCCGCTTTTTATGATGGTCAGTGCTCCCATTGTCGTTTCCAGTTGGCAAGATTTTCATTGGGATCGATTGAAAACTCACCTCAATCGCTTTTTTAGCCGATGGTGGATTGCGGGAGTGGGTGTCCTATTTTTAGGAGTGCTTTCAGTTCAAATAATAACCAATGCGTATTATGTTGCAGGGTTAAGAACGGATCGATTTGGGCTCGGGTTGAATTTAATTGATCTTCCGGTTCAAGCGTGTCGATTCCTCCACCGATATCATTTGAGGGGTCGAGTCATTAACCAATTAGATGCCGGGGGCTGGTTGGACTGGCGGGGCTATTCGAATCAAACGTTTATTGATGGACGATTGTCCGTGATGGGTAAGAAATTTTACACGGTTTATATTCAATCGCTGCAACAACCCCAGGGGCTAGAAGGGTTGATTCAAAAATACCATCCCCAAATTATTTTTTTTAATCCAACATTGGCGGATTTATGGACGTCCGATTTATCGCGGATGCCTCGTCAATGGAGACTGGTGTATGTTGATGGAGCGGCAGCGATTTATCTTCAAAATTCCTATGCGCCACAGGTTCCAGCCATAACCCAGCATGTACTTTTAAGTGAACATGGGATTTCACGCGCGATAGTGAATCACTTTTATGAATTGGTAAATCAGTCGTACGTTACTCAAAGGAGGACACGGTGGAAGGATTGGTTTCAGCCGTCTCGGTATTCCACGTCGCTTTTAAATTTGGCCATTTTTAGTACTTACGATCAACATCCCAGAACCGCCGTTGCATTTTTATTGGAGGATATTAAGCGAACTCGTGGGAGGGCGATGGATTTAATCTATGACTTAGGATGCGTCTATTATTATGCCCACCAGTATCTTCAATCACGAATTTGTATGCAGCGAGTTTTAATCTGGAATCCGCATATTGCATTTGCACAACAGATTGTGAATTGGTCGCAATAATCGGTATCATCGAATAAACTTCGTTTCCGTGCGTTTTAATTAGGCGATTAAAAAGAAAGTCCCTCAATGTTTGAAATGATTTTCAAGTGCGGCGAGACCTTCGGCATAATAGCGAATCATTTCGGTCGAAGGATGGGGATTCGAGATTTCCAACAAACAGAATCCAACCAGATAAGATTCAAAAACAATCAACAGGGCACTTTTTTTGGATGCAATGATAGATTCTTCCACAATTTAAACAAAAAAGAACGCGATAAGATTTTAGATTGCGAATTATTTATTTATCTCTGTGAGGACACAGACAAAGAAAGAATAGACTGGTTTACGTTA
>DAHXKG010000019.1 GCA_027366525.1 candidate division FCPU426 bacterium
CAATCTCGGTATTTGTGCTTCCTAGAATTGTTCCTGGAACGAAATTCATAGGAACATCTCCCATGAAATCTCCAAGCCACCTTGACTTCGGCTCATTTAGAATCTTTTCGTACCTGTCGATCTGTTCCAGTTTTCCGTTACGCAGCACGGCAACCCTGTCTGCAAGGGTGGATGCTTCTGTCTGATCATGTGTGACATATACAAAAGTAAATCCCAGTTCCTTTTGCAGTTTTTTCAGCTCGGTTCTAGCAGTATATCTTACTCTGGCATCCAGGTTACTTAAAGGCTCATCCAAAAGGAACATCTTCGGGTTTCTGACAAGTGACCTGGCTAGTGCCACCCTTTGTTTTTGGCCCCCGCTTATCTGATTTACGCTGCTGTTAAGTATTTCAGATATGTTCAAGGTTGCAGCTATTTCCTCAACCTTCCTCTTTATCTCTGCTGATTTTAAATGTGCCATTTTAAGTGGAAATGCTATGTTGTTGTATACAGACATCGTGGGATAAAGAGCGTAATTTTGAAAAACCATTGCAATATCTCTCTTATTCGGCGGGAGGCCGCTGATATCTTTGCCATCAAGTATTATTTTACCGTAACTTAGATCCTCTATTCCCACTATAACCCTTAATAGAGTACTTTTTCCCATTCCAGAAGGGCCCAGCACAACAAGAAACTCACCCTCTTCCACTTCCAGTTCCAGACCGTTTAATACAACTTTCTTGCCATACAATTTGTAAATCTGTTCAAGTTTTAATTTAGTGCTCATCCTACAAGACCTCCTGTCAAATATTCTCCTTTAAGATATTTCATTATCACAACTGCAAGTATAATCACCGGTATCGAAGCGACCAGAGCGAAAACCGACGATTCAATTGGAAAACCTCTTGATACATAGTTATAAAGCGTTACTGGAAATGTTGAATCAGTTGGTGCAATTGGCGCAATAATTACAGCATAAGTAAATTCATCCCACGAGGTCATCCACGATAGGAGAAATGCCACAAATATAGCTATCTTATTCATCGGCAATAGGAGCCGGAACATGGCAGAGCCGAAGCCAGCTCCATCAACCC
>DAHXKG010000001.1 GCA_027366525.1 candidate division FCPU426 bacterium
GTTCGTCGGGGTATTTGTCGGTGTGGTAGTTGGCGTGTTCGTCGGAGTATTCGTTGGGGTGTTGGTTGGCGTGTTCGTCGGTGTATTCGTCGGTGTGGTGGTTGGCGTGGTAGTTGGCGTGTTCGTCGGGGTATTCGTGGACGTAGTCGTCGGTGTGGTGGTTGGCGTAGTCGTGGGTGTAATCGTCGAGGTGTTTGTGGGTGTAGTCGTCGAGGTATTACTTGGAGTCTGTGTTGGAGTATATGTTATTGTTGGAGTTGCTGTATACGTATAAGTACTTGTTGGTGTTCCAGTTAGAGTATTAGTGGGTGTACATGTAGGTACAGCATAACATGGTGGAATTCCCGCATTGGGATCAAGTTCTCCTGAAGAATTCAACACGTCCTGTACTAATTGCCCATTATAAAGCATGACAAAGTATTGTGAATCATGCCAATTACTATCTGGACAACTTGTTCCATTTCCAAGATGAGAATAGTAATCTGCTATTGTTTGAGCACAGGCATTGCCTCCTATGGCGATCTCACTTGATTGCCCTTCCCAGTATCCACCATTTGCAGGAATTGTTGCTGGCCCTCCATTAACATTCGCACTTGTGATACAGTACGTAACTGCTTGATTTGCCCAGTGATATGTTCCGTAGGAATCTGCACCACCCGCAGTACATGTTGAATAGGTTCCTTGTGCCACTGATCCTGAAGCACTTACATTTCCAACCGCTCCTCCGCCATAATTATAAATGGTTCCAAATCCACCTCCCCAACTATTCAAATTAGTATTGCAACTACTGTAAGCATATAACACAAAGCACAAATCTTGGATAGAAACAGGTGTAGAACCATAATTTGTAACTAAAATATTGTATTGCTCTTGCTGATTTGAAACTTGATCGCATTGAACTTGAAGATTTAGCATTGGTGTAGTAATTCCACCATTCCCACCACAACCTGCTGGTATTGGAGTAGGTGTAGGTGTCAATGTCCCATTAGGAGTAGAAGTAAATGTTGGAGTTGATTGTGTCGAATTCGATGTAGGCGTCCACGTAGGCGTCCAAGTGGGTGTCCATGTAGGTGTCCATGTAGGTGTCCATGTAGGTGTCCATGTGGGTGTCCATGTGGGTGTCCATGTGGGCGTAGGAGTAAAACAAGGTATGTTAACTGTTACAGCACTTGAGCCAATGCTAACACTCCCACCATACTCTACAGCTGCATTATCAGTAAAAACACTACACTGATTATTCGGCCAATAATAATTTTCTGCAAATAAATATAACGTTACACATCCATTTCCAAACCCGACAGGAAAAACCATTGTTGCTCCAGCTCCACCTGTAGAAACTGTTGGATCTTCCCCATTGGACGGACCACTGTATGTTGTTGGAGAATTCCATCCCCATGCAGTTGATTGAAAACCAGATGCACTTAAAAAATTATCCACGATACTCACAGGACTAGTTACAGGACCACCCGTATCACAAATCGGGATCTCAAAAGTAACACAATAATCATTCGTTCCACAATCGTTAACTAGGGGTGTTCCTAAAACTGACTTAGAAATTGTAAAATTTGGAGGTCCAATTGTAGGTTCAGGAGTGGGAATAGTTACACCACATTGTCTCCAAAAAACAGCCCCAACGCTATCCCCATAATCTCCACTACTATTATTTGCAATAAATGGAATTTGTTGCCCAGTTACTGGATTAAAAATCGATTGGCCCCAAGTGTCTCCATTAACTGTAACTGGTGCCAACGTAAAAGCCGTCCCATTATAACTTGGTGAATACCAAGGTGATCCATTTGAACCTGGTCCAGGTGTTGGAGCTGGATTTCCAGTTGAAACATAATAACCCTGATAATTTCCATCCGAGGATGTAATTTCAGAATGTAATCCAGACGTACATGTAATATCCAGATCCCAAGAAGCATAAGTTACTTCTGGAGCCGTATTTTGATCTTCAATTGCAATACAAATGGGATTGGTTAAAAGCGAGACTGGTACACTCAAACTGCCTGGGGGACAAGTTCCAGATCCATTCCAATTACAGTAATTAACTTGTCCCAAAAAAACACCGTTAATATAAACTAAAGCATAATCATCCACTGCCACAGCGATACTTGCTGATTGAGGTGTGCATTGCGCATAACTATTTTTTGGAGTTACTATGTTAATAAAACTCCAGATGCTAATAATTACTAAAAAAATTTTTTTAATTTTTATATTCATTTTATGAGTTTCACGTTCAACTATAACTCCAAAGTCAAAAAGTGTCTAGAAAATAACGTTTACCTATAGTCCTAAAAATCATTTAAAATAAACGTTTTTTCAAATATTTTATTAATACATTTTTTAAAAAAATGAACAAATCTAGTCTTTAATTGTTATTAATTTTACTCACAATTAAATCCTAAAAAAGCTTTTGACTGCAGCCCCTTTGTAACATTCAAATGGATTATTTTTGATCATACTTTTATATTTAGAAATCAAATTTTTAAAATCTGACTATTTAGTTTAGTGTCAAAATCGATTAAAGTAACTTACAATAGTTTTAATTTTTCAAATCATTTTATAATTTTTTAAAATAAAGGACTGCTTCATGGATAATGATTTCAAATTGCTTTCAAACTCCTACTGGGATGTTTTGACAAAACAATCCATTGATAATTTAGGAATTACTCCTGAAGACGGGATTAATATTTTAAAAGCCAAAGATGATGACACATTTTCAATTATTAACGCGGCTTATCGTGTACGAACCCACTTTCACGGAAAAAAAGTACGAATTCATATTCTACAAAATGCTAAATCAGGAGAATGTCCTGAGGACTGTAACTTTTGTGCTCAATCATCCAAAAATTCAACATCAATTGAAACCTATCCACTTTTAAATGTTGAGTTATTAGTCGAGGAAGCAAAAAAAGCCAAAGCTTCTGGAGCTTGGAAATATTGCATGGTAACTGCAACACGTAGCCCAAGCAATAGAGATTTGGATATCATCTGTCAAGCAACTAAAAGAATAAAAAAAGAAGTTAATATTAAAGTTTGTACATCATTAGGATTATTAACGTTTGATAAAGCTAAAAGACTAGCAGAAGCTGGAGTTGATCGATTTAATCACAATCTTGAAACATCCAATCAATATTTTGAAAAAATTGTTCACACCCATACGTGGGACGAGCGATGGCAAACACTTACATATGTTAAAGAAGCTGGAATGGAAATTTGTTCAGGCGGAATTATCGGAATGGGAGAATCACTAGATGATATCTTAGATTTATGCTTTTCACTAAAAAGCATTGGCGTTGCATCTATTCCAATAAATTTTTTAAATCCACGTCCGAATACACCATTAGAAAAACAACCAACCGTAGATGCATTTTTTGGTTTAAGAGTTCTATCATTATTTAGGCTAGTACATCCCGATAAAGATATACGAGCAGCCGGTGGAAGAGAAATTACATTTCGTACATTACAGCCACTTGTGCTTTACATTGCCAATTCTATATTTACTAATGGATACTTGACAACAGATGGTCAAACTTCCGAAATGGATATACGAATGATTAAAGAGTTAGGCTTTTATCCTGAAGTAAATTAAATTTTTAAAATTGAAACAAGTATACTTTTTACGGCTCACATCAAAAATGCAAGCTAAATTATATTAGTTTAAAATGTGATCAAAAAATCAAACAAAAAAGACTGTGAAATTTTCATAGAAATTAGCTAACACATTCAATTAGAAGTTAAGGAATATTTAACAATTAAATTCAATCTGTAAAAACTGCAACTTCACAAAATGGATTACAAATTAAATTTATACTGAATTATTAAGCATTTTTTCCATGGCCATTAATACCCTCCTTGGAGTAATCCTTGTTAAACATTCTTGGTAACTATGCTCACCCTGTTCTACACTTGTAGGAAAATGGCATTGTGTTTGATCACAAGGGCCACAATCTAAAAACTCTTGAAGATACTGATGTCGAGAATCAACTGGTTTCGTCCATGAAACACCCCATGTAGGTCCAAAAATAGTTAAACTTCTAGTGCCCAGGGCTTGCGCAATATGTTGAGGTGCACCATCATTTCCAACCAGCAACTGCACTTGTGCAATCAATGACGCCAGTTGTCTTAGATCTGTCCGTGGAGCTATTATCAATCGATCTTCCATTTTTTTTTGAAATTCAATTGCCCAATTAGTATCAGGTCCCCACAATAGTATTGGCCGCGTTTTAAAATGACTATTAATTTCAAAAATTAATTTTTCCCAATATTCCAATGGCCAACATTTTGCAGGCCAACTTCCAGTTGGATTCAAAGCAATTTTAAATTTTCCAAAATTCAACTGATCAATTGTTTTTTTTCCCCACGAGTATTCCTCTGAAGTTAAAAAAAAATCTAATTGAAAATTATCGAATGGAATTTTTAAAAATTCCAAGAATTTCAAATTCACTTCTACTTGATATCGGCGAATGCGATTTAGAGGAATCGGATGCGTGTATGCCCATTTTCGAAATCGATGTGCATATCCCATGCGTAATTTTGAAAAAGTTAACCATGTAATCCATGCACTTCTAGGATTTCCAAAAAAATCCAGAACCCAATTATAGTGATTCTCTATTATATTTTTTAAAACGAAACAATAACTCAAAACTGATTCATGTTTAGGTAAAACATAAATTTTTGATAAATAGGAATTATTTTTCAAAATTTCTGCTGGTTGTTTTTCTGTCAAAAAATCAATTTGAGCTTGAGGAAATTTCTTTCGTAATGCACGAACAATTGGAGTACATAATAAGACATCTCCAATTGCTCGAAGCCGTATAATTAGAATTTTCCGAGGTTCAATTTTCAATAATAATATCGCTAAATACTCTTAAGATTTTCATTGCCGATTTACCGCACAGGAGTTAACCAACCAAAAATATCTTCGTCAACCCCATTAATAATATTTAAAAAAACTTTTTGAATACGTTCTGTAATTTCGCCCCTCTTCCCATCGCCTATTTTTACATCATCTATTTTTTTGACTGGAACAATTTCAGATGCTGTTCCTGTTAAAAAAACCTCATCGGCTATGTAAAGCGATTCTCTAGGAAGAACTTGTTGACGAATTTCAATACCCAAATGACGACAGATCACAATCACCGAATGCCGCGTAATACCGGCTAAGATTGATGAACTGCTTGGTGGTGTAAAAACAACACCATTTTTAATCATAAATACGTTTTCTCCCGAACCCTCCGAAACATATCCATAATGATCCAATGCAATTCCCTCTTCAATTCCACTCTGCACTGATTCCACTTTTATAAGCTGCGAATTCAAGTAATTCCCCCCTGCCTTAGCTAGCGTTGGAAATGTATCCGGCGCTGGACGCCGCCAAGATGAAATACGCACATTGATCCCTTTATCAACTGCATTTTTTCCAAGATATCCTTGCCATTCCCATGCTGCAATTACTGCCTCCAATGGATTTGACAATGGATACACACCCATCGATCCATAACCTCGAAACACAAGTGGCCGAATATAACACGATTTCAATCGATTAACTTGAACAACTTGTAAAGTGGCTGCTTTAAATTCATTTTTACTATATGGAATTTCCATGCGATAAATCTTAGCAGAATCATAAAGACGCTCTATGTGAGCATCCAGTCGAAAAATAAATGATTTATTTTTAATTTCATAACAACGAATCCCTTCAAAAATGCTTGATCCATAATGAATCGCATGAGATAAAACATGGACTTTGGCATTTTTCCAAGAAACAAATTTTCCATTAAACCAAATTTTCCCTTGTTCACGCATGATTACCCCTTTTAATTATTAAAATCAGGATGTCAAATATTATATTCCAAATTCAAGCTTTATTTGGAAATGTTTTTATCGACTGATCAGATATATAATTTTCAAAATGCATCTTAGGTGCGGTTGATCTTTTCGAGTTCTAAATCATGTCATTTAGAAACTAACAATTTATGGGCTATATTATACTCAATTTCTATTTCTATTCAAAATTTTCACGAAAGTATTTGAGATATCTTGGATATTAATTGTTGAACCGTAATATGATCCATGCAGGCCATTAGAGAGCAAAAATCCATTCCACAAAAACTGCAAGGAACTACTGCATGAATAGATTGATGGGGTACCGCATATGGGAACCAAATTTCAGGATTCCCTGGCCCAAAAATTCCTAGAGTAGTAGTACCAACTGCAGGGCCAATATGCATAGGACCCGCATCGTTGGAAATAAGGATTTCTGCTTGTTGAATCAAAGCCCCAAGTATTTTTAGCGAAGGGTTATTAACAATAATCCATGACGGATGATTAATCTGGTTTAATTGAGAAACTTCTGCTTGATCCTTAGGACCTAAAACAAATATTGATTGGATCCCATTTTTTTCCAGTTGAACAGCCAAATCAATAAATCGATGAATTCCCCAATGCTTTGATGGCCATGAAGCCCCTGGAGCTAATGCCACCAAATGCTGAAGAGCTTTGCTTCGCTTAGCATTTATTATTGATAATGCATCTTGTCGAGCCGTATGGGTTACCGGTATTAATGTTGAATAACCTAAAGAAGTCGAAATTCCCAACGCGTATAAATATCCTAAATAATCATCAATAACCGAACGTTTAGACAATTGAGCAAGATGCTGACTCTCTGCAAACTTGGTATATGCCCAACTGCGCCCTCGACGATTCAACCCTATGCGAACCGGAACTCTACTAAGAAAAGACAGTTGTGCTGTACGAGGATTAACAAACAAATCTAGAATTACATCAAATTTCATTGATCGAATATCAGACAGTAATTTCATCGTATAAAAAGGGTTATTTTTTTTCCCTATATCTAACGATAATACTTCATCAATCCATGGATGAGATTCAAGGATAGAGACAAACTGTTTTTCAACTAAATATACAACTTTTGCTTGCGGCCAATTTTTTTTAAGCATACCTGCAAGTCCAGTTGCTAATACAATATCGCCCAAAAATCTAGGTCGAATAATTAAAATGCGTTTCGTGTCATTCATAATTAAGTACTGAATGAATTCAACATAGCATCAACTTTTTGAATAACCATCTCTGGATAAATAGACCTCATACATTTATGTTTTAAAACTATACAGACTGATAATCCACATGGTCGGCATGAAAGTTCTTTGATTAAAACAGGATGCTTATCTTGAGCATAAGGATGCCATCGATTAACTTCTTCTGGTCCAAATAAAGTCAATGTTGGAGTACCAATACCTGCGGCCAAATGTCGTGGACCCGAATCAACACTTATTACCAATTGTGCTTTTTTAAATAAACCCATAAGACCAATTAATGATGTCTGTGTATAAGACTGAACTTTGTAATGAATGGAATTTTTTAAACGCTGTATCTTTTTCTTTTCAAACGGAGCTCCCGTTAAAAAAAAAGGTATATTCCTCTTGGTCAATTGATTCATAACCTCAACCCAATGCTCTATTTCCCACTCCTTGGTCATACAACTTGCAAACGGATTAATTGCAATGACTTTAGATTCATTTTCAAATTTTGCCCACTTCCAAAATGTATCCGCATAAGACAACGCTTGAACTGGAACTTTCCAAGTCACCGATTGATTGACTTCAATTCCGATCAATTCTAAAACTTTTCGATCCATGTCCAACACAGATCCTTTATTTCGATACTGCACTGGAACTTCTAAATCGTAAGCTCCTTTTTGGTGATCCAATTCAATACCAATTCGAAACCCTGTGCCAATTTTTTTTAAAAAATGAGAACTTCTTCTTGAACCGTAAAGATCAATCATTAGATCAAAATTAAACTTTTTAAGATCTTGAATAATTTGATAATCATTCAAAAGGCGTGAAATAAACCCTTGATTTTTAATTTTTTCCCAATCATATACAAAAACGTGATCCACCCATCCAGAAATCTTAAGAATTTCATAAACCGGTGATGTGGTAAGGATCGCAATCCACGCTTTAGGAAAAGAAGATCTTACGGCTTGAAAAACAGGTGATGACAACAGCACATCACCCATTGATCGCAATTTGACAATTAAAATTTTTTTCACTCATTTATCCTATTAATGTCTATATTTTAATTGACTCCATAACCTCTTCTTCAGTTATTTGATATAAGCATTTATATTTATCTTGAATCAAACACTTTTTTTTAAAACAGGGACTGCATGGTATTTTATGGTATAAGATTTTGTCATTGCCTCCCCATGGCCCAGTCCAATTAGGATTGGTAGATCCAAATAAAGCAATCGTAGGTATCTGAATTGCAGAAGCAACATGCATTGAACCTGTATCGTTTGAAATTAATAGTTTACAATTTGATAGTATAACAGCTAACTCAAGAACCGTCGTCTGCCCAACTAAAAATCGGATTCGACTTTTGGTGGATAATTCCCAAGTATCAACTTCATCATAAAATTCTTTAAAATAAGAAACTTCTTGTCCACTACCAAGAATTATAATATTTTCCGTTCTTGTTTTTAAAATATTCTGAGTTAACTTCTTCCATCGTGATAATGGCCATCGCTTAGTAGGCCCATATGTAGCTCCAGGAACCAAAGCAATCCATTCATTTTTAGACAATTCAAATTTATCCAAAATAAATTTGAATTGTCTCGAGTTAAAAACTTCTTTTAAATATCCAATATTGACTAATTTTGTTCTAAGATCAAAAGCTTTTATAACTAAATCTAAATATTCATAAACTAAGTGATGGGTTCTGTAATTTTTATAAGAAATACTTTTAGTTAATAACCAACTTCTTAATTCTGATTGATATCCAATACGGTTTTTAATGCCTGATCTCCAAGCTAGCCATGCCGACGAAAATGATAATGGGAAAACAAGAATAGTATTGAATTGATATTTTTGAACATATTTTTTAATACTTTTTACTTGATTTTTAAGTGAATAGTCCGGGTTAAAACTTAATATTTCTTTTAAATGAGGGATACATTTAAAAAACGATATATAACTAGGTTGTGTAAGAACGCTAATCTCCCAATTTGGGAACGATTGAAGAAGTAATTGAAGCGCCGGCAGGCTCATCATTACATCTCCAAGCCAATTTGGCGTACGAATTAAAATTTTTTGTTTGTCAAATTTAGAAATCAAAATTCCTCTCAATAATCTAGCCGATTCAATTCAAAAACTTTTATGTACTTAATAAAGCTATTACACGCAGATAAACCGCATACAATCACGCCAATCCATCCATCTAAAAAACCCAGTTTTAAAATAAACATTTTTATAAAAACAAACGGTGGATCAAATAAAATATGAAAAAAACACCATTTTTTCTTCGCATTCGAAACTTGACTAGCAGCTAACGTAGTATATATCTCCATTTTTTGAAAATAGTGCGAAATAGACCTGTAACTATAATGCAACATAGGATATTTTAGTTTTTTAATTGAACCTTGAACCTCTAAACTTTCATGTACTTTTCGGCTGTTAAATTTTCCAAACCCCTTTCGGAAAAGTCGCAATTGAAAATCTGGCCACCATCCCGCATGACGAATCCATTGTTCAGCAAAGAAGGTTTTTCGTGCGATTTGAAATCCATTGTAATTAGTTTGACTCTTCAACTCCTTGCTAATTTCACTTGCTAATTCAGCAGTGAGCCGCTCATCAGCATCTAATGAAAGAATCCATTGTCCGCGTATATGTTCAAAAGCAAAATTTTTTTGCTGAGCATATCCCAACCAAGCATGAGTTAGAACTCGAGCTCCAAGTTTTTTAGCCATTTTTGCTGTCATATCGGTACTTTGAGAATCTACAACAAGTATTTCAAATGAAAGCAATCGTGAAAAATGCTCCAAACAGCTTTGTATACAAGGTTGAATATTGTTACTTTCATTATGGGTAATTATAACCACTGATAGGATTGGGTTATTTTTCATTGAAATACTATAGCAAATCACACATACAACGTCTAGTTAAGGAACTTGAAACAAAATTTGAAATTACATTTTTTGAATAACACGACTGATAGCAGACTCCACGTAATCAACTGAAATATCATACATGCATCGAAAATGGCCTAGCGGACAATGATTCCGACCATGAATATGACAAGGACGACAAGTCAAATTGGTTGTCTCAATAATGCTATGTTTGCCCCATGGGTAAAAGCCCAACTGCGGTACCGTCGATCCAAATACAGCAACTACTTTGCAGTTTCGACCCGCCGCCAAATGCATCCATCCTGAATCATTGCTGATAAAAACATCACATCGTTCGGCAATCGCAACTGATTGTGATAACGAAAGATCTTGGGCTAAGTTAATTCCATTATTTGTTATTCCCATTGAACTGACTTTATCCTGAATACTTTGAATTAGCGGAATTTCATTTTGACTTCCAAACCAAAAAATATTCATTGCATAATGCTCTGCGAGGCGAACAGCCAATTCTGAAAAACGTTCAGGAATCCATTGCTTTGTCTTCCATCGTGATCCTGGTGCTATCCCAACCACTAATTGGAATGGTGAAATTCGTTTCTTTTTCAAAAACTCACGTACAAATCCAGAATCCTTCTTCGAAACAGGGATTTTATAATTAATTTTTTTGGGCAATGGAACTTCCCATTTTTTAAACGTTTGAAGATATCGAATAATCACATGTGGTACTGGAGATAGAATTTTATTTTTAACCATCTGTTGCCGTTCTGCATGCAACTTGGGATAAACTGCCCAATGTTTTTTGCTTAAAAAAAGCCTAATGAGTTTAGTTCGGAATGAACTATGAAGATCTAGCACAAATTGTGCATTGGTTTCTTTTAGCCGCTTTAAGTGATTGATCCATGCATCTGGTGTATTTTGCTCTAAATAAATTACTTTGGGCTTTATGGGATGATTTTCAATCAAGTTTTGATATTGAATTTTAGTTGCGTAATAAACCTCAGCACTTGGCCACTGCGAATAAATAAAATCCAGAACCGGAAAGGTCAGTACAACATCTCCCAACGATGAATATCTCAAAATCAGGAACCGTATTTTCATTGACTTATTTCTGTCGCATTATTTTCATAGTGTTTCCATCGACGATGAAACCAAAAATAATGATCCGGATTCTTTTTGATGAAATTTTCCTGAGCTTTCACCCAATTTTGAGTAGCTGTTAAAATATCATGCTCAACATTATCCGTCTCTGGAACTATAATTTCAGGAAGAACTACATTGATAAATCGATCGGGTGAATTTTTTTTTCGAAGTAAAAAAGTTGGGAACAGTGCTGCATGTGTTTTTCGGGCAATTGCTGCCGGGGCCTTTGACACCGAACATGGTCTTCCTAAAAAAGATAGCCTTAAACCAGAATCACCTGCATTTTGATCTGCAAGCATCCCAACAACACCGCCCATTTTTAAATGGGCTATAATATCCCGCGTTCCTTGGTGACCGGTATAAATAACCTGCATTCCACTACTCTCGCGCTTTTCTCTGATCAATTGATCAACGCGCTTATTGGATTGTGGAAAGGCTATAACCTTTAAAGAATACCCACGTTTTGCCCAAATAGTTCCATGCAACTCCCAATTTCCAAAATGTGCAACCAACGCAATAACTCCACGACCTTTTTTTAATACTGCATCAACCATTTCTTGATTTTGAAATTCCACATGATAAAAAAGCCAATCGGAATCAAATCTCGAAAGATAAAAAAATTCACCTAAATTCCGCCCTAATTGTCGATACATTTTTTTTAAAATCAAATCAACTCTTAAAGCACTCCAATGCGGGAAGCTTTCACTAATGTTCTTTCTAGCTAATTTGCGATATTTTGGAAGAATCCAAAAGGCTATTCGAGAAATAAAAGAACCACTCCAACAGCATATTTTTAATGGTAGAAATGAAAAAACAAAATCAATTATTTTCAAAAAAAAATATTCTATGTTTTTCATGAATTAGAACACATTAAAATAATATTTTTCAAAATATTTTCCCATCTAGTTTTCCCTTTGAAAATTTCCAATTCAATTTCTAAAACCAAAATAGGAATTCCATAATTCTCGTCCAACGGAATTTTCACTAAATCCTTTTCAGTTGTAATAAGATGAGTTACTCCATGCTTTTTGACATCCTGCACGATTTCCAAAAGTTTTTCTTTTGAATACGTATAATGATCTTTAAAATGATAGGCATGTTGAACCAAAATGTGAAATTGCTCCAGTGTTCGAATAAATGATAGTGGATTAGCAATTCCTGAAAAAACTCCCACTGAATGATCATCCAAATCATCTGGTTTTATTTTTTCTCCTGTCAAAACATTTTTAAGAGCAACCGGCCGATATACCGATTCCATTAAATAGGCCCTCGAATTATAGGATTCAATAATAGTTTTAATATCTTGGGCATTAGAAATCAGGTCTACTTTATTTAAAATAATAACATTTGCCTCTGATAAACATTGCATTGGTTCTCTTAATAATCCAGCAGGCAAAACATATCCACTACTAAAAGGATTCAAGGCATCAATGAGTAAAATATCCAAGTTGCGATGAAGATTAAATCGCCGTTGAAATCCATCATCCAAAATAATTAAGTCAGGATTGAATTTTTGAATAACTTCCTTTCCAACAACATATCGATTATGTCCAACCACAACCGCTGCCTGAGGAACTTTTTTGGCAATTAAAACTGCTTCATCGCCACTTTCAGCTGGTGTTGCTAAAATTTCTTTCCCATTCGAAACCCAAACAATTTCTGAAAGCTTTTGTGACCGCCCATAGCCTCTTGTTAAAATTGCCACTCTTTTTCCAGCATTCGTAAAATGTGTTGCTAATTTGATTACCAGTGGTGTTTTTCCAGTACCACCCGTCGTCAGATTCCCAATGCTAATCACCGGACATGATAATTTTAATTTTTTGAACATCCTCGTACGATAACTAACTTTCTTAATCCACCAACCAAATAGGAAAAGATATGATAGAAGTTGCAAAATAAAAAAAATGATACTTGCTAAAAAATTTTTTTTCTTTTTAGAGTTAATTAAATTTAAATACTCGTTTTTAAAATCTCTCAGTCGCAACTCCTAATTAAGGTATTTATTTTTACAGTTTATCGAAGCTTGAGAGTCATGACAAGTAAAACGCAAGGTGATTTTTTAATTAAATTTTATACAAATAAAGAGTCTTCAATGATTTTTAAGGTTTTTTCGGTTGCACCACTTAAAGACTGAATCGCATTTTTAGCTTGCTTCCCGATTTGAGCAAAATCACTTTTTAAAATTTGGCTTATAACTTGTGGCAATTCACCAATAGTTTGAATTTGAAATCCGCCTCCATATTTTTGAAGTATATCCGCAGCTTCTTTAAAATTCGAAATAAACGGGCCAAAACAAACTGGTTTTTCAACTAAAGCGGGTTCCATCAAATTATGTCCGCCAATCGGCACAAGCGTACCTCCGACAAAACAAACACATGAGCAAGCATAAATTTTTGATAATTCACCTAATGTGTTTAAAATCAAAATTCTCCAATTTTCACGATTTACATTACCGGTTCGAAGATGAAATTTAAGATCCATTTTCTTCAACCGTAATATTAGTTCATCTAAGCAACTTAAATGGCGAGGCGCCAGTACTATTCGAATATTAGAGGAAATATCCAGCATTGTAGGTAGAATTGGTACAATTAGCTCAATTTCTTCTTCTCGAATACTTCCAAGTGTTATTAAGTGATCCGACGATTGAATGCCCATTTCTAATTTAAATTGATTTTCTAGCTCCGATTCCCGAAATTCCAAATCATATTTCATTTGTCCAACTACATAAATATTACTTGAAATAACACCTAGATGTGAAAGTCGATTTTGATCTTCCGAAGTTTGGACCAAACATTTTTCAAAACTATTTAATAAACTTTCAAAAAGAAATCTAAACCGATAATAACTTTTGAATTTCTTTTCAGAAATTCGTCCATTGATAAGAATTACCGGAATGCTTTTCTCTCGGGCATACATCAACCAATTTGGCCAAAATTCCGTTTCAACTATTAAGATCATGCTTGGGTTTAATGCTCCAAAACTTCTTTTTAAGCACTGTTCAAAATCCAAAGGGGCTAAAAAAACATGATCTGCAATTTTAAGCTTTTGAGCAAAAGCTTTTCCGGAATTAGTCGTCGTAGTTAAAATGATTTCGAACGAACTATTTTTTTTTTTCAAATGCTGACAAAATAATCGAATGGCATTTACTTCTCCGACTGAAGCTGCATGTATCCAAATAGTTTTCATTTCATGATGATTTTTTGAATAAAATCCAAATCGTTCGTTCAGATCCTTTAAAAAAAATTGTCCTATCCCATACGCAATCCAAAACAAAGGATAAATTAACAGCATTAACCATTGATAAAGCAACTCATAAATTTTTCGAGGCCGATTCATAGATATTGCATTCACAAATTAGCATTCGTAGACGTAAAATAATTTTCAGCAATTCTAGTAATACGATCTAATTCTATTTGAACTTTTTCAATATACCATGCATCGGTTTCACCTTTTCGAGGTATCGTAATTGGGTTCCCATATACAAAAACTGCACGACTAAATGGTTTGGGAATAATAAATCGGTCCCAACTTTTTAGCCGCCAACCTCGCTCAACTTCAAAAGCAAAAGGAACGACCGGACAATGTGCTAATCGTGCAATTAAAACAACCCCCTGTTGTACTTTGCGGCGTGGGCCCTTAGGGCCATCCGGTGTAATAGCGGCACGATTACCCTTCAACACATGTGAAACTAATTCCCGCGCAGCTTCTAATCCGCCTTTGGATGAAGAGCCGCGAATAGGGCTATATCCAAGTTTATGAGAAATTTCAGAAATAATTTCTCCATCACGACTTGCTGAAATCATCACATGGACCTGCTTAAATCGGTGATACCATACACTCGTAAAAATAGTTTCATGCCAAAGTGCCCAAAGAATAGGATAGCCCTGCTTGGCTCGTGGACCCAAGTCACTTCTGCCTTCTTCATTGATCCTTAACGAACTACCTATTACAGCCATTAACCCTAAGCCTAACCATGTGAGCACTTTATCTTTCCATGACAATTTATATGTATTCATATATAATTTTTTGCTTTTAGCCAATTTAAAATTTTCCTTGTTGTAAATTCAAAATGGAATTCCGGAAAAGATAATAATTTCTTGATTTTAAGAAACTGCTGCACTTGTTCACTTCTTTTTTGGGAAGATTGTAACAGATCAATTGTACATTCAACAATATTTTCTGGTATGGCCTTTTCCAATAATAATTCTGGAACTTTAGACCCACACCCTAAAAGATTAACAATAGCAACATGAGATAATCGGACCCAACGTTTGGCTATCATAGATGAAATTGCCGTCATTTTATAAACTACCACCATGGGTGTTCCTAACAAGGCAGTTTCCAATGTACTCGTTCCAGATTTAACCCAAGCCATATGACATGATTTTCTCCAGTAGTAGTCATTGGCCTTAATTATTTTGAAATGATTTCCCAATAAAAGGCTTTTAAAGTGCTTTTCTATTTGTGGTGAAGCACATGGAATCAAAAATACTGCCGATGGATACTTTTCAAGTAAAAGATATGCTGCTCTTAAAAACAATGGTCCCATTTTATCAATTTCTGATTTTCTACTTCCAGGCATCATACAAATTAGAGGGAATGTCTTGAATGGAAAATCAAGTTGAAGTAATGTTTTTTTAAATGTCTGCTTCGCTTGAGGAATTTCTTGTATTAGTGGATGACCAACATATGTGGCTGAAATTTTTTCTTTTTGAAAATAAGTTTCTTCAAACGGAAAAATCACCAACAAATAATCTATTACTTTTTTCATTAATTTTAATCGCTTAGAATTCCATGCCCATACTTGAGGAGCAATATAATAGATAACAGGAATGTTTTGTTTTTTAGCAACTTTAGCTAATTGCAAATTAAACCCTGGATAATCAACTAAAAAAAGGAAGGTTGGTTTCTCATCCTTTAACCACTGAACACATTTAAAATATCTTTTCAAAATCAATGGAAAATATCTTACAATTTCAATAAATCCAGCAAGAGCAGGGTGTGTTAAATCTTCACGAATATCCGCTACTTGTGAAAGTTTAGGCCCGCCCATCCCAAAAAACCTTATCGTTTTATTTTTTTGAGTAATCATTTGAATGAGTCTAGCTGCATGTTCATCAGCTGATGGGTCGCCAACAACAACCATAGCGGAATTTTTATGGGGCAAAGTCATTTCCTTTTTTGTATCAATTCAACAATCTGAAGTGCTACCGCTAAAGCTTCTTTAGCATGTTTGCCCGTCACAATGGGTGATCGATTATTTAAAACACAATCTAAAAAATCTTTAATCTCAAGTTGAAGTGCATTCGATTTCAAAACTGGTATTTGCTCGCGAACAATCTGTATATTCCCAAATTGAATTCCCTGAGGCTTAAGCGGCTCATTTAGAATTTTTCGGTGAATCACAATCTCTTGATTCAGGTAGTCTATGGATAAATATGCGTTTCCTTGAAAAATACGAATTTTTCGTATTTTTTCAGATGAAATACGGCTAGCTGTTAAATTAGCAATGCAGCCATTTTCAAACTGAATTCTTACATTCGCGATATCTTCTGTTGGCGATAAAACAGAAAGCCCAACTGCATCAATATGAGTAATTTTTGCATCAACTAACTCTAAAATAATATCAATATCATGTATCATTAAATCTAAAACTACACCTATATCTAAATTTCTTGGAGAAAACGGACCCAACCGATGGGATTCAATAAACTGAGGATACGTATCTAATTCACGTAAAACTTGAATCACCCTGTTAAATCGTTCAATATGTCCTATTTGAAAAATTCTTTGCTTTCGCTCCGCCAATTGAATCATGTAATCAGCTTCTTCTAAATTCATTGCAATTGGTTTTTCTAACAAAACATGACAATTGGCTTCAAAGCACTGCATTGTTACTCTGAAATGATCACTCGTGGGAACTACAATACTTATTGCTTCGACGCCTGCCTGCAATAAATCAGCCAGCGTCTCATAGGCCTGCGTATGATATAAAGAAGCAATTTCTGTTGCTCGGGACATTGAATTATCTACTACGCCAATTAAATCAGTATTGGGAAGTTCATGATAAATTTTTGCATGGTACTGGCCTAAACTTCCTACCCCTACTACACCAACTCGAATAGACATTTCGGCCTCCCTTTAGAATTCAGGTTTGTCTTTATGAAGAAGAAGGAATAATCGTAAATCGAACATTAAAATATCCTAATAAGCTATATCCGCCAATCCAATGTTCAAACGCTAAGTTAAAAGAAAACAATCTGGAAACTCTTGTATTAATTAAAAACGGTGACAAATCCATTGGGAAGGGTTTCCAAAGCTCAAACTCGAGTTGAGTCTTTCCCAAAGAAATACTAAATTCAGAGAAAAACATATTTGGTGCTTCTTCATTTTCAATGGAAGATAACGAAGGGCTTAACAAGGTAAGAAGATAAGATGGATTGCGATTAGGCAAAATTCGGTTGAAGGTTGGACTATTTCCAAATAGCCCAGCTAAATTCCCTCGCATAATACCGACACCGACCGACGAACCTCCACCAAGACGCTTCGATACAACTGTATATATGCTTCCAATCGAATTTGTTGTAAATTGAAAACCACTATTATTTGAAGCTGCGGAAGCTCCTTGTGCACTTCCATTGACAATAAATGTTTGAAAATAGCCGGTGGCAATTCCAGGATGATTTTCCGTGTCGTTAAGCCATGCATATTTCAAATCAGCCGTAAAAAGCCATAAGCGAAGCGGAGTTAAATAATTTATATTTGGTGTGGGTTGGAAATTTTTCTGTAAAATAGAACCAATATAATAAGTAAATAACAAATCAAGATTCCAACCACTAGTTCTATAACGATTATTAGAGAAAGCCGTTGGTAAAAGTGCTATCCCAGATCGATTAATCGGCGTTGCAGTAGGCGTTGGCGTCGGCCCATAATAAATGAACTCGGTCGGGGTTGGCGTTGCAGAAAAAAAGGCTTCAGGAGTTGGCGTACTAGTCGGTTCACTAGGTTGAAATAATTTGATCCCGCTAATAAAAGAGGTGGCCGTTGGAGTGGGAGTAGTTGTTGCAGTTGCAAACGCATTTAAAAAATTAAAAGCACTTGTTGCTGTTGGAGTCGGAGTTGGAGAAAAAAACTGAGCGCTCCCAATTGTAGAACCACTAGTTGGGCTCATTGAAACTATAGGTGTTTGAGCAAATACTAATGCTGTCCATAATCCACAAAAGGCCAATTCAACGTAAAATATAAACTTCAACTGTTTTCCTTCCGAAATCCAAAGCTTTACGATAACTATCAAAACACAAATCGATTCGATTGCCTTTGATTGCCCCACCTACATCACAGGCAATCGCATATCCATAT
Source organism: candidate division FCPU426 bacterium (assembly GCA_027366525.1). Classification (GTDB taxonomy): domain Bacteria; phylum Oederibacteriota; class Muellerivitia; order Muellerivitales; family DAHXKG01; genus DAHXKG01. The sequence continues at coordinate 18,434 of DAHXKG010000001.1, forward strand.
CCACGAACATAAAGTTTAGTGTTAAGTCGCATAAATCGCGGGTCAATTGCAGCCACTCCATATCCTGCACGCATATCGGTAGCAGTTAAATCTTCTGCATAGTTACCAGTATCCTCAGGACCAGGATAGTATGCCGTAGCACGCATCCATATGATTTTTGAAACAACCGCCCGATGTGAAAGATGATAAAGCTTGTGTTTTAAACTGGTTCCCTCTAAAACCACTTCTGTTTCTGGAGTAACTAACCACCGAGCATTTAATATTCGATCAATGGTTTCTGTCCCATTTAAATAATAACATTGCGAATTCATCTGTTCTGTTCCATTTCGCCCATCTTGGATGTTAATAATTTCATCCACATTCAAATGAGGTGTATATTCAACTTGAACAGCATGTTTGATCACATGATTAATTCGTCTATGGACTATTTTTACAATTCCCAAATCAACTTCCATGTTATTGTGAATTAATGCAGATGGTGAGGGAATCACAATATCATTGCCTGTCAAATGAATGCCTTCACTAACTAAAAACTGCTTAACGGTTCTTGCGTTTGTTTCAAATATTTTCTTCCGATTTCCAACATATAATAAAACTTGCTTTTTAGGCATTGATTTAAATAAATTTTGAAAACGGAACGCATACAAAGTTGTTGCCATTACAAGGAGCCCTATACTCCACACAATAGCTGAATATGATTTAACAGTCTTCATGAAATTACAATCCTCCACTTAAAAAATTTTTTAACAACTCTTTCCCAAATTCCGTCAATATGGATTCCGGATGAAATTGGACTCCTTCCAATAAAAAATGACGATGTCGAACCCCCATAATTTCCCCATCTTCACTCGTGGCCGTAATTTTCAAACAATCGGGTAATGTATGTCGATCAATTGCAAGCGAGTGATACCGAGTGGCCTTAAATGGATTCGGAATATCTTTAAATACTCCTTGACCATCATGTTGAATCTGGCTAGTTTTTCCATGCATTAAGTGTTGTGCATGAATAATTTTCCCACCGAATGCATACCCAATACTTTGATGCCCTAAACAAACTCCTAAAATTGGAATTTTACCAGCAAAATGACGAACAATATCAACAGAAATGCCCGCTTCCGTAGGTGAACATGGTCCAGGAGAAATTAAAATATGGTTCATTTTTTGGGATTGAATTTGGTCAATACTCCATTCATTATTCCGAATAACAATTACTGTTTCCCCAAGTTCTTGCAGATATTGAACCAAATTGTATGTAAATGAATCATAATTATCAATTACTAAGGTCACTAATCACTCCATTGTTCGGACAAGCCAACTGCTAACATAACAGCTTTCGCTTTGTTACATGATTCTTGATATTCTAAATGGGGTATAGAATCAGCCACTATTCCACAACCTGCTTGAACAAAAGCCATTTTTTGCAACTTGTTTTTTTTCAAAACAACTGATCGAATGGCAATCGCAGAATCTAATGCTTGATTATATCCATAAGCTACCACAGTTCCACCATAAATGCCACGCTGGGAAGGTTCAAGTTCTTCTATTAACTCCATGGCTTTGATTTTTGGTGCTCCGCTGAGAGTTCCAGCTGGAAATGCTGATCGAAATGCTCTCCAAGGTGTTTGATCTTTTTTAAGTCGCCCTGTTACTTCGGAAACAATATGCATAACATGAGAATATTTCTCGACTTTTTTAAATTGAGGAACAACCACAGTTCCTGGCTCACAAACCCGTCCTAAATCATTGCGAGCTAAATCGACCAACATGACATGTTCGGATAGTTCTTTCTCATCGTGTAACAACTCTTTTTCCAAGCCAATATCCTCATGGTCAGTTTTTCCTCTTGGCCTTGATCCGGCAATCGGATGCATGGTGATTATGCCTTCTTGAACTTTAACTAACATTTCTGGAGACGCCCCCACCAATTCAATACCATTCATTTTGAGAAGAAACATATAAGGAGATGGATTTAGATGGCGAAGCACTCGATATATCGTAATTGCATTTGCTTTTGTTTTTTTTTCAAAGCGCTGTGATAAAACAATTTGAATTAAGTCACCATCTCGAATATATGTTTTGGCCTTCCTAATATTTTTTTTAAATTCATTTGGGCTTTGATTGGAATGAAATCCAAATGGAAATAAAATTTCCGAATGAACCGAAGGAATCTCCAATAAATTAAAATCAAACTTGGTATTGAAAATTTTTTGAATAATATCCTGAACTTGTTTTGAAACCTTTTTGTAAACCTTCAAATATTGATGTGAATTTTCAATAACAGCATTAACAATGACATCAAATGTTTGACGAAAATGATCAAAAATTACCATTTGATTTGTTTCCATCAAATACAATTCCGGCAATTCGAGCACATCAGAAATTTTCGATGGAATTTTTTCAAATGTTCGTACTAAATCATAACCAACATACCCCACTAATCCTCCTAAAAACCCCATGGGTTTTTCGATTGGCATTTGGTGAATTAACTGCATTCGTTTTTCAATTTCCCCTAATGGATCGTTGGTTTTAATTTGATATGTTTGATTTGGTTCGATTATCCAAAATTGATTCCCTTTCGATTTGAAAATTCGAATTGGATCAAATCCAATTATTGAATACCTTGCAATTTTCTCATTCTTTTCAACGCTTTCCAGAAGGAAAGCATTCGTGCTCTGTTGTTCCAATTTCAAATAGATAGAAAGTGGTGTATCCAAATCACTATGAAAGGAACAACAAATCGGTATTCGATTGAATTGATTTGATAATTTTTTAAACTCTGATTGAGAAATTGAAAGATGGAATTGTTTTACACGTTTCACAGCATCACTCCTAGCAATTCAGCAGAAGAAATTCAACCATTGAATCTCTCCAGATTTTATTGAGAAAATTTATTTTTCACCATATATTTTTTCAGGATCGAAAACTTGCACCCCTACATCTTTCCACACATCATTTGAAAGTTCATTGAAAAAACAAGATCTTTTACCTGTATGACACGCCGCATTCCCAATTTGTTCAATTTTGACCAAAAGCACATCATGATCGCAATCTGTATAAATTTTTTTAACTTCTTGAACATTTCCCGAACTTTCGCCTTTTTCCCACATTTTTTTCCGACTTCGGCTCCAGTAGGTTAAATGTCCTGTTTGAATAGTATGCAATAAAGCTTCTCGATTTGAAAACGCAAACATCAAAATTTCTCCCGTTTTCCAATCTTGGGCAATTACAGGAATTAATCCATCTTCTTGAAATTTAAGTGTTTCGATCCACAACATTTTTTTCTCCTTTTCAATTTATAGTCGAATTGATACTCCATGATTTTTTAAAAATTGTTTTGCTTGATCTATCGAATATTCTCGATAATGAAATAACGAAGCAACTAGAACAGCGTCTGCTTGCCCGATTTGAATAGCCTCCAAAAGATGATCCAAGTTCCCAGCCCCACCTGAGGCAATTATTGGCACTGAAACTGCATTGGAAATAGCTTGAAGTAGCGGAAGATCATATCCGGTTTTAGACCCATCTTGATCCATGCTTGTTATTAGAATTTCTCCCGCGCCGCGTGCAACCCCCTCACGTGCCCACTCAATCACATCTTTGCCTGCTGAACGCCTTCCACCATGCGTAAAAACTTCCCATCCCTCTAAGGGATTAGCAACATCTCTACGTTTAGCATCAATTGCTAAAACAATACATTGTGTACCAAAACGAATGGCTGATTCTTCTAAAATTGAGGGGTTTTCAACTGCTTGAGTGTTGATGGATATCTTATCGGCTCCCGCACGTAATAGATTTCGAATGTCTTCAATCGTGCGAAGACCACCTCCTACCGTTAATGGCATAAATATATTTTCCGCAGTTTGAGTTACTACATCTAATAAAATTTTTCTATTTTCAGAGGATGCCGTAATGTCTAGAAATACAAGTTCATCTGCTCCCTCCGAATCATAAAAACGAGCAATTTCCGCTGGATCCCCAGCATCACACAGGTTTTCAAATTGAACTCCCTTTACCACTCTTCCATCTTTTACATCTAAACAAGGAATAATCCTTTTAGCGAGCATTTTTTTTCCTTGGAACCGAAGATACTACTGGATCTTTGGCAATTTTTATAGCCATTTTTAAATCAATCTTTCCTGTATAAAGAGCCTTCCCAATAATAACTGCTTTAACGCCATATTTTTCTATTTTTTTGAGATGCTCTAAATCTGCTAAACAGCTCATCCCTCCCGAAGCGATCACGGGAATATGAACGGCACTAGCCAATTCTTTGATGCTTTTAAAATTGGGGCCCTCAAGCATTCCATCACGTTGAATATCCGTAAAAACTACTGTTGAAATACCTAGTTGTTCAATCTCACGAACTAAATCAATGGCCCTGATTTTTGTGACCTGTTTCCATCCGCGAATAGCCACCATCCCCTTTTTAGCATCAATACCCGCAACCATAGATTGATGATAATTTTGAATGGCTTTTTTTAAAAAAGCACGATCTAAAACCATTGCAGTTCCTAAAATAACCTTATCTACACCTGCGGATAAAACACGTTCAATTGTTTTAAAATCACGTATTCCTCCGCCCATTTGAACACTAAGTCCTGTATTTTGAATAATCTCTTTAACAATTTCTAAGTTAGTTAACTTCCCTGAAAAAGCCCCATCTAAATCAATCACATGAAGCCTTTTGGCGCCTTTTAATTTCCATAATTTAGCCATAGAAACTGGTTCTTGTGAGTAAATCGTCTCATCTCTCAAATCACCTTGTACAAGCCTTACACATTTACCTTTACGAATATCAATAGCTGGAATAATTTCCATGGACTTGCCCTCGTTTTTCTTCAACAAAAGTCAAAAAATTTTTTAAAATTCTCAATCCCATTTTTTGGCTTTTTTCAGGATGAAATTGTGTTGCAAATATATTTTTCCAATAAATAGCACACGCATACTCAATACCATAAGAACATGTTGCTATTACTACTTGAGGATCTGCTGGAATAACATAAAATGAATGTACAAAATAAAAGTGAGTATTTTCAGGAATGCCTCTTAAAAGTGGATTTTGTCGATCTACTAGATGAATCTGATTCCATCCTAAATGAGGTATTTTTTGCCCTTGGCGAAATAAAACAACTCTTCCGGGAATAATACTAAGCCCATGTGCTACTCCAAATTCTTCACTTTCTTCAAACAATAACTGTAATCCAAGACAAATACCCAAAAAGGGCACCTGCCTTCGAACAATTTCCTGAATAACTGTTATCAAATTTAATCGTTTGAGCGATTCCATTGCATCTTTAAAAGCACCTACACCAGGTAAAACAACAGCTTGAGAACTCAAAATCACTTTCGGGTTTTGAGTAACCACCACTTGCGCACCTAACTTTTCAAATGCTTTTTTAACACTGTGCAAATTACCAACTTCGTAATCAATAATAGTAACCACCGGGAGGTCTGAATTAATCATTTTTATAGCTGTCCTTTAGTCGAGGGAATCCCTTTGATCGAAACGTCTCTTCCAACCGCCATCTTCAATGCTCGTGCAAAACTTTTAAAAGCTGCCTCAACAATATGATGACTGTTTCTTCCATGAATCATTTCTAAATGTAAATTCATTTTTCCATTTTCACAAACCGCTTTAAAAAAATCCTCAATTAATTCTGTATCAAATGTTCCTATGCGTTTTTTAGTATTTAAATTCAATAAAAAATTCATGTAACTTCTTCCACTTAAATCAATCACAGTTCGAACCAAGGCTTCGTCTAATGGAATATACGCGTATCCAAATCGAGAAATATTCATTTTAGAACCCAATGCATCGTTCAAAGCGGTTCCTAAACAAATTCCTAAATCTTCAACCGTATGATGATCATCAACTTCAATGTCACCCGCAGCCTGAATTTCCAAGTCAAAACAACTATGCTTAGAAAAGACTTCCAACATATGCGTTAAGAATGGAATCGGAGTTTTGATATGATAGATGCCATGTCCATCTAATCCAAGCTTTAATCGAATCGATGTTTCTTTTGTAGTTCGATTAATTAAAGAAATCCGTTTAGACATATCGCATCCTCACTTTTTAGAAATTTTCAATATTTCTTGACAGGCTTTTAACAGCTGATGGTTTTGATTTGGAGATCCGATTGTAATCCGTATTGCATTTTTAAGCCTATCATAAGGAAAATATCTTACAAAGATGTTATTTTTTTTGAGCTCATTATAAACCAATTGAGCCTGAGGGTGAAATGCTAAAACAAAGTTCGCTTGGCTCGCTGGAACATCAAAACCTTGGTTACGTAATTGCTCGGTCAATCTAACTCTTTCAGAACAGATGTTTTGAATTGTTTTTTTAACATACGTTAAACTTGAAGGTTGCAAAGCAGCCATTCCAAGCGTTTGAGTTAGATCGCTAACATTATAAGAATTTTTTACTTTTAAAAGTTGGTGAATAACCGAAGCATTTCCTAATACAAATCCCAAGCGAATGCTCGCAAGTGAAAATGATTTTGAAAGCGTTCTAAGTATTAATACATTTGGAAACTGACGTGCCCATGCAATAACGCTTGCATTTGAAAAATCAACATAGGCTTCATCAATAACCACCAACCCTTGAGTTTGACGGCAAAATTTTTTCATATCCTCAGTTGAAAAACAATTCCCAATCGGTGGATTGGGGTTACCCCAAATAGTCAAGTGTGATTTCAGCGAACATTGATTAAATAAAAGTTCAAAATTATTATCTAAATAAACTTTCTTTATTTCCGCATTATTTAAAGATGCTAAAACGGGATATAAGCTGTAGGTCAAATTTGGAAATTGAACACTACGTCCCTTTTCCAAAACAGCTTGAAAAATCATCGATAAAATTTCATCAGAACCATTTCCAACTAAAATTCCATCCATTGGCCAATGATAAATCCGCGATAATCTTTGAATTAATTTGATGGGCTGAGAAGGTGGATAAAGTCTCATTCGTTCTTTAGAATATTGCTGAAGAGCTTTAAAAACTAGTGGCGCTGGTAAATAAGGATTTTCATTAGTATTTAATTTTATGACATTTGCCGTTGAAGGTTGTTCACCTGGAATATAAGGATCCATTTCCAAAATAGTCGGGCGGAAATATAATTGAGGCTGAGATTTCTTCATCGACTCATCCGAAACAAGGCACTTTGAGCATGTGCCGTTAACCCTTCAGATTCCGCTAAATAAATTGCCTCAAGGCCTAATTTAAAACTTTCATTCTTTTTTAATTCCAAAATATTTATATGTTTTAAAAAATCGAAAACAGAAAGACCCGATGAAAAACGTCCGCTTCCGCCTGTCGGCAAAACGTGATTTGGACCAGCTATAAAATCGCCAAAAACTACTGGTGTATATTCCCCTAAAAAAACAGCTCCTGCTTGTCGAATTCCGTCAAACCAGTGCCTAGGGTCCTCACAAACAATTTGCAAATGTTCTGGAGAAAATTGATTTACTAGATTTTTAACTTGTTGAATATTTTTACAAAAAATGAGTGCACCGCGATCCCGAATTGCCTGTTCAGCAATTGCTTTTCTATTTAAATTTTTTATTTGCCTTTCAATTTCTTCAAATACCTTTTTTAAAAAATTCATTGATGTTGATATCAAGATTGGCATAGCCATAACATCATGTTCTGCTTGAGCTAAAAGATCGGCTGCTATCCAAGCTGGATAAGCTTTCCCATCACTAATCACGATCACCTCTGAAGGGCCAGTAAATCCATCGATTCCCGCTATTCCAAAAATTTTTTGTTTAGCTAGGGCGACAAAAATATTTCCGGGGCCTGTAATCTTATCAACCTTTGGAATACTTTTTGTGCCATATGCTAAAGCAGCAATAGCCTGTGCCCCTCCAATTTTAAAAATTGTTTGAACGCCCAATAGTTCGGCTACCGCCAAAACCGCAGAATTCACTTTTCCATCTTTTTTAACTGGAGTTGCAAGGATCAATTCCGAGACACCTGCAACTTGAGCTGGAATTACATTCATCATAACAGATGATGGATAAGCCGCCATTCCTCCAGGAACATAAAGTCCAACTTTATCGATTGGCACCCATTTTTGTTCAATGTTTTTTCCATGCATATTTTTAGACCATGATCGGGGCATCTCCTGTTCATGAAATCTTCGAATGTTTTTAATTGCTTTTTGAAATGCATGTTTTAATTTTATTGGAATGCTCTGCGTTGCTTTGCGCACTTCTTCTTTCGTAACTCTACAATTATGTTCATGAATTTGGAATCCATCAAATTTCCTCGTATAATAAAATAGTGCTGAATCACCTTGCCTTCGAACTGCATCAACTATTTTTTCAACGATCATTTCTGGAGTTGATGTTTTTTTTTGATTTGAAAAGTTTGTAGACGTTTTTAAACTTAGCGATTCGCGTCGAATAAGTTTTTGAATAAGATTTTGATCTTGAGATCGTGTATATTTTAAAATTCGCATAAAATTCCACAAATCCATTAAAAATTTAACTTATTTTTAAAAAAAAACCGCCCTTAAAGGCGGTTTTTAAAAGCAAGCAGATCATAAGCCGAATTCTGTTTAAGTGATCATTTCTCTATATAGTATCGTTGCCGATACCATTTAGCGATCATACCCGGGAGTTTACCTTAAATAAAGGTGATGGTGGATAACCTTACCTCCCCTATTTGATCTTGCTCCAGATGGGGTTTGCCTAGCAAGATCTTTCACAAGATCTCCGGTGGGCTCTTACCCCGCCTTTTCACCCTTACCTAATTTCTAGGTGGTTTGTTTCTGTGGCACTTTCCTTCAGTTCGCTTTAAACTGACTGGTCGTTAACCAGCATCCTATCCTATGGAGTTCGGACTTTCCTCGATTGAATTGAGTTTCAATCATAATCACCCGTCTGCTTGTCGTATCATAGCATAAAAGTTCACATATATTCAAATGACTTATCTAAATATTCATGCAAAAAATGCTGTTATTATCAAGCTAAAGCTTATTTAAAAATAGCCATAAAATAATTTCTTTACTGCTATCAAAATTTTTGTCGGTTTAATTTTTTGAAAAAACGCGGAAGTCAATTTTAGGAAATATAGGATTCTCGCACCACAACGATTTTGCCAATTTACTTCCTGGTATGTTTTTTTCAACCTGCTTTAAAAGCATCAAGCAATTCTTCATATGGTTTTCTAATCGTTTTCTTGCATAAGAACCATAATTATTATTCTTGATCATAAAAGTCCAATCGCTAGACTGAAACAAAAGAATTTCCCGAACAGCTTGATTTAATGTTTGAATAATCCATTGTTTTCGAGTATTGAAATGAATTTTCGCCAATTGTTTCAAACGATAACACAATCGAAAATTTATTGGATAAACCCAATCATTTTTTTCATTAAGCCAATACTCGCCATAGCCATTTTCACCCCACGTGGAAAAGCAAACATCGGATTCGACTGTTGGTTTTATTTTTTTTAAATAACCTGTGGGAGTCATGAGTTTTATTTTTTTTTGGTGATCCAATATCTTAAAAAGAAATTCCAAAAAATATATTCCTTCATACCACCAATGTCCAAAAAGTTCTGCATCATACATTGAAAGAATATACGGACTCTGTTTTAACTTCAAACCCTCAATCTGCTTTTTGCGTTTTTCAAAAAAATCCTGAGCATGAATGCGAGCCTTTTCTTGTGCCAATTCAGGTTGATAAAGTTTTTTATCTTCAGCTTGATTCGTAATCCGATAATATTTAATTCCAGTAAATTTTCTTGGCTGAGATTTTAAAATCAGTTGTTCTAACTCCTGACGCATTAAATCAAACCCAACATCTCTATAAAATTCTCGATATTCCGCATCACCAGGATATCCTTCTTTTGAACTCCAAACTTCTTTGGATGTTTCAAAATCTCTTCCAAAAACCCAAAGGTGAGCCGGAGTATAAATAGGAGCCAATGTTCCTAGTGACGGAAAGGGGCGTGCAAGCAGGAGGGCGTGTGTATCAACAAGCACAAATTGAATCTTGTGTTCTTTTAATATCGCATCTAGCCCGGTACAAATCCCACATTCTGGCAACCATAATCCTCTAGGCGCCTTTCCAAAGCAGTCTTGATAGACTTGAATTCCCGCTTGAATTTGACTATGAATTGCATTTAACGGTAAATAGGGAAGTAAGGCGTGTGTCCCAACCGTTGTTAAAATTTCAATCATTCCCGCATCGGAAAATTTTTTGAATTCTCGTATTAAATTCTTATTCAGTTCAACATCGAGCATATCTCGATATTTTTTAAATTTATCATCATACATTTTTAAGATGGGATAAAATTCTTTCTTTGATTGCAGTCGTTTTTTTTCATCTTGTAAAAATTTAATCCGTTGATCAGCATATTGCAATGCGCGTTCCTGCAATAAATCATCTTGCATCATTGTGAGTAATGTTGGAGAAATCGAAATCGTAATTTGGAATGAAACTTTTTCCTTCTGTAATCGATTGAATAAGTCTAATAGAGGAAGGTATACTTCAAAAAGAGCTTCATAGTACCAATCTTCTTCAAGAAAATTATTATTAGCATAGTGGCGGATATATGGAAGATGAGCATGTAAAACTAAACCCCAATATGCATGTTTCATTTATTTTGACTTCGTCTTTAGTATCAATAATTTAAAGTATTAAAAGAATGTCATAAAGATTTACGATTTGATGAATACGGCGCTCTTCCTGAAAAATCAGCATTTGAAGTCCGCCAAGAACTTATGCCGGAAATTTTTCCTTGAAAGTAATTCTCCCAAAATTGTTGATCACGAATGGGAATTCCCTCATTCCATTTCATCCAATCTAATGGAGTCTGAATTTCATTAGAGCATGCGATTAATAAAAAGCTGCCATTCGCCTTGCTTTTAAATCCAATTTCCACAAAGTATTTTTTCCCAGGTGACGGAACACTTAAATATCGCTGTAATTCATTAACATTTAATTCTATTTCCGAAATAAGAATGAGAGCATTTAGATTAGTGTCCACAATTTGATACATTCTCAAAACAAGCTGCGCTTTCATAGACTTCATCATCTTAATTTTGGATTTTGAAATTTCCCAGTGAGCAAAAATCACATATGGATCACGTGGTAAAATAAAAATCCAAGTGGCATCTGATTCTTTTTTAAAATCAGGAATCTGAACTGGAAATCCAGGACGCGGTAAAAATTGTTTAACGGATCGCTCTTCATTTCTTTTAGCTTTTTGTACTTCCGTTAATATTTTTTTTGAATTTTTAGGATGAGCTCGTTTGGTTTTTCTCAATTTAAACACTTGAGATTCTAGCTGGATAACAGATTTTGCCTTTGTTAAGCTATTAGCTTTTTTTAGACGCAATCCAATTTTTTTTGTACTCGAGACATTCTGAACCGGTGTTGAGTTCAGACTATTGGATTTTCGAACCACACGTTTCTTTTTTATATTTTGATTTTTATCACTATCATCTTTTTTTCTTGGCATAATTGAAACCTTATTTAAACCATTTATTCTTTTGATTATCATCTATCTAAAATCTAAAATATTCAATATCTAATTCTCATGTTGATTCTTTTGAATTTAAACGTTAAACAGAATATCCATTTTTATAATTACTCTTGCAAACAAAAGTAATTTGTATCATTCCAAGCCTTAATTATGTATAGTTCGTTGTTTCGCAATGATTTTTGGTATTCAAAATGGCCTAAACTAACTTTTAATCTCTGTTTGTTCAAAATCGAAAAATTTTTTAAATTCTGTACCAAAATTATCCGACACCGATTTTTACCAAAAACATTTGGATGGAAATCAATAAATTCACATTTTTTATCAACACTTCAAATTCAAAATAACTTCATACCCATCATTGCTACTTGAGTAATTTTGACTATTGCACCATAAACTAATCTTTCAAACATCAATCAATCGATCTCAAAATGAAAAGCTCTTTACTATTTATCAAATTATTAAACCTTAATTTTTTTCATCTGTTTCATTTTCCATACTATGATGTAGGACCTGTACATCTTGTATAGTAATCAAACAATGTGTCGGCAGCATAGGTTCAATGATTTTAAGAAGGCTTAATGCATTATCAGATTTTTCAATAACCTCAATGAGCACTGGCAAATGCTCTGTTGCTTCCAAAATATGTGTTGAGTGAATATGCCGCGTTATTCCAAAACTTTCTATCCCTTTATAAACAGTAACGCCTGCTATCCCGGATTTATTTAATAATTCAATCATCGCTTGATATAATAAACCATGCTTCCATTTTAATGTCTCATCAATATAAATTTTAATTACTTTACATGGGCCTTTAATCCCATAATATGCTCCTTGATATTTTATCCCCTAAGATTAAAAAAGTCTTGCAACCACTACTCCAGCCCAAGTTGCTAACAAACACCCTAAAACATTTGCAAGAATATTTAAAAACCCGAAAGTTATATTTCCCTCTGAAAAATAGCGAAATGTTTCCCAACTAAAAGTCGAAAATGTTGTAAAAGATGCACACCATCCAATAGCTAAAAAATAACGTGTATTCGCTTGAAAAACTCCGCGTTCTAAATTTAAAAATAAAAACCATCCTAGTATAAAAGATCCAATTAAGTTAATGATCCATGTTCCATACGCGAAATGTGTTCCCCATTTTTCAGAAGTCCAATTTGCAAGCCAATAACGACAAGAAGCTCCTAATGCCGCTCCCATCCAAATCCATAAATATTTAATCATTTTATTGCATTGCCTTACTATTTAAATCGAAAATTATTTGAATTTAAAAAATTCCAACTCAGGATGAAAACTATACTACATATTCCAAATAATGCAACAAACAAACCAATCACAAACGAATTAGGCCAGTACAAAAAAACCACTTTCGACAATCCTGAATTTGAAATTTCAACAGCCATGAAATATGTATCCGCACGAAAAATAGGTACTGATTTTCCATTAATCCACGCCTTCCACCCCGGGTCAAAAGCAGTACTAACTACCATATATTTTGGTTTATTGGAATGACTTTGAAATTCCATAAAACAAGGCGAAGCTTTTTCAAAATCAAGCTTATTATCATAAAATCCTTGAGGCAATTTTTTATTACATTGTTTCAAGTGAACTACTGATAGTTTTCTCTGTTCTAAAAAAACATCACGTTCAATAAATGCTGATGAATTTAAAATTTTTTCAAACTCATTCGATCGTGTTTTACACGTTACTGCTTTACTATCTTCCCAAACACGAGGTTGACTGCCAGCATTTTTAAAAACATTTAAAAAATCGCTTGAAAAAACTTTCTTATATTTAAAAAAATTTAATGGACCATGAAAAAGTACATATTTAACATTGGCTGCGTCAAACAATCGTCCTTCATACGGGTAACCATGTTCAATATACAATAAAAAATCTTGATATCCTTTTAAAAAGAAAGAGAGATAAGCATTAATAGAATTAATCTGAAACACCGAATTCGAATTTGGTTGTAATGAACGGACTAATTCATTACAAGAGCCTTGAAACGTTTCTGATGCCGGAGAAAGAGGTTGTCCATGGACAGCTAAGCTTAAAATTCGAGAACCTTTTGAAATTTTCTTTATTCTTTCAACAGTTTGAATAACTTTAGCATTTAAATACGGGTTTTTAACCCAACGAATGACTCTAAACGGGATCATACCAATATCCATTACCCATAAACCTATGATTAAAAATACTATTTTTTTCCATGGCGAACTTCGCATTTTTTTAAATAGTTGATCGGTCAAAAATCCAACCGCCGTTAAAGCCGCAAAAATAAATATAAACGATGATTTAGATCTTTCGAGCATAATAAGCCACTTTGGCATAAATGAAATTCCAATACTTGGAAGAGAGATCATAAAAAAAAGCCATATAACCGAGCTCCAAGAAAAAAATCGTTCATTTTTATTTTTCAATAAAAACAAACTCATGACCCACAGAATTAAAGGAATTACTCCAAAGTATAAGTTGAAAATAAAATTTTGATATCGACCTTGATATCCCAGTATCCCAGGGAATCCAAGCGAAGTGGGTTGAAATAAAGTTAGGTAATGGATCCACCGAAAACTATATCCATCATTCGACCATCCAAGACGATAAGAAAAATGAAGTTCTCCTAAGAATGGTATCCACTGATTGGCTGTTAAAGTCAGACTCATTAAAAATGCAGCTATAATTTTTAAAATGGTTGACCTAGGACGCTGTTGAAAAAGAAGCCAAAACCAAACAAAAATCCAAGTATAAAAAACAAATTGTGGATACCCAGCCCAAATTTGAAAACTCAAAACTGCTACTAATCCCCAGAATTGTTTCCAAGAAAATTCATCCATGTTTTTTTGTACCAGCCAAAAAATCCATGGTACCCAACTCAATGTCGCCAAATGCGTTGGAAATCCCCAGAATTGAACCATTTGGGCAGTACCCGAAAAACTCAATGCACATAATGAACTTGTTATTTCAGAAACGCGTTGACTGCGCATCCAAAAATAAAATCCAATAAAAGCTAAAAATTCGTGGAATAATGCCATTCCAACAAAAGTTTTCCAAAATCCGAATAAATTCCATAACCAAAAAAACGGATAAAAAACCCCAGGTTGCCAACAGGCTAATTGGGGAGTACCTGCCCCAATATATGGATTCCATAGTGGAATTAATCCCTTTTGGAAAGAAAAAATATTAACCCATTTTTCCGGTATTACATACAAAAGCGTATCTGCAAATCCAGGAATCATTTTTTGAGTTAAAATTCCCCACAAGATTAGGGTTAATGCGTAACAACATGCCACTACCAAGAAAAACTTGTTTATTTTTTTTGAAGTAAAATCCACACTCCCATTCCTCCCCATACAAGACATGCAATTAAACAAAAAAACAGACCGACCCGAAATGTTCGCGGTTTATAAACCAACAATATTTTTTGAATATTGGAATTTAACGCAATTCCACAATATAAGTGGTCAATTAATATTGGTTTTACATAACAATTATGTGCCGTTTGAAACCTCCAACCAGGATAGAAAATAACAGGAGTAACTAAAAGAGCCTTATGAGTACCCAGGGCATTTATTTGAATTTTTTGTGGTGAAATTCTTTTTTTAAAAATTAATCGTGGATAAAAAAAACCTTTATCTTGAATACTCGAAACCGTACAAATTTTAAATAAATTCCAGTGTTGTTTTGAAATACGGCGAAAATCCATTTGCAATGAAGGCATTTCCAAACGAGCTTCTCTAATTGATATCCAAGATGATATAAAATTTTTATTTTCAAAAATTTTATAATGATCTAATGGTATTTTTAAATCCACAAACTCAGGCAAATGAATATTTCCAACTGCATACTGAACATTCATAAAATTTAATGCTTGTTGAGTTAAAAAAAATGAATAATGGAAAAATGTCTCATACCAATCTTCCGCGCGCTTCAATTGAAGGGTATTATAAAATGGAATGCATTTTCGTTTAAAAGCTATGGGCCAATTTAAATAAATTTCTTGCTTTGTCATTTGATAAATTGATTTCCAATTTTTTCCATAAACCCATCGCATTTTTTCAAGAGTATAAGGCGAATAAAAAATAGCACCTTTTTTTTTATTTAATGCCGTTAAAATTTTAGGCTGAATCTTATAATAAGAACTTTTCATCTCCGTTTTAATATTCCAAGCAGCTGGCCACAAAGATAAAAGGATTGCGCTCAATAAAAAAATATATCGCATTTTTTCCCATATAACTGATAAAAAAACGCACCCTAAAGACATCCAAAAAAATACTCCAAAATGAAAAAAAGGGTGATAGATTCCTAAATCAAAATGGTTCCAAAAAAATGATATTCCAAAAATTATTACGCTCAAAAAAAGAAAAGTCACTTTTTCCCAATATTGAGTCATTGTTAAAAACGAAGGAATAATTTGAACGACCGATCGTGCTAAATAAAATACAATCAAAGGAATGAAAAATCCAGAATGAACAATCCATGAAAATCCAGGAAGACTCTTTCTTAAAATCAGGGCTATACCCAAACTACCTGAAAGACTAAATAATATAAATATACCAGCCAAAGCACTCAACTTGTAGTGAAATTTTTTTTGGATACTTGCCCAAAGGATCAATATTAGCGGGGGAAGCCCAATAAAGAAATTTCTAACCCAAAATTCACCGTTATAAATCCCTTTTTTTGGATTTCCAAAGCAAAATGGTGAAAAAAAAGTCTTTAAATCACTAAATTTCAAATTATCATAAAAATGAACTCCTTGGCTGTAATTCGTTTGTTTTAAAAATTCCAGAAACGGAATACCCCATACCGCATTGTAAAAAGCCGCTATTATTACCCCCATGACTAACCCGGGAAATATTTCACGTAAAAATTTAACCGTAATCCCATGTTCCAATATCAATTCAAGTCCCAAAGCCAGTGTAGTTAAATAACAAAAAACCGGATAACCTGAAGCCATTTGAAAAGCAAGAGACAGAGAAAAAAATAATAATCCACTTTTTTTTTGTAAAACAATTTGATCCATTGCCCAAAAAATCCATGGAATCCATGAAACACTTAAAACTGCTATCGGAACAGATACCATTGAAATCAAATTCAGGGAAAAAATAAATATAATTGTGCCAATTAAACAAGCTTGAAATGAAAATTTTTTACTGCTCATTAATAAATAAAATCCCAACATGCCCCAAAAATATCCGAATAATAAAATCCAAGAAAAAGCCGTTGAAGTTTTAAAACATTTTAAAAAAATAAATACAATGGGATTCGCTATGGCCATTTGTGGATCTGCCAAATAGGGGCTTCCGCCTAGCCCGGCAAATGGATTCCATAATGGAATTTTTCCATTTTTAAATATACTGCTTCCCCATTTCCATAAGGGGAAAAAGAACCGTGATGAATCCATCATCACAAAAACATTTTTTCCACTGAGAATATTCCAGTAAAAAACACACAATAAAAAAAATAATATGCCAATCCCTAAAAAATGTTGTTTGAATCTTAGTTTAAAATAATTAAGTCGCATGCGATTTATTATTTTAATTCCTTTTTAAATTGCTGAATTTGATTTTCAAGGGCAATCTGTACTTTTGGAGAAATAAAAACCAATTGATGATTAATTGGATTTCTGCATTTTTTTCCCCATTTTTCCGAGATTTTTAAAGCTCGTTGATAATATGAGCATGCTGATGTTATGCATCCTTGATTTTTCATAATCGATCCGAGATTAATCCAAGCCGCAGCATAATTCGGTTCCAGTTCTACGGCCTTACAAAATTCCAATGTCGCTTTGTGCACATGGTTTTCATAAAATAAATAAAAAAGTCCTTGATCATATCGAATAAATGCCAAGTACGGTTGTGTATGCTGAGCGTTTATCCAGTCTATTTGAACTTTTTTAAAATATTTTTTAGTTCGTTGCATTTCGGCGATTTGTTCATCCCATAATGCGCGTCGTATCCAAAACGAGGTTCGCTCTGGCTCTAAACGCCTTGTTTGATGCCAATTGTGATTAGCATGATTCAGCCAAATGGGATCTTTCGTCAATAGGAACATATGATCTGAAAATTCAGCCATAGCACAATAATATTTTGCATTCCATGGATCTAATTGTTTACAATTTTCTAGAATCAGAAAATCTTTTTGGTAGTGATTGTATTTTTTATAATCTAAGTATTGAGAATAAAGATGCGATGAAAAAACTGGAGGAATAAAAATTCCCATTGCGATTCCCGTAACTATTATTCCATTAGCCCAAAATAAAGAGCGTTTGCGTTTTTTCTCCCATCTTGATGCAAATCCAACTGCCTCAAGACTAATTAGCGGAGTATGAAAACAAAAATCAAAAAACGCTGCAATCGAGAAAGCACTCATTACTGATTTTTTGAAAACCGCGGTCTTGTTTTTTTGAATCCAATAAAAAGTAAGTGATATTAAAAATAAGAAACCCAAAATTCCAAAAGCTACTAAAAACTCGAGAAATTCATTATGTGTAACTTCTGCGGTCATTAAGTATCGACTGGGGCCTGAAAATCTTGGAAATTTAAATTTTTGATATAGATAGTTAAACATTCCTGGTCCAACTCCGAACCATATATTACTTACCCAAATTTTAATGGCAGATGCCCATATCCAAACTCGAGATAAACTAGTAGGACTCGTATCATCTAAGCGCATTTTCAAAACAACAATCCCGATTATTCCGCAGATAGTTATCCATAACCAATTTAATTTTTTTCTAAAAAAAACTACCCATCCTAATAAAATACCCAAGATTGCACTGACTGACCAAATTCGAATTATAGTTAATACTGCCAAAAAACCCAGCAGCCATTTTTCCCATCTATTGCTCATTTTTAAAAATATCCAAAGTACTACTGGAATCAAAAAAATAGCTAAATGTTTTGGATTTGGAAATATTGTGTAATTAGGATAAAAATTGAAACTGTTAGGGAACCATATTTTTATAGCCCAGACTAATCCTAATGTGGAGAACCAAAACATAAAATTTTTTCCATCTTTAAGTTTGGAAATGATCAAAAACAGTGCAATGACTAGTCCCGCTAGCTCAATCGAAAATACCATCCCTCTAGCAGAAGATGTTAAAAAGCTTCTGCCCAATAAATAAGCAAAACCTAAAAAAATCCAACTTTTAATGTTTTTAAATTGCCCACCTAAAAAAGCCAATGTCCCCCAAACAACAACTCCCAGCATTCCAATATTCCAATTCAAAAATGGAGGCCAAAAAGCTGAAACTGCAAAAGCTAATAACATGATTATTTCAAAAATTTTATTTGGTAATCTTATTGGACAACTCCAAGTACTTTTAGTCGTCACTGGAATCAGCGCAGCTAAAAAACAAAATATCCATACTAATTCCGGCATTTGAAATGGAATATCAATCAAACTAAAAATTAGAAATGCAAAAACCCCAATGGTTATGGCTCTTTGTCTGGAAGTCTGATTCCATTGGATTCGTCCCCAAAAAGAAATTGTTAAACACATTATTAAAATGAACCCCAATAATCCTTGTTCCACTAGAACTTGAAACAATAAATTGTGTGCAAATCTAGCCCCGGATGTTAATGGAAAATGTAAAGCTTGATACGCTGCTCCAAATGTTCCGACGCCAAATCCATTAATGGGGCGATTTAAAAATATTCTCCACGCCTCAGTCCATAAAATAATTCGACCCTTAAATGCTAATAAAAACCAACGGTGTATTCCTCGATTAATTAAAATTGTCAAAATTAACAACGAACCAAATATAATAAAGCCATATCGATATATTTTTTTAAAAAAAGGCGGCACTATTAAAATGGCAGATATAAACAAGCTAATCCAAGCTCCTATACTTTTTGTATAAATCAGTGCCAATCCCACTACTATCAAACCCATTCCATATACCATTCGCATCCCATTGGATTGTTCTTTATCAAGGGTGCGCTGAATAAAAATTGGTAAAAACAATATAAGTAAGGCTCCCAATGCCCCAGAAGTTACTAATGGTCCAAAACTTCTTCTGGATACTAATGCATTTTGGACTATTGATTTTACATAAGAATTAAATGTTGGTAGTTCTTGTTGTAATTCTGGAAAAATGAAAAAGTGTTGCCAAATTGCAATCATGGCCACAAAACTTGTCACTGCCATACTTATTGAAATAACATTATTTTGAATTTTTGAAGAAATTGATCCTGAAATTAAATAAATAAATAATCCCAAACATAAGAATCCAAAAGCTTGAAAACTTTTTCCAATATTTAACGACCAAAAACAAGATAAAAAAGTTTCCATTAAAAATACTAAAAACCACCCTCCTATTTTTTCATAGTGAACATTTTCAATTTTTTTGAATAAAGCTAATACAAGTCCACTCCCCAAAGCAATTGCATAAAATTTGTGATATTGAAATGGAGGGTTAAAAACAAGAGCAACCCAAGTTGCTAAGAAAATAGTTGCAAAAAGCGCATCAGACGATATTGAGTATTTAAAAAGTTTTTTCATTAAAATTTAATAATCACTAAATTAAAAATTACTTACCATTTTGCAAAAGAAGTTCTGCTGCTTTTAAAGCTAGTATATAACTATATTTTCCAAATCCGATCACCTGTCCTGTAGCAACCAATGAAATATACGATGTTTGCCGGAAGGATTCCCGAGCATGAATGTTCGAAAGATGTACTTCTATAGTCGGTAATTGAACTGCTGCTAATGCATCCCGGATTGCAATGGATGTATGTGTATAGGCGGCTGGATTGATAATAATTATGTTCGCCCAGTTCCGAGCATTTTGAATAGTCTCAACAATTTCACCTTCGTGATTTGATTGAACTATCTTTAAATCCAACTGATTTTGTGAAGCTTCTTTTAATAACTCTTGATTTATTTCTTCTAAAGAAAAATTTCCATAAATTTGCGGTTCCCGCTCGCCCAAAAGATTTAAATTAGGACCATGAATAATTAATATTTTACCCGTATTTTGCATCTGATTACACCTTCCCAATAAACTTACTATTACTTCGCATTTAATATACGAAGATGATCTGAATACATTAACATTACCTAATGTTAATGTATTCAAATTCATATTATAGTAAAGAAAATTCTGTTTTTTTAGAAATGTGTATCGAATTAGATCTCATAATATTTTTTAATATTCCTAGATAAAAAGCGTTTTTAATTTAAATGTCTCCATATAAAGCAAATTCGTACGGATGGGGTCGTAAGCGAATTGCATCTATTTCTTTTTTCTTGAGTGATATCCACTCTGAAATGAGATCCTCTGTAAAAACGTTTCCTTTAAACAAAAAATCATAATCTTTTTCAAGCGCGTCAATAGCTTTATCCAAAGAATTAGGAACATTTTTAATTTTTTGACGTTCTTGATAGCTCAACTCATAAATATTTTTATCACAAGGTTCTCCAGGTTCAATTTTATTTTGAATTCCATCTATCCCAGCCATCAGCATGGCTGAAAACGCTAAATAGGGATTACACGATGGATCTGGCGTTCTAAATTCGACTCGTTTGGCTTTGGGACTATTGCTGTAAAGAGGTATACGGCAAGCCGCGGAACGATTCCTTTGGCTGTAAACCAAATTAACTGGAGCCTCATATCCTGGAACTAATCGTTTATAACTATTTACTGTTGGAGTAATAAAAGCACAAAGGGCCTCTGCATGTTTTAATAGTCCTCCTATATACCAAAGCCCTTCTTGAGAAAAACCTGCATATCCTTTTTCAAAATAAAAAATATTGGTTGCTTCTTTCCAAATAGATTGATGCACATGCATACCTGATCCATTATCACCAAACAATGGTTTAGGCATAAATAATGCTGTCATATTGTTTCGTCTGGCAACATTTTTAACTACATATTTATATTTTAAAAGTTTGTCGGCCATATTAACTAGAGAATCAAAGACCATATCAATCTCTGCTTGCCCACCTGTCGCAACTTCATGATGATGTGTTTCAATATTAATACCAATTTTCATCATCATTGACACCATTTCTGAACGAATGTTCTGCTGTGTATCAGATGGGGGAACTGGAAAATACCCTTCTTTATTTCTTATTTTGTAAGCCAGATTGGGATCTTCATCTTTCCCGGAATTCCAGATTGCTTCTACTGAATCAACCATATGGTAACTGCTATTCATAGAATAATCATATTTTAGGCTATTAAAAATAAAAAATTCAGCTTCGGGACCCCAATAGGATATGGTACCGATATTGGTATTTTTCAAATACTCTTCCGCTTTCTTGGCAATATATCGCGGATCTCGACTATAAGGTGCTCGAGTTACTGGGTCTTGAATATTACAAATAAAAACTAATGTCGGATATTCGTAAAACGGATCAACAAATACAGAATTTGGATCTGGAATTAACAACATATCTGATTCATGAATGGCTTGGAACCCACGAATTGAAGAACCATCAAAACCTTTTCCAGAAGAAAACACTTCCTCATCAAACTGATCTACTGGAGTTGAAATATGTTGCCACATACCGATCATATCAATAAATCTAAAGTCAATAAATTTTATTTTTTTTTCTTCAATTAGATTCATTATTTGTTTAATAGTCATTTTAGTCTCCTTGCTTTAAAATAAATCTTTACAGAAATACCAAAGCAAGAAATTTGCCAAAAAAAACAATGAAAAAGATTGGAATTTATCTGTTTTTTTATACCAAAATTACAAAAATGTTTTTTTGTATTCAATTTTGTATTTTTTAAGTTTATATCCGAGTTGTCGTGGTGTAATTCCGAGTATTTGACATGCTCGTACTTGAACCCATCCACACTGTTCCATCACTTTCAATATTTTTTGTTTTTCGATTTCTTGAAGGGTATTTTGGCTGCTTTGAGAAGATACGTCTTGAGGCTTATCTACAAATCTAGTTTCTAATAGCGCAGTAGATGGATTAAGTTTTAAAGGCAATGAAATTTCATCAGCTGAAATAATTGAGCGTTGGGCCATCACTAGAGTTCGTTCAATTGTATTTTCCAATTCTCGAACATTCCCAAACCAAGGACATTCTATAAGTTTTTCTATGGATTCTGAAGAAAATTTATAATTAGTTTTATTCTCATAATTATACTTTTTCAAAAAAAAGTCTAATAACATCGGGACATCCTCTGGACGATTCCTCAAAGGAGGAACAAAAATTGGAACAACATTTAATCGATAGTATAGATCCTCTCGAAATTTCCCCTCTGAAACAGCTTGTTCTAAATTACGATTAGTCGCCACAATCAATCGAAAATCCGATGCGATCGTTTTGGTGCCGCCAATTCGTTCGAATCGTCTCTCTTGGAGAACTCGAAGCAGTTTAATTTGAATCAATAAGGAAATATCGCCAATTTCATCCAAAAAAATGGTTCCGCCATCTGCAAGCTCAAATCGTCCTTTAACTGTTTCAATCGCCCCAGTATAACTTCCTTTTTCATGGCCAAACAATTCGCTTTCTAAAAGCGCTTCTGGTAAGGCTGCACATGAAATTTTAATAAACGGTTTATTGGCACGTGGACTTTCATAATGAATCGCATGTGCAATTAATTCTTTTCCTGTACCCGATTCTCCACGAATAATAACTGTCGAACGCATTGGAGCAATTCGTTCAATACATTTATAAATTTCCAACATTGGTTTTGAATTTCCAACAATGTTTTGAATATGATATTTTTCCTTTAATTCACTGACCAGAATGCGATTTTCCTGAAGCAGATCCTCTTTTTCACTATTTATAATCATATGTATTTTCAAATTTTGACCGATTAATGAAGCCACTATTGATAAAAGACGTAGATCATCTTGCAATGTTAACTGCTTGCCACTAAATAATTGATCCACTGACAAAACCCCTAGAGTTTCCCCTTTGATTTTAATGGGAACACAGATAAAAGATATATTACTTCGCTCCCAATCACGTCGAGCTTGGGTTCGATTCAAAAAAAGTGGTTCTTTTTCAATATTCGGAATTAACATGGCCTCGCCTGTTTCAAGAACCCTACCAGTTACACCTTCACCAATTTTATATTTTCCTCGACCAATTTCTGCGCGAGTTAATCCATGAGCAGCTTTTATTTCTAATTGACCTTGCGATTTATCATAAAGCGTTATGGTCCCACGATTCATTGATAACTTTTCAGATAAAATTCCTAAAATCTGATTCATTGACGAAGTTAGATCCAAATTTGAAGCTAAGCACCGACTAATTTCATATAGGGCCGTTAACTCTTGAATTCGTTTTAAAAGCAATTCTTCTGATTTCATGAAGGCTCTCCTAAAAATGTAGGACTTAGTTAATGCATTTTGCATATTTAACCTAAATTTAAAAATTCATTTTAATGCAAAATTTGATACAATACACTTTTTAAAATTCAGAGATCAATTTATGAAAAAAAAAACTTCCATTCACAAAAAATTACTTCTATTTCCACTTTTTTTAATATTACTTGTTCCCTTCGTTGCTTTTTCAAAACCGATTTTATATCATCCCCAACATCTTTTTAAAAAATTAAATGGAGTTATTAAAGGATGCATTCATGTTTCGGCCTCCCTGCCACCGCCACATGCAGCATACTCTTATGCAACACTCTACTCACAGCTATTCCCAAATAAAAATACTCATGCCGTAACGCTTGCATCGCCGCGGTCCATATACGAAGTCTTTGTTTATCTTAACCATGTTTCTGGATATTTTCATCCGCCTGCTAATCCCGCTACCATAATAATTCACGACAACCACTTCGCACCTGAGATTCTTCCAGTGCTAGCTGGTGGATTTGTTAAATTTGAAAATTTGGATTTTAGAAATTATAAATTATATTTTCATTCATATCTAGATAACTATCGTTTCACTCGATCGATTAATCTCAATAAGAGTATTAGTCAAAAAATGTGGAAACCACAGTTTATAAAAGTCACTTTAAAAAGCCATTTACTCCATTTTCATCATGCATATATTTTTGTTGTTCAAAACCCATATTTTGATATTTGTTCCCTTAACCAATATTATCATATCGACCATGTTCCACCAGGTCACTATGTGCTTACCGCATGGAGTTATTATTGGAAAACTTTCCGAAAATCAATTGATATTCATTCAGGAAAAAATTTGAAGTTAAATATAACTTTTACTAAGGTAAAATCTTTTGAAAAACCATAATAAACATTTAAAATTCAATTGGCGTTTTTTATTTTTTATTCTTCCAATCATTCTATTTGCTGGTTCACTACTGATACTATTAAATATCTCTAAAAATTTCATTGCTCCCAAAACATTTACTACCCAAAAAGATCGGGTTTTGGTTTCTGAAATCCTTCGGCAAAATGACCAATTGCTTATCGCCAAAGCATCAATTTTATTAAATAATCCCTTGCTTATTCCAAATATTCGTATGGCCCAACTACATCCCAGACATTTTATTCATTACAGCAGCAAATGGAAAAAAAATCTTCATGTCTCTTTTTTAGTTCTGACAACAACAAACGGAAGGGTTTTATTTCCTTCAACGAATTCTAAAACTACCAATCATGTTCAAACTAAATCTAACCACTACAATATTGCCCAGGCTATGCACGGTCTACCCACACAGGGTATTTATTTGATTCAAAATCAATTTTATGATCTTCTGACCACGCCTGTTTTAAACCACTATCAACGATACGGAATTTTAATCATTGGAATCCCACTCGGATCCATCATAAATCAATTACAACACATCACACGTCAGAAAATACTTTTCAATTTCAATCATCAACTTTGGAGGACTTCCAAACAAAATATAATGGTAAAAATCCATAATCCTTTAACCTTGACTAAAAAATCAAATGTAGATTCCAACAGCGTTTTAGTATTTTCAAATAATCATCATAAATATCTTGCTTCAAACCTCGTATTCGCAAGTCTAAATCCAAACAAAAAAATAAAAATTATTTTCCTAAAAAAATATTTTCTAAATTCACACTTTCTTTTAAATCAATTACAAATTGCTATATTAATTTTGATGTTTTTTTTAGGACTTTTTTCGCTAATCCTTGGAATGAATGTAGAAAAAAAATATTCTTCTCAATTTCAAAAATTAAATAATGCATTTCAAGAAGTGTCTCATGGGAATTTTGATTTTTCAATTTCAGTTCCATTTCAAAAGGAGAATTCGGAAACTTTCGAGTCCTTCAATCAAATGCTTGGAAATTTAAAACAAAAAAATAGAATTCAAGAGATTTTGGGGAAAAATATATCTGCAGATGTTGCTGCAAAATTATTAAATTCTCAAGATTTTTTTTCATTACAAGGCGAAAAACGTGAATGTTGTTTTATGTTTATTGATACTCGAGGATTTTCTGACAATATTGAAAATAAAAATCCCATACAATTTTTAAAAGAAGTTAATGAATTTCTTGAACAAATGATTGAAATCATCTTTAACTATGAAGGAACCGTGGATAAATTTGTTGGTTTTTCTATTTGTTCAATCTGGGGAGCCCCAAATACCTTATTAAACAAAGAGACAACTGCAATAAATGCTGCAATTGCTATTCAAAAAAATGTAATAGATTACAATATCACGAGACTTAAAAAAAATCTTCAGCCCATCACTCTCGGTATTGGTTTATCAAACAACTGGGCCATTACAGGAAATCTAGGATCAAAAACCCGTCGAGACTATACAGCCATAAGCTTAGAAACACAGGTGACTGAATTTTTATCGCATCACGCAGAAAATGGAGAAATTCTAATATCTGAAAGACTATTTGAAAAAATAGCACAGGCAACTCAATGTTCACCTCGACAACCTCTTTGGTACCCTCCTATTTCTCAATTCATAAAAGTTTATCATTTTGACCGCATTTTAAAAAGTGATGATTAATTTTTCTGATGAATTTTCAAAAAATATTTTGAACTGGTTTGCCCGTTGTCAAAGAAATCTACCTTGGAGAAAAGATGTATCAGACTATTCTAGTTTTATTTCCGAATTTATGCTTCAACAAACACAGGTCAAAACTGTAATTCCTTACTACAATCGTTTTATTGAAAAATTACCAAACTGGAAATCGCTAGCTTTTGCATCTGAAAAAACAGTTCTAAAACTTTGGGAAGGACTTGGATATTATCGTCGTGTTAAAAATTTAAAAAAATCTGCAGAAATAATTGTTCAACATTACAATGGAAAGCTACCTGACCAATTTGATGAAATCCATAAACTCCCCGGGGTTGGACACTATACAGCAGGTGCGCTATTATCAATCGTTTACAAAAAACCTTACCCTGCTGTTGATGGGAACGTTATTCGAGTATTTTCACGCATTTTTGAAATTAAAAATCCAGCTAAGTCAACTTCGTTAACTCAAGAAGTCTGGAAGCGAGCAAGTGAAATGCTTCCACCTTATGATCCCGGAAATTTCAATCAAGCACTAATGGAACTAGGAGCGTTGATTTGTATTCCTAAAAATCCACGATGCTTGGTATGTCCTGTTCAAAAGCATTGCCAGTCGTTTCATCATGGAACACAATCTCTTTTCCCTAGTACCACTGTCAAAAAAAAATTGGTCCCTACTTATATGATTTCTGTACTTCTTAAACAAAGCAATCGTATTTTACTTCGAAAAATATCTAATCAAGCCTCTTGGTTTCAATCGCTTTGGGAGTTTCCAACATATACCGATAAAAATTTTAAACGTGCTATCGCTAAAGCTGAGAAAGATTTAGATGTGCAGATCGATAGAAATGAATTATTACTACTCAAGTTCTATATTACAAAGCACAAAGTAACTTTAAAACTTTTTAACGCCGATTTTCATAATCCAGTTATTTTTAAAAAAGATTATCGTTGGATTCCAATGAAATCTTTGGCACAATATCCCTTGGCTAAAGCACAAAATCAAATTCGGGACTTTATATTGCATACTTTTCAAAAAATTCAGAAAAAAATTTTAAAGCGAAAGAAATAATTTGTTAAAAAAATTTCCACATACACAATCGACATCAATACCGCCGCCTACGTACCAAACTACTGCTATCCCGCATTCTATATTTAAAAAAGGCTCAAACCATTCTCCTGGAGCTTATGTTGCAGCAGCCTTTTTTGGCATAGTAACATTAGTAGTTTTAGGGTTGGTCGTATTCAAAATTTTCACTACATCTGAGAAAAAGACATCCAATTCCTTCAAAGATTTTCCCCCTGAGCATTGAAATTATTCTCATTCATCCGTTGACAAATATATATCAACTATTATTGTCGTCTGTTGAACTCATGATTCAAAAATGAGGCCTCCAAGCTGACTAGAAAACAGGTAAATTGGTTTTGAAATATTTTAAATCCTGAAAATGAAAATCTGGAAAAATTTATATCAAGGAAATTTTAAAGAATCAATTCAAAATAAAAAACTTTTCAATTCATTCGAAATATTATCATGAATCAATTGAGAAACCTCTTGTGAAGTTCTCATTTTAAGTGCTTCCTGTGCAATAAATTTTGATTGATCCATTGAAATCATTCGAATAACTGTCTTAATCACTGGAATCACAGTCATACTACACGATAATTCATCTAACCCTAATCCAAGTAATAAAGGAATAAATTTCGGCTCGCCAGCCATTTCACCACACATGCCTACCCATTTTCCATTATTATGTGCTGCATCAATGGTCATCTTAATTAATCGAAGAATTGCTGGGTTTAAAGGATCATACAAATATGCTACTTCTTCGTTAATGCGATCTACTGCTAAAGTATACTGAATTAAATCGTTTGTCCCTATAGAAAAAAAGTCCACTTCTTGTATAAGAATATCTGCTAACAATGCCGCTGATGGGACTTCAATCATGGCCCCCAATTCAATATCATTTTTAAATGGCGTGTTTTCCGCTTGTAGCTCTTCCATACAAATACGAATATATTTTTTGGATTCTATGAGTTCATTAACCGAAGAAATCATTGGGAACATTAATTTTAAATGTCCATATACCGCCGCGCGAAGAATCGCACGAATTTGCTTTTTGAAAATCTCAATATCTTTTAAACAAAGACGAATAGCCCTAAGTCCTAAAAAGGGATTCAATTCCTTATATGGATTTAAATGGTCTAAAAATTTATCACCGCCTAAATCTAATGTTCTAACAATTGCTTGTCCCTGTCCTATTTTCAGCGCAAGCTCTTTGTAGGATTCAAATTGCTCTTCCTCAGATGGAATTTCTTCACGATTTAAAAACAAAAATTCCGTTCGAAAAAGTCCAACTTCCTCAGCACCATGCAAAAAAACATCGTCCGTCTCTGTTGGTAATTCAATATTTGCAGCTAATCGAATATAATGGCCATCGAGAGTTTTCGTTTCTAATGCTTTTACATCTTCCAAACTTTGTTGAAAATTGCGAAAATGCTCTTGAACAATTTGGTAATTTTTCAAGCTTTGGGGAGACGGGTTAATAATAACAATTCCCTTATTACCATCCAAAATAATCATATCGCCAGTTTGGACAGTTTCTGTTAACCCTGTAACACCAACAACGGCAGGTAGCCCTAATGATCGAGCAACAATAGTCACATGAGAGGTCCTGCCCCCAATATCAGTCGCAAATCCCTGTACCACATCAGTTGGTAGATTCACGGTATCAGTTGGTGAAAGATCAATGGCTAGAAGTACAACTTCTCGATTTAACTTTTGAAGTTGATCTCGTTCCCAGCTACCCAGATTTTCAATAATTTTTTCTCCAACATCTTCAATATCACTAATTCTCTCTTTAAAAAAATCATTCCCAATAGTGCTTAAAACCTTTTTAAATTGGCTTAACTCCTCATGGATAAGAAATTCAGCATTTAAACATCGTTTTTGAATGGATTTTGGAATGCCTTCTGTAAAAACCGGATCCTCTAAAACAACTTGATGTGCCTTAAAAATGGATGCATGTTCTGCATCCATTTGTTCTTTAACTTTTTTTTCTAATTCGAAAATTTGAGATTTGGTTTTTTCAATGGCGTTTTGGTACCGCTGAATTTCTAAAGGAATTTCCTCTGAAGTAAGAACACGTCGAGTAATTGTAAATCCCAAGCGATGGTAGATATAAGCTGGGCCAATAGCGATTCCTGGAGATGCTGGAATTCCATGAAGTTTTTTTTCCAAAGTCAATTACTCCTTTTCATTAAATCGGTTAATGAAAATTTTTTGAATAGCCTCCACGGCTTCCTTAGAATCCTCTCCCTCAGTTATAATTTCCAGTTTACAGCCTTTGGAAGCCGCTAATGTCATTAATCCCATCAAACTTTTTACATTTACCATTTGTATCCCGCTTTTAATTGTAATGGAACATTTAAATTTATTGGCAACTTTTACCAATTCCGCTGCAGCTCTTAAATGTAGTCCTAATTTATTGGTGACTGTTACTTTAGCTGTGAATTTCATACTAATATCCCCCATCAATTAGAAGTGGAATGATCATTTGATGCTCGAAAATTGAAACGATGGATGAAGTATCATAATCGATTTTCTCAATCGAGGCCAATAAGCTAAAATCATCCCCAACAAAATAATTGAGTATAAAATATGCACTGGCGTTATTTTTTTATGCAATGCAAATAAAAATAAACCCGTTATCCCCGAAAAAAATAAAATTTTAATTAAAAAAAATTTAAAATCTTGCTGATGAGGATTGTTGTTCATGAAAATCATTAGTGAGCCTATTAATAATAAAGATAGAAGATGGAGCCCTTGAATCGCACGTTGAAATCGATATTTCTTTAAAACAAGTATCACTTGGTCACCATGTTGATATCCCTGAAAAAAACCGTCGATTCTAATATAAAGATGGGCAAAGTTATAAATCACGAGAAAAGTAATGGGGACTATTAAAAACCCATATTGATTTTTTTGAAAATAGAATTCAGAAAAATAAAAACCCAATGCGATGAGAACACAGAAAGGTCTGATTGTGGCCCAAAATAAATTATCACCAATTGCTGCGAGTGGACCCATCATTCCAATCTTTAAAGCACTAATTTCTTCTTCATGAACTTTTGATTTGAATTTGCTGTTTTTTGATTCCAAATGAACTATTGATCCAATAATAAATGAGGCCATATATGGATGTGTGTTGAAGTATTCCATGTGTCTCGACAAAGCACGCGGACAGTCTTTTTTCAAATATAATCGCTTCATAATTGGTATCAACGCAAAAGCTACGCCATAATTCAAGTAGCGTTCAAAATTCCAAACACACTGGATTAGAAAAGTACGGATGATAGTATTCCCTATATCGATCCAATTTATTTTTCTATTTTCAATGTTTCTATTGATCATGGCTTACAGAATCTCGTGTTGAAAATATAAAACATATATCACAAATCCAATTACCAAAATTGACTCAAATGAATAAATTTCAGAAATATGCATGAATTTAATTACAATGACGACTGCCATCCCTAAAAGTATCAAATAAATCAGTTTAATTTTATTCATTAAAAGATGGATTGCTGTTGCACAACCCAAGGCCATTAAAAACCAATTTGAGTATTTCAACCCTTGAATTACTGTCGTCGGCAAAATAACAAATAATTTTCTAGCCCAAATTACAATTGTTAAACTTAAAAAAAACATTAAGAAATTTTTAATCCATTGCTCGATCAAAACTATTACCCAAATCCATTTGAATTTATGGATACTTCCTTGTTCCAACAATTTTTGGGCAAATTTCATCCAAAAAACTTGAAGTTTACGAACCCACAGTTCCACGCGTGAACTAGCATATGCAAATGGAATCGCTGCTCCGAGGCAATATGTAACTAGCGCTTGCTTTGAATACAGAAGCGTAAGACTCGATCCAAGTGCTACAGCAACAACTGTTAAAAGGGTCAGATCAATGGGGATATGGGCCCCAATAGCTAAATCGCCTATCCAAATTATTTCCACCATTACACCAATCGTTAATCCCCAAATAGGCTGTCCCAACAAAAAGCCAGCTATTGGACCAATTACAATAGGCCTAGAAATCATAAACTGTCCAATTGAAGTTATATCTAAACTTAAAAAAGCCATTAAACTTGATAACTTGATCCAAGCATTAATCACGTTTTTCCTTTATAAAAACATTCAAATGCCGTCTCATCACTTCCTGCGACTTTAATTGAACTTTCCAACCTAAAAGAATACAAGAACCTTGATATACTTTTTCAAATCCACTTTCAGATTGTGAAATTGTTTCAATCGGATATCTCCAAAAAATCATTTTTTCTAATGACTGAAATCCTATTTGGATATTCAACCAAGAATCTAAAAATCCCATTTCTTGTACATTTAATTCTTCTCCTATTGAATTCAACTGAGGCTCTTGAAGTTTTCTTTCTTTAACATAGTACGTTCGATCCGAGCTTGTCCCAGCTAACAGCGTTAAATTCCATTCACTCATAACCAGAAAATTTAAATTATCTTTTGAAAAATTTTCTATCTCATAATCAATTTCCAATTTAAAATTGCCGGGGAAAAAAACTAATTGTTTAGTAAACCGAACATCAGGGAAAATAGAAATCGGTGCTGAATTCAATTTCAAGCATGATTGTTTATCAACTGAAATTCTTGAATTTTTAAATTTAAAAGGAACATTTGCCACGGAGAAAAGTGAATTCAATTTACCACTATGCGCTTCCCAAATCGAACTATCAACTGGCAAAAAATGTTCCAATAAACTCACTCGGTTATACGAATCGTAAAATAGTTTTTTTTCTAATCCCGGTTCTTTGGGCTGAATCAAATCATGAATACTTGCAATTTCATTAATACTGTTCCCTTGGGATGCGTTAAATAATTTTTTGTGATAAACCTCTTCACGCCGTGTTAAAACATCGGTCAAATTAATTGGGTTAGGTAGATAATCTATTTCGCTAATAGTTCCACCTTTCGACGGATTTAAGATAACATGATAAGCATCTGATTCTATAATAATTTCTGAATTGCCATCTTTATCAAAATCAGTATTAATAAAATTAATATACTTTTTTTTAGAACTCACAATGGAATCTATCAATTTTTCAGCTTGAATTAATTCACGATATACAGCAAATCGCAAATGATTCAAATAAAGCCCACCAAATATTCCATGCCAATATGGACAGTTACATTGACCCCGAAAGAGCGCACGCTGGGCATCTCTAAGTATTTTAGACTTTTTTTCAGAAATCGTTCTCTTCGAAATTTTTTGCTGTGCTTCTGCAATTTTATTTGAAACCCATAACATTTTCTTGTGAAGATGGTTGCTTTCACTATACTTAATTAAAAAGTTTCTCCAAAATCCACCTTGAAAAAATCGACCATATTTTTCCAATTCAT
The DNA here is from genome assembly GCA_027366525.1 of candidate division FCPU426 bacterium. GTDB lineage: Bacteria > Oederibacteriota > Muellerivitia > Muellerivitales > DAHXKG01 > DAHXKG01. Next base: position 51,266 of record DAHXKG010000001.1, read on the forward strand.
TATTTTGCCTTAGATTGTTCCGAAGCGCATTATACTCCACTGCATCGGCCGTTCGCAGCGCCCATTCATTCATCTCGGTATAGGATCCATTCGGTAAATAAACTAAGCCCATGGGTTTATGTGTATCTACAAATTCAGAAAAAGTGGTCATTAAAACCCAATCTTGATTTTTCTCTAGTGATGCAAAAAAATTCTCCAACCATTTTTGTGTATAAACCCAATCATAAGTATGTGGCCACCCTCCAAATTTCTCTCCATCATCCATAAGAACAATACATTGATCTCCTTGATCTGTTGCAATGCTTCCTAAATATTCAAAAATTTTATTAACATCCTGAAAGGGAACTAAATAACGCATGCGTTCCGAAATTGGAAAGACTTTGATCGTTTTCCCCTGTTCTTCCATTTGATAATACCCCAGAAGTTGAGATTCAGAAAAACCTGTGGATTTAAAATGAGCATCATCAATTGCAATATATTCCACATTTGCTTCTGCAATGACCTTAGTAAGGTGCGTCTCCCAAACTCTTTCGGCTAACCACATCCCTCGTGGTTGATAATGGAACTGATTCTTAATATAGTTTCCCATCATTTGGATCTGACCCAATTTATCTTGATCTGAAATAATTGGTAGGATTGGTTCGTACATTCCTCCTGAAAACAGCTCTACTTGTTTTCGATTTACCATTTGTTTCAAAATGTCAAAATAGCTCGGATGATTTTTCTGTATCCATTCCAAAAGCGGCCCAGTAATATGAAATGTACATTTGATTTTTGGATGTTGATTTAAAATATTCAAAAATGGATTATATGATTTTTCAAACAAGTATTGAAAAACTCCATCAAAGTTTCCAACTGGTTGATGATTATGAACGCCAAATATAAAATTTATTTTTTTCACAGCTTGATCTCCGGCAAATATTTTTCAAGCATTTCTTTCGGATCTCCAGGAACTGCTTGAATTTCTAAGTTAATGTGAAACGATTTTAATTTTTTAAAGGCTTCGACTTCTTCTTTTGTAACGCAAATATCACGACAAATTTGGACCTTCCCTTCACAATAATGCATTCCACCAACATTAATTGTTTCCAATTTACAGCCTAATTTAACAAACGTTAAAATATCCAAAGGATTCGAAAAAATCAAAATCGCTTTTTTAGTGCTTTGATCTTTTTGGAAAACATGTGCGCCACCCTCTATTGTCATAAATTCAACGACTAATTTTTCTGGAACTGCCATCCTCATTAAGGTCTGTTGGGTAGTATCATGTGCTAACAAATCATTGATGACAATAATACGTTCAGCACTAAGAAATGTGACCCAGCCCACAACCACTTGTCCATGAATTAATCTATCATCAATTCGAACTAATTGAATGTTCAAATTTTCCTCATATTTTTTGACGATTGATCATGCAATAATTTAAAAGAATTTGTAATACTCTCTTTCGCAGCCTTTTCGGCTTCCAGCGTCAATGTTTTTAAATCCATTTCATGTTGATGTGAACCCACACTAAATAGCATTGGTAAATTTATACCCGTTAAAATAGCCATTTTTTCATTATCGACCATCTTAGAAGCAATATTAAAAGGAGTTCCTCCTAATATATCTACTAACACCAATATTCCATTATTAGGGCTCAACGCTTCAATTGCAACCGATATCTTTCGCTGCAATGTTTCTGGTGAATCTTCTGATAATAAACTAATAGCTTTTATTTTTTTTGGTTCTCCCATAATTAATTTAAAAGCTTCCAAAAAAACATCTGCTAAGTTTCCATGTGTAATAATTATCACACCGATCATAATCTAGAACCACACCTCATATTTTATCGTATTAGCATTTTTACAATTGCTTTGCTTAATTTTTCAGGACTATGCCGAACAAAATTTTCTCGATTTAATAAATTAGCACGAACTAATTTAGGCCCTAAAGATTCCACTTCTTTTTGATCAATAATTACTGGTTCTTGTTTGAATTTCAAATATCGATTCAGAAGATAAGAAGGCACCGTCTCCTTATTTGCTAAAACATAATGAATGAAATTTGTCGAAGTATGCGCCAGCAAAGCTCTAACATGGTCGGATACGCGAAACGCATCGGTTTCACCAGGTTGTGTCATAACATTACAAACATATATTTTTATCGCACGTGCAATTGCAATCGTTTCTGATACTTCTTTAACCAACAAATTTGGGAGAATACTTGTAAATAAACTTCCAGGTCCTAAAACTATAGCATCTGCATTCAGAATAGCTTTCAAAACAGCCTTATTGGGATGTACAGACGTTTCTTTTAGCATTAATTGGGCAATCGGAACTTTACTTGCGGAAATATTAGTTTCGCCTGTGATAATTTTTCCATTTGCAAGCTTGGCTTGAAGCGTCATTGAATCAAATGTAACCGGCATAACCGTTCCTCGGCTTGCTAAAACTTTACTAGACTCTTCTACTGCTCTCCCAAAATCGCCTGTAATTTCTGTCATCACCGTAATAAATAAATTTCCAAAACTGTGCCCCTTTAAATCTCCATGCCCGTGAAACCGATATTGAAAAAGATCTTTTAAAAGATCCTCTTGATCCGCCAAAGCAACAATGCAATTTCGAATATCTCCTGGAGGTAAAATATTAAAATGTTTTCTCAGTCTTCCTGAACTTCCTCCATCATCCGCCACCGTTACCACTGCAGTTAAGTTGCTAGTAAACGTTTTTAACCCAAAAAGAACATTCGGAAGACCTGTGCCTCCTCCTACAACTACAATTTTGGGGCCACGTTTTAATTTTGCACGTTCATAAGCAATATTTAAAAATTCCTTTTCTCGTTTGGGCAATAGAATAGTTAATATGGCATATTGCGATCGTCGGACTGAAAAAACTACACCTGTAATTCCCAAAAAAATAAAAAGGAAGTCTACAAATTTTAATTTTTTTACATTATTTGAAAATCGTTGAATCCAACCCGTTCGGTAGTGAAATCCCGTTAATTGTTGACCCATGTACCCAGACATTCCCACACCGATAACAATTACAGACAATGCCAAAAGGAACAGCCACCTTTTAAGACGGATTCCAGGATAAAGCCACCGAAACATTTAGACGGGAGCCTTTAACACATGAGATTTTGTTCTGTGTTTCGATTTTTGCATTGACTCATTTTGTAACAATTTATTGACGCGATCTGAAAATTCTTGTGCTGTAAAATACCCCAGTTTTATTAATCGATGATTCATTGCCGCAACTTCAATAATGACTGCTAAATTTCTTCCTGGACGAACCGGTATAACTAAAAAAGGAAGTGATACATCTAAAATATTATAATATTTTTGAGTGAGCCCTAATCGATCATATTCTCTTCGATTATTCCACTCTTCCAGTTGGACAACCAACTCAACACGTTTTTTATCACGAACAGCACCGGATCCAAACAAACTTTCAATATTTATAATACCCAATCCACGAATTTCCATATGATGTTTTAAAATTTCAGAACATGATCCCATTAATAATTGACTTGATAAACGTTTAATATACACCATATCGTCTGCAACTAAACGATGCCCTCTTTCCACTAAATCTAAAGCACACTCACTTTTCCCAATACCCGAATCACCCAAAATTAATACCCCAACACCATAAACGTCTAAAAGAGTACCATGCGTCGTTGATTCAGGAGCAAATTTTTCCTCTAAAAACGTAGAAATCTCCGAAACAAATTTCGTGGTAGGTATCGTAGTCAAGAAAACAGGTATTTTTTTTTCTTTAGCTTGACGCAGCAAACCTGGATGAGGTTTCATTTTATGTGTAAATATTATGCAAGGAATTGAATATGACATGATTTTTTTTAAAATTTTTTCACGTTGAAGAGATGAGAGAGTATATAAATAATCGCGCTCTGTTTTTCCAAGGATCTGAACTCTTTCAAAAGGGAACCACTTAAACCAACCTGTTAAGGCCATCCCCATCCGGTTAATATCTACCCCAACAATATATCTTTGTGTCATATCTGATTCAGAAGTAAGGGGTGTTAACTTAAGACGAATTTTAGCTTCTTGAAAAAAATTCTCTACTGAGAGCTTTTTCATCGATAAAAATTCCATTTCCGACAAATCAAACTATAAATGAAAATTAATATTTTAATTTTTCTTCATCCTGTATAATCTTAATTACCTCATCAGATGATTTAACCCCAAGCAGCGATTTCCTAAAATACTTGTCTTTTAAAAGGCTAGAAATACGTGCTAAAGCTTTCAAATGTGCTCCAGCAGCTCCTTCAGGCGCAACTAGTAGAAAAAAAATATTAACTGGCTCGCCATCTAGGGCCTCAAAACTAATACCTTCCTTTGACAAACCGAATGCAGCTTGAAGTTCAAGAACTGTATCAGACTTACCATGAGGAATCGCAATGCCCTGTCCTATTCCCGTTGATCCCAATTCTTCTCGTTCAATGAGTGCCTGAAATAACTTTTTTTTATCTTTTATTTTATTAGTCTTAAAAATCAATTCTACTAGTTCTTTGATAACATCCTTTTTGGTTTTAGACTCCAAATTAATCTTAATTGCATCTTTAGACAAAAGACTTGATATCTCCATACCACCCTCCTGAAGATTTTGGAACTTAAGACTCAGGTTCGATCCACCCAATATTTTTATCTTTTCGTCGATAAACCACATTGGGTTTTTCTGTTTCCGCATTCTGGAAAATTAAAAAATCACTATCAGACACCACAAGTTGAGCTACTGCTTCTTCAACCGTCATGGGTTTCACACTGTACTGTGTTGATCGAATAATTTTAGGTTTGGAGAGTTTTTCATCATCACTCAAGAAAGCTTTAGAGTCATCCATTTTGAATTTTTTAATATTTTGATTCTCGCGACGTTTTTTAACTACACGTTTTTTTTGTTTAGAAGCTTGTCGTCCTAATCGTTGAATAGAAGCATCAATAGATTGATACATATCCCTCGATATCCCGCGCGAACTTAACTGCATTTTCCCAATCAATAATGTTAATTCACAAATATGTGACTTTTTTTCAAAATTTAGAATGACACGAGCTTCAGTAATTTTCCCAATGTATTTTTCTAAATGATAAATTTTCTTTTCAATATATTCTTTTAAAGCCTCAGTTAAAACTTCATGGCGACTTGTAATTAAAATATGCATATAATTCCCAAAATATTTAAAAATAAATTTTAATTTTAACACTCGGATAAATAAAGTCAATCAAATCTTGAACATTAATAAAAACAACCTTCTAGTAGTGGATGTTGTTATATTTTTTTTCGATAACGCGCAGCCGGAATTTTTAACATTTCACGATATTTAGCAACTGTTCTACGCGCAATCATCACACCTTTTTTCCGAAGCCACTCCATAATTTTTTGATCTGAATAAGGTTTCCCCGAAGGTTCCGAAATGAGCAACTCATGGATCATATCTTTGACACTCCTGGATGAAATGTCCACACCTGTATCTAATTCTAAACTGCTAGTAAAAAAATACTTAAGTTCAAAAAGTCCACGTGGTGTTTGAACATATTTATGCGTCGTTACTCGACTAATGGTTGATTCATGCATTCCAATTATTTCTGCAATTTGTTTTAATGTTAACGGTTTTAAATATGAAATACCTTTTCTTAAAAAATCTTCTTGGATTTTAAAAATGGCTTCCCCTACACGAAAAATAGTTTTTCGCCTTTGCTCAATACTTTTGATCAACCAAAGAGCTGATTGAATTTTTTTTTCTAAAAACTTTTTTGTTTCAACATCTTTCATATAAACTTTATCTTTTATCAATTTTCTGTAATATTGAGAAATATGCAAATTGGGAATTTCTCCATCATTTAACTCAACCACATATCTTCCATCAATCTCCTGAACCCAAAGGTCCGGAACTACATTTTGAACAATCTCACTCGAAAAATTTCTTCCGGGTTTTGGCTCTAATTTTGATATTAATTTCAGCACTTCGCGGAACTCTTCATCCGTCCACTTCGATTCATTTAAAATGGCTGAATATTTTTTTGAAATTATATTTTCAAAGTGGTTCAAAATTAACTGATAGGCTTTATTTGCTAGGGTGCCCTTTTTCTCTCTTAGTTGAATCAGCAAGCACTCTCTTAAATTTCTTGCTCCAATACCTGCAGGATCCATGGTTTGAATAAGATTGAGTATTTTTTTTATTTTTTGAAATTTAATTTTCTGCAAATTAAATATTTGATCAATTGGATATTCCAAATATCCATTTTCATTAATATTCCCAATAAGAATTTTTGAAATCCATTGTTCTTCATTCGTAAGCGGATATAATGCCAATTGTGCTTTTAAATGGTCCGACAATGTTAAAGCATGCTTAACAAACTGATTGGAATACTTATCCGCTTCAATTTCTTCTTGCTCTTGAAATTCAGAAGGATACGTCGAATCATCGGCCTCACTCAAGTCAGAATAAAAAGAAAGAAAATCTTGATCATGCAATGAATTCTTAGATATTTCTTGACACAAATCAACAGATCGGCGTTCTTCTGTAATTTTATCAAAGGCGTTTTTGCGATCACCCTCCTTAATGTCTTCAACACTCATTTGGCCTATGTCAACTTCCTCTACCTCAAGCACAGGATTCTGCTGCATTTCTTGATCTATCCATTCTTTCAATTCCAAAGTAGATAGTTGAAGAATTTTCATTGCCTGCTGAAGCATCGGCGTCATTACCAACCGCTGTTGGAGGCGTTGAGTTAATTTGAAGTCCTGTGACATAACCAGTGCCACTCCTACATAAAATAAATTCTCCTTAAATTATACATTCATTTTCACAATAAATATTATTGAGTATTTTCAGATTGAATATTTTTTCCATTGTTCCACTGATTAATCCAGAAATCCAAATTAAAAGCTTTTGGATATTGGACTGGTTGAGGAGCAATTTTTTTCCCATTTTTCAATGTTAAAATAATAGTTTTAAAGTTTTCGGGATTATCTAATGGATTATCGGTATAAATGCCTAAATCAGCAAATTTACCTACCTCCAAGCTTCCAACTTGCTCTTGACATCCTAATGCTTCCGCAGCTTGAATCGTAGAAATACTTAAGCACTCCAATAAACTTAACCCTGCTTGCCTTAAATCTTTCCATTCTTCTACTGAAACTCCAAATGGTAAAAATGGATTGCCCGCATCTGTCCCATAAATAATTTTCCCCCCTAAATTCAAAAATCGTTCTAGATTGCCCAATGCCTGCTTATATCCTGATTCAAATCCAAGATAACAATGGTGTCCAAACGGATGAGCTTCTTTTTTTTTCCATTCACAAGCCCATCCCCAGTGAGCATGGATCGTCGGTACAATTCGTATACCTTTTAAAATAGCTTCCTTCCATAGATCATCTGAAACAGGTCGTGCAGGAATATGAGCTAATTCATCTACCGACCCTTTCAAACAAAGTTCAAAATCTTTTTCGTTAGTTAAATGCGCCGTTACTTTTTTCCCTAAGTCATGGGCCATTGTTGTAATAGCCTTTATTTCCGTTTCAGACAAACATGGTCCCAATTCATTTTCCAATCCAATTTTGATGACATCAATTCCTAAACTATCCAGCCATTTCACTTTTTCTTGGGCTTGAAATCGTCCTTTAACTAAAAGAGAGATTTGAGAATTCCATAATTGCGTTGGATATCCTCCAGGACAGGTTAATATTGGGCCCGAAAAATAAACCCGTGGAGATAATGTCTTGCCACTTAATTCTTGATGTTTACATTCTAGTCCATGGAATGGATCTGATGCCAAATCACGTATTGTAGTAACGCCATTTCTTAAAAAACTTTCTAAACTTCCGTGGTGATCAAAACAGTGAACATGCAAGTCAATAAGCCCTGGAATAATATATGCATCTTTAACATCTAAAATCTCAGCAGCTTGAAAACTCGGTGCACTCTGTTGTAGGCCAACATAATTAATTTTACCATGATCAATTAAAAGAACACCTTTGGGTATCGGAGATGGGTGTCTGCCATCATAAATCATGGCATTAACAATGGCTAGTTGAACTGAAATCAACCTAACACTCTAAAAAAATTTATTTCAAAAATATAATCCAATTTTTCAAAAACCATATTTAAACTTTAACTGGAGTTTCAACCTTTTGATATTTTTCAATAAATGTATCAACTAAATCTCTGGCTTCAGAATCAGAATATTGAGTCGGAGGGCTTTTAAAAAAATAAGCTGATGGAGCTTCAATTGCACCCTTTAATCCAGCATTTAAAGCAAGCTTACAGCACCGAATGGCATCAATCGCAACGCCTGCACTATTGGGTGAATCCCAAACTTCCAATTTTAAATCAATTTGCACTGGTATATTTCCAAATTCTCTTCCTTCCATTCGAATATGGCACCATTTCCTATCTTGAAGCCATGGAATATAGTCCGAAGGACCAATATGAATATTTTCGTCATCAATAGGATGTGAAAGTTGACTCACAACCGCTCCTGTTTTAGATATTCTTTTCGATTCTAGCCTGTCGCGTTCTAACATGTTTTTAAAGTCCATATTCCCACCAAAATTCAATTGGTAGGTACGATCCAAAGTGACGCCTCGATCCGAAAACATTTTTGCTAATATCCGATGCGTAATTGTTGCTCCAACCTGGGCCTTAATGTCATCGCCTAATATAGGAAGACCTGCATCAAAAAATTTTTTAGCCCAAGTAAGATTAGATGCAACAAATACAGGCATACAATTCACAACACCAACTTTGGCTTCTAACGCTTGTGTCATATAAAAATGAGCAGCTTCTTCACTGCCAACGGGTAAATAATTTACTAAAATATCTGTGTGGGTGTCGCGCAGTATCTTCGAAACATTTACCGGCTTCTCGGAAGATTCTTTAATCGTTTCACGATAATATTTTCCAAGTCCATCATAAGTAGGCCCACGATAAACATGTGCATTGAGTTTTGTAACATCTGAAAACTTTATTGTATTATTTATGGGTGAAAAAATAGCATCCGATAAATCTCGTCCCACTTTTGCATCATCAACATCAAACGCACATGAAAACTCAATATCGCCAACATGATAATCGCCTACCTTAACATGCATAAGTCCTGGAACCATTGCGTCATCTTCAACATTTTTATAATAGGTTACACCTTGTACTAAGGACGACGCACAACAACCCACACCAACAACTGCAACTCGAATTTTTGACGATACCATGAATTCCTCCTCACAAATTAAACGCTTATTATTTTTAATATCTAATTCACAAAAAAATCAAGCTTTTTTAACTCATTTTAACTTTTAAACTATTAAATTGATCATACTGTCTTTCATCATCTTCAATTTCATGCAACTACTTGCTATTGCATGCATTGCCAATTCCAAACAATGCGCTGAATTATAGTTATTAATGATAGAACCATTATAATCCATAAAATAAATATTACGTAGTTAGTCAATAATCCTATGCTTAAAAGCAAAACCCGACCAGTTCTCGGTAATACTCCAACCTTACATTCTACTCCTAATCCTTCTGCACGAGCTCGAGTATAAGACACCATCTGTGATAGCAAACAAACTATAAATGTCAAAATTAATGCCACAAATTGTTGATTTTGATAAAAAAAAACAATAAGTCCTAAAAAAATCAGTGCTTCTGAAAACCGATCAGCTGTTGAATCCCAAAATGCCCCAAATTTTTTATATAAATTATGGTTGCGAGCTGTGGCCCCATCTAAAATATCAAAAAAACCTGATACCAAAATGGTTATTCCCGCCATCAGTAAATTTTGCTTTATTAAGAAAAACAAAGCGAATATTGAAATAAATAACCCAACGGATGTAATCATATTCGGAGAAACTTGGCTCATTAAACACACTTTAGTTAATGGTAATAACCATTGATCGATTTTTTTTTTCCACGTTAGCTGATCTTTTTCGCTCATGATTGAAGCTTTTCCATTAAATTATTGTAAGACCTTTATACCTCAAAAATTTCAAAGTGAAAACCGCTCGCCTAGGTAAATTTCTCGTGCTTTTTTGCTAGCGGCTAAACTTTTAGCTGTTCCAGACAATAAAATTCTCCCCTCAAACATAATATATGCACGATCTACTATCGAAAGTGTTTCTCGAACATTATGATCCGTAATAAGTACACCAATCCCTTTAGATCTTAAAAAACGAATGATACCTTGAATATCTTGAACGGCGATGGGGTCAATTCCCACAAAAGGTTCATCTAGAAGGATAAAGGTTGGTTGTAAAACTAAAGCTCTGGCTACTTCTACTCGACGGCGTTCTCCACCCGAAAGGGTATACGCTTTTTGTTTAGCTAAATGAGTAACATTTAGTTCCTTTAAGAGTTCCTGCAATTTTTGTGATCGCTCCAACGGTGAAAGCCGCATCAGCTCCAAAACAGCCATTAAATTTTCTTCAACAGTCAATTTTCTAAAAATAGATGGTTCTTGAGGTAAATAGCTAATGCCAAGTCGAGCTCGTTTATACATCGGCAAGTATGTTAAATCCTGCACTTCTCCATTTTCTTCAAAAAAGACATAGCCTTTGGTCGGAGGTACTAATCCAGTGGCCATATAAAATGTTGTGGTTTTACCAGCTCCGTTAGGTCCTAATAACCCAACCACCTCCCCTTGATTCACCTCAATAGAAACTTGATTTACAATTTTACGCTTATTATAAACTTTGGACAAATGATGTAATTTTAATATTTTCATCTTCTTCGCTCTTTAACTTTTCATTCACCAAAAACAATGAATTTTGAATTAAGACTATTTTAAACGCATCAATTACTTTATTTCATGATTTTATTTTCATTGGACATGTTTTTTTTGAACATTAGGGTTCTACTTTTTTTAACATCACCCGGATAAAAATCAACATGAACAAATTGATCTAAAATCACGCGTTCATTATGACCCAAATAGGCAACAATATGTCTTGCCGCAAATTTCCCTTGGATATTTCTAACAACTGGATCGCCTGTTAAAAATATTTTATTTTCCTTTTTAAAATAAATCGCCTTTTGTGCTTTGGCAACTCCAATTGGATCCACGATTGTCACATTCTGATTTGCTACAGCTTGATCGGTTTTAGAATAAAATTTCATTTGCCGAGCATACATCGTCAATGGACGGTTATGCTGATCCACAGTATTCAAAACGGGTTGATCATATGCAACGCATGATTGCATCTTATCTAAATAACTTAAAACTCCACACCGTAATGTTACGCTCGATGACCTGTCAATCATAGTGACGTGCCCTTCTGCCGTGGCCTCTTGGTTCTGAGAAATCGTTCTCAACTCATCAGATTTTAAAGAAATCGAATCATGCCAAACCCTCACATGCCCCTTAAATGTTGTAAGTCCAATAGAACGTTGATAGGTTAACTCATTAGAAAAGATCTTCAGTGGTTTATGAACATTAACATTGATTAATTTATTCCGTTGCTTCATCCCATAACAGGAAGCCGTCCATATTAAAATCATACTCATCATAAGCCATCTAATGGCCACTGTTCTTAAAAATGTATTAAAATTTAGATTTGTCAAAATTTTTAATCTCTTTCACATTTCTAATTTCGGTTTGAACATCTTTATCGAAATGAATGTTATCTAAATTTGCATCAGACACCATCCCTATGGCAGTAATATTATTTTGGCCTTTAATAATGTGTACAAATTGGTTTGTTTCAATTAATTGTTTTGAATTGACCCACTGTAAATAATTCGTAGTTAATCTTGTTCCATTTTCAGTAATTAGAGAAACATGGCCTTCCACTGCCGTATTATTAGTTGTTGTGTTAATAATACCTTTATCAGCTCGCAAAACTGAAACAACCTTTCCATTTTTATAATATTTAGCGAAAATATGATTCGCATAAGCTTTTTTTTGGTGTTGAAAAAGTTTGGCGGTTGATGCAATTAGATCCCACTCTTTATGACCCTCGTAACTAGAAATTAAGTGGAAGCCAGTAATAATAGCATCCGGAGCTTCAACTCCTTCCGGAATTTTTTCCCATTTTACCTGTTTAGGATTTTTTTTTTCAATCGAAAAAAAAACTACTATCACTATCAATATTATACTCACAATACCTAAATTACTTAGAAAATTTTTTTTCTTTGATTGACGCGGAATTAACCCCGCTGGAATTGAAGGATTATCACTAGCTCGCTCTTTATTTTGAAATTTCATAAACTTTCCCATAGTTGTTACGCTTAAATTTCATGGCGGATTGGTTGAGTCCGCCATCGTTCATGCATCCACACCCACTGGTCCGGGAACCGACTAACATAATTTTGAATAATTTCAGTATATTGCTGAACTAAATTGCGAATATTGGTACTTTCATCATCAGCTAAAGAATAGTGTATTTCAGATTCAATATGTATTTCAAATTGACCACTCGCTCCTCGCACAATAAAAACTGGAACGATGGCACACCCTGTTTTAATAGCAATACGGGCAATGCCAGTTTGCGTCCAAGCCAATTTATTGAAAAAATGAACAAAAATACCATCATTCCCAGTATCTTGATCTGCCAAAACTCCAATAACCTTGTTATTCTTAAGAGCCTTTAAAATTTTCTTTAAAGCTGCGCCTCGTTGAATAATTTCACATCCCCAATTCTCGCGAAATTGATTAATCATTTGATTTAAACGTGGATCATATAATTTCTGGGCAATCACAGCAACCGGAAAAATTGCACTGATGTAAGCTGCCAGCAGTTCCCAATTTCCCAAATGAGCCGTAACCGCAAGCACACCTTTTTTTTTATTAACAGCACTTTGAAGATGTTCAAATCCATAATGACGAACTATTTGCTTAAGCACTCGATCTTTTGACCACGCCGACCAATTAATCATTTCAAAAAAATTTTTCCCCAAATTAACAAAAACAGATTTAGCAATTTCGTTAATTTCTTTTTCAGAATATTTATCTTTAAAAGCCAACTTCAAATTTTGAATTGTTTTTTTTCTTTCTCCTTGAGCAATATAAAATGCCCACTGTCCCAATTGTTTTCCAGCTACCGAAACCATTCCAAATGGTAACTTTTGAAGTGTAAATATCAAAATCTTAAGTCCCCCAAAAATACAATTGTTTTTAATTTTTTTAAACCATTGCATTTTTTTCCCCTTGGGTGCCATTTTAAATTATTTCATCATTTTAAAATCAATAATTTACTGCAAGGATGCACCGCCATTTGATAGTCTTAAAAATTTTTTAATAACCTGTTTCCAACAATTTTTTTTTATCAGTAATTTTTCGACCATTTCTCGAAAAGCGCCATCCCCGCCATTTTTAGCTGTTATATAATGTGCTATGTTTTTAACCTCCGGTACAGCATTACGTACCGCCACCGCCCATCCTACCTTTTCAAGTAACGGAATATCAATTAAATCATCGCCTATAAAAGCTATTTCCGACATACTTAAATGTTTTTTTTGGCAATGCATTTCAGCTACTTCCAACTTATTCGTTTTACCTTGATAAACCACGGATACGTTTAAATCTTTGGCACGTTTTTCAACGGAGCTGGATTTTCTACCTGACAGCCAAACAACCTGTAGGCCGGCTAGATATGCCAATCGATGCCCAATTCCATCTTGAATATCAAACGTTATGGCAGAATCTGAACTACCAACATAAATCTTTCCGTTGGTTAAAGTCCCATCAACATCGCTAAAAATCACCTTGATTTTTTTAAAATTGACCATTTCAAAATTCCAAATTATAGTATACGAATTTTCCCACGTCCCAGTAAATCATGCAAATGTAAAAATCCACAAAGCTCACCTTTAATATTTACAACTACAAGATGATAAATCGCATTTTTTTCCATAAGTTGTAATGCTTGATTTAGTTTCATATTTTCTTGAATTACCTTTGGATACTTATTTCTTAATCGCTCAGCTGTCCAATATTTTATATCGGGATTTTTTAAAATAGCTCGTCGAATATCGCCATCAACGATAATGCCTTTCAGTTTCTCCAAGCGTGAAACTACACATGTCGCCCCTAATTTCTTTTTATTAATCTCCTGAACAACCTTCGAAAAAGGATCTGTAATATTGACTTTCGGAATTTGTTTTCCTTTCCGCATCACCTCTTTTACTAAAAGTTGAAGGCGTCGTCCTAATTCTCCTCCTGGATGTATTGTTGAGAAGTCTTTTTGTGTGAATTTTTTTATTTGCATTAAAGAAATGGCAAGAGCATCCCCCATGGCTAGTGCTGCAATTGAACTCGTGGTCGGAACAATGTTAAACATATCTGCTTCTCGCGCAACTTCGACATTAATCACCCAATCAGCCATGCCGGCAAGAGACGAATAAACATTCCCTGTAAAAAGCGCAATTTTACAATGTTTAGATTTAAGCTTCGGGATCAACAATTGAAGCTCATCCGTCTCTCCGCTATTTGAAATAGCTAATATTAAGTCCTTTGGAGATACAAGACCTAAATCGCCATGTAAAGCATCGGCCGCATTTAAATAACATGCTCGTGTGCCCGTCGAAGTCAATGTCGCAGCAATCTTTTGACCAATGATGCCTGATTTTCCAATCCCGGTAATAACAACCAAGCCCTTTAATTTTAAAATTTTATCCGCTAATTGATTAAAATTATTCCCGACATTCAATGCTAAATGCTCAATTGCTTTAGATTCCATTTTAAGGACTTTTTTAGCTATATCAGAAAACACGATTTTATCGTTTCCAATAAAGATATCGGCCGCAAGAGCATCGGCAAAGTTTATCATCTGCCTGTATTTCAATAACCATTTGGGGCGGCACACTAATAAAACATCCACCACACATATTATTTTCAAGAATTGGTGCTATAACAATTTTTTTTCCGCTTTTTTTCATATTCTCGTATTCATCACTATAATTAGTTGGTAATAATTGTATAATTTTTGTACGGTCTGTTTTTTTTTCATCAAGATTTTTTTCCAAATCACTCATTTTTTTCTTAATCTCGTCTTGTTTCTTTAAATTTTCCTTTTTTAAAGATTCAACTTCGACCGTCATATGCTGTATCGCTGATTTCAAATCATCTTCCTGAAATAAAAGAGTTAATAAATTTTCCTCCAACTTAGCTTTTTCATCTTTCCCCGATGCAATTTCCAACTTCAAAGCATCATATTCCTTATTACTTTTAACATCATAGAGTTGATTCTGATACTTGGAAATTTTGGTATCCAGTGCTCCCACTTCAATTTCTAATGTTTTTCTTTTTTTATTCAAATCTTCAAGATTTTTTCTTGTATCCTGTAATTGCTGAAGCCGCGTTTTACTAGCCATCTCTTGTAAATTGATTTCATCCAAGCAGTTTTCCAAAAGTTTATTTAATTCATCCATAGAAAGATCAATGGTTTGTAAGGAAACTAAATTATTCACAATGTCCTGAATACTCACTATTTAACTCCTTAAAATTTCATTTTCTACATTCAAGAAGGTTTCCTTCATTGACTAAGCCCAATTTAAATAAGAGATAAAAGTTTATCATGATAGAAGTGATGTTCCAAGAGCAAATCGCTAGTATTATTGTTAAAAATATTGATATAATAAGACGAGGTCTATTTCATCAGCATTTGTTAATTTATGAACGAATCATCTAAAAAAAAATTGCTACTTTTAATCCCGCATGCCCTTTATATCCTAACGGCTAAAAACAAGAATAATTTTATTGCTTCAAGTATTTCTTGGTTAACTCAAGTATCATTTCACCCTCCTTTAATTGTAGTGGCGCTAAAAAAAGAAACTCAAACTGCTGTTTTAGTTCAAAAAAACAAACAATTCGTTATAAATTTCCCTCAAAAAAATCAAAAAAAAATTGTTCAAAAATTTTTTAAACATATCACTAATGAAGGTGCCATGCTTGCTGAAGAGCCATATCTGTTAAGTCCTATTTTAGCACTTCCATTTTTTAAACACATGGCAGGATTTCTCGAATGCCAAGTAATTGAAAAAATAAATCGTGGTGATCATATCGTTTTTGTTTCCGAGGTTATCGAAGCCGTTGATTTTGAAGCTCCTGCATCTCCCCTTTTATTATCAGAAACACCTTGGAAATATGGTGGTTGATTTTCATTAATTAAATATTACAAAAATAATTTTGATCCATCATGCAACTTTATTTGGAACCAATCTTCGCCAAGCCTGGAGAGTACCCCGCGCTTTTGAATTCGATTAACTACAAATTCGTCAGCATTAGTGCAATCATGAGCCAGTCTAATCTGTAAATCCATTTCCTATTTGTTTTTTAAAAAATCGATGAGAGCCTTGGATATAAGTTGCTCCCCGATTACTATGATATCCAGCTATTAAACTGGTATACTGTTTTATCAATTTATGATATTTTTTAGATTAGCTGTTACTTCGAAAAAATTCGATAATTTTTGGATATGACTAGGACTTAATTATCAAAATAAATTCCAAGTCCGAAATTACTATCTCGTTGATTAAAAAACTGTCCCCACTGATAATTGCCATCGTAATATGAAATGGCAATTCGAATGCCACGAGAAGATATTTTTGATGATTCTGCTAAACGGATTCCTAATTGAGCCGCTACATCAACAATTCCTCCCAATTCCTGTTGATACTGGAAATCGCATCCCGTATACCATTGAATGGGTAATGTATTTGAAAATAGTGGCAATGTGAAAAATTCAAATCCTGCTTGAAAAAAAAGTGGTTTTTCTGTTGGAATACTATGAACCAGTGCTCCACCACCGCCATAAATTCGAATTTGACTTAAAAAGTTATATGAAAACAACCATCGAATGAACTCACGGCTATAAACAATAGGAGATTGTTCTTCAAATAATGCATCGCCTAAATGGGCACTAATATGTGTGTATTCTAGACGACTTGAAAAATTCCCATTTGAATGACTGAGATATACTCCGAGCCACCAATCATTTGCGCGCATTGGAAAAGTTCGACCCTCTTGTCCCAGCCATGGAAAAGCTGCTGCTCGAATACCAAACCCCCATCGATTTCTCGAATCTGGACGGTATTGCATGATTTCATACGATTCGCCTATAGACCCTTCCCATTGATTTATATTTGTAAATTTAACTAGACCTAACCCCAACTCTCTAGGATCAATAATCAGGGGTGCAAATATGGTTTGAGATGGTAAAAATAAAAAGGTACGCTTATTTGAACTTGCCCAAGTATGAGAAACTATGATAACTATAATTGCACCCATCAAACTAAAAACCTTAAAATAATTTCGAAATCGATTGAATTGAATTGGACTCATTGTGCTGTTCTTTTTGTAGTTTTACATTCCATTTAAAGACTCTCGTAAATTTTTATCATTTTTTTAGCCATTTCCATGGAACTCCATTTTTGGGCTTCAATAATTGTCTCTGACTTTTTCTGTTCATATAAGTCCGTATTTGTTAATAATTTGAAGATGGCATTCGTAAAATCCTCAACATCCAGTTTTACCAATATCCCTCCACGTTCTTCCTGCATTACATCCTTGACCCCCATTGCAGACACTGCAACCACAGGAGTTCCTGCCATCATCGCTTCCGTCACTACTAAACCTTGCGTTTCGGTAATTGATGCAAATATAAATATATCCGCAGCGGCATAACAATCTTTCCAATCCTCATCTCTCAAATATCCAACAAAAAAAACTTTTTTTTCCAATTTCATCTTTTGAACTAAATTCATCAATCTTTTTTTATCTGGTCCTTCTCCTGCAATTAAAAGCCTCAAATGGGTCACTTTATTATTCAAGCCTTCAAAAACCTTTAACAAAAAATCGATATTTTTCTCTTTTGCCACCCTTCCCATGAATAGTAAAATTCGATCAGACGAATTAAACCCGTACTTGTTTCGAAAACGCACCGGATTTTTTCCTTCGAATTTATCCACATCAATTCCTGTTGGTACTACATCAATCGGTTTTTCAATATGATAACTCAAAAGTTCTTGCTTCATTGCTTGCGAAGGGGCAATTATTCTATCACACGCATTACAATAAGTTCGACTATATCGACGAGTCCAAGGAATTGATACTAACTTCGGAATAAACCACAAATAATGTTCTACATAGGACGTAAATAGAGTGTGATAAGTATGAATAATTTTACTTTGAGTTTGACGCCCCCAGGTGATTGCTGCTTTCCCCAAGGTAAAAGGTGTTTGAGTATGAACAATGTCAAATTTTTCCTCAATAAAACTTTTGATTAAGGCCGGATTTGAAGTGCGTGCCACTCTATCTTCCGGATCAAACCAAAGATACCAAGATGGAAATCGATGAACTGTCGTTGAAGTCTCTTCATCGTCTGAATAATGTGGAGCATAAATATGAACCTCATACCCCATTTTTTTAAAAGTCTCAGAAAAAATTTTAGTTGAAGTTGAAACCCCATTTACGCGCGGGAAGTAAGTATCGGTTACTAATGCAATTTTCAAATTAACCACTTTATAATTGGATTTTT
Source organism: candidate division FCPU426 bacterium (assembly GCA_027366525.1). GTDB lineage: Bacteria > Oederibacteriota > Muellerivitia > Muellerivitales > DAHXKG01 > DAHXKG01. Next base: position 69,739 of record DAHXKG010000001.1, read on the forward strand.
TATTTAAGGCTCACAACGCTTCCATTCCTCTTGCAATAAGTCTATAAGATTTTCAAAAAATTGAGCAATAGGAACTTTCATTACCTGGGGATTGCGGCGAATTTTAATTTCTACAATTCCTTCTTTGACACTTTTAGATCCAATACGTACCGAAATGGGCAAACCAATCAAATCTGCATCTTTAAATTTGAACCCAACCGATGCTTCCAACCGATCATCATATAGAACTTCTATTTTTTTTTCTACACACTGATCATAAATCATTTCAGCTAGACGTACTGCTTCGGCATCATTAGGACTTAAGAGCAACAAATGAATTTGATAGGGTGCAATGGCAATTGGCCAACAAATTCCGAATTCATCATAATGCTGTTCAATAGCAGCCGCTAACGTTCTTGAAACCCCAATGCCATAACATCCCATTGTAACTTCTTCTTCCACACCCGATTTCGATAAAAAAACACAATGCATTGGAGTTGAATATCGCTTGCCCAATTTAAAAGTTTGACCGACTTCTATTCCACGTCCCACATTTAATGGCTGGGAGCATCCTACGCAGGCCTCGCCCGTCACAACATTTCTAATATCAGCCCATTCTGGAGTTGGAAAGTCCCTGCCTATTTCCAAATATGTCCAATGCACATCTGGTTCTGCACCACCAGCAATGTATCCATGCCCCTCTTTTAAAACCAAATCACCTATAATGCGAATATCTTTTAATCCAACTGGTCCTACAAATCCCATCGGCATATGTGTAATTTTTTCAACTTCTTCATGTGAGGCTAATTTCAATTCAAAAACTTTCAAATAATTTTGTAGTTTAGTTTCATTAACTTCATGATCTCCCCGAATAATTACAGCAATGGGATCACCCTCGGTAACATAAATTAAGGTCTTAATAATTTGATTAGCACTTACTTTTAAAAAATTGGATACTTCACTTACAGACTTATAATTAGGCGTTGGGACTTTGCATGCTGGCCGAATTTCATTTATCAACGATACGGTCGGAATACTTTTAGCGGTTTCTAAATTTGCTGAATAATCACAGGATTTACAAAACGCCACTGCAGCCTCACCGGTTTCAGCCATTACCATAAATTCATGGCTGAAATTGCCGCCAATTAACCCAGAATCCGCCTCTACCGGTGAACAAAAAAGGCCACATCGCTTAAAAATACGCTTATAAGCTTCCACCATCTTCCAATAGGTCTTTTCCGCTTCTATTTCATCCACGTCAAAAGAATATCCATCTTTCATTATAAATTCTCTACTGCGCATCACTCCAAACCTGGGTCTAACCTCATCTCTAAATTTTGTTGCAATCTGGAATAGATTTAACGGAAGTTGTTTATAACTTTTTAATTCGCTTTGAACTAAATCGGTAATTACTTCTTCATGGGTTGGCCCTAGTGCAAAATCTCGCGAGTGACGATCTTGAACACGCATTAACTCTTTCCCGTATTTTTGCCAACGCCCTGTTTTCAACCACAATTCAGCCGGAGTTAAAATAGGCAATAATACCTCTTGCGCACCCACCATCTCCATTTCTTGGCGGATAATGTTCATGATTTTTATTAAAGAACGGTGTGCTAATGGTAAGTATTCATAAATACCTGAAGCAACTTTCCTCATCAATCCAGCTCGTAACATTAATTGATGCGATGGGATTTCAGCTTCTTGAGGTATTTCTTTGAGGGTGGGAATAAATGATTTTGATACTCTCATACTATTTTTTTTGTTCACGATTATCAATTTTTTGATTAATCGTCATTAAGAGTTGTGGAACAAGTTCTTCTTCGCTCAATCGCGATTTAACTTCACCTCGTTCAAATAGTATTCCGTGACCTTTTTCTGCACAAATACCAATATCAGCTTCTGCGCTTTCTCCTAAACCGTTAACTACACATCCCATAATTGCTACTCGCATGGGATTTTTCAAATGTAAGGTCGCCGTTTCAACTTGATCCACCATTTTTTCTAAATCAACATGGCATCGCCCACAAGTCGGACATGCCACAATATCGATCCCATCTTTTCTAAAGCCTAATGATCGTAAAAGATAGGTCGCTACCTTGACTTCTTCCACCGGGTCTGACGTTAATGAAACTCGAATCGTATCGCCAATCCCATCGGCTAATACCGCCCCAATTCCAGCTGCACTTTTAACAGTTCCCTGCATTTTAGTTCCAGCTTCTGTAACCCCCACATGGAATGGATAATCACATTTTTGAGCTAAAAGTCGATAGGATTGAATCATCGTTGGAACATGAGAACTTTTTACTGAAATAATCATATTATAAAATTTTAATGACTCGATAAAATGGATATGTCTTAAAGCGGATTCAACAATCGCTTCTGGCGTCGGATGATTGTATTTGTCCAAAAGATCTTTTTCTAAGGATCCCGCATTGACTCCTACACGCATCGCCACATTATGTTTTTTGCATTTTTCAACTACTTGTGCTAATCGATCCATTCCTCCAATATTACCAGGGTTAATTCGTATTTTATCCGCTCCCTCATCAATTGCTGCAAGCGCAAGTGTATATGAAAAATGAATATCCGCTATTAGCGGCGTAGTCATTTTTGATTTAATTTTAGACAAAGCTTTCAGAGATTTTTGATCGGGAACTGTTATGCGTATAAGTTCACATCCTGCATCTTCCAGTCTTTTAATCTGATCCATCGTTTCTTGAACTTCATGTGTAAAAGTGTTAGTCATTGATTGGATGGTGATCGGTGCGCCTCCACCAATTTGAACTTTCCCAACCATAACCGGTCTCGTTTGTCGACGAGAAATTTCATAAAAATTTTCTGCCACTTTTTTCTCCTTACCTTGATAACTCATTATCTTTCACTTTATATTACGTTTCAAGCAAAACACTTCAGGACCATAAAATATCTTTCAAACTTCAGATTTGGATGCAAAGCAAATTACAGCAATCTAAGAAACACCCTTCAAGAAGCATTAAAACTCCTTGAAATCGGATAAAAATAAAAAAATCGATATGAATTCATATCGATTATCGGTCTTTTCCATCAATCAATTTTCCTAATTTTTTTAACAAAAACCCCCAACCGATAATTTGTTATAAGATTTTTATTTTTGTTGGTATCTAAGAAAACAAAGTTTTTTACTGTAACACTTTATTTTATTTAAGAATAATCCACTTTAAAATCTTTCGTTTCATCCCTGACGGTGCATGAATCGTGAAAAGAACATAATAAAGCCCATTGGCTAAATCAATTCCATTTTGTGCTAAATCCACGGAATAAATGTGATTCCCTGCTGTCGTCATTAAAGTTCCATCTTGAAATATTTTTCGATATGCTAATGTAAAAATCTGAACTTCAACTTGTTGAACATTGCCGGCCAATGAGTAGCTAATTTGCAGTGGACCCCCAGTATTCGGATTGGGGTAAATCGTTGGTACTTGAGAAAAAATCACTGGTGTTGGTGTAAAATCAGCAGATGCTATCGGAGTTAGCGTTGGTGTTGGAGTTGTTGACGTAGGTGTCGTTGTTAGGGTCGCCGTTGGCGTAGCTGTTGGCAAAGCACTTGTAAATTGGAAATCAGTAATTGAACTGGTTGGAAATGTATAAGAAAAAGTATTTCCAGAAATAACAATGGTTGATTGCGTAGGTGGTAGATCCGGCGTTGCATGATATGGCAGTGATGATGTTTCCCAAGCATAATTATTAGAATCAAATGTCCAGGTTTTTACATTGGAAGAAGATGTGAATCCTTCAATGGATACAGATGTTGAATAAGTATTATTCGCGTCTTTATTATCAACAATTAATGATAATATTCCATCTGGACGATAATCCGTGTATGCATCTAACAATGTAGAAGGGTTACCTGCAACCGTTACCGCCGTTGCAACTAAAGCGTGGGCTTTATTATCACCAGGTGAAGCCCAATCATTAGTCATCATCTGCATTGCCCAATAATCTGCTCGAGGTTGAAATTGATAGGCATTACTCTCAACCTGAAGATATCCTAAATCTCCTGAAACTTGGCTTACCGCCCCCCCATTAAGGACATCCCAGAGGTTTGTAAAGCCTCGACTTCCAAAATAAGTAATAAATTGCCCTAACCAATCCACTAGCCATAATCCATTCGTTAATTCAACCGTCATCGTTGGGCCAGCACTTGAATTTGAGTTATATTCACTTAATATAATTGGAATGGTTGAAGCTTGAGGAAGCGCCGAAATCCAATTATTAATATATGATGACACCTGCGCCCATTGCTGAGGACTCGCCAAAACAGTAGCTGAGCTTGCAGAACTATAAAAAGGATACCAATGAAAATCAATAGCTCCTACATCCGTTGTTCCTCCATCATTCACTAGATAATCCACAAAATCTTGAATCATTGAATTCCCATCATACATATTCGACGAAGCATTCCAACTACTGGCAACAGGTCCAGTAATAATTATATTGGGATCGACCGCATACATGGCTTGGGCAAACTGCATATACCGCGTCACATAATCCTCAGCATTAATTGGTCCACCGGTTTCCCAGGTTCCATCCATTTCATTTCCAATTTGCCAATATTTTATGTTATATCCTTCTACATTATTGGCATAATTTACCCAAGCAGCCGCTTCTTGAGGAGACCCCTCTCCGAAATTCACCGTAATCAAGGGAATCGCTTGAGGTGAAAACATCTTGACATAACTCATAAAACTTTGAAAATCAAAGCTTGGTGTATAGCTAAAATCACAAGCCGTGTCCGTACTCGAGGTTACAACTTGGGATTGCGTTCCTGCATTAGACGTATTGGTTGTTAAAACAGTAGCCCCATCATATGCATAAAACTCTGCGATCGAATATACGCCATTAGCTCCAGCTGAACTTTGTGTTAACAAAACACGAATATATTGTGTCGTTACGTTAGAAAAGGTAACCCCTTGGGTCCCTCCGCCTCCAACCACACTCACCGCACTAGTATTCAACCAATGGCTTTGAGTATCCAAGTATGGACCCCATTGATTCGACGCCGTTGGATCCCAATATTGGATTGTAAATTGACTCGCATAAGGATTACCCCAAATGATTGTTACCGCATTAACCGTTCGTTGACTTCCTAAATTCACATATATCCATTGTGCATCCGGAAAATTGGTATCTGAATTAGAAACCCAATAAGTATTTACGTTGCCATCGGTAATGTTGGAGGCGGTTCCATAACTGGAAGTCGTTCCGCGATAAAGTTCATTTGCTTGAAAGCCTGGACTATATTGTGTTGAGCTCGGAACCCAATATCCATAACTTGCTCCACCATAACCCGAAGTTCCATATGGGGGGGACGTCCAGGTCCCTGTCCCATTCCAATGATAATCATCCGATGAGGATCCACCGGGATATCTTAAAAAAAAATTTCCGGCATTTTGAACTAACGTTTGAGCATCATCGTTATCCGTCTTGGATATCCAATAAGCAACATTGCTCCCAAATATGTTTATTGGTTGAAACGTATTCACTGTTACGCCCGCATTAATCGTTAATGTTGCCGTTGTTGCATCAGAACTTGAAATCAAATAGCCACCTAGTATAATTTCAACTATTAAGATCAACAGAAGTTTAGTAAATTTGTTTTTAACCATAAATAATATGAAACCGTTCTCTCAATTTGATTTTTTTAAAAAAGAAGACCTTGGATCACTTATACTCGCCGCCGGCTCTCTAGGGGATGCGCTTATAACTTTACCCGCAATTCGTTTGCTACAAAACAGAACCAAAGTCATTCTTGCCGGAACATCTCCCTATTGCAATCTGGGGTCAGAACTTCTTGGTGTCAATCAAGTTGTTTCTTTAGATCCCATTTTAACTTTTTTACATCTTGAAAAAATCAGTGCAAATCCTATGCACTTATACCCACCCTGTTTTCAATCTTCAGTAAATTTTGTTTATTGTTTTTTAAAAACCGGAGATTATTCATACCTGAGTAGTTTACCATATTTTAAAAAAACATGTATTGTATTGCCTTCTGAAAAATTTGATTCATTCTTAAAAAGAAAAATTTGGGCAGGGTTGTATTGGACTGATATGCTAAAGGACATTAAAAAAAAAGATAAACTAAATAACAAATTAATAAAAAATCAAGAACTTTTTGCAGCTGGTCAATCGATACTCTCCAACTACACTATTAAATCTCCACTAATCTTGCATCCTGGAAGTGGAAGCACTCTAAAAAATCCATCCCTACATTTTCTTCGATCGGTTGCCTCATTTATATCAAAAAACTTCAACCAAGAAATTCTAGTTATTTATGGTGAAGCTGAAGATCCAATACAAATTCAAAAAGCTTTTTCAAACCTAGATCATGTAAAAATTCTTAAAGAAATCGTTACGCTCAAACAGCTTGCAGGGATTTTCTGGAATGCTAAAGCCTATATAGGGAATGATAGTGGCGTCTCCCATCTTGCATCAGCTTGCGGATTAAAAAGTTTTGTCTTTTTTCAAACCACGAATCCAAACATTTGGTCGCCGCTTTTTTCAAAAACTTATTGGCTTCCTGCCGGAACACATCACCTAACGCAAGAATTAAAAAAGTGGGTAGGGACTTGGCTAACTTAGTAAACTGCTTTTTGCTTTGGATTCCTCTTATAAACGATCCCAATGAAGAAAACCCATATAAATGCAAAAAAAGCTATACTGATCATTCCAAGTTTTGAAAAACTGACCTGCAACAACTGCTGTCCAATAATTTGATGAAATCCACATTTGACAGCAATCACCTGGAAAATTTCCAATGTTCCTACCATGACTGCAAATAAAATTGATATTCCGGTCATTGCAAAATTGTAGTAATATTTTTTAATAGGGTTTGCAAATGCCCAGTTATACATTGAGGCCATCGCTATACCATCCGTCGAATCAATCAAAATCATTCCAGATGAAAATAAAAGCAGCAATGTTAGCGCCATCCATCCCGAATTGTTTTTCATGTCCACTGAAACGGTTATCGCCATTAGAACCAATTCCGTTGTTGTATCAAACCCTAAACCAAACAAAATCCCTATAAAATACATTTGAGAACTTTTCGAGATTTTTGTATATATTTTGTTGAACCCCCGAGATAAAAACCCCTCTGGAATAATGTGGTCAAAACTTTTTTCTTGCTGTATGTCAATGGTCCGTAATTTTTGAATTACACGCACATTCATCAATGCAATAAGGAAAAGAAAACTCGCTGAAATTAATGTTCCCCATATCATCCCCCAATGCTTCAAATAACCAAGATTAAAATACCGCAACCCTAGTTTCGAAAATGCAATAAGAATAACTGCCATAAGGAAAACTGCCGTTGAATGCCCCAACGAAAAGTAGAAACCGACTCCTAAGGGCTGTTTTTGATCCGCCATCAATTTTCTTGTTACATTATCAATGGCGACAATGTGATCCACATCTAACGCATGCTTTAGACCCAAAACAAATGCAAGTATTCCAACACCAAACAATTTCCAATTATCATGCACATTAAACCACAATGATCCCCAACTCGCAATGATGATAGCCGTTAAAAAAATATAAAACCAAAAAATTTTTGGGGCACATCTCATTCCATTTCTTCCAAGCGCTCATTCAGTTTCTGAAGATTTTTAATGTGGATTTTTTTACGGGCACTATCCACTAATCCATCCTTCTCGAATTTTTTAAATGTTCGGATACATGTTTCCACCGTTGTTCCAGCCATTTCGGCAATTTCACGTCTCGTTAGCGGAATTGTTTCTCCAAATTCATTTATTAAGTACACCAACACATGAAGGATTCGTCGTTCCACCGTTTCTTGATCAAAACTACGCATCTCTTGCATGCGACGTAAGCGTTCAGAAAGATAGCGAACTAATTCTTTAGAAAGTTGAGGATATTTGCCCATTAAAGAACTAAATACTTCCATGGGAAGCATAATAACTGTTGTATCGGTATCTGCAATGGCACTGCAAGGATAGTATTGACTTTGAAAGCAACAGCAGGTGCCAAACATTTGCTTGGATCCAATACTGCAAACAATTAAATCTCGCCCTTGTAATGTGTGCTTAACCGCTCTAATTCTTCCTTCTTTAATAAACCAGAGATAATTTGCTTGATCACCTTCTGTGTAGAGTGCTTCTCCCTTTTTTATTTTCCGTTCAGTTAATAACGGACTGATTTCTGCTAGTTGTTTAACGTCGAGGCTTTTAAAAATATCGAAGTCACCTAAAAATGTTCTTTTTCGATTAATATTAAAATCTTTGGAATTTACTTGAATACTTGTATCCATGAAAACCTCCTCAATATCATTTGCCTAGACAATTTACCAGCCGTATTACTTATTTTATTATAAATCTCTCAATTAAGAAGCAATTTCCGCTATTTTCCTTATTTCATTGATATCCAAAATAGAAAAAATTTTGGCTCGCACATGCAAAATCCCTTTTTTTCTCCATTTTTGGATAATTCGTATAACGGTTTCCACTGTTGAATCAATAACTTCGGCTATATCTTTTCGCGTTAATGGAACAATAATCATAGTTGTCTTATTATCTGATTTAACCAAGTTTGAATCTTTTGACATTTCTAAAAATAACCGTGCAATTTTTATTTCCACGCGATCAAATCTTATCAATTTCCACTCGCTAATTTGCTCTTGAAATTTCGTCAATTGTGAAATTAACCACAATGTCGCAGTTTGTCGATGAAGGAAAATATTAAAAAAAACTGAATAAGGGATTTTAAGGCATACGGTATCCATCAGAGCAATTGCAGAAAAACCATGGGGTATTTTGAATAAAGGATTTAATTCTGGTAAGAGTTGTCCTTTTCTTAAAAAGGCATAGGTCGTTCTTTTGCCCTGGGTGCTACTTCTAAAAATCTTTATAATGCCATCTACAATAACATAAATATGATCGGAATAAGCCCCATGGCTTAATATCATTTTATTTCTCGTAAAAAAGTCCAAAGAGCATTGTGAAGCAAACCGATGAAACTCTGGATCTTGGTCATTAAATTGAAACATGAGCTTTAACATGGTTTTAATGGTTTGTAGATCCGGACGGGCGTGGAAAGGATTTTCCCGTTTGGCAGATTTTGAATCTGCGAATGTGTCCTCTGCAATACGCGTTACTCTCATATTTGCTCCATAATTTAATAACACACAAAGTAATTATAAGAAAATTAGTGTTTTAAATTTATGACAAAGATCACATGGAATAGCCTTATAAATTGGCTTAACCATTAAATTTGTTATGATTATTTTGAAAACCCACGCTTTAAAGCTAAAACTAATGAAGTTCCAATTTCTCCAGGGCTTAATGCAACAATTATTCCAGCAGAGCGAAGGGCTTCAATTTTGCCCAAAGCCGTTCCGGTTCCGCCTGAAACAATTGCTCCAGCATGCCCCATTCTTTTCCCAGGAGGAGCCGTTGTGCCTGCAATAAAGGCTGCAACTGGTTTTTTCATCTCTTTTTTTATATATAACGCGGCTTCCTCTTCTGCAGTTCCTCCAATTTCGCCGATCATAATAACTGATTGAGTTTGTGGATCTTCATTGAAAGCCTGTAATACATCAATATGATTCATCCCCACTATTGGATCCCCTCCAATACCTACACAAGTGGATTGCCCTAAACCAAGTTGCGTGACCTGCCAAACTGCCTCATACGTCAATGTCCCTGATCGAGATACTATTCCAACTTTCCCTGGTTTGTGGATATATCCTGGCATTATTCCGATTTTTGCCACCCCAGGCGTAATAATTCCTGGACAATTAGGGCCAATCAAGCGAACATGTGAATTCTTTTTTAATACCTGAATAACTTTAGCCATATCATTTACGGGAATCCCTTCCGTAATGCAAACAATCAATTCAATACCAGATGCTGCCGCCTCTAAAATGGCATCAGCGGCTAAAAGGGCTGGAACAAAAATCATACTCGCATTTGCATTGGTTTTAGAAACAGCTGCGCGAACGGTATCAAATACGGGAAACCCATCAATAACACTTCCGCCTTTTCCGGGCGTTACACCTCCGACTAGATTAGTTCCGTATTCACGGCATGCTTTCGAATGAAATAAACCTGCCGAACCAGTAATTCCTTGACAAATCACTCGCGTATTTTCATTTAAACAAAGATTCACACGTTTGCTCCTTGAACTGCTAAAACCACCTCTTTAGCAGCTGTATTTAAACTATCCGCAAATTTATAATTTAACGACGATGACTTTAGTAATTCCTTTCCTTTATCCACATTGGTTCCCTCCAAACGAATCACTAAAGGAACATTAAGCTTCACTTGTTTTGCAGCATCAATAATACCTTGAGCAATCACGTCACATTTCATAATTCCGCCAAATATATTCACCAGTATTGCTTTAACTCTTGAATCGGAAAGAATGATTTTAAACGCATGTGTCACCGATGCGGTTGATGCACCACCGCCAACATCCAAAAAATTAGCGGGCGTTCCACCAAAATATTGAATAGCATCGGCGGTAGCCATAGCCAACCCCGCGCCATTCACTAAACATCCAATATCTCCATTCAATGAGATATACGAAAGGCCACTTTTAGCGGCTTCCATTTCTCGGGGGTCTTCTTCATCCAAATCTCGCATATTTAAGTATTCGGCATGACGAAGCAATCCATTGTCTTCAAACATGATCTTAGCATCTAGACAAAAAAGTTCTCCGCTCTTTAATATCACCATCGGATTGATTTCGATTAGCGATAGATCTAAATCCAAAAAAGTTTGTACAAGTCGTTGAAATACTTTTGTCCCCTGAGCGATATTTTCTTTCGGTAAATTTAAATTAAAATAAATTTCGCGTGCTTGAAATGGCAACATTCCTTGAGCAGGATCAATTAAAACACGTTGAATTGCTTGAGGCTTAGTGGCCGCCAGTTCTTCGATTTCCACTCCCCCCTCGGTTGAATATAAAAAAACCGGACATTGGTTTTTACGATCTAAAACCACACTAACATAAAGTTCACGCGTATATTCTACGGCTGGGGCAATTAAAATTTTTCGTACTTTTTTACCTTGAGGTCCTGTTTGCGGTGACACTAGATTCATGCCAAGAATTTGTTTTGCCCATTCACGCGTTTCACGTGTGGTTTTAGCCAATTTCACGCCACCAGCTTTACCGCGCCCACCGGCATGGATCTGCGCTTTAATGACCCAGGGACCCGAAGAAATTTTTTGTAAAGCTTCATCTAATTGAGCTAATTCTGAAATCACCACTCCCACTTCAACCGGCAATCCTCTAGCTGATAATATTTCTTTGGCTTGGTATTCATGAATTTTCAAACGCGCCTCCCTGCCTGAATTCTATAAATTTTAAAATCACATCATGGAATTTGACTATGAAATTTTTCAATAATAAAAGACCAGATATCATTAAAGACCGCTAAAATCATCAGCGCACCGATCAAAACAATGCCAATACGCTGATAAATTTCTTGAAAACGAACTGAAACGGGTTTTTGACGAGCAGCCTCTAGGAAGCACAGAAACACTTGTCCACCATCCACTAATGGAATCGGCAAAAGATTCATAAAGCATAAAATCAATGAAATAATGCCTACAATATTTAAGAATGATTTAAGACTTTTTTCCGCTTGGTCATACATTGTTCTTACAATAGTAATTGGTCCGGCTAAATTGGATCTTAATGAAATTTGACCGGTGATTAATTTACCCAATGAAACAAAAAATGCTTCTGAGAAAAGTTGAATCCTCAGTTGTGAAAGTTGACATGCCTTCCAGAAATTTTCACGTTTAATAAAAAACTTACTTGGATTTGGAGCCGTAATGCCAATGGCCTTGTAAAAACCATTATAGATCCGCCGAACATGTATTAAATATTGATGTCGGCCTTTTTGAATTAATAGATGAATTTCATTTGAACTCGCATGTCGAATTAGATAAGCCATTTGAGCCCAATCAGAAACCTTAGTACCATTAACACTTAAAACAACATCTCCTCCTCGCACTCCCGCTTGTCGAGCAGGTGTCATCAATGGAACTGACCCAATTTTGGTTGATAGATGCGGGTAAAGGCCTATAATCGTTTTTTTATTTAAGATTCCCTGAATTTTTTTTTCTAAAATTTTTCCATGACGTTTGATTATCAATAGGGAAGAATGTGTGGGACTTTTTAACATTTGACTCACAATAATATTTTCATCAGTAAAGAAATTCTTAATTGGTTGTCCATCGGCTTTTAAAATTTCATCCCCCATTTTCAAACCTGCTTGGGCAGCCAAGCTGTGGGGAGGCACAAATCCCAAAATTGGCTTTTCAATTGGAATTTTTTGTCCCCATAAAAGTAAAATAACAAAAAAAGCAAATGCAGAAAAATAATTCATTGCCGGCCCTGCAATAAAAATCAATATTCGTTTCCACCAACTTGCAAATAAAAAATCGCCTGGTTGAGGCTGTTTAGAATATAACTCCTTAGCCGATTCTCCACTTAAATCTCCCCCAGCAGGCTTGCAATAGCCGCCCAAAGGAATAGCTAAAACCGCATACTCTGTTTCTCCAATTTTCTTGGCGAACAATGTGGGACCAAATCCAATTGCAAAACGTTCTACTTTCACTTTAAATAAGCGACAAGCTAAATAATGGCCAAATTCGTGAATAAAAATCATAAACCCAAATGCTAAAATGACTTCTAGCGCTATACCAAAATTCATAATATTTAACCCTCATCAAAATAATAAATTGTATATCTCAGGCAAACGATAGAGCTTCTTGACGAGCCCACTGATCTACTTCTAATATAGCAGAAAGACGCAACTTTGTCATAACACGATGCTTTAACATAACTCGTTCAATCAGCTTGGGTATTTTCAAAAATGGAATTTTGTTTTCAAGGAACAATCGCACTCCCATTTCATTAGCCGCATTTAAAACGATCGTCATACTGCCACCTAACTTCGCCGCCGTATATGCTAAATCCAAACATGGGAATTTTCGAAAATCCGGCTTAAAAAAATGGAGCCCTGATAATTTAGTTAAATCCATTCGTTGCACTGGTGTTTTAAATCGTTTGGGATAAGTAATTGCAAATTGAATCGGTAATTGCATATCGGGAACTGCCAGTTGAGCTAAAATAGAACCGTCAATATATTCGACCATGGAATGGACTATGGACTCTGGATGAATCACCACATCAATTTTACCTAATTCCACATTAAACAAATATTTAGCCTCAATCACTTCAAGCCCTTTATTCATCAACGTTGAAGAATCTATTGTAATTTTGGGGCCCATTTTCCAAGTTGGATGAGAAAGCGCATCTTCTAACTTGATTTTTTTAAAATGACGCATTTTCCATTCTCGGAAAGGTCCTCCCGATGCTGTAAGAATAAGCTTGTGAATTTCTAAGGGCTGTTTGTTTCCATATAAACATTGAAAAATAGCTGAATGCTCACTATCAACCGGAATAATCATGACATTCCGTTTTTCAGCCTCAGCAGTCATTAAATCACCTGCCATAACTAGTGTTTCTTTGTTCGCTAATGCGATGTTTTGACCATTACATATAGCTGAAAGGGTGGGCTTTAATCCAGCACCACCAACAATCGCTGAAAGTAAAAGTGGTTTGGTTTCTTGAACGGCAACCTCTTCAATACCAGCTTCGCCAGCTAATACACGGGTTGGAAGTCCATGTGTTTGCTGTTTGAGTTCATTAAATAAATTTACATCTTGAATAGCTGCCAGCTTGGGTTTAAAAGCATGAATTTGCTGGATTAACATTTTAATGTTTTTTCCCGCTGTCAACCCAACTACTTCAAATTGATCCGAAAGTTTTTGAATTACTTTTAAAGCAGAAACTCCGACACTACCTGTCGAACCTAATATAACTATTTTTTTTTTCGGCATTTGTCAAAGTATCCTCTAAATTTAAATAATATTACTTCTGTTCATGATCAGCCGGTTGATATTCTGCATCAACTGAATCATTTTTTTTAGATTCAGAAGCAGGCTCGGAATTCGGTTGATTTTTTTGAGCTGCAGATTGTTTTTCAGCCGCCTCACGATAAACTACTTCTCCTAATTTCATCGATGCTTCTTGAAGATCTTGAATAGCCTTTTTTATTACTTGAGGATCCGAATTTTCTAAGTTTGCTTTCAAATGATCAAGTTTCTCTTGAATTGATTTCCGAGTTGATTCATCAAGTTTTTCGCCATATTCTTTCATGGATTTTTCTGTCGAATAGATCAATGAATCCGCTTGATTTTTAGTTTCTATTTTTTCTTTTTTATTTTTATCTTCCTCTGCGTGTTCTTCCGCTTCTTTTTGCATTCGTTTAATTTCATCCTCACTTAATCCCGATGAAGCTGTAATTTGAATGCTCTGTTCTTTTCCTGTCCCTAAATCTTTTGCTGAAACATGTAGAATTCCATTGGCATCAATATTAAAGGCCACTTCAATTTGAGGAATACCTCGAGGTGCAGGGGGGATTCCAACCAAGTCAAATCGCCCCAAGGTTCGATTATCAGATGCCATCTCTCGATCACCTTGCAAAACATGAATGGAAACTGTATTTTGATTATCTGCCGCTGTTGAAAATACTTGACTCTTCTTAACTGGAATGGTTGTATTGCGCTCAATAATCTTAGTCATTACTCCGCCTAACGTTTCAACACCCAATGACAGGGGGGTTACATCTAAAAGAAGAACATCCTTAACTTCGCCTTTTAGTACACCACCTTGAATCGCTGCCCCAATGGCAACCACTTCATCGGGATTAACCCCTTTATGTGGTTCTTTTTTGAAAAAATCTTTCACTAATTTTTGTACTAATGGCATTCGAGTCATTCCACCTACCAAAACAACTTCATGAATATCTTCTACTGTTAAATTGGCATCTTTTAATGCTTTACGACAAGGTTCCAAGGTTTTCTCAACCATATCCAGAACCAATTGTTCCAAACGAGAACGACTCAACTTCATATTCAAATGTTTTGGACCCGATGCATCTGCTGTAATAAATGGCAAATTAATTTCGGTTTCCATCGTAGTTGATAAGTCAATTTTAGCTTTTTCCGATGCCTCTTTTAATCGTTGCAAGGCCATTCGATCATTTTTGAGATCAATCCCCGAATCTTTTTTAAATTCATCAATTAACCACTGAATAATTCGTTGATCAAAATCATCACCACCTAAATGCGTATCTCCATTAGTGGACTTCACTTCAAAAACGCCATCTCCCAATTCAAGAATGGAAATATCAAATGTACCACCGCCTAAATCATAAACAGCAATTTTTTCGTTTTTTTGTTTTTTATCTAACCCATATGCCAAAGCTGCTGCCGTTGGTTCATTAATAATTCGCAAAACTTCTAAACCTGCAATGCGCCCCGCATCTTTGGTTGCTTGGCGTTGAGCATCATTGAAATAAGCGGGAACTGTAATCACCGCTTGTGTCACTGGTGAACCTAAATAATTTTCTGCATCCGTCTTTAGTTTTTGCAAAATCATAGCCGATATTTCCGGAGGAGAATATTCCTTATCGGTTTTGACGCGAACATCGCCATTAGACGCTTCAACTAATGTATAGGGAACTAACTTTCGATCCACTTGAACTTCAGCATCTTTTAATTTGCGCCCCATAAATCGTTTAATCGAATAAATCGTATCGGTTGGGTTCGTAATTGATTGATTTTTGGCTACCCTCCCTACTAACCGTTCGCCAGTTTTAGAAAACCCAACTACTGATGGTGTGGTTCGTGCACCCTCTGAATTCGCTAAAACTTGTGGATCTCCACCTTCCATAATAGCCATGCATGAATTTGTTGTTCCTAAATCAATTCCTAAAATTTTATTTGTTGCCATTTTTTTCTCCCTGTATTTTGATTAATTTTATTACTTGGTGCCTTCAGGTTGTTTCAAGGGTTTGCTTTCTTTTCCTTCCGTTTGAATGTTTCGGGCAATTTTTACTAAGGAATGCCTCAAAACTCTATCATGTAATTGGAACCCCCCTTGAAGCTCATCTAAAATAGTCTGATCTTCCACCTGATTGGTATCTTCTTGAAGCATTACCTCATGAAATCGCGGATCAAATTTTTTCCCTTGAACCTCTATTCGTTTAACACCATGTTTTTCCAAAGTTGCATGAAATTGTTTCAACGTCAATTCGACACCTTGTTTTAGGGCTTGAAGAGCTCCTTGATTTTGATCAACATTACTCGCTAGAGCCCTTTCTAGGTTATCCCCAACACTCAACAGTTCCTTTAAAATTGAAGCTTGTGCAAATTTAAGATATTCTTCTTTATCCTTCAAGGCTCGCTTTTTATAATTTTCAAAATCCGCTGCAAGCCAAATCAATTTTTCTTTTATCTCTTCATTTTTGCCTTTGAGCACCTGAATTTCATCGGTTAACGGTTTTAATGATTTTTCCAGATCAGTAGTCGTATCACTTGAACCCGTAGAAGCTTGCACGCCTTCTTCTTCATGATAATCTTCGGGTGCAGACGATAAAATTTCAACTTCAGAATCCTTGTCACTGTCCGGAATAATGGGTTGTTCTTGCATCATACCTTTCACCTCAAAAAAAATGTTCCAACAAATTAGTGCAATGCTCAATCAGACCAATCACGCGATCATAGTTCATACGAATCGGTCCTAAAACTCCAAATGCACCGACCGCCTGCCCATGAAAATGGCATGGCACATGTACTAATGAAAAATTTTGAAATTCATTCTCTGGATTTTCAGGACCAATTTGAACCTTTAATCCAGGATGACTCCATTGAGTTTCAAAAATGGTTTTTAATTTTTCCTTCTGATCAAAAATTCGAACCACTTGTTCCATCCAGTGCTCATTTTTAAATTCAGGTTGATTTATTAAATTAGCGGTTCCTGACATCCATATTTCATCATCGTTTATGATTAAAGATTGATTAAGCAATTCTACAATAGTTTGCAGTAGTTTTAATTTTTGACGTCCCTGATTATCAATTTCTGACAAAATCTGTGACTTTACTTGATCAAGAGCTAGATTACTAAACCGATTATTTAACCAGTTTCTGAAATCATCCTTAAGAAGAAAGGGTTCTTCTAACCGAATTAACTCTTCTTTGACCCAATCATTTTTTAAAATAAGGATTACCATAATTTTTTTAGGGTCAATTTGAACTAATTCGAAGTGATCCAATATAAGATTCTTAGCAATATGAAATACCGCGATCCCAGACAGATGTGTCATTATAGAGATAATTCGAGAGGTATGACGAATTAATACCTCGGCTTCTCGTTTCAGGTTCTCATATTCTCGCTTAAATAATTGCTGTTCATGCCAAGTAACCTTCTTCACTTTCATTAATCGGTTAACATAAAAACGATATCCCTGATGTGTGGGTATTCTTCCTGCAGATACATGTGGATGAGTTAAATATCCATCTTCCTCTAAATTCGTTAAAATATGCCTAATTGTAGCCGAAGAAACATTCATTTCTTGAGCAATCGTCTGGGAACTAACTGGAACTGCTGATTGCACATATTCTTGAATAACCGAACTCAAAACATTTTCATGCCGATCCATTCAAATCGATCCTTAAATTTTAAGTTTCCAACTTGCCTTTCAAGGTTTAATCAATAATACGTATGAAATTTATAAAGTCAACATCTTCAAAACAGTTATAATACAATTTGTTAGATAATTTTATCCAAAATTCCGCTTAAAACAAAAAATTTTTCAGGCTGGACCACATAATAGTCTCCACGTTGAACTATATATTTTTGGGATATCAGATGTTCAAAAAAAGTTTTTTTTTGCCGGTCTTGAAAAACAAAATCCAAATTCGATTTCAAAACCCCTTGGCTAGTTCTTAATTCAAGCATCACCCTTTCAACCTGACGAGTTTGGAGAGGCAAAAATTCTTGATCAAGGAATGTGCTAAAGTGGCCATTTCGTATTTGTAAAAATTCTTTTAAGGAATCCCGATGGCTATAGCGAATAGTACCCACTGTTCCCACAGCTCCCACCCCTAGGCCTATATAATTGTCGCCTCGCCAAATTGCCCAATTATGCCGGCAATGTTTTCCAATTTTTGAAAAATTTGAAACCTCATACTGATCAAATCCATTCGATTGTAGAATATCTTGAACCCACATATATTCATCGGCAACTTGGTCATCATCTGGAAGCGTCAGACCATTTTTAATTCGCGTGGATAATGGTGTTCCGGCTTCAACTTGAAGAGCATAAATGGACAAATGATCTGGATTTAATTTCAAAGCCTCTTGTATAGTCTTTTTAAATTGATCTGATGTTTGAAAAGGCAAGCCCATCATAATATCCAAATTAATATTTTCAAAACCAGACTTTCGAGCATCTTCAAATGCACATTGAATTCGATGCCAATCATGCTGACGCCCCAATTGCTGTAAAACATTGGTTTGAAACGCCTGAGCACCCAAGCTTAATCGTGTGACTCCACATCGACGGTATGCTTTTAATTTTTCAAAATCAACCGTTTCTGGATTTGATTCCATGGAAATTTCAGCATGTCCTTCCAGATGATATTTATTTTGAACCGCATGAAGTATTTTCTCAAGATGGTGCGGCTCCAAGAGCGAAGGCGTTCCTCCTCCAAAATAAATTGTTTTAAGAGAACGTGATATTGGGAAGAAATCCATTTCCTCAATCAGTTTATCCACATAAAAATCGATCAGATTGGCTTTTCCTGTAAAAGAGATAAAGTCGCAGTATTGACATAGAGACACGCAAAAAGGAATGTGAAAATAAATATGTGATGCGTGTATCGCCTCACTTCCATTCCATGTCGTTTCCATACAGGTATCGTTTTTAAAATTTCCATCCACCGGATTCATGCCATAAACCTCACGCTATTGAGGTATTAATTTGAACATGCGGCTAAAATCCGGATGAAAATTATTACTGTGCCAATAAATTATCCAAGCTTGCCCTTTAATATATTTTGCGTTCAACTGTCCCCATACTCGAGAATCCGAACTATCATCTCGATTGTCCCCCATCATAAAATAATGATTCGGACGAACTGTAACAGGTCCCCAGTTGTCTCGTTCCCACCCTAAATCATTTTTTCGCGGAATAATATTTGGATCGGTATGAATGACGTATGGCTCATACTGTCTCTTACCATTCACATAAAGAATTTTATTTTTCATCATTAAAACATCGCCTGGAACACCTTCTACCCTCTTAATATAATCCTTGCTATGATTCCTTGGATAAACAAAAACAATAACATCACCACGTTTAGGTTTATTAAACTCCAAAAAACGAGGAGTTTCATTAAATAGTGAGTACCCATATTCATACTTTTTAACTAGAATATAGTCGCCTGGAAGTAGAGTCGGTTCCATTGAACCTGAGGGGATTTTATAAGCCTGAATAAATAATGTCTTAATCGTCAATGCCACTAACAGTGCAATCCAAAAAGCATCAACATATTCCAACACAATTCGCCCTGCAGTATGCTGCCGAATTTTCGGAAAACCCCAATGAATGATCGCTTCAACAATAGTTAACCCTACAGCAATTAAAAGCAAAATGGTATTTAAATTCATTTAAAACTCCTTAATTAATCACTTCAATCAATTTTTAATACAGCCATAAAAGCTTCTTGTGGAATCTCAACCTGTCCAATATTTTTCATTCGTTTTTTCCCCTCTTTTTGTTTTTCTAACAACTTGCGCTTTCGGGTAATATCACCTCCGTAGCATTTTGCCAGCACATCCTTACGACGCGCTCGAATGGTTTCCCGAGCAATAATTTTCCCACCAATTGCTGCTTGAATGGGCACCTCAAATAATTGTTGTGGAATAATTTCTTTTAATTTTTCGGCTACCGCTCGTCCCCGAATAGCGGCTTTCGCTTCATGAACAATAAAGGAGAGTGCATCCACCACTTCGCCATTTAAAAGAATATCCACTTTAACTACATTGCTTGCCCGATAATCAAGGAGTTCATAATCCAGTGACGCATACCCTTTAGTACAGCTCTTTAATTTATCATAAAAATCGATAACCATTTCAGCCAAGGGTAATTCATATGTAATAAGCGCTCGTTGCGAGTCCAAAAATTCAGTGTTTTTATGAATGCCTCTTTTTTCTTGGCAAAGAAACATGACCGACCCTATATATTCTGCTGGAACAATTATTTTCGCAAGAATATAGGGTTCTTCTATAAATTCAATCAAGGTTATATTGGGAAGTTTCGATGGATTATCAACAACTATTGTTTCGCTATTTGTTTTTCTCACTTGGTAAATAACATTGGGTGCTGTCGCAATCAAATTCAGCTGATATTCTCTTTCCAAACGTTCTTGAACAATTTCCATATGTAAAAGACCTAAAAAGCCACATCTAAATCCGAATGAAAGTGCTAATGAGGTTTCTGGAACAAATGAAAGAGCCGCATCTGATAATTTGAGTTTTTGCAACGCTTCTTTAAGCTTATCAAAATCTTCTCCATTGACCGGGTACAACCCACAAAAAACCATGGGCAAGACATCCTGAAATCCGGGAAGTGCTTGAAGCGCTTCTTTCCCGTCTTCAGTAATCGTGTCACCCACACGCGCTTCTTTAGCTTCCTTAATATTGGCGACAACGTATCCAACTTCGCCAGCTGATAATTGATCGATTTTCTCCATTTTAGGTTTAAAAATCCCCACCTCTTCGACATCAAACACGCTACCGGTCGACATTAATTTCATTCGGCATCCTTTTTGAATACCCCCATCGATAATTCGAATGAAAAGAATGACACCACGATAAGGATCATACATGGAATCAAAAATCAAACCCTTGAGAGGGCTATCCAAATTTCCAGATGGTGGCGGAATATTTTGAACAACCGCTTCCAAAATATCTTCAACTCCACGACCTTCCTTCGCAGAAGCGAGAATCGCTTCGTTGCCATCTAAAGCTAATGATTCTTCCATTTGTCGCTTGCATCGATCAATATCAGCCGCCGGAAGATCAATTTTATTAATCACAGGAATAACTGCCAGCTTTTGTTCAAAAGCTAAAAAAGCATTGGCTAAGGTTTGGGCCTCGACCCCCTGTGATGCATCAATAAGAAGCAGCGCACCTTCGCAGGCTTTTAAGCTTCGTGATACCTCATAGTTGAAATCAACGTGTCCTGGCGTATCAATCAGATTAAATTCGTATTGTTTTTGATTTTTAGCTGTATAAAAAATACGAACCGCTTTGGCTTTAATTGTAATGCCTCGCTCGCGCTCAAGTTCCATCTGATCCATCACTTGATCACGCATATCACGAATCGCAATTGCGCCCGTTTTTTCAAGCAACCGATCTGCCAGAGTACTTTTTCCGTGATCAATATGAGCAATAATACAAAAATTTCTAATCGTTGAAAGATTCAATTTTTACTTTCTCGTTATTAATATCAAAATATATTTATGTCATCATGAATTCTACGAAATCAGGCTCTAAAAAAGAAAGGGATTTATAAATTTTTTAAATTTATATCATCAATAAAATCGGACATTATCGACTTGATAGCTAATTGGATATGAGCCCTTAACATTGTTTGAGCTAAAAAGCCACTCTAAATACAGTATCTGGGTTAAATCGGTAGGTGAAAGTGTGTTAGGTGTCAGCGGCGCAAATTGAGGAGTCATGCCTGAAAAGGGAAATGTTAAATGTTGCCAAGTTGCTGATGGTGTCGTTGATAAGTTATCCCCAAAATGATCGTAACACCCACTTGTGCATATTCCTGCCGGTGAGGCTGTAACAGGCTGCGTACGAGCAACAGCTACATTAAATCGCATCACTTGAACCTGGTTTTCAGCTTGACCACTGGCAGATTGAGCCGGAATTAACATATCCATCATCACACCCGTAAATGTGGTAGCCGTATAGTAATTGCCATTGTTCAGAAAAATTTCGAGTTCAAACCCCGGATATTGTCCATTGCCTTGGTCTGTCAAGGTGCCAAAAATCTGTGCATCATAATAACTACCCGGTGGACCACCCGGCAATACAAAAGGATTATCAATCGTGTTACCTGCAAAAGTGGCATCAAGTGCAAAACCACCAGTTGATCCAAGTAAATTTGGATTGATCTCGGTATTTCCGGTTTCAAAGTTATCAATATAACTGGTGGGTAACGAATAAATTCCAAATGAACCGGGAGTTGGCAATTGGCTTTTGCATCCTTGGATAAGATAAAAAAGAACTCCAGTACCTAGTACCAAAAAAAGTATTGATCTGGTAATTGAAAGTTGCGTGTTATTCATTACAGTTCACCCCCGACATCAATAAAATGAAACTTGATCTAAATAATAGTCAATCGTAGAAGTTCCCGCGGCATTATTCCGATCCTCATCCCATTCAATTCGAATAATCTTATTTGGAGTCCAAGGCGCGTTGTTTCCAAAGGAGGGCTCGGTCAGCAACGAAAATGGGATCTGAAAATACTGCCATTGCCCAGATCCAGGCCCAGTTGGTAACGCATATCGAAAATGATTATAACAATTCGACGTGCACGTTCCCCTTGGATCATCGGCTGCTTCATCAGTCGCTGCAATCGGAACCTCAAAAAGTCGTTGTGGCGCATTATCATCGGGCATAATTTTCAAAGCAAATTCAACTCCCGTAAAAAAACTGCAATCATAATATTTAGTGGCCTCTATGCTGCAACGCAAAGAAAATTGGGGATAGAGCCCGGTACCTGGATCGTCTACCGTCCCTGATAAATGCAAACAATTACTAGATTCATATCCAGGAGAAACAACTTGCATTAATCCAATCACATAGGGGGCATTTTGTGGCAGTGTCCATGATCCTGCACTATATAAGTAATATGTCGGTCCGTTGGTTGGTTCAAAAATATAGGGATTTACTGAAACCTGTCCGTTATCAAAATTACAGATCGTTTGTCGATCGGGCGGATTAGCACTGTATCCCCCTAGCGTGCCTACGCTTTCCATGGTTGGAAGTTGATTTTTGCAGCCCACAACAACGAGCATGCTTATTCCCAAAAGGATTACTAGGCGCTTAAAATTTAATTGCATATTCCGCATCCACTGTATTCGTTACTGTTGAAAGATTTTGATTAGATCCATTGGTTGAAAAAGCTGAATTCACTTTTTCAACAATCCAATCTAAATAAAGTTTCGATTGCTTCGTAATTGAAAACGTGTTCGACAAGAAATATTCCCAATTACTTTCATTGATCGAAAAATTAGAAAAATCACCCAAATCCCCATTATCAAACCAAAATGTATATTGGGCGGTCGGCGTTCCTTCATATCCTGACTCAACACCTTGAGAATGAAACGGACCAGTTCCAACTTCAAGCCACCATTTAGGGACAATTCTCCGATCAATACCCAAGATAACACCAATGCTATTCAAGTTCCCAATGGAGCTTTGCGTATTCTCATCACGAATATTCAACCCAACATTAAATGGTTGATCCAAATTCAAAACATGTTGGAGATGAATTTGTGGCCCAATATTAACATAAATAAAATGTCGAATAACCGGTGTCGTTGATGTAGGATTTTCCAAAGATACAAATTCCGTTCCAGATTTATTTACAACCATATTACCACTAATTTCACTTACAAAATAAATTTTTCCAGGAATTTGCAATTTCAAATTATGGAGAAAATGCAGGGCGAATTGCACGCCAATTCCCTGCCGATCGGGTGTGGCTAAACCATAAGGGAAAACGTTGTCCGTCAAGCGATTATAAAACCGGTAAATTCCACTTGGGTCGGTAATTTGAGTAAAAAACGGAAATCCCAGTAACCCTGGAGCAAATGCTGAAAATGCCGCTGTTGTAGCGTCATAGCTATCATATTGTCGAAGTTGAGCGAGTGGAGAATAATACGACGGACTAATTCGAATATAATTTAATTGAATGATTGATCGACCAAATTGGATATTTGGACCGCCAATAACCGCAGGACCACTTACATTGCGACCTGAATTAAAAATATCATCCCGAAGCAAAGCATCGGCCAGTTCCATTTTAACTCCAATCGTGACACCTGCCGCAACGGGTATTTTTAAATTGGGAACGACACTTCCAACCTGATATTGTTGAGCCCATAAAGTCGGAACATTTGGGTTATACGTCACGGTTGGATTCGAATTAAATGGAACATCATACAAGACTGCGTATCCACTAATCGTTAGATATTTTCTAAAACTCAAAACACCTTTGCCTCCAAAAATCCAATTATTAAACGTCGTTCCAACATAGGTTCCGCCGATTTGGTAATTATTATTAACCATATCCGCAAATACTGAAATATTGAAACTTTTTACAGCCGGAGATTGTGGCCAAAAAATGCGAGTTCCGACTTTTAACCCACGCAAAGGATATTCAGGTTCATGATTTAAATATACAAGCGATTTTGGATATTCATCAATCCGATTCAGGGTTTCTGGCTTGTATTCCAGATCTAAATCATCACGATTCCAAAGTGTTAAGGGTGTATACGCCTGATAAAAATCGCCAATGTCCATAGACATAAAACTCGGATCCAAGTGAATCGTCATACGTCGCAAAAGAATCGTCACTGACTGCTGAGGTTCATTAGCTAAAATCTGAAATTCAGATTTCCAATTGACTTGCGGCGCCACTTCTACTGAAGCATTTAAGTTAAGCACGGTTTGAAAGTAACGATTTGAAAAGGGATATGCCAACCCCAATCCATATTCCTTTGAATATGGAACCATCCAAAAAACTCCAGAACCATCAACACGAATAGCATGCCCAAAAATAATATCGTTATTCAATTTTTTAAAAATTCTATATTCCCTAAGGTTAAGCGTTTGTTCTTCTTTCTGGAGCTTTTGAACATCTTTTTTCACTGCCGCAACTTCTGCCTGATATGCTTGCTGCAGTGAAGTTAAATCGGTTTGATCAATTTTTAAATCACTATCAAAAAACGGAGTTGAATGACTCTTTTGGGTCTCAAGATTCCGATTGGCTTGAAGTATATCTTGAGCAACCTCATATCGTGTCAATGGATATCGAACTTCGTCTTTTTTCAATAAATTATCTTTGGCGAGTTGGGCTAGCTCAACATAGGCCGCATTGGATTGTGGAACTTTTTCAAACAAAGAAAGTCCAGCTGCGCTCGCCCCCGTAGAAGCAACCAACATAAAAAATAGGATTATTATCAATCTCACTTTAGAAGGTGGATTCACAATTAATACTCCATTCTTGAACACGCGATGCATAATTCGCCATATTGTATTGCTGTGTTTGCTCATCAAACCACTCACCCCGCAAATCCATTTGTGAATTAATCTTATATTTCAAACCTACAGCAACTGTGGTTTCGCTTAAATTTAAATCCGTTAATGTATAGGTCCCAACAGCTGCAGCATCGGTGTAGAATTCATAGGCCGCATAAGTAGTGCCTGTTAAAACATATTCCCAACCCTGAGCACGCGCAGACTCATAGCCCAATGAAATCACCCAAGGTGAAAAATACGATCCGGGAGGTACAAAATCCAATTCTCCTATAATTGTTTTTACGGTTAAACTAGTTCCATTGCCGGTTGTATTTTCTTCTTTAAATTCCCCGCCAACCGTTAGTCGATTTGAAAGTTGAAGTGCGTTACCCAAATTAAGTCGTAACGCTCCATCGGAACTTGAAAATGTTCGAATCCCAGCAGTTGCAAGCCCACTGTCGGCTGCTACTAATCCGGTTGCCGTAGCGTTCAAAACCCAGTTCGGTTGAATTTCATGTGCTGATGTATAAAAAAATTCAGGCTTAATCCATCCCTGATTGCCTAACGCAGCAAGAATACCTCCAACAATTCCCTGGCGATTCGGCGTGGCATCGCCATATGGAAATATATTTTCAGCAACGCGGTCATAGACTGCAAATTGCGGTGATGAAATACTCTGAAAAACCCATTCATTTCGATACCCAATCAGCCCATTATCTTCATTATTACTTGTGGTAAAATACCCAACGCCAGGTTCAGGTGTATACCGCAAGGTTTGTGATCCTGGAGAATAAAAATTCGGACCTACATTTAAATATTTCACTTTCAACTGGATTGTTGAAATATTTAACTTTGCCCTAAATATAGATGACCAATCTTGATAGGTTCTGCCTGGATTATTAATATCATTATTAAAATCGCTAAAGGCCATTTCATCATTCATCGACAGCAAAATATTTGGCGTTAGTGCTACATGTAATTTAGGCCAGAAGCTTCCCAACTGATATCGTTGAGCAAAAGTTGCGGAGTAATTTGAAATATATGGCACTTGAGCGGTTCCAGGGTCATCCCACAACATCAACCCCGTTTCGAGTAATTTTAGATCATTCTGAAAAAAGCCGAGCGATAATTGCCCGCCTGAAAAATATTGCCCATACTGATATGTTCCTATCGGATTAATTTGCCCAAACATTGCTTGATATCGAATATCGGATAATAAGGCATTTTTTGAAATTTTAAATTTTTTGAAAATTTCCCCACCTTGCAGAATCCAACCCGGCCCGCCATTGATATCGGCTAAACCTTCTAAATCTTCTCTGCGCTCTTTAAAGGGAGTCGGTTCCAGCAATGTATAAACATCATTATAGTTCCATAGTGTCAGTGGGGTATAACTTATTTTAAAATCTCCCAACTGAAGATTCCCATATGAACTATCTCCACTAAGCGACATCCAACGAACATAAACATAAGGAAACAGTGGGTCCGCATAATAATATCCATATGTTTCCCAAAGCCGGATATCAGTTTGAAAAAGAATATCTGGAATAGGAATACTAGAAAGATCTAAATCCGTGTAGACCTTTGCATTTCGAGACATGGCACCTATAGGGGCATTCGCTCCAAAACCCCGAAACATATTATAATAAGAACGAATATCGCCACTGATATTGGTTCCAGTATTGTCTTTTATAGAATTTTGAGTTCGTTCAATCGCTTGCAATCCTTTTTTTTGTTGCTGCAATAGCTTTTGAACTTTAACAACATTTATTTGCATCAATGAAATTTCCGATCGAAATTCTTTTAGTAATTGTTGCAAACTTACATTAGCCGTTTGAGGCAAAGCTTCTTCTAATGGAGGAGGTTCATTTAAAAATTGTTGAGCCGCCACTGCAGTGAGTTGCGCAATTTGAAGATTCGATTGCGCACTAATCGGTTGATGTCCAATCTCTTGAGTCT
Source organism: candidate division FCPU426 bacterium (assembly GCA_027366525.1). Taxonomy (GTDB): domain Bacteria; phylum Oederibacteriota; class Muellerivitia; order Muellerivitales; family DAHXKG01; genus DAHXKG01. Next base: position 96,916 of record DAHXKG010000001.1, read on the forward strand.
GAATTAATCCAGCGACAACTAAATTTCGGACATCTTGATTTAAATAGGGACTTCGATCACTTGATAATAATGGACCATGAGCCGCAAAAACTCGGCCGATCCCTAATGTCATTAACGCAATGACTAGACAACATTTTTTCATGCCCGTTTTCCTACATTTAAAAGATAAATGCATATTCAGCCAGATACTGATTTACTGTATAATCATTTTCAGGAAGATCTAAGTCCCTAAAGAAAACCCGATCAAATCGCAATTCAATCTTTCCGCCCGACCACGGTGGATCATAAGCAAGCCCAACTCCAAATTCGTGCGTTCGGTAATGAATTTCTGGATACGTATAACTACAATCCCAATTTTCCCAAGCATAATGCGTCATAACATTAATATGCGGTAGTACATGTCCAACCATTAGTGCCGCATCAAAAACTTTTTGCTCAAACATATCTGGAATATTTTGTTTCGATACTGCATTCGACTGAGCACTCAATCCTGGTATATTCGATGAAATCGCTTGTCCAGAAACTTTATTGTCCAAATCCGTTATAACCACATCTAACGGCGTATGAAACTGAAACATCCGATTGATTTGCCACTTATCTGTAATCGCAAAGTAATGATATGTTTTGATTTGAGCATATTGTGCACGTGCTGCTGGGTTTGCTGGATTATACCCATTGGGGTCAAACAGTGGTATAAATTGTGAAGCTAATCTGAACTCATAAGCAACATCGGGACTAAATCCGAGTGTATATCCGCGTGCGGCATCAATATTGTTATTAAAGGCCGCTCGAACTGGAAATGGTGTTGCATATCCACCAAATAAATCCAAACCCCAGACTCCTTCTGTATAGGTATAGTAAGGTTCAATAAATATCCATGGCTCTAACATATAATCGCCAGCCGGATCTGTGGCAGCCAAATATTCTGTCCGTTGAGCATAGTTTACATTGAAAACAATATCATCTAAAAACGAAGGTAATATCTTTTTCATCCAGTGATACTTCCGCCCATTCCACCCAAAATCAATTCTCCATCCCTTGCGATCATTTTGAACTGTATTTTCTTCTGCAATTTGTCCATAGTTATTAATATTGACATCATCCTCACTTCCAGCATTATATTGACCATTGAAGTTTGAATAGGTCATTGAAACCTGACTTTGAATATCTGAATAATAAGGAGAAATAGCTTGATAGAAGAAAGAAAATGGATACAAATTAATTTCTCCAAGAAATGCATTGCCCACCAACGGCGTAACATTTGTTGGATCGGCTAAGTTAACCCCTGTAAAAAAATGGCTCTGAGCTTCATCTAATGAAATAATTAAAGGATCCAAATCCAAGGTTGCATGAGCAGCATAATCCCGTAAATCCATATGAGGTGTTTGAGGAATACCTGTAGAATCTTCAAGCCAATATCCCCCTACATAGGTGTCAAGAACATTGAACCACGTTCGTTCAAATTTCATTCCATATTCAAATCGATTTGGTTCTAACATTCGTCCCGCTAAAAATGTTGCCATTAATCCTGGTGCCCAACTGATACTCTGACTATTTAATACAAATCCATCAAAAACTCGATCCGTTGGCGAATGTCCATATCCATTCGGAGTCACATAGCCAATACTATTCATATATGTACTCCAAATTTGGGAATCCGTACTATTATCAAAGGGCAAAATATTAAACGGATCTGTGAATCGAAATGGAACTTCTGCTGATTGACCCCTTAAGAAAATACCAATATCCGGTAAAGGATTCCAAACCTGATCAAATACATTCGCCTCCCACGTTCCAAGGGGACCTTGGAACATCCAATTCAATGCCGCCGATGGATCATTAAAAGAAACTGGTGCGTTATTGCCCAGAAAAAGTGTTTCATCAATTCCCACACTTAAACTACCTTGCCCAATGGCTGTCCACATTCCTAAATAGGTTTCTTCCGTCCATAGGGATGTATTTTCTTGTGGAATTTTTGCGACCGACGATGTCCCATTGGAAATAGTTAATGGACCGCTATATTCGGGTTGAACTGTGTCCGTTTCATAATTAAATGTTGTATTTGAATTAAATTGTGGACTGCCTAAACTTTTGTTTGATTTAACATATTGTTTTTCGAGATTCTTGTTAACCAAATTTAATTCGTCAACAAGAACGGTTTGATTTTTCAAATTTGCTTGATTAAGATTTAACTGATCATAAAGATATTTCGCTTCGTGATGCAATTCCCGCAAAAGTCGATGAATGTCCTGGGTCGCCGCTTGAGGAAATACAGGGGGAGGCATTGAGGGGGTGGCAACAGCCATTGGCAATCCTTGCGGTATCAAGTTCGGAGCCGTTTGAGTTGGAAAAGTGGTCGTTGAATTTGAATGTTTTAAAAGACTTGGTTGGGCCAAATAGGCTTTAGCTTTAACTGTATAAAAAGCCAATTGTAATCTTGAAACCGGCTGACCACTATTTAAAACTTTGGTGGCTTCTTTCCCTAATAAACCATAAACTTCCAAATGCTTTACTTGTTGATAAATTTTATTTTTAGGTGTGAGCTTTTCAAACATAGATGCCGCTTGAGTAATCGAGGGCCAAGCTCCAACACCGCCAATAACTAATAGTGTTAAAAAATAAAAAAATCGCGTAACTTTCAAGATGCCCCCACTTTTCCATCCGATGACTCTTTCAAAGGTGGAGAAATTGCCACTTCATTTACATATACGGTATACATACCCATACCTGATTTTTGATCAATGACTCGAAATTCCTCAATTTCGTTCCAATGAATTGGAACGCCTGTAATGTTAGCTACGCCATTCCAATAAGCACCAATATTTGAAAAATCCGAAAGAGGAATTTGATATAACTGCCAATGGCGAGTAACTGGTTTAAATTGGCTAAGCGGTAGTGAAACTTCTACTTCATGACTTAGTGTTTTGGAATCACATAAAGCAACATAAACTGGTAAATTATTTTTATTCCCTTTGATCCAAAACCGCAGAACATAGCCTTCTTGGCGTGCCTTAACTAAATTATAACTTTGGCCCGCATCAATAATAATTCCAGAATAATCATTTGAATTAAGAACACATTTTAAAGATTCACTACCATTATGAACTTCATCGCCACTCATCTGCCCAAAAGTTTCCGAACCATATGGAATTAACGATGCAACCGTATTGCTAACAAATATGACTTTAGCACCCTTGAAATCAAAAGGAATAACTTTGCGATTGGCCGCTGGATTAATAAAGCCTAAAGGTAATGAAACATTTTTAGACCCAGGGTTTACAAAAACACCTCCACACCCTGCTGTCAAAATTATGCTTAAAATACAAGTGAGCAAAAACCATTTTTGATAATTCAAAAGCGATTCCAGTCCATTTGAGTAAAATCGTTATCACTATCAATAACGAAAATGTATTGTACACCAAAATCAAAAATCATCTATAAAATTATTTGTTGGTTTTAATTATAAAAACCGTGATCTAAACCTACATTCAAATTTTAACGCTCAATCAAAAAATGCGTTCTAAGATATCAATCTTAATGATTCAGCTTTATACTAAAAATAAAAAGATTATAAAAATCATATTTTCGGAACACAATTAATCAGGATTTCTGCATGAACAAAAACACTTTACGGCCAACTATTTTTGATGTCGCTAAAAAAGTTAAGGTATCGCCAGCAATGGTTTCTCGTGTCTTAACTGGTCGTGGTTATGTTAAAAAAACTAAAAAGGAATTAATTCAAAAAACCATTGAAAAAATGCAATTCTATCCTTCCGCCATTGCACAAAATCTTCGAAAACAAAAAACCCTGACGCTAGGCTTGTATTTATGTTGGCCCTATTCTAGTGTAAACTTTTTCCTACAAAATATTCTTATTGGCATCCTCGATGGTTGTACGGCTACAAAATATCAACTATTAGTGACCAATTTAGGAGAACGATTAGATCAGCTCTCACCTATAAACCGCCATAAATTTTTTAATGATACACGCGTTGATGGAATTTTATTGCTCGCGCCTTATCTCCAACAATCCAAACTATATCCGATTCTTCAACCGTATATGCAACGAGTGATGCTTGTTTGTGCTCAAAATAAATACTTGAATTTTGTCGATTCAGATCAAGTCCATGGAATATACCAAGTTGTTGAATTTCTCGTTCAACAAGGATATCGCCGTATTGGATTTCTTTCTGGTGAAATCAGTCTTGTCTCTAATGCTGATACACGATTTCGAGGATTTAAACAGGCGATAAAAAAATTCAATCTCCCTTGGAATGCTTCGCTCCGCTGGAAGGGAAGTTTTAATTTCAATAGTGGTAAAGAAGGTGCTTCATATCTTTTGGGTTTGAAAAATCCTCCAACTGCTTTAATTGCTTCTAATGATGCCTTAGCGGCTGGCGCCCAAGAAATTCTCAAACTAAAACATTTAGAAAAGAAAATTCCTTTAATCGGTGTAGATGACCATCCTTTAGCAGGCTCTCGAGGTCTTTCAACACTCAAACAACCTTTTCAAGAAATTGGTCGTCAATCTGTTTTCGAACTCATACAGTTACTCCAATCCTCGAATCAGCCTTTAATTCATCACCTCCTTCCCATGGAGTTGATTCACCGAGAGACTTCTTTATTTTAAATCCTGCCCATGAAAGTATTTTCAAAAACGTTTCAATTTGATGTTGGAAACTTACTGGGGTCTTCGAGAAATGGATTAATATAATTAAGACCTTGAAAATTTTGAATTTTTATAGGAACCGGGGTTCCCTGCGGAAGTACTCCCTTAACATATGTAAAAGCAAAATCTCTAGGAATTTGTCCCGGTGATCTTAATAAAACTGCAACCATATATCTATTTTCACGTCCGGGGTTATTTTCGAGTGGTAGCACAAACTCTAAATTACTAATATGAAGAATGTTGCCGGATAGTATTTGAAATGGGCCCAATTGATTTAATACTTGATAATGATCTCCATTAGTTTTTAGTTGATATAATTTTAAATTGGTAAAATTTCTTGTTGAATCATTTTTGATTTGAACTGAAAAGGTGGTCGGTTCTCCAACCATAGCACGCTTGGGAATTACGAGCTTCATATGTAATGGCAATATACCTTCCTCTTCTCTCATTTTACTAAAAGCTGCACCTCCTGCAATTGCCCACTCCATCGTATCATATGGACCTTTTACACCCCAAATCAGTCGGTATAAATCATGCCAAAACATTCCTAGATGGTCATTCATGGGAAACCAAGTATTAAACATTTGAACTTCACGATCATACAGTTCCTCAGGAGCCGGAGGGTTCAATGATCTTTGAACCCAATTAAAGTCGACCATTTCTCCAATCAAATACATATTGCTACTTCGTTTCAAATAAGGTGGCCATTGATGGGCCATATAGTGCATTTCGCGCAAATTACTTTGATATAACATAACATTATCAAATCCAACGCCGGCATCTGAAAGCATTGCGGGATCCAATCCATGATCATGCCCCATATCCCAGCCTAACGTAAAGGCAAAAACAGGTTTTTTAGGATGAACAACATCTAAAATATGTTTAACCACTACTGCTACTTGATGTGCTCGCCACCAATCAAACAAAGCATGTAATCGTCCGTTATGGTGGACTAAAATTTGCCTCGCAAGCCATAATTCTCTTTCTGGTTTATATTCTTTGAAAAAGCCTGCCGGAACGGGAATGTTTAAACCACGCACAAACTGATCAACTAATTCGTAACCCCCATATCCGGTCCTAACATAATCCAATCCAATCATATTAACCCAAGGAGCTTGATTCAACCGTTCTAAAATATGGATAATATCGCGTTGTCGATTAACGTCTTCGAGTGATATAAATGGAGTTTCCACTAATCGATTCGTATTCTTATTATATCCCACAGCAAATTGATAGGGAGCTTGACGCCAACCTTGCCCGACAACTTTAAACGTGGTTAAATAAGCCCCAAACTTCAAATTATCTTTATGAATTGCAATAGCATATTTATGTGCCGTTTCCCAATCATATTTGGAAAATGGAAATTCGGATGGATGGAAGCGATGCCAAATGGCTGTTTGGCCTACTAAAAACAAAAAAGCATTTGCACCTAAAAATTTGGTCCATTGTGCTACCGCAGCCCTTGATTCTTGGTGATGTTTCGCCAAATTGGGAACAGCCCCCACAGGCGACTGAGCCCCGCCTTCCATAGTAAGAGCTGCAAATCCTGTTGGAAGAACCCAAGGCTTAAGCGGTAAAATTGAAAAATTTGATTCAAATGTTCTCGGGCGCTTCCATTTTGGAAATTTTAGTGTAACTTGAGCAATGTAGGTCCCGGCCTTGGGATTAAAGGGGATCGGCCAGTTTACATGGAAAAAACGTTTTTGATAGTTAGGAACTAATTTAATTCTCTTCTGCCCAGTTACAATAGGAACCGAATGTCCATCATGAAAGACTCGGACAAAAGCATGCATCGCATGCATTTTCACTTTTGATTTTATATAAATTTTAAATGGAATTAACTGATATCGTTTAAATATTCCAGAAGGCATCGTAGCAACTACATCAGAAACCGTCGTTGAATGCATCGATGACCACTTAATCATTGAATGAACCAATGCCGCTCGCGCAATACAAAATCCAATACCCATCATCCCAATTGAGAATAATATTAATCGAACTATAGCATTTTGAGCTAGCGCTCGAATTTTATTTCCCTGCCATAAAGATTGCATTGACACGGATTCTTTTAAAAGTTCATTTGATTGGCGTTCCGCTTGTTTTATTGATCTTTCAAAATAATTGACCGCTTTAGTCTCGTTTGGATTCTGGTTTTGGTTGCTGATCGTAACGTTATTTGAGGGAAGAGATACAAGATTCGTTCCGCTTTTTTCTGCATCTGCCGATATATGACCAAGATTCATTGAATTCCCTGGATTGGAATCAGGGGAATTGGTACGAGTTAATTTAACCACTGTTTCAACATGATATGTTTGAGGAAACATATCCAAAGGCTGAACCCAATTAATCTGATACCCGTTTTGACTAAGCCAATTCAAATCGCGCGCTAAAGTAGCCGGATCACAAGAAACATACACTATTCGCTGAGGATGCATGGATACCACTTGAGTTAGAACTTCAATTCCTAAACCTTTTCGCGGCGGATCTAAAATAATGGCTTCAATTTGCCCAATATTTTCCGTTTTCAAGCGTTTAAGAATCGAAAGAACATCGCCTTTTAGAAAATCAATATTTTTATAATTATTTATAATGGCATTGGCATTGGCATCTTCGACAGCACTCGCATTTTCTTCCACCCCAATAACATATTTGGAATGATCGGCCACGGCTAGTGTTAGGGTTCCAATACCAGCATATAAATCTAAAACCGTGCTCCACTCTTTATGATCTTGCGGCGTATCCAAAGCTTCACGAACAATTTGATTCAAAACTTCAGCTTGAGCAGTATTCACTTGGAAAAATGAATTAAGAGAAACTCTCCATTTTTTCTGATCAAACATCTCATAATAAAAATTTCTTCCTGCTAAATTTTTTTGTTGAACTCCAAGTACAATATTAGTACGACTCGGATTGATATTCTGAATCACCCCTTTTAAATTTGGAAACTCCTCCATGAGCTCACTAGAAATTCTGACAAGAATTTGATCTAAGGGTTCATCAATTAACGTAATTCGATTTAATCGCTCTTCCGGAAACTCCGTTCGTGTCACAAATGCGAGTAGAAGTTCCGAAGTCCCTTTGCCATATCGGACCGATAAATGTCTTAAAAAACCACTATGATTTTTCTCTTGATACGGTGTTAATCCTGCCAATTCCACTTTTTGTAGTGTTTTCTGAATCAGGTCATTAATAGACGATTGCTGAATTGGACAAGTTATGTACGGAACCAAATCATGCGTACGCGTTTCATATATTCCAGCAACAAAATGTCCTTTGCGCATTGAAATGACCGGAAGCGCTTTATTACGATATCCATAAACATCGGAAGAAGGCAAACAGGGTTGAACTTCAATACCTACTAAATGTCCAATTCGCTCTAATGAATCAGAAACAAACTTTCGTTTACTCTGGAGTTGTTTTGAATAACTTAAATTTTGCCACTGGCATCCTCCACATTCCTCAAAAATTGGGCAGGCAGGCAAAACCCGATCAGTTGACGATTCAACAACGCGAATAATTTTCGCTCTTCCAAAATTATCTTTTATTTGAACTATTCGAACTTCAACAAGTTCTTGGGGGATACCATGAGGAACAAAAACAGTAAATCCATGAATATGACCTATTCCCTCACCACCAAATGCAAGGTCTTCAATTCGGATTTGAAGAACTTCATCCACACGAATGGGTGGTTTTTTGGGAGCCGACATCGATTCCATGTATACTTTTTACCTGTTATGTTTTTGAAATCAGATTGGCATTTTCGCATATTAAATCTTTGTATTCAAAGTAATTCATATAAATTTTAACGTTATTTATACATAATACACATATTTTTGAGGAAACCTTAAATTCAAATTTTTATCACGATCACTTATAAACTTCATTGAAAGCCTGCTCATCCCTTGTTAAAATACAACGATTTTAAATCCTCGAATACAGGAGTCTTCATGAGGCGTTTTTGGATTATTCTGGGCATTATCATTTTATTGGTCTTTGTTTATTCTGTTCTCGTGGGCTTAGGCATTGTCAATCTTCATTCTTCTCCCTCCCCCCGACAAATCCACACTTTAATTTTAGATGACTTTGAACACCCCAGTAATGATCTTCAATGGCGCACCAATGGCTATGTACAAATTACTTCATCTCATCTCCACGTAACGCATGGAAAAAAATCAGCTCAGATTGAGTTTTTGATCCCATCTCAATTCATTGCCACACCAACTCCTGGAATTAATTGGCAACCACGCATCACACTTTCCTCCAGTTCCTTATTTTTACTTCGTGCATACAATTGGTCATCATTTAAAAATTTTCAAATGGATGCTTTTAATCCTCAAAACCAACCTGTAACTTATTTTTTAAAATTTGTCGACTCGCGATCTTTTTCGTATAAAGTTTCGGGAGTACTGTTACCGAATATCGAAAATAAAATTATTGTTCCAATTAATGATCTTCTAAAAGCTCGCTTAAACTTAAAAATGATTCGTTCCGTTTCATTTTGGGTGCATTTAACTAAAACTCAACAACCCCTTGATATTTTTATTGATTATGTTCGTTTAGATGCACCACTGAATTTTAAAAGAAGCTTACCGGTAACTACTAACTAACATTCATATATGTTTTTTAGAAGAATCTAGTGTTAGGAACAAACGCCAAAGTATTCATGATTACACTTCTCTATATCGCTTAAATTTATTTTGAGGATCCGGCTCTTTTAAGGTCTTGGCTAACACGATCCATCCTTTCACCAACGGCTTTACCATTGCGAAACTTGAGCGAAGTGCGTGAGATAAATAACATGCTCGATAGAAATTAAATATTTGAACTTTCGGAGTTTTATATTGCTTTACCCAGCGAGCTTTGGATTGCCGAAGAAATAATAGCGTTTTTAACCTGAATCTAGCTTGCCTCCTACTGAAATTGGTTGATCGGGCCATATTGCAACGCTTTATCAAGACAAAGACCAAGCGACGGCATTGATTAATGATGAAGGTGAATCCGGAAGTCTTCAATCGGATGAGTGGGCATTATTCGGAACGGCAGATTTGCGAAATCGTCTACCTGGTGGCCAGTGAGCACGTATACAAGTATACAATATGACTAACATTGGTCTCAATATCCACTCAGATATGCTGTGTGACCTTGCTAAAAAGAAAAGGGTGCCCATTTGTTGAGCGAATCGACGAGGTTAATCCTTCTGATTTGAGGAAGATCCCTTATTCCATATCTTTAAACAAATCGTTCAATTTACAACCAAGTCCCTTTTTAATGGCAAGAATTGTCCTCAAGCTAGGCGATCGTCTGGCCTGCTCAACAAAACCGACCTGTTTAGTATCCAAATTGCATTTCTCGGCTTAAATGAAAGAGCAACTACACAAATCATTATATCGAGGCAACGGATCTAAAGGATATTCTGGCTAATTAATCAACTCATCTATTTCCAACTCAATGTTTGAACTTTAACTTATGAACGGTTTGTCTAAAGGGGATTTCTAAAACGCATCCTAATACAAATAAGGTCAACACACGGATGGCGTGAGCTGACACCCTGGAAGAAACTGTTCAGCTTAAACCCATCTTGAAAAACAAACTCCTATCGGTGCTCAAGTAAATATTTTATACCTACTCGAGAATGCTTAAGAGTCCAGGCATAATTTCACCACTAAATAAAAAAATTAAATAAATGCAGTTAAAATTACAACCATTAACACGCCTAATAGCATTGCAACCGTAGTGGCCTTGGATTGATACTCGCGTGCTTCAGGCAAATTGGAGGCCCCTAAATAAATAAATTCACCCACAAAAATGGCGATCAAATAAACCAAACTCGTTTGTGGTAATTGAATCAAAAATGTCACGATTATTCCGACAAGTGGCGCCAAGGCGTCCAGAACTAAAAACATCCATGCTTTCCTTTCTGAGTGACCATTTTTGATCATAATGACTACGGTGTTTAAACCATCTGTCATGTCATGCGTAATGACTGCCAAAGCCACAATCACACCTAGATGAAAATTTGCTGAAAATGCTACACCAATGGCTGCGCCATCAAAAAAACTATGGATAACTAAACTACTGGCACCAATAGTACCCAACGGATGAATGCAATTCGCATCATCATGAATATGATGCGTTAAAAAAAACCTTTGAAGCAAATTATAAAAACTGTAAGAAGCAATGATCGTTAAAAAAACAGCTCGCATTGAAATTAAATGTTCATCGGCGATTTTAAGTCCCTCAGGCAAAAGATCCAAAAACGCCACTGCTACAATACTGCCCGAAGCAAATGCAAAAAAATAATGTGGACTATTTTTAAATTTTAAAAAAACAATTCCCCCCAGCAAAGTTGAAAAAAAAGTTGTAACGCCTAATGCCAAAACTAATCCATGCATCATCCGCATCTCCTTTATTACTGATTCAATATAAGTCAGAAATTATAACACGTGCTTGCCTCTTCGAAAATAATTAACCAGTAGATGACTTGCTGCAACAATCCAAATGAAAATGCAAAAAAACAAAACTTCAATAATGACATCAAATGAAACAAATAAGCTGTCTTTTAATTTTTCAAGCAAAAAAACAAAAATGCTCAGCCAAAATCCTTCTAAACTCATCCATAAAATACCCCACTGGATTTTTCCAGTCAAAAAATGACCTAAACCAGGGAAAATGAGCGATAAAAAAATAATTTTCAAATCTCCCCAAGAGCACCCCAAATAGTTCCGCAGTAAAAATACACTTAAAGAAAAGGCAAACCCTAAAATCAAAAGTCCCAATGTCCAATTGGAATGTATTACCTGATCCCATTTTGATGATGATTTCAAATTGCAAATTTTCTTAATTAACCAATTCCTTTTCCCTTCCCAAAGTCCTCCCCTCGTAGAAATAATCCAAAAATTGGATTTTGAGCCACAAATGCCTGCAGGCCAAACACGTCGATGATTTTTTACACTTTCAAATGGCATAAAGATCTCGTGTGCCTGAATACTCGTATTGACTTTAGTGAATTTTATTAACCGTCGATAGGAAGCATTGTGACTTCTAAAAACAACACCAAACTGATGATGTCCACACATTCCAAAAATCATAGGAATAGTAGGTTTTTCAAAATAAATATAATTCCAGAAATGCCTAAACATGGCTCTTCCTAAAAATGGAAAATTTTTCTTTGACAACGAAATTTTTTGAAGCACTTGCCCTGCCAACGACACAAATAGCATTTCTGGCGGTTTGACAGCCAATAAAACTATTTTTTGATTCTCGCATGCCAATTGTATGAAATGAGGATGAGAACTCTTTATCGGAATCTTTTTCCAACTGCCGTGTTCCTTTTTTATCCATATCGTTGCATCTTGCCAATCACCATACACCCATCCCAAATTATACTGTGCCCATGCTCCATAATTTAAAGACACTGCATGTGGTGGCCTAATTTTACCAATGTAGCTTCCGTGATATGAATAGCATGTTAAATCATTTTCTCCTCTATAGAGAATACCCAAGTTATGGGCTAACGGAACGAGACCTTGAATTGAATGTTGAACTTTAAATCTCAATTTTTTTTTGTTCAATGGATTAAAAATTAAAATTGAGCGATGGGTTGAACAAACCACCCGATGATGGGTATACAAAAGGCACAGTTGCTCTTTCAGTGATATTCGTAAAATCAAATCACCTAAAATCAGCAAAAAAAAAGCAATAACCACACATAGTAATCGTCGCAATCGTTGCATCCCATAATGATGCTAAATTTCCTCCTTCGATACCAGATAAGACTGCATCGAAGGAGGTTTAAAGCTTTTTACTTTATTTCACTTGAATAGCAATTTCCTTGGGCTTCGCTTCTTCGGTTTTCGGAACTGTAATTACAAGGATGCCATCCTTAAAGTTTGCTTCAATTTTATTTGCCTGATATATTTGTGGCAATGAAAAACTTCTTTGAAACATCCCATACATCCTTTCCGTTCGGTGATATTTGTGTTGGTCTTTTTTTTCTTCCTTTTTCTTCTCACCAGAAAGGGTTAAAATGTTATTAACTAAAGAAACCTTCACATCCTCCTTTTTCAATCCTGGCATTTCTGCGCGAATAATAAAGGCATCTTCGCTTTCCTCAACATCAATTGCCGGAACCCATCCTGTTCCAAATCCTGGTTCAAAAAAATTACGGTTCAAAAAGTTCTCAAACAAATCTGATTCCGTAAGCCATTGATTGTTCCGTCCCGGATTTCCTAAATATTTGGAAAGTACTGTCATAAATTTCCTCCTCTTGACTATTTTGGTCATTTTCTAAATCTTCATGAAATTAATAAGAAGGATTTCAATTTCTGTCAAGTCCAGTAATTTTAATTCGGTACTTGCCGTTTTAGCATTTTAAGCGTATCCTCGTTTCAAATTAAATATCAAATAGTTATCTACTTAAATCTAACCCTTAAGGATGCGTATTGTGTCATCACCCTTCTTAGAAGTTGCTATACAAGCGGCTTTAGCATCTGGCAATATACAAAAAAAATATTTTGGACGAGTTAAAAATATTCAGTTCAAATCCAAAACATTTTTGAATCTCGTGACCGAAGTTGATCATCAATGCGAAAAAAAAATCCTTAAAATTATTCAATCCCACTTTGCGCACCATTCATTCTGGGGTGAGGAGTCTGGAAAAAAAATTATATCTCAACAATGGATTTGGGTAGTTGATCCATTAGATGGAACAACTAACTATGCGCATTCTTACCCTTTCTTTTGCACTTCAATTGCCTTGCTCAAAGATGGACAACCGTACCTTGGCGTTATCTACGATGCTTTACGAAATGAATTATTTACTGCAGAAACAACTCATGGATCTTATTTAAATAAAAAAGCGATTCATGTATCAACAATCACTTCCATTGAAAAATCGCTTCTTTGCACTGGATTTTCCTATAATATTCGAGATACCCACTACAATTTTGAAAATTTCAAAAATATGGTACTTCAATCTCAAGGCGTACGCCGAGATGGGTCTGCAGCACTCAATCTTGCTTATATAGCGGCTGGACGTTTTGATGGTTTTTGGGAACGCTATCTTCAACCTTGGGACATGGCCGCGGGGATTCTCCTTATTCAAGAAGCCGGAGGAAAAATTAGCGATATTTCTGGAAAACCATTTAATCTCTTTCATCAAAATATTGTTGCCACCAACGGGAAAATACATTCCAAGCTTTTACGTGAACTATTAAAAGGTGCCGATGAAAAATTATGGATGAAACGCTTTCAAAATAAAATGCTGTAAATTTATTTTAGAAATAGGGTTTGACCAACTTTTAAATGTAATTGTTTAGAAGCACTACCTCGCGATGATGATATTTCTAAATATCCTTGGGACCCCCATATACCCAGTAAATGATGGATCGGAACTGCAGTGTAATACGAATAAATCGAAATCTGTTTATTACCAACATAAATTTTCCGACCATTTGAGAAATGTTGTTTTGTAAAATTAGTAATGGCATTACCAAAATGATCTATCCATAAAATTTCACCTTTATAGCCGGATGAACTAGGTTGCGGAGTTTGAATTGTATCAACTGCCCATTTTTTCAAAGGAAATCCAAGACGATTTAAAGGAACACCCTTCACTAGTTGTCCAGCCACAGGTGCAAAAATATCTCTTCCATGGAAGGTTGAACTAACTAATTTAGTTATAGGCGTTTTAATTACAATTGCATCCTCCCATTTATTCGTTTCTAAAATAGCTGGGAAAATTCCATTATCGGGACCTACCCAGTAGTAGCCTTGCGATTTAAGCACAATCGGTAACCGAGAGCTCCCAACCCCTGGATCAACTACACATACGAAAATACTATTGCGGGGAAAAAAACGAAAAACTCCACGCATAATAAAAGCTGCTCCAGCAATTGAAAATGGAGGAACCTCATGAGAAATATCAATGATATGTACCTTCGGACATTGGGAAAAAATTACTGCTTTCATAACACCAACATAAGCATCGTGATGACCAAAATCAGTTAATAGGCCAATGACCTTAGAGTGCAATATCTACTCTTTCAAACGTTTTTAAATTTTCATCTAAAAATCAATGGTTAGACATAAATTCGTGGTTATTTTTTTTTATTGTTCCGAAGTTTTTCAGCTAATAAATACTTTTCTAACGAAATAACATCAACTCGATTAATTGCTAATATTTTAATTCCAGCTTTATGAACCCCTCCCGTCGATTTTGAATTTGGCTGAACTCGCAATACTTCAGCAATTAATGTTAATGGGGTTGGGGTTTCCGGCAAGTGCAGGTGAATTATCAACGCCGTATTGACATCAAAAACTTGATCTCCTAATAAACTCATCCCACCTATAGAAAGATCCTGTGTTACTGCATGAATAACTGAAGACTTGGTAGCAAGATCAGGCAATTGATCGGCTTGCGTTTCCAGATATTCTTTCCTATTCAATAGATGGACTAGCTCATCTCTTGAAATGGCATAATAGGTCACTTTAACAGCCGCTTCTATTCTGTCAAACTGGCGTTTTTCAATCCATCCTTTTTGAATATTCAAATCATGAACTCCATGTATATGGGTATAAAATTATGATTTCCAATGAATACAAGAAACCGGACAAGAATCTATTGCATCTTGAATTTTAATTTCCGTATCCCCTTGAGAATTATAAACTTCCGAAATACCGTACGCTGTCATTCGAAACACATTGGGAACAGATGCAACACACGCTTCGCATCCAGTGCATTCATTAGAATCAACAAACACATTTTTAGTGCTTTTTTCATTAGTCATCATAAAATCTCACTTTAAAAATTCAACTGAAATCCCGTATTACCCTCATAAATATTGACCCCATCTGTTTCAAACAAAACACCCCACTTTACTAATGCTCCAATTTCAAATCCAACCTCATACTTCAATTGGGTTGCTTGAGGAAGTACACTCGTGGCTATATTGAAATTTTCGTTTGACGAAGATCCATCTGAAAGTGTTTGTTGAACATTGGCTAACAACACTGACCCTAAAGTTCCATAGTTTTTTTGAAACGCAATTTCAGCATAAGGATAAAAAATACCCATATTTTTTGCAATCATAATTTTGAATTCCCAATCATATATATTCCAAAATGTATTATAATCTGCTGTTCCATTAATCGTATCATTATATGTTTTGCCTCCCACTGTATAGGTTCCTTGCTGGTTAATACCCATTTGATAATTTGAATCCCCTTTAAGCATATTCCAACTTGTCAATATTGAAATAGAGGGCAGAAGCGGGCCTTTTATAATTTGATATTGAGCTTGAAAACCAGTCCCATGATCACCATAAAAAACTGAACCATACCATTCGCTTGGAATCGAGGTATATTTAATGCCTAAATTCAAGTTAGACAATAATCCGATCGTTCCATATACCACGGGCAGTGGAATTGGGAAGTAGGATGGCATATTGAGATTATCGGATCCAACTAGTGCCGATAGAGGCAATTGATTAATACTACCAATGTGCACCAACTCCGCACCAACATCAACTCCAACCGCAATTTGAGGACCTACTAGAAAATCAGATGATGAAGTATCTTGCCAACCACTTGAGGCATAAAATCCTAAGCTTCCCGCCATTTTATTAATGACAAATGAATTAATAGTTTCATAATCGTTTTGCATACTAGCAATAA
This sequence comes from candidate division FCPU426 bacterium, assembly GCA_027366525.1. Taxonomy (GTDB): domain Bacteria; phylum Oederibacteriota; class Muellerivitia; order Muellerivitales; family DAHXKG01; genus DAHXKG01. The sequence goes on from DAHXKG010000001.1 coordinate 113,258, forward strand.
ACTGTTGATCCGCAGCAGAAGTTGATGCATAAATACATGACGTAAAAACCATTAAGAAAACTAAAACGAGGAATCCCATTCCAAATTGAAAAAAATTTTTCATTGGTAATCTCCCGCCCCGTTATCCAACTACATCATAGATCCAGTATACACTAAACCATTGACTTTTGATTGTGTTTATGGGCATTTACGAAAAATTTCTCAGCTTGCCTAAATCAATAAATATTTTGTTGAAAAAAAAATTACTTTGTATAAGAATAAAAAAATAAACCCTTTCTAAGGAAACTATGAGCCACGATTTTACTGTTACTTTTCTTGGTGTCCGTGGCAGTATTCCTGTACCGGGACCTTCAACGTTAAAGATTGGTGGCAATTCTTCCTGTGTTCAAATTGAAATTTTAAACCATACTTTTTTTTTAGATGCAGGAACGGGAATTATTTCTGCAGGGAAAAAATTAGTTAACACATTTCTAACTTCATCATCTGACTCCCACAAGCAATTATTTACTTCAATTTTAATTTCCCATACACACCATGATCATATTATGGGGTTACCGTTTTTTGCGCCACTTTTTCTCCAGCAATCACACATCTCAATTTTTGGTCCATCGATTTATGGACCCATCAATTATCCACATACCGATCTACAATATGTCCTCAATATGCTCATGGATCAAATGTTTTTCCCCATTGATCTTCAAGAAACCCCATCTATCAAGCAAATCATTAGTTTAAAACCACAAAATCAAATTGTTTTTTCTCCTCAAACATCCATTCCTGAATTGGTACAACAAAATAATTTCAATCCAACAAGTGATCAAATTGTGATTAGCCAATATCGAAATTATGCCCATCCTAAAAATGGGGTGCTAGTTTATAAAATTTCATTCAATGGGAAAACTATTGTTTATGCCACAGATTTAGAAAGTTATATTTCAGGAGATCAAAAATTAATTCAATTTTCGATGAATGCTGATTTATTAATTCATGATTCTCAATATACCGAAGAACAATATATGAAAATTCCATCTGTACAAGGTTTTGGTCACTCGACAGCTGAAATGGCTTGTTATGTTGCTAAAAAAGCAAATGTCAAACAATTACTTCTTTATCATCACGATCCCAATCACTCGGATGATGAAATTTTTAAAAAAGAAATCAAAGCCAAGGAGCTCTTCCCTCATGCTCAAGCAGCTTACGAGGGACTAATTTTAAAAATATAATTTGACTAACTATTTTTTTCAACTAGTGCATTGTTCCGTCTTCACACCTTCCATCTATACAAGCTTTACGTTGACCGGGGTGGAGCTTTCAATGCTACTTTTCTAAGTGCTTCAACTTCATTTTTAAAATCTTCTAAATTTTCAAAATAGCTTTCGTCGTTTTTTAACAAGCAATCAATATCAAAAGTAATAGACCATTCTTCTTCTAGGGTGAGATTCTTCACCAATAAAACATATTGAACTAACAAATGCAATCGAATGCAATTTTCGTAAATTTCTATGCACTGAATTTTCTGCAAATCAAGGCTGACCAAACTAAATGATTTTAAAATAATCTCCATTTCTAAAATAACATTTCTTAGAATAATTTTAAGATCCAAATTTTTTATTTCATCAAAATAATTGGTATTGAATTGGGTTTGAGATAATTGATTTTGAATTTTTAGGTTATATGCCTTAAAAATAACATGATATTCTTGACTCAATTTTTCCCATTGCTGCACACAATCAACAATCTTGGAAAGGTAGGAAAGATAGCTCTCTTTTAAGATATTATTATTCGAACTAAGTTGATTGATCGTTTGAATATATTCATAACTAACCATTAATAATTTTTTAAGTATTTGAGCCATTTCAGGTTGTACCGGGCTCATTTTTTTTTGAATTTGAGTCTCAAGATCTGCGTCAGGAATCCAAGCCTGTATATTGCTATAAAGCTCGGCTGCACTTAAAAATTCCATTATCACCTGCCATGTTCAGCTAAGAAGAAATTCCGAATTCTGCTCTTCGGTTACGAATACAATTATAAATTTTTTCCAGCAACTCATATGGTGAACGGCCTTGACCTAATTGAATGTTCGGTTTGTGTTCGCCATGAAAATCACTTCCGCCAGTTATAACTAAATTATTCTGTTCAGCAAATTTCTTTAAAATTTCTTGAAAATTTTGATCTTGATCTGGATGAATGATCTCAATTCCATCAAGACCCTCTTGAATTAGTTTTTGAATTTGTTGATGCAAAACTTTCCCTTGTAATTTCATTTGAATGGGATGAGCAATAATGGCAATCCCGCCCGACTCATGAATCATTTGAATGCATTCATCGGCTGTAAAAAGAGTTTTTGAAACATAAGCAGGAGCTCCCTTTTTTAAATATTTTTGAAAGGCGTCCAAATAAGAATCGACATATTTTTTTTTTACGAGAGCCGTAGCAAAGTGGGGACGCCCAATTTGGCCCTGCGCTCCTGATAAAAATCGAACTTCGTCTAAGGTAATGGAAATGCCTAGTTTTTTTAATTTTTCAATGATTTTTGGATTTCGCTCCGCCCGAATTTTCTGAAACTCTAAAAGTTTAGATCGAATTGATCCATTAATATCAAATCCATATCCTAAAATATGCAAGGTTCCTGGAGAAAATTGAGCGGACAATTCAACTCCAGCAATCGCTTCAATTCCTGCTTTTTTAGCTTGATCTTGAAACTCAGGAATCCCATCGACGGTATCGTGATCAGTCAAAGCTAATGCAGTAATACTTTGATGCACCGCTAAATTAATGAGCACATTTGGAGCCACTGTTCCGTCAGAATGAATTGTATGTGTATGAAGATCTATTGCTTTATTCAATTTCAATCCTGTATTTTCAAGTATCCAAGCGAACTTAACACTTGAAAAATCTTTTGAGCGCTTTGCTCAACTGTCTCTTGATGAGTTTCACAAATAACTTCCGGATTCAATGGTTCTTCATAGGGATCATCTACTCCGGTCAATCCTTGCAGATGCCCATTTTTGGACTTTTGATATAGACCTTTTAAGTCACGAGCTGCACAAATTTCCAGTGGGCATTTAACATATACCTCTACAAAATTTTTTATTTTTTGACGATTATAATCTCTGGATTCTCGATACGGTGATATTAAGGAGGCTAAAGCAATAATTCCATTTCGAGTTAAAAGTTGACAAACAAAACCGACTCGCTTTACATTTTCGTTTCGATCTTCTCTTGAAAATTTCAAGTTTCCACTCAAGTGATTTCGAATAACATCACCATCTAATAATTCAACTAACAAGTTTCTTTTTCGAAACTCTTCAGCAACATAATCGGCCAAAGTGGATTTCCCAGATCCTGAAAGTCCTGTAAACCAAATCGTGAACCCTTTTTGCACCTAATCTTTCCTATTCTCACCCTTGATTCTAGACATGGAGCTATAATTTCACTAAAATTAACTTTAATAGGTTATTACTACTATAACTAATATTCAAGGAGTTTTCATGTCTCTTAATCGAAATAAAATTACAATCGTAGGTGCCGGTAATGTTGGAGCTTCTTGTGCAAGTTGGATCATTGAACGCAATCTAGCCGATGTGGTTCTTTTGGATATTCCTGAAACTAAAAACATGCCCAAAGGAAAGGCACTTGACATGCTTCAGATGAGTCCTATTTCAAATACTCATTGTAAAATTATTGGAACCACAAATTACGAACTAACAGCTTCATCAGATATCTGTGTTATAACTGCAGGAGTCCCAAGAAAACCTGGCATGAGTCGCGAAGATTTAGTCGCTACCAATCAAGGAATTGTTCAGACCGTAGTTAAAAACCTCACTCAATATTCCCCTCAAACTATTCTAATTATTGTTACCAATCCACTGGATAGCATGTGTTATGTTGCTTTAAAGGCCTCAAATTTTCCAAAAAATCGTGTTATTGGTCAAGCTGGAGTCTTAGATTCAGCGCGGATGAGAACATTTATTTCCCAAGAATTAGGAATTTCGGTTGAAAATATCCATGCTTCCGTTATTGGCGGACATGGAGATGAAATGGTTCCGCTTATCCGTTATTCAACCATCTGCGGTTTACCACTTTCTCACTTTCTTTCAAAAGAAAAAATAAATGAAATTGTAGATCGAACAAGAAAAGGAGGAAGCGAACTTGTCAACCTTTTAGGCATTAGTGCATGGTATGCCCCTGGAGCAGCTGCGGGCTTCATGGTAGAAGCTATTCTTAAGGATAAAAAAATCATACTTCCCTGTTCGGCTTTTCTTGAAGGTGAGTATGGTCTTTCCAACCTCTATTTTGGAGTATTGGGTATTCTAGGTAATCATGGTCTTGAAAAAATTATTGATATTCCCCTCAATGAAGAAGAACAACAATTGCTCAAAAAATCAGCTGGATTAATCCAAGAAACTATGAAATCCTTAAAATAATAGTTCCGGGAACTGTGCTATGGTTCCCAGCGGGCGCTGGTTCCACAATTATCACATAATGGAGCAAGATCACCCTTATGAAGATAGCGAGTAACTATATGTCCGTTATTTGCGCATGATAAGCATACATGCGGACCTGTATACAAAATTTTATCACCAATAAATCTTGCTTGAATATCCACATTCATCAACGGCTTTTGATCATTTAGAAAATTTTCTGCGTGTTCTTCCATCGTCCAATAAACCTTTTCATCATTTTTTAACTGATGCTGTCGATTTTTTTTCAGTCACTATTGGACTTAGTTTTTGCCGAGTAAAATTAAGCAATCCACCTGCCATAATGATTTCTTTTTGACGGGTAGTTAGTCCATGCGTAACTTGGAAAGAATTATTCAGACTTACATTTTTTACAGGAAATGGATGATCGATTTTGATCACCTGTTTTAAATCAGGAATTTCCAGCTTATTCCCTTGTTTTATTGACTCATAATCCGCTGGTGAAATAAAAACCAATGGAAGTATTCCAAAATTGATCAAATTATCTCTATGAATTCGTGCAAAGCTCTTAGCAATTACTGCTTTTATTCCTAAATACATCGGAGCTAAAGCGGCATGTTCACGCGAGGAACCTTGGCCATAATTTTCTCCACCTATAATAAATCCACCATTGGCGGCTTTGGCTCTCGATGGAAAAGTTGGATCAATAATGTTAAAAACATATTCTGAAATAGCAGGAATATTAGATCGCAGTGGAAGAATTTTCGATCCAGCAGGCATAATATGATCGGTTGTGATATTGTCGCCGACTTTCAAAAGGACTTCGCCTTCTAATTTTTCGTTCAGTGCACTTTTCATAGGCAGTGGTTTAATATTTGGGCCCCGTAGCACTTCAATATTTTTAGCATTTTTCGGTGGATTAATTATACCGGTATCATCCCATGTAAATTTTTCTGGGAAATTTATTTTTGAAAGCTTTCCATACTTACGTGGATCTTCGATTTTTCCAGACAATGCACACATTACACATGTTTCTGGAGATGCTAAATAAACTTTGGCATCTCGAGTTCCTGAACGACCTTCAAAATTTCTGTTAAAGCTTCGAATCGATACTCCCCCTGTGGGCGGAGCTTGTCCCATACCAATACAAGGGCCACATGCCGACTCAATAATTCTCGCTCCTGATGCAATTATATCCGCCAATGCTCCATTATCGGCGATCATCTGAAAAACTTGTTTTGAGCCTGGAGTAACCGTCATGGAAACATTTGGATGAACATGTTTTCCTTTAAGCATTTTTGATACAATCATCAAATCACGATAGGAGCTATTCGTGCACGAACCCACACAAACTTGTTGTACTGGAACATCCTTTAATTTACTAACTTCTATAACATTGTCCGGGCTATGGGGTTGGGCCATTAATGGTTCGAGTTTATTTAAATCAATAACAATTTCTTCATCATACGTTGCTCCCACATCCGCCGCAATTGGAACCCAAGATTTTTCACGATTCTGAGCTTTTAAAAATATTTTTGTATTTTCATCCGAAGGGAAAATAGAAGTGGTGGCTCCTAGCTCAGCACCCATATTAGTAATTGTTGCTCGCTCCGGAACAGAAAGCCCTTTAATACCAGGACCAGAATATTCCAAAATTTTTCCAACACCTCCTTTAACTGTTAAGCGCCGAAGAACTTCTAAAATGATGTCTTTGGCAGTCACCCAAGGCTGAAGCTTTCCCTTGAGTTCAACTCGTAAAACTTTAGGCATGATTAAAAAGAAAGCACCCCCACCCATAGCTACTGCTACATCCAATCCACCTGCACCAATAGCTAATTGACCCATTCCTCCACAGGTTGGTGTATGCGAATCCGATCCCAATAGAGTCATTCCTGGAGCAGAAAAACGTTCCAAATGAACTTGGTGACATATTCCATTCCCTGGTCGAGAAAAATAAATACCATACTTGGCTGCAACTGTTTGCAAATAGCGATGGTCATCCGCATTTTCAAATCCAGTTTGCAACATATTGTGATCAACATAGGATACTGAAACTCGTGTTTGAACTTTTGAAATATTCATTGCTTCAAATTGAAGATACGACATGGTTCCCGTTGCGTCTTGCGTCAGCGTTTGATCAATTTTGATCCCGATTTCCCGTCCTTGAATTAATTCGCCTTCAACTAAATGTGCTTGAATGATTTTCTTTGTTAAATTTAAACGGTTTTCTAATTTCATTTAATCTCCTTAAATAAATTAGTTAATTTTCCAAAGTCCTAAGAGAATTAAGCGGATTATCGGACGCTATCGTAATAAAACTAATTATATTTTTAAAAGCATTTATTAATCCTGCCTATAAATTAGCAATAATAGCTGAAGCAAATTCTGAGCATTTCACTTCTTTAGCATTTTCCATTAAGCGAGCAAAATCATATGTTACAATTTTTTGATCAATGACTTTTCCCAAGGCATCAAAAATCATTTTAGATACTTCTGCCCAGCCTAAATATTCAAACATCATAACGCCGGATAAAATAACCGACCCAGGATTCACTTTATCAAGATTTGCGTACTTAGGGGCCGTCCCATGCGTTGCTTCAAAAATGGCATGACCGGTTATATAATTAATATTGCCTCCAGGAGCAATCCCAATCCCTCCCACTTGAGCAGCTAACGCATCTGATAGATAATCACCATTCAAATTCAAAGTAGCAATAACATCAAATTCTTCTGGCCGTGTTAAAACTTGTTGAAGTGTAATATCCGCAATCGAATCTTTTACCAATATCTGACCCGCGGGTGGTTTTCCCTGACAATCATCCCAACTAATGGCCTGACCTTTAAACTCCTTACGAACCAACTCATAACCCCAATCTCTGAATGCGCCCTCTGTAAACTTCATGATATTGCCTTTATGAACAAAGGTAACACTTTTTCGCCGGTGAGAAATGGCAAATTCTATTGCCGCCCGAACTAATCGTTCCGTCCCTTGCTTTGACACAGGCTTAATTCCTATTCCAGATGTTTCTGGAAACCGAATTTTTTTGACGCCCATTTCCTCTTGTAACCATTGAATTATTTTTTTAGATTCCGCTGTTTGAGCAGCCCACTCAATCCCAGCATAAATATCTTCTGTATTTTCCCTAAAGATTATCATGTCAACCTTTTCTGGGTGTTTTACAGGTGACGGAACTCCTTGAAAATATCTCACGGGTCTAACACATACATATAAATCCAAGATTTGTCTTAGAGCAACATTCAACGATCGTATGCCCTTGCCGATCGGAGTAGTCAAGGGCCCTTTAATTCCAACCAAATAATCTCTAAAAGCAGTTATAGTGTCATCCGGTAGCCAATTGTTAAATTTCTGAAAAGCGGTTTCGCCAGCAAAAACTTCAAACCAACTTATTTTGCGTTTTCCTTGATATGCTTTAAGAACTGCTGCATCAAAAACTCTAACTGAGGCCCTCCAGATATCAGGGCCCGTTCCATCACCTTGGATAAATGGAATAATGGGATTATCTGGAACTTTTAACTTTTGATCTTCGATAAAAACTTTTTCACCATTTGGTGGATTTACATTTTGATATTGAACGTGTTCCTTTACAGTCACAGAGCATTCCTTTACTCATAAAATTTTATTCAGCCCTCATATTTTAAAACCGATACTTTCAGCCGTCAAGAGAAGTACTAATTAATTATATATTGTTTGAATTCAACCGATCGGAGATCATATTTTTTAATTTTTCTTTGCATAGTTTTTAAGCTCAATCCCGATAAATTTGCGGCTTGTCGAATATTCCCACGCACTTTCACTAATATATTCACTAAATATTTTTTCTCCGTTTCAGAAATCATTTCCTCCCATTTATCTAATGGGACTTCTGCAATTGGAATTTCAAGATGCTCAATTTCTGAACTTTGAGCTAAAAGGCACGCTCGTTCTATTTCAGCTTCCAATTCTCGTATATTTCCAGGCCAGGCATACATCATAAGCTGGCGGAAAGCATTCGCAGATAAACGTTCAGCTGGAGAACCGGTAAATGCTTTACATGTTTCAATAAAATGTTGTGCAAGTGATGGCAAATCTTGCCTTCTTTCACGAAGCGGCGGAAGATACAACAAATGATGGTCAAAACATTTATATAATTTTTCGCTGATTTTGCCTGATTGAATCAGTGATTCTATTCGCTCTTGTGTGGATCCAATAATCCTAGGTGCATCTGCACCCATATGAGAAATTTTTTCACCCAATTGGTCTTGAATTTCCAAACTCAATCTTTGGATCTCATTTAACACCAATGTTCCGCTAGATATTTTATTCCAAACCCCATTACTTCCCAATAAACTCTCATAACAGCTTGAATGTTCTAAACAATTAAAAATCCTAAATGGATATTTTGCGCGTTTACTTCGTTCATGTAGCGCTCTTGCTACCAATTTTTTCCCAGTCCCCTTTTCCCCCTGTATAAAAATTGGAACCATTTCATCAGCCCAATGAGCAATGTGTTCAAAAATTTGATTAAATCCATTATGTCTCGAAAACAATTTTCCAACTTGCTGTGGAATATTTAATGATTGAAATAAATATGTAACATCTTGAACAATCTCAACTACATATAAAGGCGATTCTTTCTCAAATTTAATCGGATAGATTAAACTTTCAAACTGGTGCGTTGTGCCGTTCACAACCATGGTAAAGTAATTAATCTGCTTCTCTTTTTTATCCAATACCTTTTTCTTAATACAAAAGAAGCAAGGACTATCAAATCCGAAGAACTCTTTATGACATAGTTTACCCCGCACTTGATTTAATTTTAAATTTAGTGGGGTTAATGCATGGGTATTAGCATAAATAATCTTAAAATTGGAATCAACCACCTTGATTGAATAAGGCATGGTTCCCAATATTGCTTGCAAAAATGAATTTTTTCGATACAGAGCCGGCGGCACCCATCGTCTTGGACTCATTGATTTATACCAAAGTAACGTTTGATCCAAAAAATCAAACGTTACTTTTCTTAATTGAGTTTTTTATTTAACTTCCGAAGACACATGACTTAACTCTCTAGTCGTCGCAAAATTCTCTGGAATAAAATGTTTCATTCTTTTCCTTATTTCCAGTAATTCTTTGCGAAGTAATATTAAAGTATCTGATAATTCTTGATCTTCACCAAATATTTCTAAACTGCGTTCCAATAACTTAAGTGCTTCTTGTTGAAAATGTGATTCATTTTTCAAGAAACCCTCCATACTTTGAAAGGATTCTACCAATTCGCTTGGAAATAATATTTCCACGGGAATTCCTGTTAACCCGTAAAGCGCTTTAATCAAAATCTGATAATGGCGTTGAGCTGTTCCTATTAACTGCCAAACACATTTCATTGATTCTTCATCCTCGGCTCCAATCGAAGATACCACCGTCGTTAAATTTATAAGCCGTTGATAAAACAGTTGAACCAACTGAAATAAAATCGACGATTTTCTAAGCGTAATCTTACTGATATGTGTTTTGGTATTGAGCAAATGTTTAATCTCTGTAATTCGAGATCCACATTGCTCTAAAAGCTCACGATTTGCCCGAGCATCCCGAGGACTAATTCGAAGTGCTTTTCCAGCCAAGTAATTGATATTTTGCTCAATGCGGTCAATATCCTCGGTTAGTTGAAAAAAAGAAAAATAAAAATTCATTTTCGTCTCCTTCTTCACTCTAACTAATAATCTCTTAGAGCTTATTAAAATAAAAAAATAAAAAATGCTTAACAGCGACTATGACATTTTTATATGATCAAGATCACTATACAATTGTACTCAATAATTTCAATCAAAAAATAAAAATGCCTTTTTAAACGATTTTTATGATGCTTTTTAAAAAAATATTAACAAATAAAGTCAATTATGTCCTTTATATGTCATTTTTTTTACTTTAATTAGACGATAGATGATGAATATCAGTTACATAATTAATAAAAAAATGTAGTTGTTTTCATAATCCATGTAGTGTTATAAATTGAAAAGTTTCTTTAAAAATCAAATCCGGTAGGAATGGTGTATGATCCAAGAAAACCAAATAGCGCCTGATTTTGCTTTACCTAATGAAAATGGAAAAATAATTTCCTTGAACGATTTTAAGGGAAAATTTGTCGTTTTGTATTTTTATCCCAAAGATATGACACCCGGCTGCACGCAAGAAGCTTGTGATTTTCGCGATCAGTGGAATTTATTTCAAAAACTCAAAGTCCCTATTTTAGGAATCAGTGCAGATCCCATCGAGCGTCACCAAATTTTTCATCATAAATATGAACTTCCATTCCATCTATTAGCTGACCCGGAAAAAAAAGTGTTAAAAGATTATGGAGTTTGGCAGAAGAAAATTTTATATGGAAGAAGTTTTATGGGAATTGTTCGAACCACGGTTATTATTGACCCCAGCAGGAAAATAAAAAAGATTTTTTCAAAAGTGAAGGTAAAAGGACACGTGCATGATGTCTTAAATTCTCTTTAATCATGCCTTCTACGAATTTTGCTATTGATTCATCTAATCGTCATTCCATTTTTTGCTTATTTGCTTTTCGTTTCATGAGAAGTATTGCAACCGGGATGATCGCCATTGTTTTCCCATTTCTAGTGCTTCAAAAAGATCATTGGTCTATCTGGCATCTTTCACTTATTTATATTTTTTCCATTCTCGTCTCAGCAGGCATTGGTTATGGTGCATCCTTATATGCCCATGTCCATGGAGAGAAAAAAGCACTTTTTCTATTTTCAGGTTTGTTTCCCATCAGTACAGCCTTTCTTCTCATAAATGCGCCCTGGGCTGTTTTGGTGGCGGCAATTCTTGGTGGATATTCCTCTACGGGGTCTCGAGTCGGAACACAGATTGGCGGTATTTTACAACCAGTTCAGCGATCGGCACTTTCAAAATTAATACCCGCCAATGCAAGAACCATTTGGTTTTCAATTTTTCCATTTCTGGGAGGAATATTTTCAGCTCTGGGAGTTTTACTCTCAAACCTATTTAGCATCCAAGAGGTCATTTTCATAGCAACACTTATTTCCATTCTATCTTTGGGGTGGATTGGGGCCATTCATATCCCCCAATCAAGCTCTGTGCCAGAATCGATTTCATCTACTACTTCTAAAAAAAACATTCAAAAATTCTCCATCACGATGGCTATCAATGGTTTCACGCAGGGCCTACTATCTCCATTTTTAATACCATTTTTTATTATCGTGTTTCATATTCCCCGAGTTCAAATGTCATATTACAGTTCCTGCGGAGCGATTTTAGGTTCAGTATCTCTCTTATCGGCCCCTTGGATTGAAAAAAAATTGGGATTTTTGAGTTCAATTTTCATTTTTCGCGGTTGTGGAACCCTGCTTTTAACAATACTGCCCTTTTGTCATTGGGTAGTCCTCGCACTTATAATTTTTATTATAAGTCCCTCGCTTAGAATTCTAACAGTTCCCATTCAACAATCAACCTTTAGCCAATTAGTCGATGCCCATCAATTAAATTTAGCATTTGGAACGAGTTTTTTATATCGGCGATTAGCCTCAACTTCTGCACTAGGCGTCTCGGGATATTTATTCAATCACTTGGATTTTAATTGGCCGTTTCTAATTTATGGTAGTTGTATGGCATCCAACTTAATGCTTTATTATTTATTTTTCAAAAAAAACAACAAAATCAAAATTTGAAAAATTGATGATATGGTATACTTAAATCTGTATTAGCTATTTAGGTTTGTATGAGGTTCCATGGCACCTGTTAATCAAATTCTTCCTGAAATTGAAAAACTTATTTGTAAAAATGTCATACGTTATTTTTCAAATCAACCGGATAAATTAAAAACATTGCCACATGTTGAAACATTTGCTCAAAAACAACTTGATTTTTTCATTCAAGGACTTATGCAGCAATCTCCAAATTTAATGAAACTTTGGAAAAAGGGACACCCCTTTATTGCTAAAGCAGCCATTAATCGCAAAACCTTGGATTTTGAAATCAAAATTATTGAAACCTAATCTAGTTCTGTTTAAAACATTAACCATGCTAAAACAGTCAATGTATTATAGCCATTCGTAAACCTAGGCATAAGTGTAGCTCCATTGAAACGGTTATATATCGTATATTGAACCGTAAATTTTGTGTTATACCATGGTAAATAGTTCGCCTCAAAAATAGAACCCTCACTATCTGGAATATTGTTAAAATACCCAGCGGTTGCAGAATAAAGTTGAGGATCCGAAGTTCCTGTTGTATCAAAATATCCAACGGTTCCACCCACTTCGCGATTATAATAATAAGTAACATCACATTTGATTGCCTTAAGATTATCGGTTGGATTGGACACTGTAGTTACCGCGTTTTGGCTTGAATAATTCCAATACTGATTTTCATTAATCCAATTTCCTTTAATCGTAATGATATTTGTTTTTCCAACATATTGATATTGAGCATCTACTGCGGTATCAACCAATTGATTCGGTACACCAATGACAGCAACACCATTAGGATAAGAATTAAAGCTCATTCCAAAAGTTCCCACCTCGATTGAATTTTTTCCAAAATTCTTTGTAAGGGCTAGACGCCAATAAGGCGCTAAACCTTGAATGTCCGCAGACGCCGGGGTGCCTTGATACGCAGTCCTGTAAGCTGAAACTTCTGCATAAATAGATTGATTCCAAAAAACATAAGCACCTAAGCCTCCAACACTTCCTCCCAAGGTATCGATTATAGGATTCATTTGAGGTTCAACTGCAGAACTACCCACCGCATATGGGAATGACCACGCTGGCGTATCATTAAATACATCCTGAACGGTTGGATTATTATTTGCCGTTAATCCAATCACCAAGTCCCTATTGTCAACTTGAAATCGTTTAGCCCAGCGTAAGTCAGTATTATCCATCGCAAATGTTCCCGATGTCGGATCATAAGTCGCCTGTATAAATCCACCCATATCCGGAGAAATTCTTCCTGCATAAAAAAAACTAAATTGTGTTGGAAATTCCAAAGATCCCCGCCCATCTGAACTAGAACTCACAGTCAAACTAGTGGGAGGAGATGTAAAAACATCTGCCAATTGAAACATTACCGAAAGTGGTGGAGTGTTATCTATTTCAAGACGAACACCGCCAGAATTACCTCGTGCGCGGATTTGACGAGTTCCGACAGCAGTATAGCCATCTAATTTAAAATTTCTGCCATATGTAGTAAGTTCAGGAAAAACGGTGTGGCAGGCCGTACATGCTAATCCTGTTTGACGTGCAAAACTAGGAAGCGCCCACACTTTAGGGATAAAAATTATTAATAACAACATTAACCACAAATTAAACTTCATTTTATATTGCATATGATCCATTACCAGCTCCTTCTTGATAGAAATAATTTTAATTAAAAATCAATCTCCCCAACCTGTATGAACTTGAAATTTTTGTCTTGAAAGTAAATAGACAATAATCGAATTAATTTGATTGGAAGTTAAGAAATTTTTCCAACGTGGCATATAAAGTGGCGGACTTGGAGCTTTGGTTTTTAATTTCATGGGTATACTACCATATTGAATCACATGAACAATCGCATTATATTGTGTCAAAACTAAAGGCCAATTTGATATTTTAGAAATGGGCTTTTTAACTGATAACCCGTGGTTCACTTCAATATTTTTGATAATCCAATGAACTTCCTTCCCATTTTTTAAAAACATCCTTTTACCCAATGTATCTAACGCCGGAACTGTTTGATTCGCATAGTTATAATCGTAAATGCCTCCCATGCCATTTATCCCATGGCAAGTAATACATCCTTTAGTATTAAATAAATATTTTCCTTCTTGCATCATGTTTTTAAACTGAGTAACTGGTTTGTGACGTACACATTCCGCAAGCATTTGAGAGTTTTTATTTCCAACTGTTCCGACAATGATTTCCCCGCGCATGTAAAAATGGCATTGACCACAAACATTCGTACAGTAATAAGGATATACACCTGATTTCGTAACCTTAAAACTTACTTCCTTAGTATGCCCTGGAATCAGGTCAATAGGGCCAATGTCTAAACTTGGCATATAAAACCGATGTAAAACATCGGCACTTCTCAAAAATAGATGAACCTCTTCTCCTAGTTGCAAATGAATTCTTGCAGGCTTGAAATGTCCCCGATAATTCCAATCATTCAGTGCTGTAACATCATTTTCTGTCCAAATACCCTGATGTGCAACACCTGTTAAGACAATAGTGCGTTCAAGGGGTGCCTGAGATTTCAATAATTGATGTTCATACCAAAATGGAACAATAACAATTCCAGATAATCCCACTATTGTTAAAATTGTTGCTATACTCTCGCGCAAATTCATGTTAATCCTCTCACTTAATTTGCATAAAGTTGAACAAATAGAATAACAATCCCAGTCATAAATATGGCCATGGGTGCCGCAAATCGAATACTTTCTTTCGCATTTGAATATAATTTTCCAGCCTGCTTAAACGTCGCTTTTAGTGCTAATGCTAATCCGATGGCCATCAATATGACTTGAACCAGAGGCATCCAATGAGCAAATAACGGCGTCCACGGAATATGAGCTGTGTGAAACAAATTCCATCCCCAGCCGAACGGATCAGAAAGTGTCATTAAAATATAACTTCCATTAACAAAAATTAACGGAAGACTAAAAGCAATCCATGCCAATAAGCCCAGCGGAACCAAGGGGTAAACCATCATTAAAAATGACTCTTTCCAAGGTTTAGGTTGTCCCCCAGCAAATTTTCGAGAAATCCAATGAACAATTGAAAATAATCCAGGAACCACCACAACAGGGATTGACCACAAAGCGATTGCATATTCAATAAATGCAGGAACCCCTAACTGCATATTGGCTAAGCTTTTAAAAATTCCCCATGGACCTAAGTAGATCACGCTATACGCCAAAGCTAAAGACAGCATAATAAACGCTTTAAATGCCTCATCATATCCTTTGATTTTTGTATCGGATGCAAATGGCCGTAGTCGAACTGTCATGTTATCATGTGGGCACGATTTAACACATTCCATACAAAGCCCACAATAATTATTGCGTTCCATTTTGCTTGGAAAATTAAACCAAGGACATCCCCAGCCTTTTTCATTACCCACCAAACAACTTTTGTCGTGACACTTCAAACAGACATTGTAATCTCTCGATCGCACTTCAGTCATGGAAGCCATGGAATACAAACTTAAAAACCCCGAAACTGGACAAATATAATTGCAAAATACTCGTTGTCTAAAAATCAAGGGCAAAATTGTTGCAACAACGATTAATGCTCCAAGAACAATTGTGCTAACTAGGGGTCGTGTAAGGTAAAACGCACTAAAAGTACATAATGCCAAAAATGAAAAATCTTGTACCCAAATATTTGACAAAGCTTTGGGCCAACGCAGATTAAGCCCCCAGTACCTGTTCAATCCCACTTTTTTGTCTTTAGTTCCCGGACGAGCTAATTTAGGTGTTGTTAGTGAACCTCTTTGCATCCATTCACCAAAAAACGGAAATGGACAGATTGTGCACCAAATTCTTGAAAAAAATGGAACCATAATACTAATCAATAGAAACCACCATAAAATCCACACAAACACTATTATAATATTCCGGTTGCCGACGGGAGATCCCCATATACCCGCCATTAAAAACATAATAAATAGAATTAAATTCGGGAGGATCACCGCAAATTGAAACCACCGTTGCTTTACTAACCACTTTAATTTAGGAAATTTTTGCAATAAATCAATTCGCCAACCCTCTGGAGGTGGAGGCGGAGTTAGTGGTGTTGGAGCAGATTTCTGAACCACTTCTGGTCCCGTTGGTACATTCGTCGCCGGCTGTATTATTTCGCTCATAATTTCCTCTTATAATATTTGTTTCAATTTTTCTTCAATCCAATTCGAGTGTGAATTTTCTAATTCAGATAACTCTTTAAAAAGTTTTGAAAGCTCTGAATTTTTAACTTTTTGTGATGCGTTTAAATAAAATTGAAAAGCCCTTTTTTCTGCCGCTAAAGCCAATTGATAAATTTTTTTAGACTTCAAGCTATCAAAAATTAAATGTTCGGAATCATCTATATCAAATGCTTCCACAACTTCTTCCACATCAAATTCAGTAATTTCTGGAATTTTGGCATCCCCAAAAAGATCTGTGAATTTTTTTGAAAGAACTGCTTCATGCAACGATTCTTCTTTGGATAATTCTTTAAATTTTAGTACAACATCTTCATCATATCCTTCGAACATTTCAGAAAAACTAATAAAAGCTTTTTGATTTTCTTTTTCAATATGAATAGCTAAAGCCAGTATTTCCATTGGAGAAAGCTCTTGAATGTTTTTTTTCATAACTGAACTCTTTCTGAAGACTCTGATGTGGGCCATACTAAAATGAAGCTTGCTAGTAAAATACCCAGCATCAAGCCTATGGCTTGATAAAAGAGGCTATTCGGTTTTACGATCATTACACCCATCATAAATGGATGAAGATAGCCGCACGTAATCGAACACCGATATCGAAATTTCCCACTCTTGCTAGCCGTAAAAACAATACTCTTGGCTGGAAAATATTTTGAAGAAATCAAAGGATGTTGAACCTGAATTTCAGTAATACCAGGACGTATAATCGCATCCGTATCATAACCCTCTAAATAGAACCCATGGGTTACGTCTTTAGACGATAAATAAAGATGTACGCGATCCCCTTGATTAACTACGATTGTATTGGGAGTATAAAAAAACCTCTGCGCCACAATATGGAAATATACGTCTTTAGGCTTGATTAAATGCGAAATCAAAAAATTGGGGAGAATGGTCCCTACCACAATCACTAAAATCGCCCCAGCCCATTTTCGATATTTTAATTTCATTTAATTTCACTCATGAATATTAATATTAAAAACTGTGGTTTTCCCTGAAACAATGTGAACGTGTTGTCGACGAGCTGATAAATCATGATTCCATACTCGAACAACATAGTTTCCAGCCGGAATATTCCCAATCAAATACTTGGCATATTGTTGTTTTAATTTGTAATTAGTAATTAAATCTGATTTCGTAAAGTAGGGGGTGTTGACTACGATAATATAGGCTAGCATTTGAGGATGCAGACTACATAGAATTGTTTTGGTTCCATCAGACTTAAATGTATGATCGCGTGCAACTCCTTTGCCAAAAATCCCAAGATCAAAATCACCTGGATCCATGACATCATGTTTTACAGTATCATCATTCAAAAATTTGACAGTTGAACCCTTTTGAATAATAAGTACATGAGGAAAAAAGTTCAATTTTTTTTGAATCATTACAGCCGTTGCTTTCGGTTCCAGAAATTTTGGCGGGTGAACAGGCAATAAATAAACCACTACTGCTCGATTACTTCTCGGACCTTTTGTATTAACATAAGCACGTTTTACGTGTATCATCCCAGTAATTGAACCAGAAGTTCCTGCAGCAAAGCTCAATTGGCTTATACCAAAAACCATTGTTAAAATAAGTAATAATTCATTTAAAATAAATAGTTTTTTTGCATTCATTTTTCTATTTAATTTCATAACACTGTCTCCTTCGCTTTAGTTACTCTAAAATGCTTTATTTACTGTCAACTATTACTGACTTTATTCACTAACATTCTATGGCATCATTGTAGTAACTTTGGTTTATTTATATATGATTTAAATCATGATATTTGAAAATTTAATTTCGGGCGAAATATTTAACAATGCTCTTTATAATTTATTGCAATCGCTTTGAGAAAAAAAACTCACGCTATCTTGAGATTAAAAAAAATTATTTATGGAATATGCATGAGCATATCCCGTTAATTCCATGTAACCGTCTCCAGATATTTTTCTCCCGGATTGTACACCAGTAAAATTAACGGCTCCTTCCCAATAGATTACGTGTGTTGTTTTATCTGTGTTTAGCTCTTGATCTGGAAATGCAGCTTGAACAGTAAGAATCAGATTCAAACGCTGTATCTGAATTTTCCAAGCAATTGGATAAACACCTTTGGTTTTGAGACTCTTCCACGTTTTTAATATTTTCATTTTAATATCTGCAGATGTTAGATGAACAATTGTTCCTTTGGGAGAAACCCATGTTCCTTGAGAATCCAAACTTTCGCCGCCATTTTTTAACCGCATTCTATACAGCATTAAAGATGCATGGTTAAAAAACTGCAATCCAAACCAATCCCAACCCATTTCACTAGATGTTTTGGGTTCAGTAAAAAATTCATGATCCATCCAAACCATTCCATGAACTTTAAATTTATTTTGATGGTGTCTTAAAATACCAATCGCACGCATCCACGGAAACGAATAATACAAAGAGGCTTGCCCGCGTTTTTTCCCTTTAAGGCTATAACCCATATTTCCCTGTAAAACTGGTTGACTCAAAGGTTTCAATTTCAAGAATAAACTGTATTGTTTGGTTTCCACGCGGATATACTGATGATCGTAACCTCCCCATATTTTCCATCTTCCATTACGAACCCAAAAGTGATGTATCCCACTACCTGCTAATCCAGGGCCGGGACGATTCATTTTTTGTGCATACCAAAATTGATGACGGATCAAATTGCTTATTGCAAAATGAGAAAAATAGAGACTTGAAATAGCAAAAGCAGATGGATTTAAAATTAACGGTCTCAAACTCTCCCTAAAGAAAGTTACCTCAAATCCATAATGGTGATTCCCAGTGGATTTTAAATGTCCTGTATAGTACCACCATTCTGTTTGGTATCTAGGATGTGCTGCTTCATCACGCGGAAATTTCCAATGATATCCCGCATGTGCAATGCGAAAATGCCGAACAGCTTTTTGAGCACTGATATTTAAAATCCCAACTAATACTCCAATAAAAATCCAAAATATTTTTTTTATCACGCCTTATTCCTGACTCATTGGACGAATGGTTAAATTCTTTTTAATCAACATAGCAGGATAAATGGAAGCCACAAGCGTACATCCTAAAATCAAAAATATGTCTTTACCCAACGATTCCCATGGAACCATTAATTTTAAGGTCCATCCAAATGCTTGAACATTAATTACATCTACTAGAATTAAAGATAAAGCCCATCCCATAAAAAAACCAATTAAAACTCCAAAAATTCCAATCCAAATTCCTTCCCATAGAATGATTTCAAAAATTTTCAAAAAAGGCATTCCTAAATACTTAAGAATAACTATTTCCATTTTCCGTTCTAAAACCAAAACAGTTAACGTTGTAAAAACCCCTAAAATTGCAACAGCTAAAGCAATGGCCTCCATAACATACGTAACCGAAAATGTCTGATTGAAAATTTTCATTGCATGTTTTTTTAATTGTTCATTATTTCGAATTGAAATTTTCTCATGCGGACCCAGTAATTTAAAAATGGCTTGTTCGGCACGATTTATACCTATGCGAGATTTCAAATAAACCCCTACAGCATTCACTCTTGTATCATGAAAATAATGAATAAAATCTTTTCGATTCATTCCAATGGTTCCATTCGCATTTGAATAATCATAATAAATACCCGCAATTTTAAATTTTTCTCTCCCCAAATTAGTGTGAATCCATATTGTTTTTCCTACACTTAGATGATCGCGTATTGCCAGTGGTTCCGAAATAATAATTTGGTGACGTTGAATAATTTTTGAAAAAATTTCAGAAGACCTTCCACCTTGTTTAAATGAAAACAAATGGTAGCGCTCCGCCTCTAACATGTCATAATCACAAATTGAAATTGGCATTTTGTGAAATGGATATATAATTTGGTGAAATCGAGAGAGGCCACTCAAACATGATAATTTTGAGAGTCTATCTATAAAATTATTGGATAAAACTGCTTCAAAGCGCCCTCCAGCCATTCCTATCGGTTTAATATAAAGTTCAGCCTGCAAAGTTTGGTTTAACCAAACTGTCACTGTTTTTTGAAAACTGTTAATTAAAATAGTGATACTTAATACTAACGCTACGGCAATCCCTAATGATGCAATTGCAACACATGAACGACTTAGTGTTGCATTTAAATTTTTTAAAGCCATTTTCGGATGCAATGACAACCATTTCCATTTTTTAGTGAAAAAGGAGGCGATACTTTCAACAAGTTTTGGAGTTAAAAAAGCTCCTCCCATTAATAAAAAAAAGGCAGAACTATAGCCAAACCAGGGCAATCCATGAATGGACGGTAATTGGCTAAGGATCATTGATATTAATAAACTTACAATACCCAGCCTCAAAAAAATTTTTGGACTTTTATTTTTAAATTGAATTTCCGCTTGATATCTTTTTATCGATTGCGCTGGAGGAATTTGAGAGGCCATAAGAATGGTGGGAATGGTTGATACAATAGTGAAAATCCAGCTTAATCCAATAATCCAGTATACATGTGGCAAAATCCAAAAATGAGTTTTAAAATTCACAAATTCATATAAATTTCTAACTGCTACGTTAATAATGTTTAATATAAAAATTAATAATAATTTTGCTATAAAAAACCCTCCTAAAACCCCCAATGAAGCCAGCATCATTGATTCCACTAATATCATTTTAAAAATCTGACTTGCTTGTACTCCTAAGGCTCTTAAAATTCCTATTTCTTCCACACGCTTAACAATTGATAAGAACATGGAATTGTAAATCATAAATGCAGCAACTAATAATGATATTAGTGATAATGCAAAAAGATTCGTTTGAAAATCTCGCAGTAGTTTGGAAGATTCTTTGTTGATCGTACTTGGACGAGTTACAAGAAATTTTTTTGGTAAATACTTCACCAACTTATTTTTAAAAACAGAGTATTGCTTTGAATTGCGGATATACCACTGAATTTGACTTAATTTTCCAATACGATGAAAACTATACTGAGCAGCCGCAATATCCATAACTGCCAATTGCTGACTCATCGTTTTTGATTTAATAGAGCCTGCAATCCAAAGCTTTTGAATTTGATCATTCACTAAAAATGAACCAACATGACCTACTATCAGGTGATGTTGATCTACAAATGATTGGGCCAAAAAAATTGCATGACTGTTAGTTAAATCCATTAAAAAATTTAAATAAGAGAGCGGTTGACCGGCGGGGCCAATAATTTGGCCTCGCTGTATAAAATTCGACTGTAAAAGATTAATCCCTAGAACGGTTATGGTTTCCTGAGGGTCTGACACTAAACGAATATTTTCACGAAGAACTGGAATCATTGCGCCATATTTTCTCGTCCATCTTAATCGCCCAAACCATTGATCCGAAAACAGTTCTCCACGTTTAAACATTACTAAATTTGATTTTCCCGTCATTTGATTTAAAAAATTTTGAAATGAATCCAATGCCGACCAATTAGTCAAATGGATATCTAAAACCAATGCTACTCCCAGCGCTACACCTAGAACCGTAACGATGACGCGTGTGATTTCATGCTTAAAATGTCTGATTGAAATTTTTGAAAAAAACATTATTCCCTGAATATTTTAAGATGTTTTTAATTTAATTGGTCCCACATCTTTTATTTAATCTGTTTTACAGTACCGTCCTGTTAGCCTATTTACCCAAATTCGTTAAATGATTACAAATGGAAAACTACAAAACCCAAGGATCCTTATCGCTCATACAACTTAGTCGTTATTGAATTAGATCGTAATCACTAAACCTGTTGTATTCATTAAAAATATCATTCTGATTCTCGATCGCCTTCTTTCTTATGTTTCTGCTCCACTCATATGATTCCTGTTTTGAAAAAGATCTTCAAAAATGGATCTAGCGGCAATTACTTTTTAACATTATTGCTGCTGAATAATTTTAAAGTTGAAATTCTCCATCGCGCATGCGCAGGATTCGGTCCGCCGTGTGAGTGGCCTCATGACTGTGGGTCACCATTATAACTGTGTGTTTTAAATCTCGAATTAGTTCTCGAAAAAGAGTTAAAACTCTATTCCCGCTGACCGAATCCAAATTTCCTGTGGGTTCATCAGCCAAAATTAATTTAGGTTGATGAATCAAAGCCCGTGCAACTGCAACACGTTGTTGTTCTCCTCCGGATAATTGTGATGGCATATGATTTTTTCTATGAAGCATTTCTACTTTTTCTAAGTAGATATACGCTTGCTCTTTAGCACTTTTTTCGCTCTGTCCCAGCAAAAGTAACGGGAATATAACATTTTCTAAAACATTCATTGTCGGCAACAAATAAAAAAACTGAAATATGAATCCAATATGTAGACGACGAAATTTACAAGATTCTGATTCATGATGAAACATCAACCGGTGATCTTGAAACCAAATTTCGCCTTCTGTTGGAGATTCCAAACCGGCAACCAAATTTAGAAAGGTGCTCTTACCACATCCTGAAGGGCCAACCAGTGCAATAAACTCGCCTTCGGCAACGGTTAGATTAATACCCCGAATAACAGGAATAACTTGATTTTCCATTGCAAAATTTTTTTTTAAATTTTTAATTTCTAAAATATTCATGGTTCTTCATCCTAATTTATTGACGCACAAATTGACTCGTCAAAATTTCCATTGGTAGTTTTAAACCAGCTTTTCTCTTGCCGAGCAATGCATTGGAATATATTCAATAATAATATCGCCGCGGACTTTACACTGACAAGCCAACCGATAAGTCTCATTGGCATGAATTGCTTGTAATGTTTGCCTTTCGCGATCTGAGACCGGCGTTATATTCTCAATGCCTTGATGAACTTTTATCAGGCATGTTGCACAAATAGCCCGCTCGCACTTATATTGGATAGGCAAATCATAACGAAACGATGCATCAATTAAAGCATCGTCATAATCAATTTGACATGAAATATTATTTTTGAGGATTTTAACAGAGCAAGGTTGTTGATCAGACACGAATACTCCTTAGTTAGGATGGAATCATCAATTAGTTCAATTATCTATTGATATGCAATTATTTAATCATACAATAGATCGTAATAAAATATTAACTCCTTGGAGTTGCCATGAAATTATTTCATCTGTTTGTTTTCGTTTTCTGGTATGGAATGCTTTTATATTTTACGTTTATAAGTTCTCCAATCCTATATTTTTCCTTCCCAATTCATGAATTTGGCATCATTCAAAGCAAGTTATTTCCCAGTTATTATTTTATTAATTATATCTGTGGAATCTTTTTATTAATCACGTTTGGCTGGATTCATCCTCTTAAACAATGGAATAGATCTTCATACCTTAAATTTGTTTTACTGATTCTTATGATGGCTTTGGCACTCATACAAGGAACTTGGGCTGGACCACATGCCGCTCAAATTTTGGCCGTTCTGCATACTGCTA
Source organism: candidate division FCPU426 bacterium (assembly GCA_027366525.1). GTDB lineage: Bacteria > Oederibacteriota > Muellerivitia > Muellerivitales > DAHXKG01 > DAHXKG01. Next base: position 136,994 of record DAHXKG010000001.1, read on the forward strand.
AACATCTGCATAATCAACTTGCAGTCAACGAAGCTTCTCACCAATTTGCAACTGCACATGGCATTTCCAGTTTAATTAATTTAGGAATGATCATTGCGTCGTCCATTTATTTTTATTATACATTTAGAGGGACAGAAGTTTAAAACACACACAACCATACCTAGCACCTTTTATTAATCAACCGGTGTGAATATGAAATTTGTTGGTTTATAATTCGTATTCTAAACTTCGATTTTTAAATTCTGAATAGAACCCACCTAAGTTGGAAGCCGTACTTAAATAAGTTTTTTTAAAATCAATATCAGCTAATTTCTCATGGACATGTCAATTTTATTCTAAATGAAAAAACAAACTATTTTTTTTTGAACAATTTTCGGAATAAAATAAAAATCGGATCATAAAATCGATCTACGACACGTTCCTTCAACGGGATAATTGCATTATCCGTAATCGCAATGGATTCTGGACAAACTTGCGTACAACATTTGGTGATATTACAGTAACCCAGTCCCGCATCCGTTTTCAAGAATGGAAGCCTATCGGCAGAATCTATCGGGTGCATCTCTAAAGCCGCCATTCGAACAAAAAATCGCGGCCCAGCATAAACGCTATGCTTTTGATGCACTCGCAAAACATGACAGACATCTTGGCACAAAAAGCATTCAATGCATTTTCGAAATTCCTGAATTCGGTCAATATCTTTTTGTTCCCAGTGCCATTCCGCATTTGATTTGGGGGTAAATGGAGTAATTTTTTTATTAACTTGATAATTCCATGAAACATCCGTTGCCAAATCCTTCATAATTGGAAAAGTTTGAAGCGGTGCAATGGTAATCGTCTTGTTTACAGGCAAGTCATTTAACCTAGTCATGCACATTAAACGCGGCTTTCCATTAATTTCCGCGCTACAGGATCCGCACTTACCCGCTTTACAATTCCACCTACAAGCCAAATCGGGCGATTGTGTTGCCTGCAATCGATGAATCGCATCTAGTACAACCATGCCCTCTTCAACTTCCAAAGTATATTCTTTAAACTCCCCAGAATTAGATGTACCACGGAAAATTTTTAACCGTATTGATCTCATGGACACTCACTTAATGCGCAGCGATTTTTCCACGCAATTGATTTAAAACCACTTCATTTAAAATATTCTTTGCTATCAATTCTGCTTCGAAATCCTTGGGAATTTGAGATAGATTTTCTGAACTCACTTGCATTTCTTGGGCACTTTTTTTGACAATAACTCTGGTTTTGGAAAACGATTCGCTATAATTTAAAAAATCAATACGTGTATGCGCACCTCGACTTTCCCGTCGAATTAGTGCCGCTCGGGTTATGGCTTCGCCCACGATTAATAAATTTCTAAGATCTAAGGCCGTGTGCCAGCCCGGATTAAACATTCGATTGCCTTCTGTTGAAACTTTTTCAAGTCGCTTTTTAATCTGATCAAGTTCCTTCAGGCAATTCATCATGCCCTTTTCCTCGCGATACATACCCGCGCCTTTTTCCATCACTTGTTGAAGGTCACTAAGGATGGCATATGCATTTTCCCCTTTTGGGTTTTCAAATGGTCGGTTCATTTCATGGTTCAATTGATCTAGTTCGGACTCATCGATTTGCTCAAAAGTTTTTATTTTTTTTGAATATTCTGCTGCTGACAAACCTGCTCGTCGCCCAAAAACCAATAAATCGGATAGTGAGTTCCCACCAAGCCGATTAGAACCATGCATCCCTGCAGAACATTCACCCGCAGCAAATAATCCATCAATCGTTGACCCTTGTGTTTCTGGATCAACCTTGATGCCGCCCATCATATAATGACATGTAGGTCCAACCTCCATCGGAACTTTCGTAATATCAACATCCGCTAACTGTTTAAATTGATGATACATGCTCGGCAATTTTTTCTTGATATCTTCTGCACTTCTACGCGTCGCAATATCCAAATGAATACCACCGTGTTCAAACCCTCGTCCTTGTTCAATTTCTGTCCAAAGTGCACGTGCAACTACATCACGACTCATTAATTCTGGCGGTTTTCTTTCTTTTACGGTCTCTTCTTTCCGTCCTTCAACAATGACCTTTTGAAACCACGTATTTGCTTCTTCCTCAGTGCTTGCATACTTGTCTTTGTATTTAGGAGGGATATAGTCAAACATAAATCGCTTTCCTAAATTATTTCTAAAAACTCCGCCCTCGCCTCGGACACCTTCGGTAATTAAAAGTCCCCGAACTGACGGTGGCCATACCATTCCGGTTGGATGAAATTGCACATACTCCATATCTGCCAACTCAGCTCCGGCAAGATACCCTAATGCAAATCCATCACCAGTACACTCCCATGAATTAGAACTCACACGATATAACTTACCAATACCACCTGTTGCTAAAACAATTGATTTAGCCTTGAAAAGAACGGGACTTCCGGTTTCTCGGAAATAGCCAAAAGCTCCAACTACTCGATTCTCTTTTTTTAAAAGCGAATAAACCGTACATTCCATAAACACTTCAATGCCTTGATGAACTCCACGATCTTGAAGGGTTCGCAGCAATTCAAGACCTGTTCGATCTCCAACATGAGCGAGCCGTTTATAGGTATGTCCTCCAAAATGTCGAACATTAATATTGCCTTTGCCATCGGTTGTGCGATCAAAAACTGCACCCCATTTTTCAAGTTCTCGTACTCGATCCGGCGCTTCTAATGCATGAATTTGAGCCATCTGCCAATGATTGGCAAGATTCCCACCTATCATCGTATCGGCAAAATGCTGTTGCCAAGTATCTCTTGAATCAACCGTTCCCAATGCTGCAGCAATTCCCCCTTCTGCCATCACCGTATGGGCTTTGCCTAATAATGATTTACAGACTAAGGCTACTTTCAAACCATTAGCAGAAGCCTCAATGGCAGCACGCAACCCTGCCCCACCTGCTCCAATAACTAAAACATCAAATTCATGTGTTGTGTATTTTGCATCCATACCTATCATTTTCCTTAAATTTCATAATCAAAAAATGCGCACGTCATGTATTATACCCATGGAGCACAGTCGAATATATAGATCTGTAAACGTCACCCACCCTAATGAAATCCATCCCCAAGCCATATGATGTTCATTCAGTTTGCTAATTATTTTCCAAATGCCATGCCTTGTTTCTTTAGTTTTGGAACACGAAAAGCAATCCAATGATCCACCCACTAAATGACGCAAGAAATGACATCCGAATGTATAGAAACTCAAAAAAATAAGATCCAAAACCATAATAATGGTCCCCAACCCTATTCCAAATGTTTTAGGTCCAGGCGCCATCTGTCCGTTCGGAAGAATGCCATTAATTGGCCACATCATTGCATGAATATCATCGATTACAAAAAAGACAAGAAAGACAACCGCTAAATAAACAAAAAAACGATGGAAATTTTGAAAAACTAAAAGTTTGGTTTCCCCTTCATAGTGTTTTCTTGCCTCACCGACTGCACAAGCAGGCGGATCCATAAAAAAAGCCCGATAGTAAACTCGACGATAAAAATAACAAGTGGTTCTAAACCCCAATGGAACTATCAAAACCAAAATGGCAGGTGAAAATGGCCACCATGTCGGCTTAAATAGCGGTGAATAAAATGGTGAAAGATAAGGTCCCCATTCGTAATGAGTTCCCGACAGCCCCACCCATGCTGCATAAGCAATAAACAAAACTAATACAGCAAAAGTTCCCGCTGGTTCTAGCCACCATAAATCTCGTCTAGCCGTCGCCCCTAATGAATTATTGGACAAATAGTTCACCTTTTAGAATATAACTGTTTTGCTTTTCAATCCACCTTAAATTATACTACCATTTTAAATTCGAACTATGACCTGGTGCAGCTCTTTCATTTGGGTTAATATACGCTTTTGCAAAATTAATAGCTGTTGCCCCCTCTGAAAAACCAGTTGCAATTAAATCTAATTTTCCAGGATGAGTCACAATATCGCCTGCCGCGTAAATTCCAGGCATATTGGTTTCCATTTTAGGATTTACTGGAATTTTATTTTTTTCCAAAGTAAGTCCCCAGTCTTTTAAAAATGTCAAGGAAGCTTGAAAACCAAAATTTAAAACAACAAAATCGACATTCAAGGTTTCTTCGGCTTTCGTGTGATTCTCAAAAACAACTGCTTGTTCCACTTTACCTTCTCCACGCACTGTAGCCAATTCATACCAAAGTTTAATTTCACACCGTGAGGAACGTAACTTTTTCACAGAGTCTTCATGAGCGCGGAATTCATCGCGCCGATGGATTAATGTTACTTTAGAACAAATCGGCTCGAGCATTAAAGCCCAATCTACGGCCGAGTCCCCCCCTCCAACTATCAATGCCCTTTTCCCTTTAAAGGGCTCCAACGACAATATCCCATACTGTACGCCTTTATTCTCATATGGAACAAGATCCATGTTTGGATGTTTTTTGGGCGTGAACGATCCCATACCCAACGTGAGTAAAACTGTTCGTGAAAAGATCTGATGATTTTTATCTGTTTGCAATTCAAAGGTAGCATCTGCGCGTTTGATAAGATTTGTTACTTTTTCTCCCAGCGCCATTGAAGGATGGAAGCGATTTACTTGGTCGCCGAGGTTTTTAACTAATTCCTTACCTGAAATTCTTGGGAATCCTGCAACGTCAAAAATATCTTTTTCGGGATACATAGCAGCAACTTGCCCGCCAATGGCTTCTAATGAATCAATAATGGTAAACTTCATCCCACGCAAGCCTGCATAAAACCCAGCAAATAAACCAGCTGGTCCAGCTCCTACAATCGCCACATCAAAAATATCATCCACTAGCCTTCTCCTTAATCAACTGGAATGAATTTAATTAGTTTTGATTACTATCGCACTTAAACCAAACGCAGTTAAAAAAATTTATTAATAAATACAAAACTACTTTAACTCATTTTTAAATAGAAATTCAAACATATTCTTCAATAAGTTTTTTTCGAATTTCTTTTGATACACCAATGGATTGATATGCTAATGGCTTTCCCGAAAGCGTCGAATCCAATCGATCCAAAGAAACACGTGGATTTGGATTTTTATAGAAAATACCAATTGGTATCTTTGCACCCCATTCTAGTGTTTTTTCCATAGCACTATGAAGTTGTGATGCATCATGATTAACATCCTCAAGTTTATAAACGCGCTCTTTGAACCAGCCAAATGTGTTTTGTTTGTTAAATGTAACACAGGGTGAAAACACATCTACCAACGCAAACCCTGGATATTTGATTGCTTCCATATAAAGCGTTTTTAAATGATTAATATCCCCACTGAATCCCCGGGCTACAAATCCGCATCCTGCCGCAATTGCTAAAGCTAATGGGTTTAATTGGCCTTCTAAATTTCCAAATGGCGTGCTTTTCGTTTTCATATTGGTTTCTGACGTAGGAGAAGTTTGTCCTGTAGTCAAACCGTAAATCTCATTATTCATTACAATATACGTCAGATCAATATTGCGTCGCATGGCATGAATAAAATGTCCTTGGCCGATTCCATAGCCATCACCATCACCGCCCGCAGCAATAACTGTCATTGAATGATTGGCCAATTTTGCACCCGTTGCAACCGGCAAAGCTCTTCCATGAAGGCTGTGAACGCCATATGATTTAAAAAATCCAGGAATATTAGACGAACATCCAATTCCAGAAACCAATAAAATTTCATGATTGGGAATATTGAGTTCCGCACACGCTCTTTGAAGAACTGTTAAAACGCCATAATCCCCGCAACCCGGGCACCAATCAGGTGTAATTTCAGATTTATAATGTTTAGCTTCTTTCGAAACTGCTATCGTCATTGCCATAAAGTATTCTCCTTAAAGATAAATAGTTCTAATTAATTCGAGCAGCTTGTGTAAAAACACCAGGACCCGGCGGATGAGGTGTTCTCCATCCAGGTTCTGTGGAAAGTACTTCCACTATCTCTTTCCCTTGACTTAAAATTTGTTTTATTCCGTTAATGATATGTTTAGGTTCATATGGCTCTCCATCATACTTTCGAATGTGCGCATGAGCCCGGAATCCTGTTTCTGCTGAAAGGTGTCGTGCAAACTGGCCACTCTGATTCATTTCAACTATAACTGTTTTTTTAGATTTTTTTAAAATATCTAAAACTTCCTTCACATGAAATGGGACTAAATATTTAAAATGCAAATGATTGGTTTTAATCCCTTCTTGTGTTAACTGTTCCGCCGCTTCCTTAATAACTCCCCAAGTAGATCCCCAACCAATAATAGTTACTTCCGCTTCATTCGAGCCCTCTAGCGAAGGTTTTGAAATTTTCTGTAAAATCCCCTGCATTTTTCGAGCACGCTTATCGGCCATTTTTTTACGTATCACTGGATCCGTGTAAACATCTGAAATAATTACTCCATCTTCATCATGCTCATCTGTAGCTGATACATAAAGATGATCTGGCGTACCTGGAATCGCTCGAGGTGATACACCACTTGGAGTATCCAAATAACGCAAATATGTTTTCCCCATCGTTGAATTTTCGGGAGTAATTAATTCCCCTCTTTCGATTTTTATTTCCTGTTCCAAAAATTCAACGTTTACTGTTTCATTGCCTTCACTCAATAATAGTTCTGAAAGAATAATAACGGGACATTGAAATTGCTCTGCAAAATTAAATGCTTCTTGTACACTAACAAAGCAATCTGAAATACTTATAGGTGCCATAATAATTCGCGGATAATCGCCCTGGCTAGCACCAATTGCTTGATTAAGATCCGCTTGCTCTGTTTTAGTTGGAAGTCCTGTAGAAGGTCCCCCTCTCATAACATTAATTGCCACCACCGGGGTTTCAATAATACCTGCCATTCCTAAGGCCTCTGTCATCAGTGCAAACCCTCCTCCGGAGGTTGCACATATACTACGTACTCCCATGTGTGCAGCACCAATAGCCATATTGATAACTGATATTTCATCTTCAACCTGTCTCACACAAATCCCTAATTCTTTCGCATGTGGCGCCATCCAATGTAAAACTCCACTAGCAGGACTCATTGGATAAGCTACATAAAACTTACATCCGGCTACCGCTGCTCCCATGCCTAAAAGTTCATTTCCAGTGACTAAAGCCAACCGATTGTTTGTCTTATATAATTTTTCAGAAAATGGTTTAAAATGTTTTAAAGCATAATCAAAACCCGCTTTAGCTGCCGATACATTAATGGCTACTACTTGTGGTTTTTTAGCAAATACATTTTGAAAGACACTTTCCAAGGCCTGAAATTCCAAACCCATCAGTTGAATTAAAGCTCCTATCGCAACCGTATTTTGCATGACGGGCAACGCTGTCGAACCGGCCAATTCATAAATAGGCAGAGGGCAAAGTTGAACTCCTGGGGGGGCTTTTTCAGGCTTTAATTTATCATTATTGTAAATACAAATACCGCCTGCTAATAACTCCGGAAGGTGTCTATTTAGTGTGTCCTGATTTAAAGCTACGAGGCCATTGATTTGATTACCATGATTTAAAGGTTTTTGAGCTGAAATACGAAGTCGAAGATAGGAATGACCGCCCCGAATCACTGATTGATAACTATTATAAGCATAAACATATAAACCAAGTCGAGCCATGGATTGTGCTAAAGTATTGCCTGCTGAGGCAACTCCATCTCCAGCAGCCCCTCCAATTCCAATAGTTAATTCATTTTTCATTTTATAAGTAAACCCCCATGTTTTTAAGTGATACTTCTCGATAATTAATATCTCAGAAAAATATCTTGAAGTTAAGTTTGATTATTTTATCTATGAGAATGGTTCAATTGTACCCAAAAACCTTTTAAATTCAAAATTAAAAAATATCTTTTTCTTCACAATAAGCCTTGATTTAGCCATGTTTTTAGACTATATATCCCAAATTTTCTAGATGGCTTTCTTCTTCTATGAGTTAGCTATCTGTACTTAATATAAAAAGCTCAAGCAGATGGATAGCTCTTGTTGGAGAGTAAAAAAGCCTTGATCCGAGTTTAAAAACACTTAAAACTTAAAAACAAACCATAGCATCGAAGTGATCGATTTTTCATTCTAGATCTTGAAAACTATCCGATGGAAAGTGAGAAGCAAGGCATTGTAATAAACATCTTGGACCCCGCAATGTTGAAAAACAGTGCCATCAAGGATATACTAATTTAAACACCATAATTTCAATTACACAATTTAATTTTTTATAAAGTATGTTCATTTAGGCGATGGAATTTCTTTAGAATTTTTGAAAAAGCAGAAATTCAAAAGTGTCGTAAAAAAATTAAAATTTAACTTTGCTTCTAAACATCATGGAGATGCACTTGCATAAATCAAAAACTATTGTAAAACCCCAAAAAACTGTCAAACAAAATGACCTAGATAAAAATAAAAGTTATACCCTCTCATTAATTGTAAATCAGACTCCCAAAAAAGTCTTCATAGCGGCTGCCAATCCAAAACAATGGTGGTCGGAAGAAATCAACGGTTCCACAAACAAACTAGGAGGAATCTTTACTTACCACTATCAAGAAGTCCATAAGGCACGACTGAAGGTCACGGAATACGTTTCGGGGAAAAAATTAGTTTGGACGGTTTTAGATAATTATTTCAACTTTACCAAGGATCAAACTGAATGGAAAGACACCCAGATCATTTTTGAGATCTCAAAACTGGGAAACAAAACCAAACTGATTTTCACCCATCAAGATTTGGGCCCCCACTATGAGTGCTTTAGCGTGTGCCAAAAGGCTTGGAGTTTTTATATTAAAAACAGTTTAAGGAATCTCATCCTCACTGGTAAAGGCCAACCCAACTCAAAAGAAACAATTACCAAGCGAAAAAGCACAGGATAAAAACCTTGATTCGCACATCTAGCGCTTATCTTCCCAACCCAGATAAAAGATGATTGAACCCATCCTTCTAAATGTTATCACTCCAATTTTTATGGTCATAGGATTAGGATATCTGACTGGAAAGTATTTCCATATTAATTTAGAAGCCCTTTCTAAACTTATTTTTTATATTTTTGCACCAGCCTTTATTTTTCAAAGTTTATTAAAATTCAGACCCAGTGTTCAAAATATGAAAATGGATATTCTTTTTAATGTATTATTGATGACGCTGTTATTTGGACTATCGTATTTATTATTTCGAAAACTACATTTTCCAAAAAAACTATTAACGAATGCAGCTTTAGCCGCAACCCTTTTTAATTCAGCAAATTACGGAATTCCGGTTATCGATTTAGCTTTTTCTACTCCCGGCATTGCCATTCAAGTAATTACAGTCATGACCTTAAACATTCTCACCTATACTTTAGGAATCATAGTAGCTGGAGGACTGCATGAATGGAAACAAGGCATTTTAACTGTTTTAAAACATCCTATTCTTTATTCTATTTTTCTAGCCTTTTTATTAAATGATCTTCATCTCACACTTCCAGCTCCCATTCTATCTGCGGTTCAGTGGCTATCATACGGTATGCTTCCAGTCGCTCTTTTAACTTTAGGAATTCAATTAGCCAAAAAAATCACCTTCCATTATCCGAAAGAACTTTGGATAACTGTGGTATTTCGACTATTGGTAAGCCCTCTTATTGCTTTATGTTTAATTTTGTTGTTACATCTTCATGGACTTCTAGCAAAAGTATTGTGGGTTTCTAGCGCTTTCCCAACCGCCGTTGTAACGGTATTATTTGAAATTGAATATGGCACTGAAGCTTCACTTGCAGCTGGAGCTGTTTTTTGGACCACCTTATTATCCATTTTTTCAGTTACTATTATCATTAGTCTTTCTTCTTGGATCATACATTAAACTTTGGAGCACCTCTTGAAAATTAAATCATCGCACAAGAAATCAAACCAATTTAAATCACCCAAATCTTCCCTCCAATTTCTCATGAAAAATCCATCCTATCGTTCACTGATTCATCCTTACGAAAGCAAATATCCTCAGGAAAATAAACCCAACTTTAAAATGAAAAATATATTAAAATTAAGAGATGTAAAAGAAAATTAATCCGTTCGAGGTAACCATGATTTATCCTCAATTCAATGAATGTCGCCAATATCATGATTTGTCGGGCATTTGGAAATTTCAATTCGATCCAAATAATCAAGGTTTAAACGAAAATTGGATGAATCATTTTCCTAAATCCCATCGTTTCATTGCGGTTCCAGCAAGCTGGAATGATCAATTCGAGGATTTTCGGGATTATGTTGACATCGCGTGGTACAAAACTCAATTTCACCTTCCATGGGGGTATAAACAAAAAAAAATTCTTTTACGTTTTGGATCCATTCACTACTTCGCTCAAGTATGGCTCAATGGATCTCTCGTTGGTCATCATGAAGGAGGCAATCTCCCTTTTCAGTTTGATGTGACCTCACTGGTTCGAGAATCTCAAAATAATCTTGTCCTACGCGTCGATGGTGCCTTGTCGGCATTGAGCGTTCCCCCGGGAAATGTTACTCCTCATCCTTTGGACACTTTTCAAAATAATACGTATCCCTCCGTCAATTTTGATTTTTTTCCATTTTGTGGAGTTCAACGACCTGTTTTTTTACTCGCGGTACCGGAGCATGGATTTATTGATATTACGATAACTTCTAAACTTTTACCCCAAGATAACGCTCAAGTGCAACTTCAAATTCAGCTTGATTCTACAATCGCTACTCAACTCGATGTGCACCTTAGTGATCTCGAAAAAGAAATTAGGACTAACATTTTTCAACTTCCATCCTCCACGGAAATGGTTATTGAAGTTCCAAACGCCAAACTTTGGTCGCCTGAATCCCCGTTTTTATATCAACTAGATCTTAGGCTCAAACAAGATGCCATTACTTTCGATCATATTCAACTTCCCGTTGGCATTCGAGAAATTCGCGCAAATTCAAATGGTCTTTTTCTTAATAACCAACGTATTACGTTAAAAGGATTCGGTCGCCATGAAGACTTCCCTATTTTAGGCCGCGGCTCTAATCCTGCAGTTCTAATAAAAGATTTGTCTTTAATGAAATGGGTGGGAGCTAATTCCTTTCGAACTTCGCATTACCCATATTCTGAAGATACCATGGCATTGGCAGATAAAATGGGATTTCTCGTTATCGATGAAACACCCTCCGTAGGTTTATTTTTTGAAGAAACGGGACTAGCAGCACGTTTTAAACTTTCGCTAGATTTTATTAAAGATTTAATTGAACGTGATAAAAATCACCCTTGTGTTTTTTGCTGGAGTATAGCCAATGAGCCACACTCGGCCAGACCCAATGCACTACACTATTTAAAGGAAATGATTGCCTTCGCTAAACAGCTTGATTCAACACGATTAGTGAGTTTTGCAAGCTTTCGTAACTATGATGAAGAGGCACTTCATTTTTGTGATTTGATTTGCCTTAATCGATATTTGGGTTGGTATTCTTATCCCGGATGTTTATCAGAAGCCTCGGTAAATTTATCTCAAGATCTTGACTCAATTTTCAAAAAATTTCAAAAACCTATTTTACTGACTGAATTTGGAGCAGATGCTCTTGCCGGGCATCATGCACAACCACCCGAAATGTTTAGTGAAGAATATCAGTCACTTTTAATTGCGGCCTATTTGGACCTTTTGAATACCAAACAATATATCATTGGGCAGCATATTTGGACGCTTTGTGACTTTAAAACCGCTCAAGCCATTCACCGAATCGGAGGATTGAATTTGAAAGGGGTTTTTACACGTGATCGTCGTCCCAAACTAGCTGCCCATCTACTTAAAAAAGCTTGGAATCCAAGCTGACGTTAAAACCCGCTAAGTTTTTTATGATAAGGCTGGCCGATATCTTATTACAACAGCAGAAAAAGTTTATTTTGGATATTTGGGTTTAGACAGTTTAAATGCTTTTCTGAAAAACTCCACTTCCTTAGATTCCCAAAACTGATGCGGCAACGAACGGTGAAGTAAAACTTCATATATATTGCCATTGATACGAATAACTTTAGCAACCACCTGAAGCTTCCGATGCGACACATAATCTCCTCTTTTAATTGATTGCATTGGAACTTTTCAACTTTTATCAGATCGATTTGAAGTGTTCTGATACATCTTTACCAAAAGCAGACAGTCCTTTTTATTCTGGGAGCGGTGACAATCGTTCAAGAGCATTTGGAGACGATTCGAAATGGATTTCAAATCGGATATCCTCTCCTGAATTTGATCAAGCTTTTCTTGAAATTTTTTAACAAGATTAATGCATTGTTGTGATTTAGATTTTATCTTCAAAATTTTCATAAGTTTTAGAATTTCATGCAACGAAAAATCCAATTCTCTTGCAGATTTAATAAAGCAAACTTGATTGATATTTTTTTGATCATAGCTTCGATAGCCGGAAGGAAGTCTTTTAACTGGAGCAATCAAACCAAATTTTTCATAGTATCGTATCGTTTGTATACTGACATTCATTTCTGAAGCCAATTGATTAATAGTCATTTACCCTTAGAACCTCTCATTTTCCAAAGTATTCTTTTTCGCGCATTTCCACCCTGGTCACAATTACAAATTTATTCTAGACCTTGTACTACAGTACAAAGTCAAGTGGATAGTAACGAATTTTGGGCCAAACCTCTTTCAATACATTTTTAAATCAAAAATGCACTTTTTTTAGTAAGAAATAAAAATTCAAATTCTATTTCTAATGGCATAAATTCAATTCCATGAAAATTGCAAGAATTAATCCGCTGTTTAAATAATTTATAATGAAATTTTAATAAGTTAAAAAAAGACCTACGACGAAGAACTTGCTTATGATAATTACGCTTGGATCAAAAACTGAATGAAAACATCCTTATTACTAAAATATGCCCGGCACAAACCCCAGAACACAAATTCCTATGCTGAAAATAAATAAAATGAAAGGAATAATTTTTTCGTGCTGATCTATAAAAGAAAAATTATTATCCATCGGCGCTCTCTTCATAAAAAGGGCAATCACCAATTTGAGATAATAAACCATTGAAATCAAACTATTGATCACGCCAAAAATGACCAAACCAATTTGGTGGTGGGCTACTGCAAGCTTAAAAATGTAATATTTAGCAAAAAAACCAATCGTCGGTGGAATACCCGCCAACGAAAATAAAAAAACAACCATCATCCCTGCTAACCATGGATATTGATTTCCCATTCCATTGTATTCATGAATTTCGATGTCTTCATGTTTTGAAAAAAATCCTACCCATCCAAACGCTCCCAATGTCATGAGTGCATATGCAAATAAATAAAAATAAACAACTTGAGCAATCTGGTTTGAAGAAGCTTGCCCTAAAATGGTGAATGCGATTAAAAGATAACCAACATGTGCAACACTCGAGTATGCCAACATTTTTTTTACACGAGTTTGAACCAAAGCTCCTATATTTCCAACTACCATGGTTAATCCTGCTAAAATCACAAACCAATTCTTCGCAATAATTTGTAATTGGGCAATTTGTAAAAAAACTCTTAAAAATGCGACCGCAACAGCCGCTTTAAAGGCGGTGGCTAAAAATCCGGCCACTGTTGAAGACGTGCCGTCATAGACTTCTGGGGCCCAAAAGTGAAATGGGGCCACCCCAACCTTAAAGCCCAATCCAATGATTAAAAGGATCGTTGCCATCCCCAGAAGGGATGGGTTGGATGTTAAATTTAATGCATGTTGAATTTTATTAAATTCTAACCGCCCACTCAATCCATATAAAAATGAAATTCCGAAGAGCAAAAAGGTCGATGCAAACACACTCATTAAAAAGTATTTCAAAGCCGCTTCCACGGAATGTTCTTCTGTCCGAAGATAACCAATGAGTGCATAGGAGGAAAGTGAAGCCAGTTCTAAACCGACAATTAATGTTATCCACTCTTGCGCCGCAATTAAAATAATCATTCCCGCCGAGGCGGAAAAAATCAGTGCGAAAAATTCACCTGTAACTGATTTCTTTTTGAGCAACTTAGAAAATCCAAATACCGAAATCCAAAAAGCACCTATCAAAACAATAAAATTTGTTTTTAAAGCAAGTGTATCTTCAATTAAAGTCCCTTTAAAAAAAGCAGTACCCATTCCATGTGTCTTAAAAATTAAGATTCCATTACTAATTAAGGCCATCAATAAAAATAAGCTTGAGATTTCAACCAGCCATTTTCTGCCTTTTTCTTTGAACATCGCCTCCCAAATGAGCATAAATAAAAAACCGCCCAACAATATCCAAATCGGCCAAACCTGGGCCTCGAGTGGAAAACTCATGGTTCCCTCCTAAATGAATGTATAGTCTTATGATGATATGAGGGCTTAGTAGATGTTGTTGGTACTTGCATTTGTTGTTCAATATTAACCTGCACGGTGGCTTCCGTAGATCTTAAGAAAAAACTTGGATTTAGTCCCATCCATATTAGTAGTACAATCAATGGAACAATGAGCATGTACTCGTGTTTACGAACTTGAAAATTTCGAATATCGTGCTCTTCAGATTTTCCCCAAAAAATTTTTTGAAAAGCAGGAATGAAAACCCATAGACTCAGTACAATACTAATCAAACCAGCTACTAAACCCAACCATGATGTGTGATGTTGATAGCAGGCAATTAAAATAAATAATTCGCCAATAAAGTTGCCAAAACCCGGAACGCCCAAAAAAGCTAAGAGTGCAATGAAAAAAAGAGTCGCCATAGCCGGCGATTGAGCCGCCCAACCTCTAAAACTTTCCAAGGATCCTTCCGCTAGGTTCCCCATCATTCCAAGAATTAAAAATAAAGCACTTATTGAAAGGGCATGAGCCAGTGATTGAAAAATAGCGCCTTCCAATCCCAGAAAACTAACTGTAAAAACACCTAACGCAATAAAATTCATGTGAAGCAATGATCCATAGGCAAGAAATGATTTCATGTTTTTTTGCCTAGATGCTAACAGTGAAGCATGAATTAATCCGATACTTGCCAAAATAAGCAATGTCGGCAAAAATTGCTTAGCAGCATATGGAAAAAGGGGTAAACAAAATCTCAAAAACCCATAAATTCCCAACTTAGCTAAAATCGCGGAAAGAAAAATTGTCCCCACCATGGGTGCTTCGGTGTACGTCGTTGGAAGCCAAAAATGAAATGGGAAAATCGGAATTTTAATAAGGAATGCAATGGCAAAAGCCAAAAAACACCAATACTGTACTTGATGTGAAAATCCTGTTTTTAAAAGAGTTGTATACTCCAAGGAATGCACTTGGCTTCCGATATACAAAATTGCAACTAACATCAGCAAAGACCCTAAAAAAGTAAATAATGCAAATTGAAGCAGCGCTCGAATCCTACCAGTGCCTCCCCAAATACCGAGCATAAAAATAATTGGAATTAGTGCTAATTCAAAAAAAATGTAGAAGAAGAGCAAATTCGAACTCGCAAATGCGCCAATCACCGCACCTTCTAAAACAAGCATCCACAGATAAATCGCATTCGACTTGTTAGACTCTCTCTGTTGTTCAAACCATATCAAAATGGGAGTTAGAAAAGTCGTTAAAATAATAAACCACAATGAAAGTCCATCAACGCCTAAATGCAATGTTAAATTTAATGATTTTAAAAAAGGTACGGTCACGGAGTGCTGAAAAAGTGTGTCAATTACACTAAAATGTTCTATTAACCGTAGCGAATATATAAATAAAATCCCAGAAACCACAAAAGCTATTTTGGGAACCATTTTGCTTTTGGGAACACCACTTAGACCCAGTGCTACTATCCATGGGGAAAAAACAAGGATAAGTAAAATCAAGTATCACTCCTTCAGTTTTAGTGATTACAAACAAATACAATAAAAAAGACTGCTGCACCTAAAATCATATAAAATAAATAATTTCGAACTAACCCACTTTGAATTTTCTGATAGCCCTTGGATAACTTTTCAAAAAAAAGTGCTATATTATCGACTAAACGACCTAAAATTTGGTTTTCAATTCCCCACTCGGAAATCCATCCAGCTACCCATGATGTGCATCTACCTATTGTTTTTTGATAGAACTCATCTATATAGTATTTGTGGTCTAATAGCTTTAAAAATCCTTGTGGTTGATTCTCTAAACGAGTTTTGGGATATCGGACGTAACGAATCCAAGCTAATATAATTCCACTGGCACTTACCAGGGTTGAAATCAGCATTAAAACAACTTGGAGATGGTCTTGATTCGTCGTGAATCGGGGAATCAAAAAAAAGGTTGAATGTAAAAAGTGATTGATCCAATCCTTCCCACCAATCGCTTTGGGAATTCCGATCCACCCGACTATTAATGACCCTATCGCTAAAATTACCATGGGAACACTCATCACCCAAGGAAGAGAATGCGTATGATTGAGTGCATTTCCACGATATTCACCCCAAAAAATAAGAATAATCATACGTGAAATATAAAAAGCAGTTAAAAATGCTGTAATCAATCCCATCGTATATAACGCTGTTGGTAACCAAGGAATCAACGGATTGGGATGTGAAAAGGCTCCCCATAAAATGGCATCTTTACTAAAAAAGCCTGAAAATGGTGGGAATCCAGCTAAAGCGAGTCCGGAAACTAAAAACACTAAAGCAGTCAATGGAAACGTTTTTAATAATCCACCCATTTTTCGAATGTCTTGTTCTTGCATTAAAAGATGCATGACTGCACCGGCTGATAAAAATAGGCATGCTTTAAAAAAACCATGGGAAATAAGATGGAAAATCCCACTTGCATAATCGCCAACTCCCACTGCAAGCATCATGTAGCCTAATTGAGAAATGGTTGAATAGGCCAGAATTTTTTTCATATCATTTTGAACTGTTGCAACTGTAGCTGCAAAAAAGGCGGTTAAAACTCCAGTTATTGCAATCACGCAAGAAGCTTCAGGTGATAAAAAATAAAGGATATTCAATCGAACCAACAAATACACACCTGCAGTGACCATGGTTGCTGCATGAATTAGGGCGGAAACTGGTGTTGGACCTGCCATGGCATCCGGCAACCAAACATATAAGGGAATTTGAGCTGATTTAGCCGTGGCTCCCCAAAAGAAACATAAGTCAACGAATGTTAACAAACCTGGAGAAAATAAATGTCGATGGGCTTCTAAATCTATAAAATTAAAAGAATGAATTGTTGAAAACACTACTATAAGCCCCAATAAAAATCCAACATCGCCAATTCGATTCAACAAAATGGCTTTTTCCCCTGCTTGAACATTTTTGGGATCTTGATACCAAAAACTAATTAGTAAATATGAGCAAATTCCTACACCTTCCCAGCCTATAAACATTAGCAACAAATTTGATGATAAAATCAACAATGCCATTGACGATAAAAATAGATTTAAAAAAATAAAATATCGTATAAATCCCTCATCATGATCCATGTACCCGGATGAATAAACGTGAATACAGAAAGCAACAAATGTTATAAACACAATCATGATGCTGGACAATGAATCTACATTTAATGCAAACCTTACTTTAAAAACACTTGAATTTATCCACGTAAACAATGTTTGAACAAAAATGGTTTGAGAATGCATGTGCCAAAACAGAAAAAAGGAAATCAAAAATGCCATCCCGGCTGCGGTACAGGCAATAATTGCAGAAATTTTTTGTTTTTGAGACTGTGTCAGTGTGTTTTGAGAAAAAAACAAACCGGTATTAATCAAGGCACCCACTAATGGCGCAAGAACAATCCAAATAATCCAAGTATTTGCAATCAAGAAATGATGGGTCGATTCTAAATTATTCAATAGCCCTTCTCCATATTCTCAAATTAATGTTTCAATTCTCGCCAGAGATCCACATCGACTGAATTTCGAATTCTAACCATGGCAATTAAAATGGCTAGTCCAACACAAACCTCTGAAGCCGAGATTGCAATGACAAAAAGAACCAAAATATTTCCGTCAGTATTGCCATAAAATTTCGAAAAAACTATTAAAGATAAATTGACAGAATTTAACATAAGTTCTAAGGACATCAATAATATAAAAAAATTTTTTCTAGTTAAAACTCCAATCGTTCCTATTCCAAAAAGTATTAGTGCTAAATCTAAGTATTGAACTGGCCCTACTGATCCCCATATCATTTAAAGTTTCCTTTTGCTAAAAATAATAGCCCCAATGGTTGCTACAATCAGCACAAACGATAATATTTCAAATGGAAACCATTTGCCTCGAACTAAAACATTTCCAATTTCATGAAGCCCTCCAAAGGTGGTATCTGAAACTTGAGGCCAGCTTGAAAAAGCAAATAAGGCAACCCCAATTGGGCATACTAAACCTAACACAACAACAGCTAAACCCATTACCATATCTTTAATTTGAAAATCCAGTTGAAGTTCTGATTCTTTTAAATTAAACAGCATGATTGACATAATCACTAAAACCATGATGCCGCCTGCGTAAACCAGTAGTTGAAAAGTAGCAATGGCCGGAGCGTCCAACAATCCATAAAGTGCTGCTAAATCGGCAAATAAAATCACCATGGCCAAGGCACCTGCAATTGGATTTTTCCGTGTTATTACAATTCCGCTCATCAGAACAGCTACAAAAGCCAAGCTATAAAAAACAATGATTTGAAGCATATTCATCCTTAACTTAAGGTCTAGCTAAAGGTCCATGTGTTTCAATTACAGGTCGCGGTGGATTATAATTTTTAACATAGTCCTCATTATGATGATTCAATAAAAACTCTTTATGATAAACCAACTTCTCTCGACTATAATTAGCTACCGTTACTTCAGGAACATCCATGCGAATCGCATCAAGGGGACAAGCCTCGACGCAAAAACCACAATATACGCATCGAAGCATATCAATATCAAATCGTTCTGGATATTTTTCAATGGCGGTGTCCGTGGATTCACCTGCCAGAATATGAATACACTCTGCAGGACAAACAGTGGCACAAAGCATACAAGCGGTACATCTCGGCGAACCATCTTCTCGCTTCATAAGCCGATGTCTTCCACGCGTCGGTGGCGGAAGCTCTTTTTTTTGTTCCGGAAAATAAACCACCATCATTTGATCGGGATTTAAAATATTGCGTATAACATGACGTAAAGTTAACATTAATCCCTTAAAAATATCTATAAAATACAACGATTGCATTAGTTTAGGTTTGGGTCTTTGAACTACTCTCATAAATTTATCCTTATTTTAATATTACGAAAATCGATGTCACTAAAAAATTCAACATCGCAATAGGCAACATTATTTTCCACCCTAAATTCATTAATTGATCATATCGAAACCTTGGTAAAGTCCATCGAACCCAGACAAACAGCCAACAGAAGAAAACAACCTTGATGATCAAACAGCCAAATTGAACCAATGCCGTCAAGGCGAGTGGGAACCACGCTGGAAAATTCCAGTGCAACCAAAATGGAATTAAAATTAAAAAAATCAAACCTATGAAAGCCATTCCTGTTCCCAATAAAAACGGCTCCCATTTTTTAACTCCATTATATAAAGTCCGTTGTTTCCATCCATGCCGGAATAAAACGACAAAGACCAGTAGTCCCATTATAAAAATAATCCCTGATAGCACTAGTAAAACAATTCTTGGGCTCTGAATGAGTTGAGCTGTTGAAACATATGGAACCTCATAGCCTCCCCAAAATAAGCTAACGTTTAAAAAGGAAACTACAACCATATTGGCATACTCGGACATAAAAAATAATGCAAATTTAATGCTGGAATATTCGACATGATATCCTGCTACCAATTCGGATTCGCCTTCTGGTAGATCAAAGGGATTGCGATTGGTTTCAGCAAAAGAAGCAACCAGAAAAATCAAAAATGCTATCGGTTGTAAAAAAAAACCCCAATTGGGAAGACACATTGTGTAACCAAAGAAATGATATAAACCTGTTTGTTCGTGAACAATCGTTTGAAAGTCTGCATGTTGATAGACTACTAAAAGCGTAATCAACGACATAGCCATCGATAATTCATAGGAAATCATTTGAGCCGAGGAGCGTAATCCGCCAATAAGTGAAAACTTGTTATTGGAGGCCCAGCCCGCTAAAACAATTCCCAAAATTCCCATACTAGTAATTGAAAAGAAAAATAACAGTCCAACATTCAAATTCACAACTTGAAAATGAATCGTTGTATTTATCCAATGAATCGATCCTGCCAGTGGAATCGACATAAGCGGAATTAGGGAAAACATCATCGACCAAAAGGGAGCCAATAAAAAATAAAATCGATTTGCTTGCAGCGGTATAACGTCTTCTTTCATTAAAAGTTTGACTACATCTGCAAAGTTTTGAATATATCCAAATAAACGAAAGCCCAAAACATCCGTTCGATCAGGTCCAACACGATCTTGAATGAAAGCACTCCCTTTACGTTCTAACCAAATTAAAAATGGTATAAATTGTAATGGAATTAACCAAACTACAAAAGCAATGATGGTTATATTTAAAAATTGGAAAAGTGCGGAATTCATTTGAATTGGTGTCCTCTAACAAAAACATTATCAACTTTTTGGTGGCCTGAAAATGGGGCCGGAGCAACTCCGTTAGTATCCAATGGAATGAATAACCCATGGCTTGGAATTTGATGGAACCGTATTTTAGGAAAAATAGATTGCTCTTGAGATAATGCATTAAAAACCTCAACGGGAGTTTCAAATTCAAATCCCGGAATCTTCATTTTTTGGGCCAATCGGGCAATAAAAATGGAGCTTTCTACAATTTCCGGATATGAGTTAATGGCAGGATTGATTTTTTGTAAATAGCCCATGGCATTAATCAAAGTTCCATATTTTTCAGCAAATGCGCGGACTGGAAAAACAGCTTCTATTTTCTGAAAAACATCACTTTGATGTGTCGTTAGAACAATGATATGTTTAATCGTGAATAAACTTTGCTGAAGCTCCAAACTAGCAAACTGCCAGAATTCATTTTCCATTACTAGCAATACTTCAAAATGTCGATCATTTAATTTTTCGATTATTGATTTTGAAAGCTCAGGAATTTCCAATACCTGCAAACCAACCCCATTGGGATATTTTTGAGGAAGTCGCAGAATAGAATCCGATTCACCCAAAGGAGGCAAAAGTGATACCAGGTGATCTAAGTTCCATCGGTTTTTAAATAATTTCCGAAGTATAAAATTGTCCTCTAATGTGGCCCATGGGGAAGCAATGCCGAGAATTTTTTCTTTTTCAACCCCTTCTAAAATATTTTGAATTTTTTCAACCATGGATCCTAAATCGTCAACTTGGCCATAAAGCTGAGATTTAACTATTCGGTGGTCGTTGATTTCGTTAAAAGACATTCTACCTTCATTACAAATCCACGTTCGATTTATTTCTGGATTTTCTCGTGGCATCAATCGAAACACGGTCTCTCGATTTTGCTCGATCCAAAGATTACAACCTCTCGCGCATTTCGTACAAATTGACTCTGTTTTTTTCAAAAACCAAACTCGCTGTTTAAATCGAAATTCCTTGAGTGTCAAAGCCCCCACCGGGCAAATATCGGTCGTGTTACCTGAATATGCATTATCCAATGCTTTTCCTGGAAACGTGGTCAAAGTTGATTCATGCCCTCGATGGATAATGCCCAATTCAGATGTTTCCGTGACTTCATCAACAAATCGAATGCAACGCGTACAAAGCACACATCTTTCTTGATCTAAAATGATATGTTCCCCTATGGAGAGATCTTTGCCACCCTTAAAATATCTAGGCACCATTCGTTCTGAATCATAAAGTCCATACTTCATATAATTATCTTGAAGCTTACACTCACCGGCTTTATCACAAATAGGACAATCCAAGGGATGATCTAAAAGTAAAAATTCCAAAGCGCTTTTTTGAGCTGTTTGAGCTCCCGGACTATTTGTATATATCACCATACCTTCTGTCACTTTGGTATTGCATGCAATGGTTAATGCACGTCCTCGTGGGCCTTCAAGCTCTACCATGCACGTCCGACAATTACCGGCCACCGGCAAATATCGGTGGTAACAAAAATGTTCCAAGGGAATCTGATTACCCAAAGCAGCTTCAAGAATATTAATACCCTCAGGCACTTCAAGCGGTTGATCATTAATTTTAATTTTTATGGTCATAATTGAATACCTACTGTTACTCCTGACGGTTTTAAATATTTTTCAAATTCACCACGAAATTTTTTAATAAAACTTCGTACTGGCATCGCACATGCAGCTGCTAATGCGCAAATAGTTTTACCTTCCATATTCCCTGCTATTTCCACCATCAAATCCAACTCACGTGCTGTTGCCTCACCTTGTATAATCTTTTGCAGTAACCGATTTTCCCATGCAGTGCCCTCACGACAAGGAGTGCATTGGCCACAAGATTCATGCGCATAAAAGTGTGTTAGATTTTTCAAAATTTGTGGCATATCGGTTTGATCATTTATAACAATCGCTCCCCCGGTTCCTAGAAAAGTTCCATGTTTAGCCATACTTTCATAGCTTAATGTAAGATCTTCACATTCCTGAGCTGTTAATACCGGTGTCGACGATCCCCCAGGAATTACGGCTTTCAATTTCCCATTTTTTACCCCTCGCCCATACGTTTCAATAAATTCCAACATGGGCATTCCAAATGGCAACTCCCAGTATCCACCATTTTGAACATGACCGGATAACCCAAAAATATGTGTTCCCGTCGAGTCTTTGGTTCCAATGGCAGCATAAGCCGCCCCTCCATTAGCAATAATCCAAGGTACAGATGATAATGTTTTTACATTATTCACAATGGTTGGACATCCAAATAAACCTTGAATTGCCGGAAAAGGAGGCTTAATTCGAGGTTGCCCTTTTTTCCCTTCAAGGGATTCAAGAAGCCCGGTTTCCTCCCCACAAATATAAGCACCTGCACCTTGATGAATAAATACCTCCAACTGAAAATCACTCCCTTGAATTTTGGATCCGAGATACCCTGAATTTTTTGCCTCTTCAACCGCTTGATTTAAAATCTGGATTTCCCTAAAAAATTCTCCTCGAACATAGATATAAGCAACATGCGCTTGAATCGCATAGGCCGCAGCAATAACACCCTCTAGCAGTAAATGAGGATCCTTGGACAAAATGGCCCTATCTGAAAATGTTCCCGGCTCGCCCTCATCTCCATTCACCACAAGATAAATTGGTTTCGTCGAATTTTTAGGAATGAATGACCACTTCATCCCACAAGGGAACCCAGCGCCTCCGCGACCTTTTAATCCTGAAATTTTTATTTCCTCAATAACCTCTTCTGGTTTTTTAGAAAAAAGCTTGGGGAGCGATGCATACGCCCCGTGTTGAAGTGCCACATTTAATGTATAACTGTTTTCTATATTAAATCGTTTAGTCAATTGAGGTTCAAATTGCATTTTGATTGTTTTCCTTTACCAATTGATTAAGTATTTCATTGACCTTTTCAGGACTTAAATTTTCATAATAGTCTTCGTTAATACGCATACAAGGAGCCGTATGGCAGGACGCTAAACATTCAACCAGTTCATAACTAAATAATTTATCATGGGTTATT
The DNA here is from genome assembly GCA_027366525.1 of candidate division FCPU426 bacterium. Classification (GTDB taxonomy): domain Bacteria; phylum Oederibacteriota; class Muellerivitia; order Muellerivitales; family DAHXKG01; genus DAHXKG01. The sequence continues at coordinate 160,508 of DAHXKG010000001.1, forward strand.
TCTCCAGGTTTTGTATGTAGGTGTGCTTCAATCGCCCTTTGGATATCTAAAGCGCCATTCAAAGCACATGAAATAGTTCTGCATACTTGAAGATGATATTTACCTACGGGTTTCTTATGAAATAAGGTATAAAATTCTGCAACTTCATAGACTTGGACTGGTGAAATTTTAACGATTTGAGCTATGTAGTCTAATACTTCTAAAGACAAATATCCGAATTCCCGCTGAGCCAACCATAATGCGGGTAAAAGAGCGGCACGCCTTGTCGGATACCGATTGGCAATAATTTCGAACTCATCTAAAACTTCTTTTTTGAAAACTACGCTCATGCTCTCACCTTGAGTTATATTTGACTTAAATACTATCGATCCAGCTCACCTGCAATAATATTAATTGAACCAAGATTCGCAATAGCATCTGCGATCAGATGTCCTTCTATCATTTCGTGATATGCCGCAAAATTCATAAAACAAGGAGGGCGACATTTCACACGATACGGGTTTTTACCACCATCAGAAATCACATAAAATCCCAACTCCCCATTAGCTGATTCTGTGACATCATAAATCTCACCTTGATCGGGACAGACACCATGAATAATCAATTTAAAGTGATTCATCAGACCTTCAATATTTCCATAGGTTTGAGTTTTAGGCGGGAGCGCCACGCGTTTATCCTCTGTAAAAACAGGTCCTGTTGGGATTTTTTTCAATAATTGTTCAATCATATGAATGGATTCTTCAATCTCTAGCATGCGAACAAAAATGCGATCATAAATATCGCCAATGGTCCCTACTGGGACTTCAAATTCAAGATCTGGATAACAGTAATATGGCTCTTCCTTGCGTAAATCATAATTGATTCCACTAGCTCTCAATGTCGGACCCGTCCATCCATAGGCTATAGCCATTTCCTTGGGTACCACGCAAATGTTACGCGTCCGATTTAGAAAAATTTTATTATTATTTAATTTGGAAAATTGTTTTACCGATTGCCATATTTCTTTAAGAACTACTTTGAGGTCATTTTCAAAACCTTCATAGAGATCATGGGCAACACCTCCCAAACGCATGTAACTTGAAGTTAATCGCGCCCCACATAATTTTTCTAAAATATCATATACCTTTTCACGCACATTGAACGTATACCAAAAATTACTCAGGCCTCCAATATCGACTAGGTTGGCTCCCACGCATACCAAATGATCAATAATCCGATTGAGCTCCGAAGTAAGGACTCGAATATAGACTGCGCGAGGGGGAATCGTAATTTCGAGCATTCGCTCGATTGCTTTGCACCATCCTACATTGTTCATAATGGCTGAAACATAATTCAAACGATCGGTATATGGAATAACTTGCTGATAGGTATGCACTTCAGCATCTTTCTCAAATCCACGATGCAAATACCCAATTTCAGTTACCGCAGCCACGATAGTTTCACCCTCCAGCGCACATAGCGCACGAAGGGTACCATGAGTAGCCGGATGACTCGGACCTAAATTCACAAAGGTAAGATTTGATTGAGTGTTCTCTGCTTGAAATTCCAATCCTGTCGCTTCATAATTTTCTGGGTTCAAAGGATTGGTCATAATGTGTATCCCTTTTCTTTTAACCGCATGGCCATCTCATCCATTAAAGATTCATTTTCAGAAAGCCATTGACGTCGTGTAATCGGATAATCTTTTCTCAGAGGATGGCCGATAAATTCATGATGATTCAAAATGCGCTTTAAATTTGGGTGCCCCAAAAATCGAATTCCGACTTGATCAAAAGCTTCACGTTCAAGCCAATTGGCATTCTTATAAAGTTTAGAAATCGATGGTACGGATATGCTCTCTTCCGCAACTCTAATGCGAATATTAACTCGGCACTTTGAAATTAACGACCTTAGCAAATAAACTATAGAAAATCGCGGACCATGCCAATTAGGGTACTGAAGATAATCGATCGCCACCAAATCTAAAAGTTGATTCATCTGAGTTTCAGGCGAGGTTAGTAAGTGCTCAATAATTTGAGCAATCGACTCCGGACTTACTTCAATTTCAGTTTGGCCAAACCGTATTTGGCTCTCTAAAATTTGATCCCCAAACCGAGTTTTGAGCAATTGAAAAATATCAAGACTCACCTTAGATCCTTATCAATATATTAAACATACATTTCAAAAACAGTATTTACCGTCCATTCATCGCAATAGCATTATTAGTAATTAAATTTGGGTTCTTGAGGTTGAAATTGAGCAATCTCATGCTTTTCAGGATGTTCAATTTTTTCTTGAAGCTTAAGAATAGATTCAAGAATAGCTTCGGGCCGTGGTGGACATCCTGAAATATATACATCCACTGGAATTACTTGGTCAATTCCCTGAACCGTACAATAGTTATTATAAAATCCGCCTGCTGAAGCACAAACACCCATTGAAATGACCCATTTCGGTTCAGGCATTTGCTGATAAATTTGTTTTAAAATAGGAGCTTGTTTAAACGTAACGGTTCCCGCTACCAGCAAAAGGTCTGACTGCCTTGGTGAAAATCGAACCAATTCTGCTCCAAAACGTGCTAAATCAAATCGTGATGAAACTACACCCATAAATTCAATTGCACAACATGCTGTTCCAAATGGCATTGGCCATAAAGAGCTTTTCCGTCCCCAGTTAATAATGGCATCACGCTTAGTGGTTAAAAACGGAAGTTCGCTTATTCCCATTGAAAAATACCTCGTTTGTAGAGATAAAACCAACCTAAGAACAAAACACCTAAAAATGGAAGCATAACTTTCAAGCCACTCCATAAGAGTGTTTGAGCCAAAACAGCCCACGGTGCAAAAAATATAATTTCAACATCCAACACTAAAAAGCACATCGCTATTAAATAATAACCGACTTTAATATGATGTCTTGCATCGCCTAAAACACTCTCCGGTTGCAGTCCACACTCATAGGTAGATAATTTAGTTTTATCGGGTGCTCTTCGACCTAATATTGATGACAAAAAAATCAAACTTGCTGGCAATACCACCGCTAAAGCCCCAGTCCAAAGAAACGGCCAGATTTTCAAGAAAAAATTCATTTGTAACTTTACTCATTTCCAGATTGTTTAAGCTATTATGATCAAAGTCTAATAAAAATCAATGTGAAATTCTTCACAATGTTAAATTATATTATTTTAATAAAAATTTTCTAATGGAAAAAATGTCTTTTTCTATTATTACCATGTGAAATTTTTCACATGGTAATAAACATGAAAAATATACTTCAATCCACCATGCTTATTTTGATTGTAAATTTAATAGCGAGGCATACTCGGATCAACTTGATTAGCCCACTCCGCAATTCCGCCAGCTAGGTTTAAAAGATTAGAAAACCCTTGTTGTTTTAAAAATTGAATGGCACGCATACTTCGTCCGCCAACTTTGCAGTGCACAACTATTGTTTTATTTTTGAATTTTTCCAATTCATGAAAGCGATTTCCCAATTCTGATAAGGGAATTAAAATAGATCCCTCAATCCTACAAATTTCATATTCATTGGGTTCCCGAACATCAATTAGGACCAAATTTTCTTTTTCATCCAAACGCACTTTTAATTCTAATGGACTAATTTCTATATTAGTGTTCATAACCGCATCCTTTGTTTGAGTAGACTCAACCGTCATGCCACAAAATTGTTCATAATCAACTAATTGTGTAATACTGGGATGTTCACCGCAAACAGGACAAGCGGGATCTTTGCGTAGTTTGAGCTCTCTAAATTTCAAATCTAATGAATTATAAATAACTAATCGCCCCATAAGTGAGTTGCCAATTCCAGTAATTAATTTAATCGTTTCTATCGCTTGCAAAGTAGCAATAGTTCCAACCATTGCCCCCATCACGCCTCCTTCGGCGCAAGAGGGAACCAGCCCTGGAGGCGGGGGTTCTGGATATAAGCAACGATAACAAGGACCCTCCGGTACCTTAAAAACAGTTACTTGACCTTCAAATCTAAAAATAGAACCATAAATATTAGGTTTCTTCAAAAAAACACATGCATCATTTGTTAAATAGCGGGTTGGAAAATTATCCGTCCCATCAATTAAAATATCATAATCTTTTAAAATATCTAAAATGTTGTCTCGCTTAAGCATCATGACATAGGGAATTACTTGAACATCTGAATTTAATTGCTGAAGTCGCTGAGCCGCAAGCTCCGCCTTGTTTTTTCCAACATCATCCATGGTAAATAAAATTTGACGCTGCAAATTACTCGCATCAACTTGATCAAAATCAACAATGCCTATTGTCCCCACACCTGCCGCGGCCAAATAAAGAGCTAAAGGAGAGCCTAACCCACCAGCCCCAATAATGAGAACCTTAGCATTCAAAAGTTTTTTTTGCCCCTCTACGCCAACTTCCGGAAGTAAAATATGTCGAGAATATCGCTTGATTTGTTCTGCTTGAAGACTCATGTTCGTACCTCATTTTCAAAATATTCTATCAACTATAAAGTTTCTTAGTCCATTATTCAATACATTAAATTGTATTTCTTTTGTCCTGCTTTTTGTGCTATTCAAATTATGCTTTTTCAAGAAAACATTTAAACTTCTTAAAGGTTTTTTGAACACCCCCTAAATGTAGCCACTCGCCTATGCCAAGATTAAAAATAATTCGATTTATCCAGCCATATGGGCGAACTTTAGTCCAATGAAATTTGATTTCACATTGAAACTCACTTGCTTGTACACATTCCATTGCTGCAGATCCTCTCAACGGTCCATCAATGTATTCAAAATAAATTCGCGTTGGTTTTTCAAGTCCAGTGATTTTGATGGTCCATTGAACTGGAATAAAAAATTTAAATCCTTTAAAACAAATCTGTTGTCCTGTAAAAGCTTGATCCGCTCCATTCCAGTCCAACGCCCACGCCTCATCCCATTGTTTTCGATAATGCCAATTGGTTAAAAACTGGTACGCTTGCTCGGCCGTTGCCCTCACAAGAATACTGTCTACTCTTTGAAAAAATTGTTTCATACTCTGCATTATATCCTTAAAAACGATAGCCCATAGGAATTTCAAAAGCCATCTTGACGTTTTGATTCGACATTGGTAACGTGTGATGCATGCACACTGGAACGACTGAACTACAATCCTTCGCTACCGATCCCCGTACACTGGTTTGCGAACTATGTAATTTATTTTATCAGTTCGGATGGGCTTCTGGGACCGGTGGAGGCATTTCCATCAAGGAAAACGATCATATCTTTATGGCTCCCAGTAGTGTACAAAAAGAACGTCTACACCCCGAAGATATTTTTGTTCTTTCCCTCGATGGGAAAGTCTTATCTCATCCTGGAAAAGAATTATTACTCTCACAATGCCATCCCCTCTTCATGGCGGTCTATCAACTGCGAAACGCTGGCGCAGTGTTGCACAGTCACTCTTTAAATGCAGTCTTGGTTACTCTTCTTTATCAAAATTATTTTAAGATCCAAAATATGGAAATGCAAAAAGGCATTAGTGGCCATGGAGCCCTTGACACTTTAGAAATCCCCATCATTGAAAACACCGCTTATGAATCTGAATTAACCGAAAGTCTATCGCTCGCCATAAAATCCCATCCCTTATCGAGCGCCATTTTAGTTCGACATCACGGAGTTTATATTTGGGGAAAGGATTGGATTCAAGCCAAAACTCAAGCTGAATGTTATGATTATCTTTTTGAAGCGTCTATTCGCATGCATCAACTCGGGTTGATTCGTGATCAATCAAACTAATTTAAACTTTTAAGGAGGTTTTATGAAAGCCTTTTGGATCGATTCTCAAATGCCTATTCCAATCAATGAACTTCAACACCATGGAGTTTCTTTTCAGCATTTGCCCACTAATGAAAGTGACTACCTTCCTCAATTAAAAGAGATCATGGCATTAAATGGTTATTATGCTATGGACCAAGTCATCCTTAATGAATCAACCCCAAATTTTGAGGATATTTGCAAAAAATTTATTGACGAGCATCTTCATACTGACGATGAAGTACGGTTCGTTTTAAACGGATCCGGAGTTTTCGAAATTCGAAGCTTACAAGATCAATGGATGAAAATTATTGTGGAAGAGGGAGATTTTATTTCCGTACCGGCTAATCGTTTTCACCGATTTTATCTCACAGACGAAAATACTATTTGTTGCATGCGCCTGTTTAAGGACAAATCAGGGTGGGTACCTTTATATCGTAAAAATTTAGAATCTTCGACTTCTCGATAACCGCTAGTGCCCATATAAATATAATTGGTCCTTCATTACCTATGGATGCGCTTCAATTAACTCATTTATTAAAATTAAAAGCTTTCGCATTGGGTTTTCAACTTGCTGGAGTGGCTTCCGCAATTCCTGTTCCCAATACAGACCATTATCTGGAATGGCTTTCAAAGGGATACGCAGGAGAAATGTCGTATTTAATACGTCGAAAAGCCGAGCGTTTAGATCCTTCGTTAATCCTTCCAAATGTAAAATTTGTTTTTTGTGTAGCAATTAGTTATGCACCTAAGCCAGCGTATTCCTGCAGGCTAGAAAAAAATCCCATCTCGTGTTACGCCTGGGGCCAGGATTATCATGAAGTTGTTGGCGAAAAATTAGAAGATTTATGTAATTATTTAAAGCTTCTTCACCCTCAATGTCACGCAAAGTGGTATGTGGACACGGGACCAATTCTTGAAAAAAACTATGCCGCGAATGCAGGATTAGGATGGATTGGGAAAAATACATTGCTTCTAAATGCTCACTATGGCTCCTTCCTTTTTTTAGGCGAAATTTTAACGGATGGAGATTTGGTTCCCGATCAACCAGTCACCTCGCTGTGCGGATCCTGCAATTTATGTATAACTTCCTGTCCCACCGGAGCCCTAGAAGATGAACAACAGTTAAATTCCAATAAATGTATCAGTTATCTTACTTTAGAGCATCGATCCGAATTTGTCCCCTCGCCCAATTTACATAACTACTTAGCGGGATGTGATATTTGTCAAACGGTTTGCCCATACAATTCGAATGCGCCTTCAACGAGTGAAGAAGCTTTCAATGCACGAGAAGCCATCCTTAACCTTGATCTCGCTTCAGCTGAAGACCTAAAACCCGATCAATTTAAAAATTTCACCCGCCATAGTTCCTTATCCAGAATCAAATATCCGATGTGGCGAAGAAACATACAAGCCGTTCAAAACCATACCCATTCCAATCAGCTAAATAATCGTCAAGACAGTTTTTAATCGCTTCACTGAGATAGTTCTATTTGGGGAAATTGATTTATCAGAAAATCCTTCGGATTCTTTTCAACAGCTTCAAATATTTTTCCTAATGTCAATTTAAAGTCTTTCAAGTTGATTCCCATATAAAATTCAGGTAATTGATGCCATCTTTGAACGGATTTTTGATACAAACTTAAAGCCCCTTTATAATTTCCATTTTTTAAATGATGTAATGCTACTGCAATTTGGATCAGTGCTTGATAATGAATGCGTTCTTGGTTTTTCGAGTATTTCCAAAGTTCTTCTAAAATTTCATGACACTCAAAATAATATCTTTGATTGAATAACTTTAAACTTTCTTGGTATTCATCAAAATCGATAGAAACTTCACGGGAGTGTAAATCATATTCCGTTTTGATTTTGCTTAATTTTAAAATCAATTCATCATCCGCATCAGGAAATCGATATTCTTTAAGTTCCGTGGGAGATACCCATTTATAGTCCTGGCATTCAAGAGTTCGGGGTAAGGCCGAACTAACGATTGAACACTGGAATACGTAAAGTTTAATCAAACGTCCAGGATATGGATAGGCAATCATCTTGAAAAAACGCTGGACTTGAACATCTAAATCCAATTCTTCTTTTAATTCCCGAACGACACAATGCTCTAACGATTCATTAATTTCTTTTTTACCTCCAGGCAACTCCCAAAATCCTCCAAAGGAATCATTGGGGCGGCGTTGAGTAATTAAGTAACGACCCTTATCGAAAATCAAGGCAGCCGCTACATTTAATGGCTTCATAAATAACTTTTTAGTTTACAAAATCCACTGCTGGAAATTCAGGGATCAGCGCATGAGTCGAGGCTTGTTTTAAAAATTCAATGATTGATTTTTTGCCTTCTTCGCCCATATCCAATGTGCGTTCATTAACCCACATTCCAACAAATTGATCTGCAATTGGTCGCGAAAGCCCTCGGCCAAATTTCAATGCATAATCCAGTGCTTCTTGCCGGTGATCCAAGGAATATTGAATTGAATTTTTCAAATGTGTCGAAATTTTTTTTTGCAGAGGTTGAGGAAGGTCTTTCCTAATCGCATTGAGGCCCATCGGCAGTGGTAATCGCGTCATGTTAAACCACCACTCCCCAAGATCAATTATTTTTTTGAAACCCTGTTGCAAATATGTTAATTGACCTTCATGAATAAGCAACCCGGCATCGGCTTCGCCGGCAGCAACTGTTTCTAAAATTTGATCAAATGGAACTATTTTTTCTGAAAATTGTTTTATACATAGCCGCAGCGCTAAATAAGCACTCGTCATTTTTCCCGGTACTGCAATTAATTTATCTTTAAAATCATCTAGCGAGATTGCTTTCTTAGAAACAACAATCGGCCCATAATTTTTTCCAATGCTTCCTCCATGAATTAAAATGGAATACTTGTCATGTACATAGGCATACGCATGTGCTGAAATAGCCGTAATCTCCATTTTGCCTGTTAAAGCCCATTCATTTAAGGTTTGTATATCCTTCAAAACATGCTCGTACTGGATATCCTCTGTTGAAATTTTACCCATCGCTAATCCATAAAACATAAATGCATCATCCGCGTCTGGACTATGTGCCAATTTTATTGAAATACTCATAATAACTCCTTCATTCACTCATTAAATTACTCGTGTATACTCCGATAAATCCTTTTTCCAAACCACTACACCACAAAAACGTTCACCTTCAGGACAAACTGGTTTAGTCCGAGCATGAAATCGCAGACCACAAGGCGGTAGCAGCCATTTTCCAATTTGAGGATGAACCGCACGAATCTGAGAGGCTTCATCTAAAGAGGCTTTCCAAATTTCTTCTTGCGCATTATAACAAAGTCGCATGGCGTGTTTATGATGAAGATTCATTAAGTCCGCTGATTCGGTCATTCGAATCGCAACAGCATTAGGAAATAGATACGAAATAAATTCTTTTGAAACCTCCAGCCGTTGCAATTGACAAATATTATCCCAAATATGATCCATTATTTCATGAAATTGCTTGCTCAGCGTCGCATCTTGCTGAAAAAGTACTGGAAGAACATAGTCTGGCTCGTCAAAGGAAAACGCATTTAGAGAAGGACGTGAGGCTAAAATCATTCGGTGCCTTTGATTTTGAGAGTCCCCTGCATGTGATATTTTTTTTTTAAAAACATAATGGACATGGGCCAGACATCGGGTTAGCTTACTATGCGTAGAAAGATTTAATGTTTCTCCCAAGTATCTATTCTTTTCTGGATTTAGCACTAATTCAATAGCTGCTCCATCAGAAATATACGCCTGTGGCCAACCTAAAATTTCCCGAACTGCTGATGCCAAAGTTGCTTCGGCATGATGGGAATAGTCCATGAGCTTCGATGAATATCCTCCCAATTGCGCATCAAATTCCTCACGGAATTGTTGATTTATTGATTTCGTTTCTGCAGTTACGGTTCCACCCTGAAATTTCGTCATTTCGTTTTCGTTTAATGGTTCTTCTAAAATAGCCTGGTATTCTGGAAATTTTTCCAACAAGAATTGAATCATTTTTCCAACAACGATTTTTTGTTCAAAAGGAACATCCTCTAATTGGCAAACCCTCCAATATCTTAATAATGTAATTCCCGATATTGTGTGATATAGGTAAGCAAACGTCGCAACGGGTAAAACATACCGTGCAACTTCCTGGCATTTTTTTCGGATAGCTGATTGAGCTTTTTTATTTTGAATCTGCTTGAATCTTTTTTGATACTCATTTGCCACTAACGGATATAACAATTGTGTAAGGGATTCATACTGCTGTGTTTGAAACTGAATAGTTTTTTGATAGAGTTCTAGGGCCTTCCCAGTAAGAGGCGGAATAGCCATCTGAGCGGGATCAACATGAACATATCTTTGAGAAACCTGTTCTGAATTATAAAAAGGATGGCTATGTAAAAAGCTCCAAATAAATTGTCTTGAAACATTAGCAATGGCAAATTGAAATTGAGCATGTTGAAACGTAGTATGATGCCCTGCTTTGTAAATAGAACGAGCCAAATCATCTCTTTTTTGTTGAACGGCTTCCCTTTCTTCATTCGGGGCCAATTCGCCCGATACTTGCTCAGCTGAAATAATCCCATGACTTGAATAACATGTCCGAGCAGTTGCTACCGCATTATCAAAAGGTTTATCAAAAAAATTAACTAAAGCTACTTCTGGCTCAGGGGAAAGGAATTTATTATCTTGCAACTTTATAATTGCTTCACGAAAACTTTCATTCATAATTTAGAACCCTTAGTAATAAACATTTTATGTGAAATTAGTATATTCGATTTTATTAAAAATGATTTAAACAAAATTCAAACCAAGTTAAAAATTAATTTTATTTTTTATTTTCGAGTGTTTTTCATAGTCTATAATCATATGCGATTGAATTATGTATTACGCTTTGGTGATCTACAATTCAAAGCACCATATTTTAAATCTATTTTATCGCCATGAACGATTACCTAAAATCGCGCTCAATGAATCAACCAAAGACCATGAAATAAAATTGGTGAATTGACCTCTTGAAATTTAAAAACCCAGAAACTTGACTATCAGAGACATGTCCAAAACTAGCGATATCATTATATTTGAGTTTGAATTTTCGCATAATTCTCTTAAATTAATTTAAGAGACCTTAAGTTCCCATCTACAATATTTCAATTCAAAATTATATTTCAAAAAATCACTCTAGAATATCAGCACCCAGATGAACTAATTTTTCAATAAAATTTCCATACCCTCGATAAATCAATTGAATATTTTGAATGGTTGAAATACCCTCCGCCGCTAATGCTGCAATGACATAGGAAAACCCGCCCCTTAAATCAGGGATGTGAATGGCAGCACTTTTCAATTGCGTAGGTCCGACAATAACTGCACTATGTAAATAATTACGCTGCCCAAATCGACAAAAATGGCTACCCAAACATTCTTGATATAGTTGAATTTTGGCGCCCATATGATTTAACGTTGATACATATCCTAAACGATTTTCGTACACCGTTTCATGAACTACTGAAACACCGTCGGCTTGAGTTAGGGCAACTACAAATGCCTGTTGCCAATCAGTCATAAATCCAGGATGCACCCCTGTTTCCAATGCTAAAGATTTGAGGTCTTTACTTTTCCTCCAAAAAAAAATGCCATCATCTTTTACATCAAACTCTCCGCCTATTTGCCTAAATTTATTTAAAAATGTCATCATATCTAACTGGGTTGCATGTTTTACAAAGATCTTCCCATTTGTAACAATGGCCGCACAGGCCCACGAAGCCACTTCTAATCTATCGGTCATCGCTGAGTGCTCAAAACCTTTCAATTCACTCACGCCACGAATGTTAATAACTCGATCTAAATCCACAGAAATATTGGCTCCCATTTTTTGTAAAACAGCAATAAGCTCAATAATTTCGGGTTCATTGGCTGCATTTGAAAGTTCTGTGACTCCCTCAGCCAAAACCGAAGCCAGTAATACTTGTTCTGTCGCGCCTACGCTTGGGTAATCCAAATGAATTTTATTTCCATATAGTTTTTTAGCTTTAAGGTGATAACCATACGGGGTTTCTGTAATTTTTGCTCCCAGTGACCTCAAAGCACTCAGGTGAAAATCAACTGGACGTGTTCCAATTTGACAGCCGCCCAAACTGGGAACAATGGCTTCACCCAAACGAGCTAAAAGCGGCCCACATAATAAAATCGGAATTCGACTCTGCCCTGAAAAATCTTCTAACCGTTTAGCCGGCACTAGACTCATCTTAGGAGTTTCCATGACGATGGATGTGGAATCAATATTTTGAACCTTTCCACCGAGCGCTGAAATCAACTCTCGAATAATTTCAACATCTTTAATCGGCGCGACATTTTTTAAAATACATGGGGCTTTAGTCAATAACGAAGCTACCATAATTTTAGGCAAACTATTTTTAGCCCCTTGAACCACAACTTCCCCTTTTAAAGGGCGCCCACCACAAATTTTCAAAATGTCTGATCGATTTTTCTTTTCAAGAACTGAATTCAAACATGACTCCTTATCGTTGAGTAATATTTCCTGAACCCTTCAAGATCCATTTGAATTATTTGTAACTGGTGTAGGTGTTGGAGTGGGAGGCGTGGTTGCAATAATAAATTTTTCTTGTGATTCATGAAAATTACATTTAAAGCAATTTGCTAAAACTTTATTTTTGGCTATCCCATATAAAATGGTATCAGAAATTTTATACGCACTTGTATTCCTGGGACTGGTTCCGTATAAATCTGTAATTTTAAAGATTGGCATATTAAATTTAAACCACCGCAGGAGCTGAATATCCGGATCTTGACAATGCCAATGATTTTTTTCCATTTTCTTAATCAATGCTTGCTCTAATTGCGGAGTCAAATCAATCGTTTTTCTTTGACCAATTTGGACAAGATAGGTTTTCCAAAGGAATTTAAATATTTTCAACTTAAAGATCAGATATTTTTCATTAGGCGACCAAAAACATTGAATATCATGAAAATGTGGAATAAAGGTACCACGACGTGTCTGATGAATTAAAGGAGGAGTCCCAATTTGAATTTGAAATTTTTCATGCAACTGCCGATTGACTAAATATATTGGATATCGATAAAAAATATGCTTCCCAAATCGACGTAATACATGCTGTTCAACTTCAACGTGGTAATTCAAATTTGGGGATATTGATAAATAAACCTCTTGGTTGGCATTGGCATGCATTGTAAACCCAAGACTTAGTACCATTAAAATAATTATTTTTACTTGTTTGTTCATGAAACATCCTTTCGTCTAAAAAACACAACAAATTTGAATATTGACGCCCTTAATTTAATTTTTTTATAATCGCTTCATTTTACCAACATTTTGATAGGTTTCAATTTAAAGTTATATCGCCAAATAGAACGAGAAGTAATGTCCCATAAAGTAAGAACTAAAACCATAGAACTTTATACATTTCACGGCACTATTTTATATATCCTTGCATTAAATAGGCCTCAGCAGTTTCACCCATTACACTTTATTGTTTCGTAACTTTAAAACTGATTTAATTATCTCATCCTTAGCAAATTGGATCTCTTCGCCTGTAGTAAATCGCCCTAAACCTATTCGAATGGACGAAATAATTCGTTCCTGTGGAAGACCTAACGCCTCCAAAACATGTGATGGTCTTGAGCTTCCCGACGAACATGCGGATCCTAGCGATATCGCGATATTCCTTAAATTTTCAAGCAGGTGACCAGCTTCGATGCCTTTAAATGAAATGTTAAGATTATTCGGAAGACGATTATTTATTTCTCCATTAATAGAAATCTGGCCTAAATTCTGTATTAATGAGTTTTGCAAGTCATCCCGAAGCAATTTAATATGCTGAAACTCCGACTCCATTTTTTTAAAACACAAATCTGCTGCGGCTCCTAAACCAACAATCCCAGGAACATTCAGTGTCCCTGGTCGAAGCCCTTTCTCATGTTGTCCTCCATAAAACAATGGACCAATACGACTTACATCTTTAACATACAGTGCACCAACACCTTTAGGACCATAAATTTTATGAGCCGTTAAACTCATGAAATCAATATTCATTTTTTTTACATCCAATGGAATTTTTCCAAAAGCTTGGGCCGCATCGACATGGAATAAAACTTGGTGGTCTTTCGCAATTTTACCAATGAATTCCAACGGATTAATGGTTCCGATTTCATTATTGGCAGCCAAAAATGTCATAAGCGCCGTTTGAGGAGTTATGGATTCTTCCAATTGCCTTAAATCAATCTTCCCATCAGCATTCACAGGTAAAATAGTGATTTCTGATTTATTTTCTCGCAATTTTTGAATAACTTGCAAAATGGAAGCATGTTCAACTGCACTAGTAATAAAATGATTTTTATTTTTGGGATTCGTTTGTGCGGATCCTTGAAGTGCTAAATTATTAGATTCCGTTGCTCCACTGGTAAAAAAAATATCCCCAGGCTTGGCATTTATCATTGCTGCGATTTGTTCGCGTGCTGTTTCCACCGCAATTTCCGCACTCCAGCCATACACATGACTTCGACTTGAAGCATTCCCGAATTTTTCGGAAAAATAAGGCAACATAGCTTGCAGTACTTCCGGATCCATCGGCGTTGTTGAATGGTTATCTAAAAAAATCGGGAACTTCATAATAATTCCTAAATTAATTTATGTTTCATCAACTCATGCTCAAAAATCAGAACTGAACTCGAGGAACATGCTGCGCCTTCATCGAAGCTTGAAAATAGGAATGAACATGATTAAACCCCAAAAATTTAGCAAAAATATTTGATGGAAATTCCATGGTTAAAATATTGTAATTTCGAACTGCATTATCATATCGCATGCGTTCCACTGCTATTCGATTTTCTGTTCCTTCTAGTTGGTTTTGTAACATTAAAAAATTTTGATTTGATTTTAAATCGGGGTAGTTCTCAACAACCATCATCAATCTTCCTAGAGCACTCTCAAGATTACCTGAGGCACTAATCTGGTCTTGAGGGGTTTGTGCTTGAGCCCATTGACTTCTTAAGCGAGTCACCTCGACCAGCAAATTTTTTTCATGCTTGGCATACCCTTTAACTGTATTCACTAAATTTGGAATTAAATCATAGCGTCGTTGCATAACATTCTCAACTTGTGCCCAGCTGGATGAAACATTCTCTTTCGCCATAATCAAATTATTGTAAGCATTGATCCCAATCAACATAAGTAAAACCACTATCCCCACTATAATCAGCGCTATTCTTTTCATATTTTACTCCATAATTTATAGATTATAATTAAACTTACTGCCCTTTATAGAGACCCATCAATTCAGCCTTTCCTAAAATATGACCTTGGAGTACCGCCTGTAAATGTTTCGCGCTAATTCCAGATTTCAATTTTAGAAATCCATTCAAAGCATACAATAAAAATTTATATCGATGAACGCCGTTAGGAGGACAGAAGGGACCAAATCCAATATAACCAAAGCTATTTATGCCTTGTTCAAAGCCTAATGGCGATATTCGAGAAATATTTTTAGGCAATGATCGAAGCGACCCGCTGATATTGTAAATAATCCAATGAAAAAAGATCCACCCCGGAGCATCTAGATCTTCACAAATTAGCGAAAAACTTTTGGTTCCTTTAGGAACATATCGCCACTTCAATGGTGGCGATATACCTTTCCCTTGACAGGTATAGATTGTTGGAATCCAATGGTCATTTGGGAATGCAGGACTAGTAAGCTCAAAGCTTTGAATGTTTAGAGTTCTCGCATGGATTACAAAATTACCGGACCATCCTAATACAAGACTAATAATTCCCCAAAGCATCATTTTCATAATTAAAAATGTTCTTTCAAATGATTTTGATAGAGTTCAACTACGATTTGCTCCATAGCTTGAAAATATCGTTCTAAAATTTCAAATTCATTTAAAGGAATTTTGGTATTGTCCTGTTTGAACTGATGAATCATTTGAAAAATTTCAAAATCAAATTCAAAATGTTGTCGAAGTGCAACCAGACATTCAACTTTTGTCGCTGGTATGCTTTTCTGGAAAATTCTCAATGTCGCTTGAATTAAAACCAAAGCTGAGTTTGATGACGAAAACAATATTTTTTTCAGTTCTTGGGGATGGGTCCCTAAAATAAGAACTCGTGATCGGATTTGAATGATTTTCTGATTCCATTCATATATCAACTGCCGTTTTAGATCCTCTATTGACAATGAAATACTTTTCAAAACATCTGATCCATAAACTACCTGATACTGCTCTTGAAGATCAAAAAACTCTATTGGGAAAACTCGTGATAACATTCCCAACTGTTCCGTAGTAAAAATTAACGGTGAAAACCGGTATTTCAAAATCCATTTAGAAAGATCTTTTGAAATACGATGCAATTCATGGATTCGCATTGCATCGACAATTATCAACACATTATAATCTGAAGTTTTTTGTTGGTGTGCACCGGATACAATAGACCCATAAAAAATAATTGAAACTAATTTTTCATTGAAAATTAGTTTTATTCGATCAATAAACTGGTTAATTTTATTCGTTAATTCCATATTTCCCCCTATTGTTTACCAAAAACCTCCGGCACCACCTCCGCCGGACATTCCTCCACCAAATCCACCAAATCCACCGCCGCCGCCAAATCCACCGCCAAACCCTCCCAAACCACCACCCCAAAGCCCTAATCCTAAAATACCCCACCCCCCCAAGCCTATTCCCCCATTTGCGTTTCGCGGACCATGCAGGCGTCTTTGTTTACTAAGAGTCGTTGAAAAATGATTCAAAATACTGATGACCACAATAATAACCATCCATAATAAAATAAATGTTTTGATGGCCGAATTTCCTTGATGAGGCATTGAGTTTTTAAATTTTGGATATCCTGCTTTGAAATTTTGAATAATCAGTTTTGAAATGCTTTGAACGCCTGATAAAATCCCAGCGCTCCATTGTCCCTTTTTAAAATATGGAACAATATTTTGGCGAATGATCATCCCTGTTTCACCATCTGTTAAAATCCCTTCTAATCCATATCCAACTTCAATCCATACTTCTTTATTTTTCATAGCTACTAAAATTAAAACCCCATTATCCTTATGCTTCTGGCCTATTTTCCAATGATTAAACAGTGCATTAGCCGCCCCTTCAATATCTCCTCCAGCAACTGATTGAACCGTAACTACTGCAACTTGTGCTCCTGTTTTTGTATTTAACAATTCAAGCTTTCTGTTAATTTCGCGTTTTTCATTTAAAGAAAGGACCTGGGCAAAATCATTTACAAATCCAACAGGGCTAGGCCATGTTGATTTAGCTGAAATCGGGAAAATCAATCCACCTAAGACACTCCATAATCCGAAAAAAACACCTACCATCCAAATACGACGCAATTTGAACCTCCTACACTTTGGATTTAATCTGACCCCGGTTTTGGTAAAAATCGACTCACCGCTACACCTAAACACTCATTTGATACTACCTCAATCCCCATTTCACGCAACTGATCTTCAGCCGCTACATGGCTGATTCCTGTTTGCAACCATACCAGGAAAGGCCTTTTTTCTACTGGCAGAGCCTGAATTTCATCTACTATTTTAGGAATCCACTCACTCTTTCTAAAAACGTTTAGAATATCTGGTCTTATGGGCAGCTCTTCTAATTTAGCGTAAGCTTTGCATCCAAGTGAAGACTGAATTTTTGGATTGACCGGATAAATGACATACCCATATTGCTGCACATGCTTGGGAATTTGATATGCTGGAGTTTCAGGCCGTGATTCATCCTGCATCCCATAAACAGCAATCGTCTTAGCTTGTTCAAGCCATTTTTTAATTTTTTCATCCTGCATTGAACCCTCGCAAATCATAAATACTTTTAGCCTTAACTATATTAACTATAAATGAAATAACATCCAATATACCAAAACACCCGTTATTGATACGTAAAGCCATATTGGGAAAGTAATACTGGCTATTTTTTTGTGTTTCAAAAAATTGCCCCGCAACGCTAACATTAAGGTCCAAATGGCCAAGAAAGGTGTAATCGTCGCCAAGATTGTATGGGACGTTAAAATCCAAATATAAACGGTATGAATCCATCCGCCCTTTTTAAAATAAATAATACCTGACAATGCATGATAAGTAACATAGGATATCAAGAAGAGGATGGAAATGGAAAAAGCAACTATCATGCAATTTCGATGATAATTTTTATTTTTGTTTTTTATAAAAATAAAACCTAAAATTAAAAAAAAGCCTGATAATCCATTTAATGTAGCGTTGAGCGCTGGCATCCAATTTAAATTCACAATTTTTCCTTTAATTATCCTAATTCAGCAATCGCTTCAAATCTTGTTTCAGAAATTCAAAATTTTTCTTAATACAAGCATCATAATATCCACGAATACGCCCTTGAGAGTCAACTAGAATAAAGCTCGAGCTATGAACAAAACATTTTTTGGATGCTTGCGAATCCACGGCTGCCGCCACTTTAAAACCATTTTGTGCAATCTTATAAATTTGCTTCGCCGATCCAGTCAAAAAAAACCATTTTTTTAAATTCGCATCATATTTTTTAGAATACTGATCCAATATTGCCGGAGTATCATGATGAGGATTTACTGTAAATGTGATCAGCCGAAAGTTGGTTTTATTTTGAAATTCTTTTTGAAGTTGAGACATCTCTGAAGTTAAAACTGGGCTAGTGCCCTGTCCTTGCGTTGTAATAAAATCTGCTACCCAAACTCTGCCCTGAAGTTGATTACTTGAAAAATGTTGATTTTTTTCATTTAAAAGCGAGAAAAAAGGCGCGGGACCAATAACGGGTAATCGACCCAATGAAGGGCCTGTAACCATAACACCAATCCAAGCTCCAAATGCAATAAAAAATGCAGCTAAAACACATAATTGAATCCAGCGACTAGGGGATTTTTTCATAATTTATTTTCTCAACAAGGTTTGAATATCCATTTGTAATTTATGAAAATCTTTTGGCCACAACGGATCATAATATCCACAAATGTGTCCAGTTTGATCGACTAAAATAAATTGGCTGCTATGAACAAATGCATTTGTTTTAGAATTATACGCATCTGTTACTTTAAATCCATTCTGTGCAATAGAATCAATTTTACGACGTGCGCCTGTTAAAAAAAACCATGTTTTTAGATTTGCATGATGCAATTTTGAAAATTTTTTAAGTATCGCCGGAGTATCGTATTTGGGATCCACGGTCAATGATACAAATAGGACCTTTGAATTATTATGAAATAAATTCTGTAATTGTTCCATTTTTTCGGTAATCAATGGGCAGGTATCTTTGCACTTTGTATAAATAAAGTCGACGATCCAAATCCGATGTTTTAGCTTTCGACTTGAAAAAACATGACCCTGCTCATCAATTAATGAAAATGAAGGCGCTTGGCCTAAATTAGGTAATACCTGTGCCGGTTGCGTTGGCATTTGAAAAAATATCCAAATACCGATGCCAATTATTAAAGCACCTAAAATGCTCAACTGAAAGCTCCGGACGTTTCGCTTTTCCATCTATTTCCCAAATCTACAACAAATGTTGAATATGCTGAATTAACGATTTAACTTCTTGCGTTGAAGTTCCATTAAAAACACCTATAACTTGATCATGTGCATTAATTAAAATGAGATCTGGGCTCATAAAAAAATTCCCGAGTGGCTTTTTAGTAATTCTAAAACTTTTGCGCGCTAACATATCTATTTTTTGAATCGGACCTGTTAAAAAATACCATGTTTTCAAATTCGCATGATACCGTTTTGCATACGATTTCATTAAAGCATTATTTCCGTCAATTACAAACGAGACAAATTTTAGATTCGGGTATTGGTGAAATTTTAACTGCAATTGATGAATAACCCCACTGAGCGTTGCACAATCTTCCACACACCCTAAATAAATAAAATCTGCAACCCATACATTCGATTTGAGTTGTTGACTTGAAAATGATTGGCCACCAAATGTTTGTAGTTTAAAAGAATGTATTATCCTATTATTGTATTCTTTTCTCACTTCTGCTTTCATTCCCATTGCCACTAACGCCAAACTTAATAAGATTACTCCGATACTAATTATTTGAAAATTATTTTTTTTCATAATTTAAGCCCGTTTAGCTTTAGCAACCGATATCGAAGAAATTAGATATAAAATAAATCCAACGCCAACTAGCACGATGGCACAAACATTAAAAGTCGGGATATGCAAAACTTGATTGGATTGTGGATAAAGACCCCAACGAATTCCCGCCACACCGTAAGTTAAAGGGTTTAACATCAGTAAAATTTTCAACCATATGGGGGCGTTAAAAAATGGGAAAACTGCACCTGAAACAAGCCACATCGGCATCAAAAACAAATTCATAATCGCATGAAATCCTTGTGTGGAATCCATCCTCCAAGCAAGGACAAACCCCATTGCGGTCATTGCAAAGGAAATTAAAAAAAGCGCAATTAGGAGTTTTACCAACGGCAGCACTTCAAATTGCGCTCCCGCACTTTTTGCAAAAATCAAAAAAATAATTCCTTGAATAAATGCGAGCGTAGCACCGCCGAGAATTTTCCCCATTACAATTGCGCCTCTTGAAACTGGCGCAACCATCACTGATTGTAAAAAGCCTTCCTTTCGATCATCAATAATCGAAAAAGTTGAAAAAATAGCTGTAAAAAAAACCACTAAAACAATTGTTCCAGGAAAAAAATAAGCCAAATAATTGGTTTTACTGATATTTCCAATTCCAGCCCCCAAAATAATCCAGAAAATCAACGGGGTTCCCAACGCGCCGATAATACGACTGGGCTGGCGGTAGAAACGAACGATTTCACGCTTCCAAAGTGTATAGGCAGCTAAATAAAAATCCATGGTATGTCTCCCTTAATTAGTTGAGTTCTCTTGGAATCGCTTCCCGGTTTTTTGAATAAAAACATCTTCGAGCGTTGGCAATCCTAGTGTTATTGAAGTAATTTCATTGGAATATGACTCGAAAAGCTTACTAATCCATTGATGAGCATTATCTTTTTCAATCTGCAAAAAACCATCTAACTCATTGCATGCAATTTTGTAATCTTCTAAAATTTTTAGTTTCAATGCTTCCGTATTTTGGGAGTAAATTCGTAAAACTTCACTGCCAACCTGGGATTTTAGCTCATGCGGACTTCCTAAAGCAACATTTTTTCCCTGATTTAATATTAAAATGCGATCACAACGATCCGCTTCTTCCAAATAGTGCGTGGTAATTAAAATAGATATATTTTTTTCTTTTCGTAATGTTTCAAGATGCTTCCAAAATTCATGGCGGGCTGCAGGATCTAATCCTGTTGATGGTTCATCAAGAATCAAAAGCATTGGTTCATTGAGCAACGCCTTGGCCAACTCTACACGACGTTGCAATCCGCCGGAAAGCGTTTCAACTCGGTCATAAATTCGATCGTGTAACCCCAATTTTTCTAAATTACTATAGATGCGTTTTTTTAATTCGGCTCCTGAAAGACCATAAAGTCTTCCTTGATGTTCTAAATTTTCAAATACCTTTAATTTTTTATCTAAGGCTGGTGCTTGAAAAACCACTCCCATTTTTTTTCGAATTTCATTACGATGTGTTGATAAATCCATTTCAAAAATTTCAACTTGTCCTTTTTCAATGGTAAATAGTGTTGATAAAATTTTAAATGTTGTTGTTTTACCCCCTCCATTGGGACCTAAAAATCCAAAAATTTCACCATTGGCAACTTGAAATGAGAGTCCATCTAACGCTTTCCGGTCTCCATAAGAATATGATAAGCTTTCTACTTTAACTGAAAATTTTGATTCAAGTTTCATGCTTCACCTCTGATTTCAAAAAGTTATCCAAGACTTATTTTTTTACAAGCCACCATAACTCCAAAAAGGATTGGTAGGTAAATAATGGATGCCAAAAACAGTTTCCTTGCATTGATACGACTTTTATGAACTGCTAAATTAATACTAAAAATCAAAAATATGAATCCCAAAATTGATGCCACACCTAAATAAATTGGTGTTGTCATTTTGAGAATACTGGGCAGTAATGAAATTGGGATCAAAACCAGTGCATATATTACGCTAATCCAACCTACCGCTTTACCTTCGGGATCTAATACTGACAGCATTGGAAAACCTGCGCGCGTATAGTCATCTCGATACAACCATCCAATAGCTAAAAAATGTGGCATTTGCCAAAAAAACAAAATTAAAAAAAGCACGACTCCTTGAATACCGACTACGTCGCGAGCAGCCGCCCATCCCATAACTGGAGGTAATGCCCCAGGAATTGCTCCAACTAATATACAAAGTGATGTTATTTTTTTTAAAGGGGTATAAAAAAAAATATAACTTACAATGGCAAGTACACCTAAAAACGCCGTTAACGGGTTAATCATTTTAAAAAGCAAAATTATTCCACCAACTGCCAATATTCCACCAAAAAACAACGCTGAGGTTTCCGTAATTTTCTTTGATGGAAGAGGTCGGTGCATTGTGCGATGCATTTGTGCATCCTTCTCCACTTCCATCCACTGGTTGAGTGTTCCACACCCTGCGGCAATACTTGCGGAG
The DNA here is from genome assembly GCA_027366525.1 of candidate division FCPU426 bacterium. Lineage (GTDB taxonomy): Bacteria > Oederibacteriota > Muellerivitia > Muellerivitales > DAHXKG01 > DAHXKG01. The sequence goes on from DAHXKG010000001.1 coordinate 182,877, forward strand.
CCAACCAAGGTATTTATTAAGCTCCATATAGAAGTTCCCCGATCAGCGCCCATATAAAACCCTGCCCATGTCGTTAGGACTGCCAGCAAGTTCAATCTAGGTTTAGTCAATTCCAGATACTGCATAAATTTACTAGTTGTCATTGGTGGTACTTGATTTCTTAAAGATGCGAAAAGATCGAAACGAGAGAACCCATACCGTTACCAATACTAAAGCCCCATTAACTACATGAAGTGACGTCGGGACAATTTGTTTTCGTCCGATTACTACCATAATGCCAAGTGCCATTTGTAATAAAACCAGAAATCCCGACAAAATGGCTGGACGAAACAACCATTTTTCTTCTGGATATTGGTATGTAATAACGGCTACTAGATATAGAACTGAAAATAAAACTGCCCACGCCCAAGTTCGATGTAAAAAGTCCACTAAAATAGCATGATCAAAATAGGGTGGAATTAAGTGACCAAAACTCAATGGATAATCCGGAATTGCAAGTCCGGCACCACTATGCCGTGTTAACGCCCCTAATAAAATTTGAATATAGATAATGCAAACGGTTGCCACTGCTGCATATGGAAAAAAAAATCGCCCTTTTGAAACAATATGTTGGTTGCTATTAATAAATTCCTTGCTTGTTGCAACCCAAATGGATGCCACCAGGCAAACGAAGATTTGTGCCAGTCCTGCATGAGCCACTGAGAGGGCTTCGGGCAAAAGAAACAAAACTGTTAGCCCACCTAAAATCGCTTGTAAAATAACGGCTCCAAAAGTAATCCATACTAACCGTTTTACCCACTGACGCTTTTCAATACGTTGAGTATAAATAGCTAGAATCAATGAATAGATCAAAACTATGCCTGCTAATAGTCGGTGACTATGTTCAAACAGCACACCACCCTTCATCGAAGGAAACAGTGTGCCATATGATAATGGCCAATCTGGAACCGACAAGCTTGAGCCCGTGCTAGTAACTAGCGCACCAGCAAAAATCAAGATAAATGTCAAGAGCATTAACCCTAAAGCAAGTCGATGATGGGATTGATTATATTGTATGGTATTTTCGGAATCAGTCATTGAAACATCCTAAAAAATTAAAGGCTCCAATTTTAAAATTTGGAGCCTTTTTCTAATTCATAGCACTCATTATTTTTTAGATGAACTAGAGTTAAATGTAAAGGTTACTCCTTGAGTTTGGCCGCTCGTTATCGTAATTGATTGCGATTGAGTCCCATATGCTTCCTGCCAAGCAGTTAACGTATACGTCCCAGCAGGCAACTGGGTGATTTTAAAGTGACCCATCGAATTGCTTACGCCATAGAACGGATTTGAAACCACGCCAATATAGCCCCGCATCCAACTATGGACATCACACTTAATCGGAATCATTATTTCCGGTTTAGAAAAAGTTTCTGTTGTTGACATCCCTTGAGTTGGTTGAGCAACATTAAACGGTGCATTAATTTTTGGCATGGCATGCACATTATGCAAGGTGGCATCCTCATTAATAATATCTAAAGGTTGATTGACCATCATCCCCAAAACATGTGGTATATACATACATCCCTTTTGAAGTAGTGTGACTGGTGTGGATGGAGATGCATAGGTTCCAGTTATGCCTTTTGATACGTAAACAAATACATTTGCCAACCCACCGTTTTTCCCTACTACAACGGTTTGAGCATGAACTGGTTTTGAATGAGCCGCCACACAAATCGGGTCTGCGCCCATATGAATAATTGGTTCAACCGGAGGCTTACCCTTAAGCATTACAATTCCTTGAATTATTGCCGTTCCAAGTTTTCCTGTCGGTTTTGCTGTTTGACCAATTGATCCACTGAGACCCTGATTCGAGGACCCTCCACATCCAACTATTGCCATAACCACTAAACTTAAAGTCAAAAAATAAATTTTCTTACCTGTCATTTTTATCTCCTTGAAATTTTAAACACGGCTAGTTTGCCGATGTTGAACCTAAAGTATATAAATAATCCCTGAGAATTTCACGTTGTTTCTTTGAGTTACCATTTAAAATATTTGGAGCGGGTGAAGCATTATTAGGCCAAAAATCCGGCATACGTGTTCCAGGCATAATCGCATTAGGATTTTTAAGCCATTTCAAAATCCAAGCAGGTTTTAATCGATATCTTACTTGGCTCAAATTCGGTGCAGCAGCAGCCATATCCTTAGGCATATGATTTCCAACAATATGGCAATGTAAACACTCCAATTGATTAAATAGCTTTTTAGCCTGAATCATTTCTGTAAACGTTAACTTGGGAACCGAGATTTTCATAAAAGGAAACTCTTGATGGTCTCGCAAATTAAAATAAGTAATAACCGCATCAATTTCTTTATCTGTCCAAGGGAAACTAGGCATACGGATTTTCAACCACGGCCGAATTGGATAAACATGACGGAAAAAGTTGTACATCCACTTCACTTGAACTTTGGCCCCTTCATCCGCCAGGTTGGGCGGCCCCATGGATGGATCTAACCCAATCTGCTTATAGTATTGAAGAATTCGTCCACCTTGATCATGGATAATATGGCATGCACGACAATTGAATTTACAAATAACGCGATCTCCAGCCTCAATTAGTGGTCCATTTCCCGTGAGACCTGCCTGCATTGATTGTGGAATATAATTTCCTGTTAATCCTAAAACCGCGGTCATAATCGCTTGGCGATCTCGCTTTGATAAATAAAAATTCGGCATTTTAAGACGATTGTTAAAACTGGCAACTCGTCCATAATCAAATACTCTCGGATTTTCAAGTTTAGCTTTCAAAAAGGCTACACGAGTATGAGGAATTTTTACTAAACCAAAATCCAATTGTTCTAACTGCTTACTTCCCCAAGTCGTTAAATCAGTTCCAATACCTTGAGCGTTTTCAAACCCATTAATTTCATGGCATCCAAAGCAGCCATATTTTTGAATACTATGTTTGCCTAAAAATTCCCATCGTTGACCCGAATTCATTTTTGCTAATTCTTGTTTTGCTCCCGTCCATCCTGCATTCTTGGCTAAAATATGAATAATCATTTGGTTTCTAACAGCCGTACTTGCTTTAGGCACAGCCTCTTTTTCAAAAGCAGGATTTTTCAAGGACATTAAATAAGCTGTAATATTGGCTGCTTGCCTTTTTGAAAGTCTCATGTTCGGCATCCGAGTAGTCGGATCGTAGTTCTGCGGATCGCGAATCCAACTGTATATCCAACTGGCTGTGACTTTACTGCCTTCATCTGAAAGATCAGGCGCAAACTCCGGATGATAGGGCATTGCATCGGCTATTCCATGACATGCTAAGCATCCAATCGTATGAAAGAGCTTTTTACCTTTTGCAATATTTCCATATCCTGGATATTTTTGTGGTGGTGCATAATTTTTAGAATTGTGAAACAAATAATACACAATGGAAACTAATTCAGCTTTCGTTTTAGGCAATGATTTGGGACCTGAATTATTGCTTTGGTTAAAAAAGCTTGGCATTCGTGCATAAATATCAAAAGAACGTGGATTCCAAATCCATTTTGTTACAAAAGCCCTTGTTAATTTTCCTTTAACACGAATTAGGGGTGGCCCTGCTTTGGGCAAATTTTCCAATTGTTTGATTTTATGACAGCCAATACACCCTCGAACAACCAGCAATCGCCGGCCAAGATCCAACTTAGGGGCAAAATCAATATGTTGTTGAACCCCATGACATTCTTCACACGATGCTTCTGCATATTTCAATGGAAGCATATGACTCGTCGCATTAACCGGATAGTGCCAGCCGTATTCTTTTTTCCACCGGATAGCTTCAGCTTTTGAATTGGGAACATGTCCCGCAGAAATAAATCCAACTGCCGGACCAACACCCCCATGGCATACTGTACATCCAAATTTGTTCATCGGATGCGGACTATTAGAACTCAAAAATAACTTCAAATCAGGATGTGTTGTGAATGGTTCTGGTGCATTTTCAAATCCTGGCGTATCAATTGCAAGATGACACGTAATGCATCGATCTACCCTCATGGTGTGAGCAAAATAAAGATCCACCGGAAGATTTTTCAACAAAATTTGATGAATTTTAATGGTCGGCGATAAAAAATTAACAATGGGGGCATTTCGGAATGCAAAAAAAGGTGTAAACCCCATCTTAGCATATTGATGCTTAATTTGATTGACTTGTCGCAACATTGCCGTAAGCGTTGACTGATCCTTGGTTTTTTGGGCATAAATCTGCGTCAAAGCCTGTCCATACCCATTTCGCTTGAGTTTCAAAACCGTTACTCTATTTCCAAGTTTTTTGTCAACAGCAATCAAATTATTCAATTGTTTTTCAAGCGTCGGGTTAGCTTCATGCTTGATTAAATACTGCTCATACCGCCATTTCAATGCATTAATTTCAATTTTTTTGAATTGATAATCCTGATGAACTACATAAATTTTTGCTTGATATTTAGCGATCATATTCTGATCTTGGTGAATCTGACTACGCTCAGATCGAATCGAAGCCTTAGCAGCAGCTAAGCTGCTTTTAAGTTGATTGTATTTTTGGACATTAATCTTAGACATCGCCTCTTGAAACTTTACGCGATCCATCTTGCGTTCTAGAGTCATAAATTCACGCTGATACTGCTTCCATGGTTTAAAATAATCATGCAAAATCATAGTAACAATAGCGACTAACAAAGCAAAACTTGCTATTAAAAAGACTTTTGCCAATGTCTTGCTGTTATACGCTCGAGGTTCTTTAAAATCCGCCAATTTTTATTCCTTAAAATTAAAGTTATAAATCAAATATTAAAATAAAATCGCGAGATAGTAATAATGTATTTTAAATTGAACAACCATCTCACAATCATCTTGGTTGGAACCGCAATCATCATCAATGCCAAAAACATAAAAATTCCATATCGAACAACTCCCAGTTCGCTCAACAATTTTTTTAAAAATGGAATTTTCCGTGTTAAAATTGGCGGCAGTACTAAGAAATAAATTCCCAAGAGTAAAAAACCCCAAATCTCTCGAATAAACCAATTACCAGGCAGTGGTCTTCCGAGCATTTTTACCCAAACGATTTCTGATAGATTAATATTATTTTCTGCTAATGCCTTTTTAGCTGACCAATGTTCAAACGGAGCAAAAAAAGTCCAATTTGGTCCCCGCAAAAAAGCCCCGAACCCAATTAAAGCCACCCACATTAAAAACCCAAATAAAAATATCGTAACTGCAATTTTGCGCTCATTGAATGTAATGTAACCCGCACCTTTGGGATTCCGATCCAAATATGGAATTGCCATTAATCCAAAAATAATCAAACTAGGGTTAAGCACTCCGGCAATCCAAGGATCGAAATAAACTAAAGTTTCTTGAAGGCCTACAAAATACCATGGAGCTTTTGCTGGATTTGGTGCCCAACCAGCATTGGCCGATTGTTGTAATGGAGCATGAACCGCGATTGCCCAAAAAATAATAAAGGTAATCATGATAATTCCGGCAATAAATTCAATAAATACCAAGTCCGGCCAAACATTTACTTTTTCATCTGAGTGTTGTTTTTCAATTGGTGGTTGGCCTGCCGCAATTCTTCGGTCATTTAATACAGCTCTTCGAAATGAAAACCAAAGGAAAAAAGCCAAAAGAGAAAATAAAAGAAAAATAGGTATATTGTCTGGTGTGGTTGCTACGCGACGAAAATGATGGTTAAAAAAGCATAAAACTAAAATAACAATAATACCTATCATTATTTTAATTGCAATACGAGGTTCCGTCCATTTCTCACGAAAGCGAATCAATGAATAAAAAAATATAATATAATATAAAAAATAGCTCCATGGCGTAAAAAGGCTATTAATGAAATGTACGAACAAATTTAGCTCTCCTTAAATTATTTTTACAGTGGACCAGAAATTCCGCCATCTTTTCTAACTCTCCAAAAATGCACCGCCATTAAAACTGCTGCAATTAGAGGAATGGCTACACAATGTAAAACATAAAATCTTAAAAGCGTTGCTGCCGAAACAAAGTGTCCACCTAAAAGAGCAAATCGAATATCCGATCCGGATGTAACTAGGGGAACACCATTAATTTTTAAAAAACCTGTCCCAGGTCCATTGTGTCCTAAAAATGGAGTTGATCCCGCCATATTAGTTCCTACTGTAATAGCCCACATGGCCAATTGATCCCAAGGTAATAAATATCCTGTAAATGATAGGAACAATGTCAAAACTAATAAAAGAACGCCAATAACCCAATTAAACTCTCGTGGTGGTTTATATGACCCGGTCATAAAAACCCGAAACATATGGAGCCATACGGTAATCACCATGGCATGTGCACTCCACCGATGTATTTCACGGATAATTCCCAATGGCATGACATCCTTCATCGATAAGACATCATAATAAGCATACTCTGCCGTAGGACGATAATAAAACATAAGCATCACACCTGAAATAACCAGTACAATAAATAAAAAAAATGAAAGCCCTCCCATACACCAGGTATAACTCATTTTCACACCTGAATGACGCGCTTTTACTGGATGCAAATGGAGAAACACATTTGAAATGATTGCTGCTACTCGATTTCGAGGAGTGTCTGGGTATCCATGACGAAAAATTGATTTCCACACTTGAGTTGAAGACACCTCTTTCTTAATTGTGTCCACTGAAGGTTTTCGCTTCATCAGCTCCTTCCATTTTTTTCGAAACCCCTCTAGCATAATTTAGAACTCCCTTTAAAATTTAGTTTAACTATATTCCAAGAATGAACCTGGAAGTCCCCATTGATGCAATTCATATAAATACTGGTGACTTTTATTAACACGAATTTTCCCATTGCTTGCTAAAGTAATTTCATATCTTGGCAACGGACGCGGAGCGGGCCCTTCAAAATTAATCCCAGAAATATAATATCCGCTCCCATGACATGGACATTTGAAAATTTGTTCCGATGGCAGCCAATTTGGTATACATCCCAAGTGGGTACAAATCGATGATAAAGCATAAAAACCCGAGTGATCTCGAACCAAAAAAACCTTTTTGTTTAATTTAAACTGGCTATGAACCCCTATTGTAAACTCACTTGGTAATCCGGCCTCAAAAACTGGATTCGGCTCAAATGTCACTTGAGGAAATAAAAATCGAACAAATCCTGCAAAGGCTCCCAATGAAGCTGCGGCAAATGTGACCCAGCCTAAACCTAAAACCGAAATAAAAGATCGCCGCGTCATCGGCTGATCTAAAATCGATACCGAAGACGCTTCTTCGTTTTTTTTAATCGGTATAACGCTATTTGTTTTATCGATCTTTTTTATATTCTTGATATTTTTCCAAACAAATAACCCCAAAACTCCCACAATCATCAATACAAGCAACAAAAGACCTATCGTCCATAAATCGCTGCTAAAACTCATACTCCTACTTAAAAAACTGCTTGCAAAAGCATTTTGTTGCATTACACCCCACAAAATTAATCCTCCACCAAAATACCATTTTGCTTTGTTGAATTTCATCCAGCGTTATAACTCCATAAGTTTATCAACTCGGTACAACTTTCTTGTTCCAGCCCTCCATAACAACGACGTCATTTTACTCTAACCGTTTTTCATATGTCAAGAATCGCTAAAAAAAATCAATGATATTTATCATACTTTTGAATAAAAATATATTACAGACCAACCGCTATTCCAAACTATGCATGCATAATTACTAAACTAATTTACAAGACTCCATCACTTAGCTATTTTAAAATGCAATGATTCTTATGTAGATTTTAGCTGTTCATGTTTTTACATTGTATGTGTATGTAGCTCACCTACCCTCGCGTAAACCCCTATTTTTCAAAACTCTCCACTTGTTGCAATCATCACTCAATTTAAATAAACCACGTTCTTATTTTGGTTGACTCATAGTCAAAAATTATATCATCAGAAAAATACTGTCTCCAAATATTTAATCTAACTTCCAACTGAATCAGTTATAGATTTTAAAGTCAACGCTCAAGGTTTTGAATCGAATTCAACCCCAAGAATAAATCCAAAAAAACTTTCGAAATCAACCGATTGATATTTTCAACATAAGAATACAATTTAAAAATCAACTAACATCTTTTTCGTCATCGAAATGCTAATCGAATATCAATATTTTCATGTTTTTGAAATTTAATTTTAAATTGATCTTTTTTTCATGAAATTTTTAAATTATTAAGTAAAATAGTCTTGTAGCTTAAAAATATTATTAAACAAATTAAGTACGAACGTTAATCATGAGACTATATTCTGGAACTTCCATTCAATTCATTCAAGATTCAGTACGAAACCAAATTGCCAATAAACTCCAAAATGCCTTCTTTGAGCAATTTCATTATAAACCTTCGCCAGCTGAAGTGCGATCTTGGAATCATTCACTCCTTTCCTTATCATCTGTCTTGAATGAGGCACAACTCTTTGACCACGGTATATTGCTAGAATACCAACTCCCTTTGAATTCAAAACGCCTAGATTGTTTAGTAACTGGCAGAGATTTAGATGGGCGGGATAATGCGGTGATCATTGAATTAAAGCAATGGGATAAATGTGAAGATTCCGATGGAGAAAATGAAGTCGTAACTTGGTTGGGTGGATCTAAACGAGATGTGTTACATCCTTCCGCTCAGGTTGGTTACTATAAGTTATATCTTCAAGATTCCCATACAGCCTTTTATGAAGGAGATCATTCCGTTCGTTTGAATGCATGCTCTTACCTGCATAACTATCCTCGAGAAAACCAAGACGTCATTTTTTCAAATAAATTCAAAAAAATCCTATTAGAAAATCCATTGTTCACGAAAGATGATGTACCCGCCTTGGAAACATTTCTGGCATCACGACTGCAAAAAGGAGAAGGGTTAGAAGTTTTAACAAAAATCGAACAAAATCGATACCGCCCCAGCAAACAGTTAATGAATCATGTCGCCCAAATCATCCAAGGAAAACATGAGTATGTGTTGTTAGACGAACAGGTTGTTGTGTTTGATCGAGTTTGGGCCTGCACTCAGAAAAATCTGTCCCAAAAATCTGTAGTCCTTATCAAAGGAGGGCCTGGAACCGGCAAATCCGTACTGGCTATAAACCTTTTAGCACGATTCCTTGCTGATGGAATCAATGCGCATTATGTAACTGGATCCAAAGCCTTTACAGAAACTCTACGAAAAATCATTGGGCCTCGTGGAGCCGTTCAATTCAAGTATTTTAATAGTTACACTCAAGCTGAACAAAATGCCGTAGATGTTTTGATCTGCGATGAGGCCCACCGAATAAGGGATACGAGCAATTCCAGATTTACTCGTAAAGAAGCACGTTCAACCTTAACCCAAATAGATGAACTTTTAAAAGCAGGTAAAATTTGCGTGTTTTTCATTGATGATGACCAAGTCGTTCGTCCTGGAGAAATTGGAAAAGTAGACTATTTGAAAAATGCTGCACTACAAAAAGCAATTTCTATCCACGAATACGAGCTTGAAACTCAATTTCGTTGTAGTGGATCCGACGGATTCGTCAATTGGATCAACAACACCTTAGAAGTCAGGCCTACTGCTAATGTTCTTTGGAATTGTGAAAAGGAAGAATTTGATTTTAAAATTTTTGAAAACCCATTTCTTTTGGAAGCGGCCATTCTTGAAAAAATTCAACAAGGATCCAGCGGTCGAATGACTGCTGGATTTTGCTGGAAATGGTCGGATCCTCAATCGGACGGAACTTTACCTGCAAATGTCATTTTAGGCGACTACAAACGTCCTTGGAACGCTAAACCTAATAAGAAACTTGCCGTTGGTATTCCAACAGCCTCTTTGTGGGCAACGGATCCAAATGGACAGGGGCAAGTGGGCTGCATTTATACCGCTCAAGGATTTGAATTTGATTATGTAGGAGTCCTTTTTGGAAAAGATCTTGTTTATAACCCTGACAAACCTAGTTGGGAAGGTCATCCAGACCAAAGTGCTGACCCATATGTCAAAAAAGCAAAAAATCAATTTATAGATCTTGTTAAAAATACTTATCGTGTTTTGTTGTCGAGAGGACTAAAAGGTTGTTATGTTTACTTTCAGGACAAAAACACAGAACGTTTTTTTAAAAGCAGAATGATAGCTAAATAAAAAATGCAACGGCTGTTTTACTATTAAAATGAACGCTTGCGGAACTCATTTCAAAAGTAAATTTCTAAAAATCCACTTTTATTCGATATAACCCTGATTTAAATTTATCCTGCGTAATCCAAGAATGAACCTGGAAGTCCCCATTGATGCAATTCATATAAATACTGGTGACTTTTATTAACACGAATTTTCCCATTGCTTGCTAAAGTAATTTCATATCTTGGCAACGGACGCGGAGCGGGCCCTTCAAAATTAATCCCAGAAATATAATATCCGCTCCCATGACATGGACATTTGAAAATTTGTTCCGATGGCAGCCAATTTGGTATACATCCCAAGTGGGTACAAATCGATGATAAAGCATAAAAACCCGAGTGATCTCGAACCAAAAAAACCTTTTTGTTTAATTTAAACTGGCTATGAACCCCTATTGTAAACTCACTTGGTAATCCGGCCTCAAAAACTGGATTCGGCTCAAATGTCACTTGAGGAAATAAAAATCGAACAAACCCTGCAAAGGCTCCCAATGAAGCTGCGGCAAATGTGGCCCAGCCTAAACCTAAAACCGAAATAAAAGATCGTCGCGTCATCGGCTGATCTAAAACTGGAAAACCGGTTTCATTAGTCGTATTCTTGGTAGAAATTTCAGAATTTTTGGATTGCAAAGTTTTTTTCTCACTATTTAATGTTTTCATACGGGATCGAAGGTAACTTATCCCTTTATAGCCGATTACAAGTATAAAAAACAAAAACAGAACCATTAAACAACCCAATCCCATTTCCCATATAGCGGAACTTAGTGACATACTTTGACTTAACCAACCTGCAGCCCAAACTGGGGATGCACCTACCACAGTTATTATTCCAAACATCATTATGGTCAGAAATTTAAAATTTGATTTCATTGCTGACCTCCCTTCTAAAACTTTAAAAATTTAAAATAAATCCGCAGGAAACACCAGTTACCTTTTGATGTATTCCTAATAATAATCTTTCTTAATTCTACTTTTACTCCACCTCAGTTCAAAAATTCAACCCTTTGAAATGAAAATTTCAAAATAATTCTTTTAAAACAATAAATTCATTGATAAAATTTTTCCACATCAACTGCATTGCCTACTGTAACTATTATCAAGGAATTCTAATTTATGAATCAGATTATTTTGATCACCGGAGCCAATCGAGGTATTGGGCTAGCTTTAACTCACATTTTTTTAAATCAAAAAGACCTTGTTATAGCTACTTGCCGTCATCCCGAAAGCGCTTCAGCCTTGTGCGACTTACAATCTACTTATCCATCAAAATTGAAACTATTTGCCATAGATGTTACCGATGATAAATCCATATCTCAAGTTTCTCAAAAAATATCCACTGATATTTCACATATTGATGTCTTAATAAATAATGCCGGAATATCTCCGGCTCCCTTTGATGCATCCTTGGAAACACTTCGCTTTCAATCTGTGCGTGATACATTTGAAACAAATGTTATCGGCCCTATGTGTGTTACGCGCACTCTACTTTCGCTATTAAAAAAATCATCTTCTCCTAAAGTCATCAATATAACCTCGGGCCTTGCTTCTCTTGCCAACAAATCCAATGGGCTATTTTATGCTTACGGAATTTCTAAAACAGCTTTAAATATGGCCACGCGAACAATGGCTATTGAATTTTCAAAAAACAAAATTATTATTGTCGCCATTGACCCGGGATGGGTGCAAACAGATATGGGAGGACCTAATGCGCCTTTATCTTCACATGAATCGGCAGAAAAAATTTTCAACACCATTCAATCTTTGTCCTCTGATTCAACGGGACATTTTCTATATAATGATGGAACTAATCTTCCGTGGTAATATAGTTACATATTCTTATAAACCAGTATGATGATTTCGGTGCACACTTAAAGAATTCTTAAAATCAATCCAAAATCCACTAATTAATTTATCAACTCCACACAAAGCATGAATAAATTTTAAAAACCATTGCATTATTTTAAAATTTAACATAAAACAGAAATTTACAATTATATATTTTTTGAGGAGCCTGCCAGTGAAAGCATTTCTTTGCATTTTGACTTTTTTTTTAAGCATCCCTTACACCTATTCCAAGGTTATTTCACAAATTGTGGTTTCCCCTCAAAAAATTCTGAGACCCATTAGCCGCTATGTTTATGGTTTAAATACACAAAACTCAGTATCAACTAATGCAACTATTCGTCGACTAGGAACTTATCGGATGAGTACATATAATTGGGTCATTAATGCATCCAACGCTGGCCCTATTGACAATAACTCCAATAATAATCATCCATGTCAAGCAATGGGGTGTTTACATTGCAATCAGCCGGGGGGAGAAATTATTCACTTTGTTAAAGAAAACAAAAAAAAGCATATGGCTTCTTTAATTACCCTTCCCTTGCTTCGATATGTTGCTGGCGACATCAATGGCCCTGTTCCACGATGGAAAGCAGCACCCAGTTCCCGCTTCAAGCAATCTGACTATTTTATGCGTCATCCTCACTATACCTTACACCCTAGTCCTGCAAACTATGTTGTCTACCAAGATGAGTTTGTACATTACTTAGTTCATTATTTTAAAAAAGCAAACCAAGGAGGTATTGGTTTCTATGCTCTTGACGATGATCCCTCTTATTGGCCCATTCATGATCCATTAGTTCATCCTGAACCTACTCAATATTGGGAGTTATCGAATATCTCCTACGGATTAGCTTATAACATTTTAAAAATTGATCCTACCGCCAAAATTGTCGGCCCAGATCTTCACGGTTGGAATGCTTTTATTAGCCTTAATCATGCTCCTGGATATCGTCAACTTAATCAAACTTATAAAACATTTTTAGATTTTTATCTTAGGCGGATGCATAATTTATCAGAATTGGATCACGTCCGATATTTGTCGGTGCTTTCACTGCATTGGTTCTCTAAAGTTCGAGTTCACGGAAAACGCATCACTGGAAATTGTATTACGCCTCTCTGTATGAAAGCTCGGATGGAAGCACCCCGAAGCCTATGGGATCCTACTTATATAGAAAACAGTTCCATTACACGCAAAATACATAAACCCATTGATCTTATTGCATGGGTGGACAAGAAAATTCAAGCCGATGACCCTGGAACCAAATTGGCTTTTACAGAATATAATTATGGAGCTGATAATAATATTTCAGGTGGGATAGCTGAAGCAGATGTTTTAGGTGCTTTTGGAAAACAAGGGGTTTATATGGCTAATTTTCAAGGTCCCTTAGATTCCTATATTCAGGCTGCGTTTCAGATTTTTAGAAATTACAATGGACACAATGCGCACTTTGGCAATACTGCTGTAAAAACTTCAGATGTTGATCCAAATCGTTTTTCATTATATGCCGCCACAAATACCCAAAAGCCAACTTTACTTTGGATTCTTATTTTAAACAAACAATTAACTCATCGTTTTCAAATTCCTATTCATATCTCCAGCCAGTCTGTTTATAAAACATTTCAAGCCTATCAATTTAATGCACTTTCGTCAAAAATTCATCCCATCATTCCACATGGTGTCATCCTTAAAAACACAATCAAAACAAACTTTGAACCTCTTTCCGTTACTTTATTAGTTTGTCACTGTGATAATCAAATCAATCACTGACCGCTGTTCGACGAAAAAACGACGCCATGCGTTGATAAAAGAAACCCTGTGGCAATATTTTTTCTAATAATGAAAATATGTGTGCCTCTCGACCAACGGGGTAACATATTTTCATGGGTTTGGACGATTCGATAATTTCGGCAATTTTTAGGCCAACAATAGTTGCACTAGACCTAAACCGATTCTTATTTAACGCATTTAATTTTTTCATTAAAGTCTGATAACAAGCTTTTAATTCCGTCTGGGGAATTATTTGATTCTCCACAAAATTGGTTTTAAAAGGTCCAGGTTCAATAACAGTTACCTGGATTCCAAACGATTGGGTTTCGATCCTCAAGACATTCGTGAGCGCTCTAACAGCATATTTAGATGCACAATAAAGCCCCATACCAGGAACTGCAATTCGTCCTGCAAGACTTCCAATATTTAAGATGCGTCCTTGTTTCTGTTGACGCATTACGGGTAACACTGCTCGAGTCATCCGCAAAAGTCCGAATACATTTGTTTCAAATTGATGATGCATTTCTTGATCGTTAAATTCTTCTAAGGGACCCCAACTTCCCAAACCTGCATTGTTGATTAATACATCGATTTTCCCGGTTTGCTTTAAAACATATTGAACGCCCTTTTTAATCGATGAAGGCTTATCCACATCAATTTCCAAAGGATATACGGGGAGCCCTTGGCTAAGCTCGCGTAATTTATCTTGTTTCTTTAAATTTCTCATACTTGAAAAAACACGATGGCCTTTTTGTGCCAATACTATTGAGGTTTCCAAACCAAAACCTTTCGAACATCCTGTAATCAAAATGACCTGTTTGGTTTTCACAAGATATACTCATTTCTTTTTAAAATTCATTTATGAATTTGATGGGCTCGCTAATCAAATTCATTTTTTGTTCCCAAATTATTTTTAAAGATGTTAGTATAATACGATACGTATAAAAATAAAATTTCAATTTATACTTGAAGGAACTATATATGAAATCAAGAATTATTTTCATGCTATTACTTATTTATTGTTGTTCGTTCCTAGCTCCTTCAAAATCTCATGCTGACGGTGCGATTCTCTACGCCAAAGTAATTCAGCTCAATGGCACCATTATGATTCACCGTCCGACCTCCATGGGAACAACCATTATACCTGTAGAAACTGGCACTAAAGTTTTTCGCAAAGATACGCTTTATGTTTATGACAAAAGTTGGATGATATTAAAATCCCCTATTGGCGATTTAATTGGTTTTGATGGAAAAAATGGAGAAACAATTGCCTCGTTTGATGAACTTTATAAAGTGGGTCCTGATCGAGAAATTAGGATTTTACTTAAACAAGGCGAGTTACTTATTCGGGCCCAAAACGATTCTTCCTTACAAAGTTTTTTTGAAATTCATGCCGGAACCGTTGTTTCAGAAATCAAACAAGGTAATTTCGTTTTTAAATATCATCGACAAAAATCCATTTTAAAAGTTCAAATGCTTCAAGGTCATATTCTTTGCGTTGACCCTCAAGCTGAAAGTCAGCTTATTGACTACTCCCAACGTATTTGGATCCATGGGAAACTTACTAAACCCAATCCCCTTCCCATCAGTTCTAAAACGATCAACTATTTTCAAAACATTTTTTTCAATGGGAAAGCTACCGAGTAGTTATCCTTTCAAGAAAAAATTCAAAGCTGGTGTGCCTCCAGTATGAATCAAGTTTAAGGCAATTTTAATTACAATAAATAATCCATAAATAATCAAGCAAACCGCCGATATCCAAGAAACGCGACGAAGCCATTTAGGATTTAAAAGATTTCTACCCCAATGAATGCCCAAGCCCAGAATAAAAAACCAAACCAATTCACTTACTAGGATGGCTGAAAAAAATGAAACTGCTGCTTCACTCGTTAATCCGATGGATTTTGAAAATTGTAAGGAACTTACCACTCCAACCCAATAAATCAACGTGAAAGGGTTACTGCCAGCCAGTAAAAGTCCTAAAACTAGCGGGTTATCAATAATCTGAACTTGGGTTTTAAGTGTTTCACTTTCTCCGGTTGACATGGTATCTCGAACATCAATAAGAACTCCATATATCACATAAAGAAGCAAAATGCACCCGATGCCCCAAATAATAACCTTCCAAAATCCAACTAAACCTTCTTTTAAAAGGCCTGCAAAAACAAAATAAGCACATAGGGCATCCACCAAAGCCGAACCCACCCCTATAAAAAAAACGGATTGAAATCCTTCTAAAATTCCACGTCGAACCGCCATAAGGTTCACTGGACCAATCAACGTCGCTGTACAAAATCCAATTAACAACCCTTGGGTTAATGCCCGATATATCAAATGAAATGAGCTTAGATCAACCATCGACATGCTTACTCATTCCCTTCTTTAAAAAATAGTTTTAAACGCTTGAAAATCCAAGTAATATCTTAGATCATGTTGCTAATTTTTACACTAATCAATTTAAGATTTTAGGAGAAGCTTATGACTACTGAATTAAATCCATTAGTTGCAATCTTAATGGGAAGCAAAAGCGACTGGGAAATAATGAAATTTGCTTCCGATCTTTTAACTGAATTTAAAATTGCCCATGAGGTCAAAGTACTTTCGGCTCATCGAACCCCTATTGAAACTGCAACTTATATTGCTGAAATTGAATCCAGAAAAATCAAAGTAGTTATTGCGGCGGCTGGCGGAGCTGCGCATTTAGCTGGTGTTTGTGCGGCTCACACCATCGTTCCTGTTTTAGGGGTGCCCATGACTAGTACCTTAAATGGACTAGATTCGCTCTTATCGACTGTTCAAATGCCCGCGGGGATTCCTGTAGGAACTTTGGCTATTGGAAAGGCCGGTGCCATTAACTCTGCCTTATTAGCAGTAGCTATTCTAGCCCATGTGCATGCTGACCTTATTGTCAAACTGAAGGAATATCGAAAACAACAGTCGGAAAAGATTCTCAAAGAACACTTGCCGTAATTATTACAATGTTCAACCATATGAAGAATAAAAAATTCTATAATTATCTTGATAAAGCTGCACAGGAAAACTGGTCTGCTTGGAATATGAATTTTAAACTTTCAAGTCTCATTCGATTTTTAGCTACATCTTTAGGACAAGTTATTGCTTATCAAGAAGGTTATAAGACACTCCAACTGGTTGAAAAAATTCGCCGTCTGTCCAAGGAATTACGATTATCCATCGATGTTAAAAAAGTTGATCAGCTTTCAAAAATTATTTCAAAATTATCCATTCAAGAACTCACTCAACTCATGAAAGCTTTTACGCACTATTTCGGGCTAATTAATCTAGCTGAAAAAATGTATCAAAATTCAAAAGAATTTTATCCATCTAATGCAATTCTTAATCCACTGAATGACGTCATTCAAATACTAAAACGAGAAAAAATATTTTTTAAAAATCTAAATACCTTTATTTCCAAATCCAATATCTTATTAATTTTTACTACCCATCCAACTGAATCCAAACGACGAAGCAATTTACAAAAATTCCAACGTATTCGTCTCTGGATTGAAAAATTGCTCGTGACTTCACCTCCAGAAAAACGTTACTTTTATGTTCATGCAATTTTTGAAGAATTAAGTTGCTTATGGCAAAGTGATGAAGTTCGAGCCATTCGCCCAAAAGTTCTGGATGAAGTTAACAGCCATTTACATTATTTTGAAGAAACTTTATTTCCAATTCTTCCTTTAATCTATAGAAATTTTGAATACGCTCTCAAAAAAGCTTACAATCTTCAAACTTCGATTATGATTCCTCCTTTTCTAAAATTTGGATCATGGATGGGAGGCGATCGAGATGGAAATCCGTTCGTTACACCAACAATCACTTTAGAGACAATTAAAACCATGCGCCAAGTGGCTTTAAATCACTACATCAAAGAAATTAGAAGCTTAAGTTTTCAACTCAACCCTTCCTTACAACAAGTTAACGTTAATCAGGAACTCATAAATTCCATACGGAGCGATGAGCGATTATTTCCGCATATAGCGAAACATAATCATGATGAAATTTACTTTGAAAAATATCGTCAAAAATTTTCACTTATCATTGAAAAATTAAAACAAACACTCCTCATGACGCAGCAAATGGCCGCTTTATCGCCCACCCTTAATATCTCCCCCAACGGATATGCAACCTCGAATGATCTTCTTAATGATCTTTTAATTATTGACAGAAGTTTGCGTCAAAATCATGGTGAAGTGCTAGCGGAAGGCAAATTAAAAAATATTATCTATACAGTTCAAGTTTTTGGGTTCCAACTTGGTACTTTAGATATTCGCCAGCATAGCTTGCATCATCAACAGGCACTCAATGAATTCTTAATCAAATTTAACCTTTGTCATAATTATTTAACTTTTAATGAACTTCAAAAAATTGAATTCTTAGATCATTTAATTCAATCCTCCTTATCTTTATCCGTAAAATCATTCAAAAAGCTTTCACCACAAGCATCTGAAGTCATTCAAACCTTTCGAATAATTAAACAAGCCCTTCAAATGGATCCCAAATCCATCGATACATATGTTATTTCAATGACACACCACTCCAGTGATGTATTAACGGTTCTATTTTTTATGAAAATCACTGATCTCTATATTCCCTCCAAGCAAAGTTTTATCAATATTGTCCCACTTTTAGAAACTCTCGATGATCTACGCAACGGCTGTCAATTGTTCCAACAACTTCTCAAAACCAGTTCATATCCAAATCATCTCCAACTAAGAAATTCATTTCAGGAAATCATGATTGGATATAGTGACTCGAACAAGGAATGTGGGTACTTAACTTCTCGTTGGGAATTATATAAGGCCCAAATTCAACTATCAAAAATGGCTCAAAAAGAAGGAATCACTTTGCGTATTTTCCATGGACGAGGCGGCAGCGTTGGTCGGGGAGGTGGTCCTACCAATCAAGCAATCCTCTCACAACCGCCTCACACCATTAATGGCCAAATCAAAATTACAGAACAAGGCGAGGTCATTAGCGATCACTATGGAGATCCATTAACCGCCGAAGCCCATCTTAATCCAATTATTAATGCCGTTTTTCGAGCTTCTTTAGCGACCGATAACCGACTCGCCAAAAAAAAGTGGACGGATGTTCTAGAAAAACTTTCATCAGATTCCCGTATCGCTTATCAAAATTTGATTTACAATCATCCTGGATTTTCTGATTATTTTTTTGCTGCAACGCCTATTCATGAAATACAAAATCACCGTATTGGAAGCCGACCCTCATCAAGGACACAACATACAACTATTGAAACACTTCGTGCTATTCCATGGGTTTTTAGTTGGATGCAGAGCCGGCATATGTTAGAAGGTTGGTACGGGATCGGTTCGGCCGTAGAAACCTTTATTCAATCTTCAAAAAAAAATCTTGTGTTACTACAAGATATGTATCATCATTGGCCTTTTTTTCAAACAACCCTCGATAATGCTCAAATGGTTTTAGCAAAATCGGATATGGCTATTGCGAGTCGGTATGCTGCCTTAGTTCCTAATACTAAGCTTGCCATGGAAATTTTTGAAAAAATTTATCAAGAGCACACCCGAACTGTTAAAATGATTTGTCTAATTGCTCAAATTCAAGAACCTCTTGAAAAAGATGCTCAACTTTTAAAATCGATCAAACGGCGTCGACCTTATATAGATCCATTAAATTTTATTCAAATTGAGCTCATTAAGCGACTTCGCGCTGCTTCGCCTACCAATTCTGAAATCAATATCCTGAGAGATGCAATTTTATTAAGTGTCAATGGGATTGCCGCAGGACTCAAGAACACTGGTTAGTCATGAAATTTTCAACTGCAATTGAAAATCAGTTAAATCAAGCCGTTACCATCATCCAAAAAGGCGGACTTGTTGCTTTCCCCACCGAAACAGTTTATGGATTAGGTGCGAATGCCTTAAATTCAAATGCCGTAACCAAGATTTTCGAGGTCAAAAACAGGCCTGTCTTTGATCCATTGATTGTTCATGTTGGATGCATGGAAGAATCAGAAGCGCTTGTCGAATCTTTTCCACCAGTCGCCAAACAACTCGCGGCTGCTTTTTGGCCTGGTCCATTAACACTTGTTCTATACAAAAAAAAAATCATACCTGATATTGTTACCGCTGGATTCCCAACCGTGGCCATTCGAGTTCCATCGCATCCCATTGCGCTAGAATTGATTCATCGATGCCAATGTCCTTTAGCAGCTCCAAGCGCCAATCGGTTTGGGAAAATAAGTCCGACAACTGCCCAACATGTTAAAAAAGATTTAGAAACCTCCATAGAATTAATTTTGGATGGAGGCCCTTGTTCGATTGGAATTGAATCCACTGTTCTCTCATGCCTACAACACCCTCCTGTTTTACTGAGACCAGGAGGCATTCCCCTCGAGCAAATTGAAAAATTACTTGGTCCAATTCATAGTCAATTTGAAAAAACTGGTCTATCCCCTGGACAACTTCCGGATCATTACATGCCCACAACACCACTTTACCTAGGAAAATCCATACCTCCCTTTTTAGTCCAAAAAAAGATAGGATTTTTAGGATTCAACTCTATCCCGGTATTGGATTCCTTCGCAGCAGTTGAACTCCTATCGCCAAAGGGAATTTTATCTGAAGCGGCCGCTCATTTTTTTAGCGCCTTGCATCGATTGGATCAAGGTGGACTCGATGCTATTTTGGCAGAGCCATTCCCAAACGTAGGACTTGGAATGGCCATTAACGATCGACTTTATAAAGCCGCTCAAAAACAATAATTAAATGCGTTGCTTTTTAGAAAAATTCCAAGAGTTCAACCATAATTGTTTAAATGCGGTCAGCCAACTTTTTTGTATTGTATGGAAATACACTGAAGATTTTGGAAGTTGACTCAACAAGCGTCGATGTGCGACCTTCAATGAATGATATGGCATCCCGGGAAATAAATGATGTACTGCATGAAATCGAAGTCCAACTGGAGCCCATAGTGGAGTAAAAATCGGATTTCCAGGAATAGTAATTGAATCTAAAAATTGCCCTTCAAATTGCAAAATATGATTCGGTGGATTTTGGTACCCATGTGCGACTAAAGTTCTAGCCATATTCACCAATAAAATAAATGTAGTAATCCCATACCACCACTCCGCTAATTGAAACGGTATGAAATGAAACACCATTAAAAAAAATACAATCCACCCATAGAAGCACGTTGCCCCTTCTTCCATTTTCCATTTTTGTTCCTCTACCCGAGTCGGTTGGGTTCGACGATAACTTAAGTCAATTACTAACGATGAAGCTTTTTCCCAAGTGAATTCCCTTATTTTTTGATTCACATATGACAACGGTGTTAGAATCATAAATCGTATTAAAAAGACCAACGGTGCCAAAAAAGATCCCAAAAACATTAATATAATTTTCATTGGCACTTCAAAGGCAAAAGACATATATTCACCATCGGCCTGAGTTCCATAAATTTTTTGCTTATGATGATCTATATGCACGCCCAAATAGGTAAACGATGGAACCATCAGAGGAAAGCCGCATGTTAAATTCCAAACAATTTTAAAAAATCTAAAAGTTCCTTTTTTAAAATGGGCTAATTCATGAATAAATAAAACAGATCGATATAAGCTTAATCCTGCAATGAAAAATAAAAGCAGTTTCACATCAAAGGCAATTTGATCATTTATAATTAAAAAAAAAGAAATCCATCCCAGACTGATATGAAATAAAAAATCGGACCAATAGATATACAGATTTGGTACAAAAAGATCTGCAACTATTCTTTTGGCTTCACCAATAGAAAAAGTATTTTGCACTTTTTCCCCCTAAATGAATAACGATTAATTTTACCAAATTCTTAATTTCAAAAAAGATCGCTTACTTTCCGTTTATTTAAGTTTAAATAATAACTTACAATTAATTGAAATTATAATTATAATTTTTTAACTTAAATTCAAGAGGAATTATTAATGCCAACCACAAAGCTTTATAATGAATTGCTTACATATATGAAAGAAATCACAACATTAAGCACCTGTGCCAGCACTCTAGGATGGGATCAAAGAACCTATATGCCATTTCGAGCCGCTGATCATCGAGCAGATCAACTCGCGCTGCTGTCTCGACTTATACACCAAAAATTAACTTCCCCCGTTCTAGGCGACCTACTCCATAATTTGGAATCTTCTGTCGACCCTACCGACTCAACTTCAGATTTTGCAGTTAACCTTCGAGAGTGGAAGCGTTTATATTTCCGTTCTCAAAAACTTCCCGTTGATTTCGTTGAGGAATTTTCGAAAACCACGGCTCAGGCTGAAATGCAGTGGATGCTCGCACGCAAAGAAAATCGCTTTAACCTTTTTAAACCTTGGTTAGAAAAAATTGTAACGCTCGTTCAGCAACAGGCCAGTTATTATGGTTATACAGATCATCCCTATGATGCACTTTTAGATGAATATGAACCCGCCATGACGACTAAACAATTGAAGGCAATCTTCACCCCACTAACTCAGGAATTAACTAATCTAATGGAAAAAATTTTGGGTTCAAATTTCCAACCAAATATTTCCATTCTCAAACGCAGCTGTTCTATCATTGCTCAAAAAGAATTTTGTGAACTGCTTTCAACTTTTATTGGATTTGATTTTTCACGTGGCCGACTCGATATAAGCACCCACCCATTTACAACTCAACTGGGCCCAATGGATATTCGGCTCACCACTCGCTATCAAGAAACTGATTTAGCCGACTCGATTTTCAGCACGTTGCATGAGACTGGACATGGCATCTATGAACAAGGGCTCCCTTCGTTATATTTTGGAACTCCAATGGCTGAAGCTGTTTCTCTCGGCATTCATGAATCCCAATCAAGACTTTGGGAAAATTTTGTTGGAAGGCGCCTCTCCAGTTGGAAGTTTTTTTATCCATATTTCCAAAAGCAATTCAAAAATATTTTCGAGGATGTATCACTAGAAGAATTGTATTTTGCCATTAATTACAGTCATCCTTCTTTAATACGCACGGAATCAGATGAAGTAACCTATAATCTCCATATTGCATTAAGATTCGAACTGGAAGAAATGATGATTACCGGACAATTAAAAATAGCCGATTTACCTGAAGCTTGGAATGCAGGCATGAAAAAATATTTAAAAATAACCGTTCCCAGTGATACATTAGGTTGCCTTCAGGATATGCATTGGGGTGGAGGGGCTTTGGGTTATTTCCCAACTTACACGCTTGGTAATTTATTTGCCGCGCAATTTTTTCACACTGCCCAACAAGAAATTTCCAATTTAGATCAAGCATTTGAAACCGGAAAATTTAATGTATTAAAACAATGGTTAAACGAAAAAATTCATGTGCATGGGAAACGCTATAACTCGAACACCCTATGTCAATTGGTCACCCAAAAACCATTAGATCGGTCATTTTTAATTAATTACTTAAAAGAAAAATACAGTTTAATTTATCATCTTTAACATTTAACGCAAATTTTCATATTATTTCAGATACTAATTGTTGTCACACGTAGATTGAATTAACTCTGATATTTTTTTCTCAAACACCGATTTTACTAAAATTACATCGGCACCACAATCTTGAGCATCGTGCAATAAATCAAATCGAACATGGCTTCCATAAACCACAATTGGAATTTTTCGAGTTCTAGTATTTTTTTTGAAATTTGAAATCAACTCACACACGTCAACCTCGGAAATTGAACTGTCAATTATAATCATTTTAAGATTCGAGTTTGAACTGATTTTTTGTATACTGACTCCTTCCCAAGCAAAAATACATTCAACTTTTTTAATTTTAGATATCGCTTCTATTTTGGCTTGAAAAAATAAATCACTGACAATTGCAAGAATCACTGGTGGTTGCTCCATTCCACATTAATCTAATGCGCTTCTAACCAATTATTACCTATTCCGAGTTCCACTTTGAGAGGCACTTTTAATTGGATGGCGTGCTCCATTTCTTCTCGAATCATTTTGCATACTGACGCCAGCTCATTTTGGGGAGTCTCAAAAATAAGTTCATCGTGTACTTGTAAGAGCATTTTTGTTTTAAATTCTTTAAGGCCTTTCTGGATTTTAACCATTGCTACCTTAATTATATCTGCTGCTGATCCTTGAATAGGAGTATTAATTGCCATATGTTCTGAATTAATTTTCAAACCAGGATTGAAAGAATTAATATCCGGTAATTTACGAACGCGGCCAAGAATTGTTGTCACATATTTTAATTTTCTTGCCCCTTCGATTTGATTTTGAATATAGCTTCGAATCGTTGGATATTTCAAAAAATACTCATCAATAAACTTCTTGGCTTCCTCCAGTGATATACCGTTCTCACGCGCTAATCGCTGAGGCCCCATACCATAAATAATGCCAAAATTAATTGCCTTGGCTTGACTTCGCTGTCGGTGGGTGACTTCCTTTAGAGGAACTGAAAAAATCAATGATGCTGTTTGGGCATGCACATCCTCGTCATGCCCAAATGCCTTTAAAAGATTTTCATCGCCCGTTAAATGAGCTAAAACTCTTAACTCGATTTGGGAATAATCCGCAGAAATTATTTTGTATGTTGAGTAACTTGGGATAAAAGCACGACGAATTTCTTTCCCGGACTCATCCCGGATAGGTATATTCTGCAGGTTGGGATTAAATGATGATAGACGCCCTGTGGCGGTACCTACTTGATTAAAAGAAGTGTGAATTTTATTATTTTGTGGATGAACCAAGGTTGGTAAAACATCTAAATATGTATTTTCCAATTTTGATAATTTTCGATATTCCAAAATCAAATCAACAATTCGAATGCCTTTAAAGGCTTCCAAAGTTGCATATTTTGTAGAAAACCCTATTTTATTTCTTTTAGGTTTTTTCTCTGAATTTTTTTTGTGAATTTCCAATTTTGAAAATAAAATTTCTCCCAGTTGCTGCGGTGAGGCAATTTTAAAGGTTTCTCCCGCCTCTTCAAAAATATGTTTGGCAAGCTTATCTAATTTTATTTTTGTTTCCTTGGATAATTGACTCAAAATGCTTAAATCCAAGGTCACGCCATCCCATTCCATCTGTTCCAGAATTCGAATCAGTGGCAACTCTACATCCGTATAAAGTTCTAATAAACTTTTATTTAATTTAAGGTTATTATCAAAAATTTGATGCAATTTAAAAATGATCTCGGAATTTTCGCAGGCAAATTTTGATAAATCTGATACAGCAAGTTCACGAATAGTTTTAACGGAGTGGTCATTCAATAATTTTTTAATCGGCATTTTAGAATAATTTAAATATTTTTCTGACAAATGTTCTAAATCATGATCTCGGTCAGAGGCTTCTAGCAGGTAACTCTCTAACATGGTATCAAATATGGGATTTTGAATATTTATTTTTGGGGACTTGAATACTGAGATCAAATTTTTAATTGAATGTCCCCCTTTATAAATATTTGCATGTTCAAAAAGAGGTTTTAAATTTTCAAAAATAATTTTTTCTTCCAAGTTCAAATTGAACGGAATATAACATGAATTTTGAGGTCCCCACGCAATTGCCATTCCAATGATTTGATTTAAAAAATTCGTTGTTTCAATGACTTCCAAATCGATGGCAATCAATGATTGCTGTTCCAGTTTTTGCACCATTGTTTGAATCTCATTTTGGGTTTCTAAAATCAAATGAACGTTTGCTGGATTTTTCACATGGATCATTTTTTTTGAAATTTCCGATCTTGGAATTTCAACGCTTGAAACCTCAGTAGCTTGAGCCCATTTTTCAGTCAATTTTTCCACTCTATGAATTAAATTGAATTCAAGCTCTTTAAAAATTTGACGTATTTCTGGCAAATTAGGTGTTTGGAAAACTAAATCTTCCGGATGGTGTTTCAGGGGAACATTACAATTAATAATAACTAATTCACGGGATAGTAACGCCCGTTCTTTTTGTTGAATTAATATTTCTTTGATACGTGGTTTAGAAACCGTTTCAATTTTTTCATAAAGCTGCTCGACGGACGCATAAGTTTGAATAAGTTGAATCGCTGTTTTTTCGCCAATCCCATGAATTCCTGGAACATTATCTGAAGCATCTCCCATCAATGCAAGTACTTCTATTACTTGTTGCGGCTTAACACCAAATTTTTCCAACACCTCATTTTCCCCAATTTCAGAAATCCCATTTGATTTTTTAACATCGTACATTTTTACTTGATCATTAATTAATTGCATAAAATCTTTATCGCCTGAAACAATATAACTTTGAATCTTTTTATTGGAAGCCTCCTTGACTAGAGTTCCAATAATATCGTCCGCTTCATATCCCGGCGCGGTCAAATAAGTTAGTCCCAGTGCTTTAACTATTTTTTCAATGTATGGAAGGGAGGCTGCCAGATCCTCAGGCATTTTTTGCCGCGTAGCCTTATATTCAGCATATTTAGCATGCCGAAACGTTGGTTCGGGCGTATCAAAAACGATACCCAAATAACTTGGATTCTCATTTTCAATAATTGATAAAAGCGTATTTATAAACCCAAAAACGGATGAGGTGTTGGTTCCTTGCGAATTTGTTAAGGGGTGCTTAATAAAAGCAAAATATGATCGATAGGCTAATGCAGAACCATCGATTAGAAAAAGTTTTTCAGTAAGCATTTTCATAATTTAATCCAATACTGCCCACTTAATGAATTTATCTATTCTACATAAAAAATCATGACTATTTTAAACCTACAAGTTCAGTTTTTATCTTTGATATTTTATTTCAAAATAAAAATAAGGAATTAAACTGTACAATAATTTTCCTGTTATTGTCTTTAAAAATCTGTTGGGTTCAAACATTAATATTCTTGAATATTTTGTTGAAGTGGCCATCAAAATGGAATATTTTATTTTTTACTCCATATGGTTGTTCTGCATGATTTTTCCAAGTTGATCGTTAAGATTTTGAAATCCCAATAAATATTTTCTCATGTGCACAAAATATCTTTGGAAAAGAAAAATCAAATATTTTTAATCACATTCAACTTGAAACCAATCGTAACACTTATCCTTTAATAGCAATAAAACTCAGTGCATAAGTGTTTTAAAGAACTTGACCAACTGTATTTTTAAAATCTTTAACTAGGAATTCCATACTTCTTTTTCGCCTCAGCCGTCATATTTTCGATATCTTCCATTAAAATCCTTGCACGAACTCCTTTAGTTCTCTTAAGCTCTGTATCCAAGGATGATCTTAATCGGCCTCGGAGCATATCCGCAATTTTGCGCGGTGCATATACATAAATGTCAGCTCCATCATCTTTATAATTACTATAATCAATTCGAATTACTGCTTGTGGTGCTAAACGTTTAGCTTCCGCTTCAATTTTCTTAGCAAGAATTTCTGCAGCTGTTTGTGGCACTGGATAATCCTTTCCATACGCTTTAAAATTTTTCCAACTAGCTAAAAACAATTTTAGTATGGGTGGTGGCAGATGTCAACGCAACCCACCTCGCCTAAACAAATTTAAAATTCTTTCCAAATCTTCTAAATTGTAGTAAGCAATACTCATCGAACTTTTGCGCCCATTCATTTGAATTTCCACTTTGGTACCTAACCAATCCCTTAAATCTTTTTCTAATTGTTTCAAGTGTTGATCATTATTATAAGATATTTTTTTAATTTGTTTTCCATCTTTAGGCTTTTGATTTTTCAACAGCCGCTCAGTTTCACGAACACTTAAATTTCTGTTAACAATTTTAAACGCGAATTTTTTTTGTTCTTGTTCATCTGACAGCGATACTAAAACCCGAGCATGTCCTTGCGATATTTGCCCAGATTCTAAAAGTTTTTTAACAGAATCTGATAATTTTAATAATCTTAATGCATTTGCTATCGTCGCGCGATCTTTACCAACTTTTTGAGCAATTTGCTCTTGAGTTAATTGAAACTCATTTTGCAATCGATTATACCCATGGGCTTCTTCCAATGGAGATAAATCAGTTCTTTGAAGATTTTCTATTAAAGCCAGTTCCAGGGTTTCTTCGTCAGAAGCCTCCACCTCAATCGCCGGAATTGTCAAGAGTCCAAGTTTTTGCGAGGCTCGGAATCGTCGTTCTCCTGCAATAATTTCAAAATAATCATTTTTTTTTCGAACTAAAATTGGCTGCAAAACACCTTTTTCCCGAATCGAATCAATTAGCTCTTGAAGCTCCGTGGCTTGAAAATTACGGCGTGGTTGAAATGTTCCCGGCCTGATTTTATCAAGTGGAATGACATGCGATTGATTAACAGGGCTTTTTTCTCGAGAAATATTTTTCGATGGAATTAATGCCTCAATACCTTTACCTAAAGCTTTTTTACCCACGAGTCACCAACTCCTTTGTTAAATTTAAATACGCTTGTGCGCCTGAAGACCTAATATCATATAAAATAATCGGTTTCCCAAATGAAGGGGCTTCTGAAAGTTGAACATTACGAGGAATAACTGTTTCGTATAGTTTTTCTCCAAAAAACTTTTTAACTTCTTCGGAAACTTGTGCCGATAACCGTGTTCGAGAATCAAACATAGTCAAAACTGCTCCCTCAATTTCCAAACTTGGATTTAAATTTTCACGCACTCGTCCAATTGTTTCCATTAATGCGCTCAATCCTTCTAGTGCATAATACTCACTTTGAATGGGAATCAAAATAGACCGGGCCGCCGTAAGTGCATTCACGGTCAACAACCCTAACGAGGGTGGCGAATCAATTAAAATAAAATCGAAATTATCCCCTATTGATTCCAACGATTTTTTAAGTCGGAATTCGCGGTTTTCTTCAGTGATTAATTCAATTTCTGCGCCTGTTAAATTAGCATTTGATGGAATACAGGACAATTTTTTCAATTCCGTAGAACAAATCGCTTTAATAATATTTACTTCTCCCATTAAAACCTGATAAATAGTCGGATAACTTTCATTTTTATTCAATCCAACCCCCGAGGTTGAATTTCCTTGAGGATCCAAATCAATTAAAAGGGTGCGCTTTTCCATGGCGGCTAAGCAAGATGCTAGATTAACCGTTGTGGTGGTTTTTCCAACACCGCCCTTTTGATTTGCAATACATATGATCCGTTGCATACTAACACTCACCGTACAATTTATTTAAGACCGATCAGTTAACATAGCCATTTTGGATTTCCATCGAATTGGTTTTATTAAAAAGCACAATAGACCAACCAGCGTAACCCCCAATGTTCCCATCACAAACAATAGCAACGAATACGCTAATGCTTGTTCCTTGGATAATGCAATTAAACCAAAAAGTAAAATTAGGGTTCCTTCTCGCGTTCCAAATCCCAAAAAAGTTAACAGTGAAACAATATTAACTACTGATAGGCAAAATGCCAAATAAAATAAATTTATATGTAACTGAAGTGCTAACGCCATAAACTGACATCCTTTAAAAAAAACATAATATGAGCAAATGGTCCAAAAGACAGAAAAAAAAATTGATCGTCGATAAAATGATCTCAAGCCTTGATGGAATTCCTCAAAAATTTCATCCGTTTTAGATTTAAACCTGTTTTTCATCATGCGGCGAAAAATATTCTTTAAAATCAGTTTGCCCATCTTTTTATTTAAGAACACGGCTGAGCCTAAAATAAGTAGTCCAAAAAAAACCCAAACTAAACTCTTAAATTGCTGATCATGCGGAATCGGATAAAAAAGAATACCCAATCCACCAAAAATCAATAAGGCATATAAATCAAAAATACGATCCACAACAACATTCGATGCGCCTTTACCCCATGCGACATTCAAATCTTCTTTTAAATATAAAATTTTAATAAAATCCCCTATACGACTTGGGATTACATTACCCCAATAGAGACTACTCATATAAACCAAAAAACAATTCCATAGTGAATATTGTAAGCCTTGCATTTTCAAGAGTTGTTTCCATCGAATGGCTTTGAACAAAACCATAATAATCAGCGAGAGAAGCGTAAAACTCAAAAAACCTATTTTGGTGTGCTGTAAAATAGACCACGTATCAGGCAGGTTAACTCTTAATAAAATAAAAACAAATAAAACTAGTCCAATTAAAATTATTATCAAGCTCTTCCACATATAAACTTCCTCGACAATATTCTTTTTTAGCTATTTTAAATCAACTTGTGTTTCTGTGTAATGCGGAAGGCCTTTTAACATTTTAACAACAACACGGACTTTGTAACTTCCAGGTATAATCCACGGCGATACTGGAACTATTCCATAAAAATACCATAATTTTTCTTTTTGATTTTTTCGAAAAATCAATTCGGGAGCTCCTGGAACTAAAATATACCCAATAACAGATTTTGCACTCAACGGCGCATTAATTTCAGCTAAAGCAGGTTTTCCACAATAAAGTGCATGCGGTTCAACATCTAAGTGCAGGTGAGAATCCCGAATAAACGGATTAGTTGCACAACCAGCTGCCCCCAATATGAAAACAATGGTTATAATTACTTTATTCATTATAACTAGTTAAATTGCTTTTCATTTTTGAGGTGTACCGGCAGCTGCTGGAACTGCTGCGGTTTTATTTTTATCGCGCAATGCTTGAATTTCCTTTGCTTTTTCCGTCATCTTTTGTTTCAAGCGTTTTTCTTTGATAATCTGAATTTCATTTCTATGAATAAAAAAATTCGCTTTTAATAACATGGTTTCCGATAAATTTCGACCTACTGCAAAACTAACATATGCCGGTAAAATCACCGCAACAATTAGTAAAGTTAAAAGCCACAAACCACTCATCACCTGTCTCATCCCTAAAATATTTGGATGTACGAATCCAACATAAAGTAGAAAGCCCATTAAAATCAAGAAAATAAACAATAACCCTCCTAAAATCCGAGAAGTGGATTGGATTTTTTTATACGATGCTTTCATATCTTCAACATAGTGTTCCAAAGGCGTCCCTTGCGACTCCATGGCATCCTTCCATTTTTCATCGCGTGATAAAATCCTTCGGCGGAAAAAAACACCAGCCCCAAGAATAATAAAAGTAATAAACCATGTTAAGGTAGCTAGAATCAAGTACCCAGCTGCTGAATGGTTCATAAATATATTCATCTTATCTCCTTAATAAGTCATTTTTTAAGAGTGAATAAGTTGTACTGTTGTGTCTAATAATTCGAGCAAATGTTGCTTTACCTCACTCCATGTAATTCCACCTTCACCTAACTGCTTCGCTTGCTGCCAACTCATAACCATTTCTGTTAACGCTTTGTCACCTTCCGTAATTAAAGCCATTCGGACAGCTAATCGCCTGTTTTTTTCCTCTTCTTCTAAATTTTCTTTTAACTTTGTTTGAATTTCAAATTTAATCGAATCATTATTAATTTCTTTTTGCAAAGAAGCTCGAATTTCCTGCTCCACCTTTTGCCGAATTGTAGATTCAAGTACCTTTAAAATTTCCGACTGTTCGAGAGAAACTGACGAGGATTCTGCTGGTTTCTCTCCTTTGGGAGAAATTCCGAGGGCTCCCCACTCTTCTTCTGAAGCTAGATCAACTTTAATACCTTTGGCGCTACCCCAAACCACGGTTGTTAACTCACCTATTTTATCATAATAAACTCGAAGTCCTATCTCTACTTCTTTAAGATCCTCGGGGGTTTGTGTTAATAACAATAAATTATATTTAGAAACCTCCTTAAGATATGCCATTTTAAAATGTTCAAAAAGTTTTGGTTCTCGAACTTTTGCTAAATTAAGAAACGCTTCCCATTGGTTTTGTAATTCATTGTTTGCAGCCATGTTATTTCACCATCACTTTCATGAACCTGGCGTAAAATTTTTGGCAATAGGGGCAACAAATCGCCAGCCAAAACTCCATCCAACCCTAATTTGCGACTGGCTCGTTCACCAGCTAATCCATGGACAAAAACTCCTCCCACCGCCGCATCAAACGGAGACATTTTCTGAGCTAAAAGTCCACCTATGATTCCTGCTAATACATCTCCTGTTCCAGCAGTTGCAAGACTTCTATTGCCTGTTAAATTCAAATGAGTCTTTTTTCCTGGGCTTGCAATAACCGTAAATTGCCCTTTTAGTACAACAGTTATATTATACTCATTTGCAATTTTCTTAGCAACTTGAAGGCGATTCTTTTCAACATCTAAAATATTTATTTTTAGCAACCAGGCTGCTTCGCCAGGATGTGGTGTAATAATCACAGGAACATGAATACTCTTGAAAATATCCAATTGTCCGCCCAATAAATTCAAAGCATCTGCATCCAATACCATCGGTACTGGCATTTTTAGGATAAGTTCCTTTAACATTTGTCCAGTTTCCCGATGTCTGCCTATGCCTGGACCAATTATCACTGCATTCACATTGGTTGTTAAATGTAAAATCCGTCCAACCGCTTTCAAGGAAAAAAATCCTCCCTCGACTTCAGGTACCGGAGCCGTCATTGGTTCGGTTAGTTTGGTTTCCAAAATCGAATTTAAACTTTCAGGACACGCCACTGTAATTAATCCGGTTCCTATACGTTGAGCTGCCATTGCACATAATGTAGCTGCACCAGTTAATCCAGTGGCGCCAGCCACAACAACCAATCGTCCGCGATTGCCTTTATGAATACTTTCCTGATACTGAGGAAGAATATTTTTCACTTCTTGCCATTCTGTACTTTCATACTCTAAAAAGTCAGCTCGTAAAAGATCATCGGGAAATCCAATATTTCGAATAATTAATGTTCCACACGCATGCTGCCCATGAGCGGTAAAAAAACCAATTTTAGGCAATCCGAATGTTACCGTATAGGTTGCTTGAATAACCGAGCCAAAAATTTCACCTGAATCCGTTGATAATCCAGATGGAATATCAATTGAAAGAACTGGTATTTTGAAATCGTTCGTCATTTGAATTGTTTGTTTTAGCATACCCTCTACTGCACGATTAATTCCGATTCCCAAAAGCGCATCAATAATTACCGTACATTCTTTTAACGCATCCATGCTTGTCTTAAAAGAATTTTCATCGTGGATTGACAGCATTGGTAAATTTAAATCTCGTGCTTTTTTATATTGAAGTTGATTTAACGGTGAAAGCTCTTCAAAATCGCCATATATAACACTTACAACACTGATCTTTTTTTGTTTTAAAAGTCTAGCTACCACCAAGCCATCGCCACCATTATTTCCTTTCCCACACAAAACACCTACTGTTTTTCTTTTTAAATGAGAAAATTTTTCGAAAAAAACTTCTGTAACTGCACGCCCGGCATTTTCCATCAGTTGTTCTAGTGATTGACCCATTTTTTCTACTGCAATAGCATCAATTTGTTTCATATGATTGGCTGTAGCAATCTTCATGATCTTCCCTGGACAGAATTTATTTCACCATAATTTGTTTCTAAAATAACCATAGCTGTTGCACTATGTTTACTATGAGCAATGGATAAATGTATTTTTGCAATTTCCCTTTGCAATCGCAATGTTTCAAAAATTCCTGCTAATTGAATATCTGGTTTCCCATGCAAGTCTCGAATTACTTCTATCTGTGTCCATTTCCATCGTCCTCCAAATCCATAACTAAAAGCTTTAATAATCGCTTCTTTAGCTGCAAATCTTCCTGCTAGTGATGGGTGGGGATATTTTTTTGAAAGACAATAAGACTGTTCCGTAGGAGTAAATATTCGATTTAAGAAACGCGAACGGTAGCGATCATATGCACTTTGAATTCGCTGAATTTCAATTAAATCAATGCCTATGCCGATAATCACCGAATTCATTACCCTTTTTGAATATTCAGCTAGATTGCTTTTCCGCTTTATGTACTAAAACCACTACTTTTTCAGCATAAACCGAAGCAAATCCGGATGAAATATCATAAAATTGAGTTATAGATTCATTCACCAATTTAATTGTACCAGCCTTTAAAGCTACCATTATAGAAATATGTTTCGGCATAATCCCCAATTCTCCACTTTCTCCTGGTAGCTTAACAAATGATGCAGGCTGATCCACCACTATTTTATCCGGCGTTATTAATTGAAACTGAAATAATTTATCCATAAAGAACTCGTTATTGATTTTTTAAGATTTGCTCAGATTTTTCAATAGCTTCCCGAATCCCCCCCACCATATAAAAAGCCTGTTCTGGCAAAGAATCATATCGTCCCTCTACCAGTTCTTTAAAGGAACTAATGGTTTCTCTCAATGAAACATATCTCCCCGGAGTGCCCGTAAATTCTTGGGCAACAAAAAATGGCTGTGACAAAAATCTTTGAATACGTCTTGCACGAGCAACTACCAATTTGTCATCATCTGAAAGTTCATCAATGCCCAAGATGGCAATAATATCTTTAAGTTCTTTATAGCGTTGAAGAATTTGTTGCACCCGTCTAGCCACTTGATAATGTTCTTCACCCACAATCAGCGGATCTAAAATACGAGATGTTGAATCTAAAGGGTCCACTGCTGGATAAATCCCTAGTTCCGTTAAAGCGCGACTAAGAACTGTTGTGGCGTCCAAATGCGAAAAAGAAGTAGCCGGAGCAGGATCTGTTAAATCATCGGCTGGAACATAAATGGCTTGGACCGATGTGATTGATCCACTTTTAGTAGAGGTAATGCGCTCTTGAAGTGTTCCCATTTCGGTGGCTAACGTTGGTTGATATCCAACGGCGGATGGCATACGTCCGAGCAATGCAGATACTTCAGACCCCGCTTGGGTAAACCTAAAAATATTATCAATGAACAAAAGAACATCTTGATTCTCTTCATCACGAAAATATTCCGCTTCAGTTAATCCAGCTAATGCTACACGGGCTCGAGCACCGGGAGGTTCATTCATTTGTCCATATACCAAAACAGATTTTTCGAGAACCTTGGAATTTTTCATCTCAAGCCACAAATCATTTCCCTCACGCGTCCTTTCACCAACACCTGTAAACACCGAAAATCCTCCATGTTCCGTTGCAATATTTCGAATCAATTCCATGATGACTACTGTTTTCCCCACGCCAGCCCCACCAAACAATCCTATTTTTCCGCCTTTTTGATAAGGAGCCAATAAATCAATAACTTTAATTCCCGTTTCTAAAATTTGTTTTTGGGTATTTTGCTCATTAAATGCAGGAGCGTTTCGATGAATAGAATGTTTTTTTTCTGTTTGAATAGCACCTAGTTCATCCACCGGTTCTCCTAAAACATTCAAAATGCGGCCCAGTGTATCGCGGCCCACGGGTACGGAAATCGGAATACCCATGTCCCACACAAGTGTTCCACGTGTGAGACCATCCGTAGAACTCATTGCAATACATCGGACAACTTCGTCTCCGAGCTGTTGAGAAACTTCCAAGGTTAGCGAAAGTTTTTTTTGCATATCGTCTATTTTTAAAGCATTCAAAATAGCCGGAACCTTGCCTGAAGGAAATTTTACATCAACTACTGGACCAATAACCTGAACAACTTTCCCATAAATTTTTCCATCTTGATTCTTAATTTGACTCATTTTAAAGCCTCCGCTCCACTTACAATTTCAGAAATTTCTTTAGTAATCATATCTTGTCTTGCTCGATTGAACTCCAGCGTTAGTTTTCGAATCATTTCAATGGCATTTTTACTGGCTGCTTCCATTGCATTCATTTTCGCACCCATCTCCGATGAAAAACTTTCTAAAAGCATTCGATAAATATTTGTTGCTAAATAATGCGGTAGAAGCTCTTCGAGAATTTTCGATTCCGATGGTTCAAATAAATACATACCGCTATTTTTAAAGCTATCAAGCTGATTGGATTTTTTTTCAGTTCGGATGGGCAAAAGTTTGATTAAGGTTACCTTCTGTTGCGTTGAACTTTTAAATTCATTAAAAATACAAACAACTTCTTTAAACTGCTCTTGCGTGAATAAATTAATTAATTCATTACTAATCTCCAATGCCGATGAATATGGAATTTCTGGAAAAAGATACATCCAAGAACGGTGAATAGCAATTGCACGTCGCTTAAAAAAATCATGAGATTTTCGACCCACGGTTAAAACAGTGCAAAGGGTATTTTCTTTTAAAAAACTTTGTGCCCTTCTTAAAATATTTACATTAAAACTGCCACATAATCCTCGATCTGCTGTAATTACCAATAGAATGGTTTGACCTTCCGAACGCGATTTTAACAACGGATGTGCCTTCTCATCCAGCTTTTGCGATAAATTTCGGACCACGTCTGAAAGTTGAAAGGCATATGGACGATTTGACAAAATTCTATCTTGCGCACGCTTTAATCGAGCAGAAGCGACCATTTTCATGGCATTCGTAATTTGATAAATATTTCGAATGCCTTTAAGATGACTCTTAATTTCCCGAACATGTGCCATATTTTTTTCGATTAACTCTTAATATTAAATTGATTTGAAAAATCATTTAAAACTTTACTCAAAAGTTCCTTTTGTGCGTCTGTTAAATCCCTTTTTTCATGAATTTCCCTCAAAACAGCCCCGGAATTTTTCTTAAGATAATCCAAAAACTGCGTTTCAAATTCTCGAACTTTACTCACCGGAATAGTATCTAAAAACCCGTTAATTCCTGCAAAAATAATAACCACTTGTTCTTCCATAGAAAGTGGCTGATATTGTGGTTGCTTTAAAAGTTCCACCATTCGTGCACCACGATTCAATTGATCCATGGATACTTTATCTAATTCAGCACCGAATTGCGCAAATGCAGCTAATTCGTTGTATTGAGCCAAATCCAATCGAAGTTTTCCCGCCACTTTTTTCGTTGCCTTTGTTTGAGCATTTCCGCCAACCCTAGAAACAGAAATACCTGCATTAACAGCTGGACGAATTCCGGCATAAAACAGATTCGATTCAAGAAAAATTTGTCCGTCCGTGATAGAAATCACATTAGTTGGGATATACGCTGTCATATCGCCAGCCTGTGTTTCAATAATCGGAAGTGCTGTTAAAGATCCACCACCTAAAGATTCATTAAGCTTACACGCTCTTTCCAAAAGTCTCGAATGAAGGTAAAAAACATCCCCTGGGTAGGCTTCACGACCTGGAGGTCTACGCAATAATAGCGAAATTTCACGATAAGCCACCGCATGTTTTGAAAGATCATCATAAACAATTAAAGCATGTTTCCCATTATAGGTAAATTCCTCAGCCATACTGCAGCCAGCATAAGGTGCAATATATTGAAGTGGAGCAGGGTCGGATGCCGTAGCTGAAACCACAATGGTATAACTTAAAGCACCATAAGTTTCTAAAGTATTGACCACCTGGGCTACTGTTGAAAGTTTTTGTCCAATGGCTACATAAACACAAATCACATCTTCGCCCTTTTGATTTAAAATGGCATCAATGGCAATGGCGGTTTTACCAGTTTGACGATCTCCAATAATCAACTCGCGCTGACCTCGACCGATAGGTATCATCGTATCAATTGCTTTAATGCCAGTTTGTAATGGTTCTTTAACGGGCTGACGTTGAACTACACCTGGAGCTCGGATTTCCAATCGTCGAAACTTGGTTGTTTGAATGGGACCCTTCCCATCTAAAGGCTGTCCTAATGGATTAATCACTCTTCCTAAAAGAGCCTCCCCCACTGGAACTTCTGAAATTCGTCCCGTTAGGGAAACTGTATCTCCTTCATGAACTTTTTGCGTTTCACCAAAAATAACAGCTCCAATGACATCTGTTTCTAAATTCAACGCAATGCCATATACATTCTCCTGAAATTTCAAGAGTTCTCCCGCCATGGCGTTTTTCAATCCATAAATGGTTGCAACCCCATCACCCACGCGTAATACTTCACCTGTTTCTTCCCAACGAGCACTCGGAAGAAATTCAGCAATACGATCTTTTAAGATTTTAGTAATTTCATCTGCCGTTTGAGTAGTCACTCTTGAACTCCTTAAATCAAATTAAATGCTTTTTAGGTGCTGACCCCTTGAATAATTAGGAAGCAATCAGTTTTTGTCGAAATTTTGCAAGCTGCCCCAAGATGCTTCCATCCAAACATTGATCACCTATATATATAATCATGCCCCCTAAAATTTCCTCTCGAATTTCTTCCCGCAATTCGGCCTCAAAATGAAATTGCTTGTTCAAATAGTCCTTAAGCTCTTTTTTTTGAGCAACCTTTAATGCCTCAACACTTACTACTTGAACAATAATTTTCCCCTCTTCTCTTAGTTTTAATTGTTCATATTGCGCAATGATCACAGGTAATTCTTTGATTTTATTTTTCATCCACACTAACAACAAAAAATTACTTATTAATTTTGAAAATTTTAAATTTAAAATTTTTTCCAACATGACTAATTTATCTTTTTCCCCAATTCGTTGATTTTCTAAAAACTCATTAACTTTGGGGTCAATTTTCAGTAATTCTTTCAATTGGAGTAATTCCATAAAAATTTTTTCAACCTGCTGATCCAATTGAGCCATCCCAAATAATGCTTCAGCATATTTTTTAGTTATACTTGATTCAATCATATGTATTCTCGTCCCCAAATTAATTAGAGTGACTACTCATCTCACTAATTTCTTTCTGAACAAGCGCTTCCTGAATTTTAGAATCAATGGAAGCACGAATAAGTTTTTCGGCGATCGTCAATGCCATGCCCCCTACCTCTTGCTGAATTTTTTTTGTCATTTCCTTTTTCTGTTGTTCTATCAATATACGTGTTTCTGTCAAAATTCGGTTGGCTTCTTCACGTGAAGCTTTGATAATTTTTTCTTTTTCTTGATCCGCTTGTTTTCGAGTTTCCCTCAACGTCATTTCGACTTTTTCTTGTAATTCGCTCAGTTGCTGTTCAAACTTTGATTTCAAAACTTCAGCTTGATGTTGTTGTTCTTCCGCCTGTTGAATTTGATTTTCAATCCGTTTTTTGCGATCCGCCATCCATTGCTTCAAATAGGGAAGAAACAACTTGGATGCAATCCACATACTTAAAAGAAATGAAATCAATTGAAGAGCAAATACTCCAAAATTAAAACTCATTTGTATTCTCCTGCGTTACAAATCCATGGATTTAAATCATCCTCACCGAATAAATAAACCCTTAAATGGATTAGCGTATAATAAGATTAAAGAAACTGCAAAAGCATAAATACATAACGATTCAATAAATGCCAAGACAATAATCATATTAGTTTGTAATGTTCCCGTTACTTCTGGTTGTCTTGCCATGCCTTCTAAAGCTTTTCCAGCAGCGATCCCCTGCCCAATACCAGCCCCAATAGCTCCTAATCCAATTGCCAACCCAGCTCCTAAAACGGTCGCCGAGAAAAAAAGAGCTGATGGCTTTCCTGTTTTTTGCGTTACGGTTGCTTTGACTGATACTGGCTGAGATGCCCAAAGGGATGATGCGCCTAGCACTAAAACAAACATGAATATCAAACCCAACACTCGAATATAATTTTTTTGATGCATTTTATCTCCTCCAAAATTGTATATCATTCAACCAAGCAAAGCTTGGAACTTCGATATCGCTAAATCTCCAACTCTTCCGGTTCCGATTTAATAGCCGTTCCTATATATACCATCGCTAAGAGCATAAAAATAAAAGCTTGAACAAAACAGATAAAGATGCCTAATAGGATCATAAAAATTCTTAATGCAAATGGAAGAATTGCAACCATTTTCATCATTGAATTTGCTTGGAAAAAAACTATTATCAACAAAAGTAATACTGCTAAAACCTTTTCTTTACCCATAATATTTCCGAATAATCGAAGGGTTAACGAAATTGGTTTTGTAATCTCCCCCATTAAATGAATTAGTGGCATTAAAAAACATAAAATACCATAAATACTCGCCATTAATATTTTTAAAAAAAATGATGATGTTGGTGCTGAAAGTTTTGGTGGCAAAAAATGCTTAAAGTAATGAATCAATCCTCTTTTTTTTATTCCAAAGTAATGCGAAGAAAGGAAAACAATCAAAGCCATACTGAGATTAATATCCACCCGTGAAGTTGGTGAAACAAGACCGGGTACTAGTCCAATAAGATTACTAAAAAAAACAAAGAAAAATAACGTCACAAATAATGGGAAAAAAAATTCAGCTTCCCTCCCCACAAGAGGATTGGATAAGTTTTCAATAAATTCAATGCACATCTCAACAAAATTTTGAATGCCACTTGGAATTAATTGGAGGCGCCTTTTGGCCATCCATAACAGCACTAAAAAGACAATGAAAATTACTCCAGCCATAATCAGTGGGTTAATCCAATTCCTAAATCCTAAAAAATGGGCTGAAATTATCAATGGGGTTTCAGCTGTTTTCATTGAATTTAACCTTTATCTTTTTCAAATTTTTCAAAATAATGAGATCATCAAAATTGAAAACCACTAAAAAAGCACTAAAAGTTTAAACATTTCATTTTAAATAGTCAATCATGGAACGTATAATTAATAACTCTTACTGAAAACATTTTTATTTTATAGTTAACTTATTTAAACCTATGTGAGTTAAATCAACTTCAAATAAAAATTTATTCTTCAAAAAATCCAAATCTGAAATTTAAGACAGGATCGTAATAATTATAATTTACTAAGAATATTACATTTATGGGATATACATGCTTACAAAGGAGAAAAAACCTTTATGGAACCTGAATCATGATCGCCTACAAAAATATCCCCTAATGAATTAATCGCGATTCCTAAAATTCCATTAGGATATCCATAAATTGAACTTGAACCCAGAGAGCCCTCTGCGAGCGCAACACCCCCAAAAGAGGCTTCATATTTCCCTAATCGATCAAATTCGTCAATCCGATCGTTCCCATGATCGACTACAAAAATATTTCCCCTTTCATCCATTACAATCCCTTGTGGATCATTAAGTTCTCCCAAACTTGTTCCCGATGCTCCCCATTGATTAAGCACAACTCCTGATGGACTAAATTCCTCTACAACATTTCGAGCCGCATCTGCAACATAAATATTCCCGTGTGCCGTAACTAAAATACCGGTCGGTTGCTCTAATTGAAAATTGCCGGTACCAACCCATGAACCTAAATAATCTCCCTGAGAAGTAAATCTAAGAATCTGTCCCTGAGCGGCATCGGTGACATACACCACCCCATGACCATTGGTGGCAATTCCAATGGGACTATCCCCATTAGGACTAGGAAGTGGCCATTGCAACAACAAGTTCCCATGTAATGCATTGAATTTTTCAATTTCTTTTTTTTCAGAGTCCACAACATACAAATTATCACCAGCACTTACAGCTATCCCCATCGGTATTCCAATAATATGCATACCGATACTACCGATCCAATCTCCTTGCCCATTAAATTCTTGAATATCATCACTGTTATCATCCGAAACATAAAGTACATCGGAAATATTAGACGCTAAAAACGTTGGAGCCATAGTGGGAACTTGCCCGGTAAATGTGATTGAACTTCCATTCATAAGATTATATTCAATTACCTCGTTCGCTTGATAATTGGTTGTCCAGAGATCATATCCGTGTTGAAAAACACCCCATGTTCCCGCTATTGAATTCACCAAAGAACGAATTTTAGTTCCACTAGAATTAAATTCACTAATGCCATTATAATAATCCGCTACATATATATCATCCTGCGCATCAGTGGCAATTTGTGTTAAATAACTTGCCCCTGTATTAATAGAATTAGATAAAAGGGCCTTTTGTGGGTAGCTATATTCCTCAATTGCTCGAGTACTCCACACGCCTATATCCAGCGTTTCTTGTCCATTCAAATATCCAACCGCTATTCCATAAGCGCCATTCCCATTAGCAGCTATCCATGATGTCAAATAATTTCCGGCATTGGTTAGTACATCAACTACTCCATTATCAAAATTTTCAATAAAAATATTTCCCGATGAATCGACGGTTAATGCCGTGGGATAATCCAACGTTGGAACTGTTGTAGCAGAAACAGTCCATATTAACCCCCCATTAGGATTGAATTTTTCAATTCGACTATTGTCAGTATCAGCAACATAAATATTGCCGTTAAGGCCTATTGCCATATCATACGGATCTTCCATTTGTCCCGCACCAGTTCCATACCCGCCCCATTGAGTTACAAATTGTCCCAAAGCATTTAAAAGCGTAATCGTTGAATCGCCTGTGCTTAAAACATATATATCCCCTTGACTATTAACTAAAACTTTCTGAGGACCTGAAAAGGCATTATTAAGCTTATTCGGAATTTCCAATTTAAAAGTATATTGTGGAGTTGAAGATAAGGCTGTTGAAGGAGGTACCGGAGCTGGAAGAAAACCTTGTGGCGAACTTGGACTGATGCGTTGCTGGCATGCCGATAACATTACTTCTACGACTATCATTAAAAAAAACCACACCGTAAACAAATATCCTTCATGGATTCACTGTATCAAAATCCATGTTCCAAATACATCTTTTATTCGCTTCTAAATTTCATACGTTTACCCTTGATGGAGTATTCTTCAGAATACTCCATCATTAAATTCAAATAAATTTTTGTTTTTGAAAAAACATATCGGCTATTATTTTTTTCATGTTTTAATTATTTCTGCTCAATGCTTTAAAACTGGTGAACGATTCATATATCCATGATAGGCTGGTCGCCCATATTGACTAGCTCGCCAGCAGCCATACCCCCAATTCCTAAACATGAAAAAATGAAATATCACAATCAATAAAAGTACTACTATAATGATTCTCCAAAACCCGAAATGATGGCAACAGCAGCCACTCAATCCGCTGCCACAATGTTTTTTGCGCCATATTTCGCCATGCTCTTTAAAATATTCTTTTCGAGCTGTCATACGAACATTTTCTTCTGCAATAATTCTCTCTTTTTCCTCTTGATTCAATTCCATAATTAATCCTCCTTTTTGAATATGGATTTAAACTCAAATCCATTTCTGATAAATTATAAATAAAAAATAAATGCAAATTTGTTAAAAATCGTTTCAATTTGTAACACTTTTCCAAATTATTTAACCAGTGCTATAATGACCACTATTTACAATTCAAATCAATTTCATCGAGAGGATATGAATGTCTAGTCACTATACTCATATTTTAATTATTGATGATGACATGAAACTCAATGAGCTTTTGAAAAATTATTTATTAAAATTTAACATGAAAGTATCTTATACCGATCAACCGGAGGAGGGTTTGCGACTATTTCATCAAGGCAAACCTCATTTAATTATTCTCGATATAATGCTTCCCGGGACGGATGGATTTCAAGTACTAAAAACCATTCGAAAAACTTCTTCTGTTCCAATTATTATGCTTACAGCACGAGGAGAAGTTTCAGACAAAGTACTCGGATTGGAAACCGGAGCCGATGACTACTTAAACAAACCCTTTGAGCCCAGAGAACTTGTTGCACGAATTCAAAGTATTTTGCGACGAATTGCTCGATTGCCTTTAGATTCTTCGATTCTGGCTGCCGGTGCACTTCAAGTAGATTTAAATAAAAAAATGACTTATTTGCATGGTAAGATTATCAATCTAACCACCACTGAATTTGAAATTTTAGCTTTTTTTATGAAAAATGCAGGTACTGTTTTAAGTCGAGATGCCATTATGAACCACTTAAAAGGAATCGACTGTGATGCTTTCAATCGCTCTATCGATATTTTGGTAAGCCGCATTCGAAAAAAAATTCACGACTCCTCTAAGCATTCTCACTTCTTCAAAACCATGTGGGGTACAGGGTATCTATTTATCGAAAAGGTGAAAATTAGTGAGTCGTAAAAAAAATGCATCAACCCAATCACCCTATACTTGCTTCCCAGCCAATTTGAAATCCCGCATTTCCCCAATGGACAAATGGACGGTTCAACCTATTCACTGGTTTTTTATTCGAATTTTGATTTTTTTTCTATGGGCCTGTATTATTTTAACACTTGCCCTAATCCATATTTT
This sequence comes from candidate division FCPU426 bacterium, assembly GCA_027366525.1. Classification (GTDB taxonomy): domain Bacteria; phylum Oederibacteriota; class Muellerivitia; order Muellerivitales; family DAHXKG01; genus DAHXKG01. The sequence continues at coordinate 226,525 of DAHXKG010000001.1, forward strand.
GCATGCGCATGGTCGAATGTTACATTGGTTTTTCCATATTTTTTGGATTCTTCTTATCATTATTATTCTTGGATCCCTGGTTCTCCGAAGAATGTTTGGCCCTTTACGATGGTTACTTCATGGTGTTCAAGAAATTTCAAATGGTAACTTGGATTTCCAATTTCAAGTTCAAAAATACCACGGAGAAATATGGTGCATTGCTCATCAATTCAACTTAATGGTTCAACATATCAAAAATATGATTCATTCCAAAGAACAGCTCTTATTGGGCGTAAGCCATGAACTTAGGAGCCCTTTAACACGCATGAATGTGGCACTCGCCATGCTACCTGAAGGAAAACTCAAAAATTCTATTCGGCAGGATCTTTCAGAAATGGAAACCATGTTAGAAGAAATTTTAATAACTGAGCAATTGAAAAACAATAACGGGCAATTGAAACTAAGCCAAATCCATCCCCTCTCATTGGTGCGTCAACTGGCAGTTCACTACAAAAGCAGAAAACCTAAAATCCGGGTCATCGTTCCGACTCATGATATTATATTTCAAGCCGATGAAGAACGAGTTGCTATTGTTTGTCGAAATGTCATTGAAAATGCCTTGAAATATTCTTCACACCAAAAAAAGCCTGTGAAAATTTTTTTTAAAGAAACTCGAAGCCATGTAAAGATTTATATTCAAGATTATGGAATTGGGATCCCTCAAGAAGAACAAGAACGAGTTTTTGAACCCTTTTACCGTGTTGATAAATCACGCACTAAAACTTCTGGTGGCTACGGGCTAGGATTAAGTTTATGTTTCGAAATCATGCGAGCCCATGGAGGAACTATTGAACTCAAAAGCAGTTTAAATCATGGAACGCTCATCACTTTAACTTGGCCTAAATATCCTTCTAATGCTGTTCAAAAGTCTTCTTAACGATGAATTGCTAAAAATCTGAGAAATTTTTCACTTTATTAAGCCTTCATTTCATTTTTCAATTTATGAATTTTAAATTTTTGAAACGCTCCAAAAATAAACACCCCGATGGACCATGTATATGTAATCAGGGCCGCAATCAAACATTGCCAAGAAAGATGAACCAACATTATCAAAATTAAAAAAATTATAATCCAATGAACCAGGTAATATATCCAAATTTTTTTAAGTTGATACTTTTCTTTAAAAAGTTTTCCAATTAATTTTTCTCCATAAAAAAAGAAAGCAAGTGCAAAGATGCTCCCACATAAAAACCCAACGCTCCACCAAATGGCATGTTTTAAAAATGCGATGAGAACTAAAATACCAGTACCCCAAATCGAAATTTTGAACGATGGCCAAAGCAATTCATTTTTAAAGTCGGTCATAGAATTTTTATTTTCGAAATCCTTTTTCAGATTGCGCATTCAGTTTTCGAAGGTCGTCAAATAGTAAATAATACCCTGTAACAATTCCAAGTAGGATACCAACAATAATTACCCAATGACCCCAATGCCATAACTGCTGAACTCCCCACCCGAGTGCCAAGCCGACCAAGATACTGATCACAAAATTTAATCCGATGAGGGAGACTCGTACGAGGTGGGCGCCGGTGGATAATTTTCTCGGATCCATGGTTGATTTCCTTGAACTTGAAATGCAGCCTTAATATAAACGGCTTCTGCTAATAGTATTGTTTCAATCTGACTCCGATTTTCTCTTAATATTACCAGTCCTAAACCGCAATCATCTTGAATGTCTCGGGGTCTTGGAACAATGCGGAATTTCAGATGATGTTGCTTTAACACTGATTCCGCATGCATTGTTTCATGCGTAGTATGAAACAGGAGCACCATATGTGATTCCGTTAACAAAGCCAGTTTGCCTTGATGTGTAAAAGCTTGCTTCATTGCTTCTCATGATTCAAGTTGATTTTTTCAATATTTTCACCGCATCCCCATATCCCAATAGTCATGCTCATGAATCTGACGGCGGATTCAAATTGGTAAAGTCTGTTGGCGAGAGGTTTTGGAGAAATTTTTTAAACTCCGACATTTCATTTTTGTATTTTTCTTTATCAATAATAGTCGCATTGATGACGACTTTTTCGGCTACAAAAATAGGTGCCGCCATTCTCAGAGCTAACGCAATGGCATCAGAGGGTCTTGAATCCAACTCATATCGTTCCCCCGTTGCTGCATGATCCAAAATAATTTTGGAAAAAAAAGTAGTTTGATCCACATCATTAATAATGATCCGTTCTGCTTGAGATCCCAGCGTTTGAATAACATTTTTTAGCAAATCATGGGTCATCGGTCTTGGAAAAACTTGATCACTCAGTTGAATAAATATTGCCGTTGCTTCCGGAATTCCAATGGGTATTGGTAAATATCTCTTTTCTCCCTCATCTGTTAAAATAACAAACGGGGTTTTCAAATCCGGATCGACCGCAATGCCTCTGACTTTCATTTCAATCATAAAACATTCCATTTCTTGTTTAATCAAAATTTTAAACAAACTTATTTATTAAACTTCACTCCGTCATGGATCTTTTGGATTAGAATTAATAAAATCTGATAGCGAAATATGTTCCAAACGTTTTTTAAATTCCGACAACTCGGTTTTGCATCTTTTTTTATCAACAATGGTCGCTGTTACGACTACTTTTTCTGCTACTAAAATAGGCGAACACGTCCTTAGCGCCAACGCAATCGCATCCGAAGGCCTAGAATCTATTTCATATTTTTCTAACGTTTTTACATTTTCTAAAAAAATTTTAGAAAAAAAAGTATTTTTATCAATGTCGTTAATTACGATTCGAGTTACTTGCACTCCATGCACTTCTATTACCTGTTTTAAAAGATCATGTACCATAGGTCGAGGCAACTGCTGTTGACTCAGTTGAATAAAAATAGCCGTTGCTTCTGTTACCCCAATCCATATCGGAAGATATCGCTGCTCTTCTTCATCTGTTAAAACAACAGCTGGAGTTTGTAAAGTCGGATCAACCGCAATACCTCGAATTTTCATTTCAATCATAATCAAACTCGCTTCTGCTGTAATTTTTTACCCCAATAATATTATAAGTTTCTTTCTCGAACCTTTCAATTGTCTGCATTCCTTGCAATATATAATATTTTTGAAGCATTCATCAAAAAAACTAAAAACCCGACAAATGGTTTTCACTCAAAATTTGAGCTTCAAAAGCCAAAACCTCCGCTTTTCGCTTCCAAGCATCCTTAGCTAAGCCAGCCTTTAAGCACGTTTGCTCTAAAAATGTTTCTTTTGACCATTGATGCTCTATAGCAACTTGTGGTAATAATAAACCCATTTTAGCATTTTCACGTATGATCAATCCATGAATGCCCACCTGAATTTCTTGGGGTTGTATTAAATAGGGCTGGGTTAAAACTGAAATTTCAACTTCAATTTTTTCAAATTCGTTCAATTGAAGCGGCGAAAACCGTAAATCGTGGAAAGCCGCTGAAACGGCCGCCTCTTGCACCGCTTCTGCCAAAGGATATGTTGCAAAAGAGAATCCAATGCACCCTCGTAATTCACTTTCCAATCGTAATGTCACAAAAACTCCACATTTTTTTTGTAACTGAGGATCGAACGTAACGGCTGGAATCATTTGGTATTTTGAATACAATGAGGTTCGGATGGCCTCTCTTGCCAACCGTAGAAGAATACGCTGTTCTGGGATATTAAGACCTTTTGATGATTCCATACCTCATCTCAATCTTCACAACGTCTGCATGGAAAAAACCACGGATGCATAACCAACCGCTCTATGATTAGAATTCATCACTTCACCTGAATTACAATATTTCAAAACTATTTTTTCACTTTTCATCAATTTGTCAAGTTTCATTAAAAGCGATACTGGCCCCTTCCCACAATGCGTACAAAAAAAATTTTCGACCCCTTCTGTTAGAAGCATTGTTTCTTGATTTTGGATAGCCACTTCATCATTCTCTAATAAATAGTTCAAAAAAATATGGTCAATTTTTGAAGCCATAAAAGCAGAAGGATAATGCGATAAATCGGAAGATGCAATAAAAACACCCTCTTTTTTTTGAATAATATTTTTCAATGTTTCTGACAGAAGTTGAAGCTGCTCAGAGGAAGTATTACCTAGAATCATAGGAACAACATAAGTTTCAGGCCAAAATTTCTTAATCATGGGGAAATGAACTTCTACTGAATGTTCTCGTAAAAAAGCCGGTTTATACTCTCGACAAAATGCATGGTTCGTTACAATTTCTTGAACCACTTGCTGATCAACAAGTATATCCCCTAAGGGTGTCTCAACTGTTTTGCCTAAAAACAGGGCAATTCCTTCAAACTCCACAAAATGACTTGGACCAGCAACAATCACGATTTTAGGAGGACAGACCTTCCAATATCCTAATGCAGCCGTAGATCCAGAATAACTATACCCTGCGTGAGGCAATAATAACCCCATCGCTTTATAAATCCCTTGCATTCCATCACGCCAACTTACTTGACTCATCATTTGATCCAATACCAAGGGATGACTTGGATAAAATGAACCATTGACTCTCATTTTCAATTTCATAAAATCAAATGGGTTTTATAAATTTATTGAGCTTTTCTTCTGTCATTCTCCAAACCGAATCTGGAAGCACTGGTAAAGATCCTGCTGTAAATAATGAGGTTCCTAACGGAACCCAGGATTTACAACCTTCATATGCAGATTTCATGGGAAGATCCATCGGCAATGGCAATGCATAAACACGCACAAGCATTAAATAAATACCTTGCCATTCTCCATAATAAAAGCGCTTTTCAACTTCCTTTTCACTAAATATCGTCATGGGAATTATTCGTTTACACAAATCCCAATCAATAACCCGAGTAGCCCATTGCGTCACACCATAAATCTTAAAAATAATTCGTTTAACATCCCGAGTTTCCTTTTGAAGTTGAAGAAATTTGGGACGCCAATCTGCCTTAATACTCTCTAAGTTTTCATGCTCAAACGTTGGGAAAAGGAAAAATTCAGAATATTCTGGCTTAAATTCACCCTCCGATTCTGAAATACCTCCTTTTTTAAAAAGCAGTGTTTGCTTCCCTTCTTCCAAAGCTTTAAGAACTATTGCCCATTCTTTTAGGGCCATGTCATTTTGTGTTTTCATAACTCAAAAAGGTATGGTTTTTAAGAATAGAAGTCAAGAGTAATATTTTCAAACTAATTAATTTATTAAACCCAATATTAAGTGCAGCATTGCTACGATAACGATAAGAGAAGGATTCCACCTATTACCAATATACTTCCTAGTACTACTCGTTTAATTTGAGATTTTGGTAATTCTTTAAAAACAAAAAAAGACCATGCTGCATATAGAAGAACATTTGAATTAATAATAGGAATCGCTTTGGCTAAGCCTAAAATATCAATTGCTTTTAATGAAAAAATCATTCCAAAAGCCCATAAAATAGCAGAGCCTGCTCCAAGCCCCACCTCTCTATATCCACCTTTTAAAAGTCCATGAATTCCAAAAAAGAAAGCAGTGATGCCCGCACCCATCATTAACCCAGATAAAACTAATAGTGTTGACGGATTCGATGTTGGATTCAAGGCTTCCCATTTCAATAACCAAGGCCATTTCAATTGACTTGAAATTTGAAGAGCTTTAATTGGTGCAAAATAAATACCCCAAAAAATGGCCGCTAATAATGCCAACAAAACTCCTACTTTCAAGTTACCTTCTTTATGATTATCTGCTTCGGAGACCGATACAATAATCGCTCCCGCTAAAAGTAAACCTGTCCCCAAAATAAGAAAAAGATCTTTTGAAAAACCAGTTACTTCCCCAAATAAAAAAACTCCAACTAAAATATTGCCCAGTGTATTCAAATTAAATAGTACTGAACCTTTTGCTAAACTCAATTCTTCCAATGAAAGATTTGCGAATCCTTGTCCTAGAGCCCAAAGCATTCCAGAAAAAATGGAACCCCAAAACCAAACAGGATCTTTCCATAATTCCAAAAACTGTCGAATAAAAATTATATCAACTAATAAAATACCGATTCCAATAAATGACAAAAATCCTAATCCTTTTACTTTTGAAAACCGAAGCGGAATTTGATAACAACCAAATCCAATAAAACCCAATAAAGCATCTAAATATCCATTCATTATAATAACCACCTTTTCTTGTTGAATCTAAGCAATAGCTGCCCGAGTTCGTAACTGTAAAGCTGAATAACGCAACAAAGCAATTCCGATTCCACGTGCTAATAAAATCACTACAATTAATACCAATGGAGAAATTCGGGTATATAAAAATACACCAATCGGAAGAGCAATTAACATACTAATCTGAATAAAAGCCGTAGTTAAAGCAATCACTGCTGCACGATCAGATTCTTCAATTAAATTCATAAATACCGGAAAATTCAATGGGTAAACTAAACCACTTGCTATAGCTCCCAATATTGTGGCAATTAGCGAAAACCATATTGATTCGCCATATATTCCTATCCCAAAAAAGGTGAACGACAAAAATGAAAAGAATTGATCCAATCCTAATATGGAAAATATTTTTTTTTGATTTAAATAAGGGACAACCAGAATCATTGTCGCTAATGAAACCCATGCGCCCGCTTCTGCAAGTGCAGAAATAGTCGAATCATGAATTTTTAAAAATTGGACTAAATACAACGATGAATAAATTAGCCAGATCGAAGTAACCCATTCTTCAATCACTTTAGATGCCAACAAGCTACCTGTTCCTTTAACTTTAAAAAAACGATGCATTGAATTTCGATACTTTTCTAAAGCTTGTTTTAAATTTTCATACCAATGATTAAGGGATTTCATCTTAGGTGCAACATTTGGTAAAAACTTCCATCGAACAACCAATGCAACTACTAAAAAAACCAAAAACATTTCAAACATATCTCGTTCTGCAAAAATTAAACCACACTTGTGTACCCAATATCCTGCTAATAATGGAAGAAAAAAAACTGATGGAAGAATATTAAATATTTGAAATAATGCAAAAATCCTTGGACGCGTGTGTGGTCGTGTACCCTCGACTAAAAAACACATATAGGATGAATTCCCTAAAGAATTCAGTCCGAATAAAAGCTGCGCCGCAATACACCAATATGCATTTAAAGCAAATGCCATAAAAAAAACCAAAGATCCCCAACTAATAATATCAAAAATCATCAATGTTCGTTTAGGACCCCAAATTTCCGATAAATATCCGCCTACTAAAAATCCGATCAAACTTATAAATCGAACAATTGTCATCGTCATTCCTAATTTCCAATCAGAAACACCCATAGCTACCATATATAAGTTTGAATAAATAGTCACCATCGCCAATGGAATATTCCAGAGGATACCTGAATAAATCGTTACTGCAGGACTCCGATCTAATTTCCGAAAAAGATGCCCAATTTCTAATTTTTGACGCTGAATTAAATATTTTGGAACCTTCCATAAGTAATAATTCATTTTCATTCGTATCAATGAAGTATATTGATCAATATTTAAAAAAGAGAATTCAAACATATAAACTCCAATTATCTTACAACCTACTAAAGCGTTATTCGATTAAGTCCCGATACATAACCCACGCATCTTCTCCCGTATCAGCATAGTAACCTTTCCGAATGGCTACCAATCGAAACATACACTTTTCATAAAGATGTTGCGCTATTTGATTGCTTGCTCTAACTTCTAATGTCATCAACCGTGCCCCTCTTTTCCTTGAAAATTCAATACAAAAGGCTAAAAGGCGAGTCGCGATTTTTTGATTTCGATATAAAGAATGCGTTGCCAAAGTAATAACATGAGCTTCTTGCGGCGCTTCCCAAAATCCTATATACCCTGCAATTTGTTGATTCTCCACCGCTACAAAATAAAAAGCCAAGGATCGACCTAATTCTTCTTCAAATAACTCTTTGGTCCACGGAGACGGCATTGACTGATTTTCAATATATATTACTTGATCCAAGTCACTTAATAGCATGGGACGAATTTCCATTAAGCATTCTCATCGGCTGCTGGAATACGAAGATAAATTGGTTGAAGTGTTTCCAAGGAAGGGCGTTCACCCGATTTCCACCGCTGATATGCCAGTCGCGCAATACTCGATGCCGAAGGACGATGTAGCTGGGTAAAAGCTAAAATTCCGCGAGACCCTAAATTGATACGCAATTCTTTTTCATATTTCACTGCACCAGGCCCTACTAGCCATACCCGATCCTTGAATAATGTATTGAGTTGTTGAATGGGCCAAATAGCTGGTGGGCCTAGAGAATAAAACGCATCTTTTTCCACTTGATAATGTCCAACAAAGCATTCATTACGCTGAGCATCAATTAGGCAAAGAACCTCACCTTCTAACCCTGCATGACAAAAATTTTCAACAAGTCCATCCAGAGTGGATATGCCAAACGCATATAGCTGGGAGGGTAATCCTAACCCTAGAGCTGTTGAAATTCCTACACGAATTCCGGTAAAACTTCCCGGTCCTACCGAAACTGCAACAACTGATAAATCAGACGCCGTAAGTGCTTGTTGTTTTAAGAGTTCTTCTAATGCCGGAATTAACGCTGAGGCACTATCCAATTCACTTGGCAAAGAAATAAAACCCACTTCTTCTCCAGAAATCAAGTCAAGAAGTGCAACGCTACCTGGCAAGGTTGATACTTCTATTGCGGCCAACAACGCATTAATTCCTCTATTCGAGCGGATTGTTCCTCATCCATTGCTAAAAAAGTTAATCGGCGTTGATTTTCAGAAACCATTTCAAATTCTACCGATAAAGTTCGTTGCGGAAATAGATTTTTAAATTTATTTCCCCACTCAACTAATATAACTCCTTTTTTTTCTATCCATTCCATCCATCCCAATGCCTCTACTTCATCCGATGTTAAAAGTCGATACCAATCAAAATGATACAAGATAATCGTCGGACATGGATAAATATTTTGCAAAGCAAAAGTAGGTGACGTCACCTTTCCAGAAAACCCCAATCCTTTTGCAAATCCTTGAACAAAAACCGTCTTCCCTGTACCCAAATCTCCTGATAAATTCCAAATCTCTCCTGGGGAAGCCTGGGCTCCTACTATTGTTCCCAATTCAAATGTTTGTTGTTCATCCGTTAATACAAAACTAGTTGTGATCAATTTTCAACCCTAATAGAAAATGTTACCGTTCGAATTGATTTAAAAAAAATTATAGTTTAATAATTCCTGTTAGATTTAAAAAGTGATAAGCAAGAAGCAAGATCATACTTATCAAATACACTCTTAAGATAATCAGCGATAATCGTACCGTAAAAGTCATCTTCATGGGTTCAAAATTTGAAAGATCTTTTTTCTGTTCTGGTTGATCATCCAGTGGATGAATTACCACATAGGACTGTTCATCCGAGTGTTCCTTTTTAAACAAATCGCGTGATTTCATAAGTCCCTTTTCAAAATCAAGAAGAAAATAATTGAGGTAATACTACTTGAACGGCCAATATTATCGAAAGCGCAAAAAGACCAATGATAATCGTCCAATTAATCCAGTTATTCCAAGGACGATTTACAAATTCATTTCCTAATAACTCCCGATCATTTAACAACAATTGTAAAAAAATCATTGATGAGGGTAACATAATTCCAGCAAGTACTTGAACGGTCATAATAATGAGTTGTAACGGCGCTTTAGGGATTAGGACCAGGCCTGCCGCGGCTAGTACGCCCAAAATATAAATCAAATAAAATCCAATAGCTTGTTTAGGTTTCAATTCTAAACCAGTAGGCCAATTCATCACTTCAGCATAAGCCCATGCACTTGAAAGCGAGACTGCCGTAATACCTAAAATTGAGGCATTACATATTAAAAGCAAAAGTCCGCTCTTTACAATGGTTCCAAAATATGCCCCTAAACTAGTCGCCATTTGAGCTGGATTTTTATAAACATATCCAATTGCACTATGAACTGCCATGTATCCGACAATCATCATGCACCCGGCAACAATAATAGTAAAAATAGCTCCAATCATTGTATCCAAACGTGCATAACCTAAATCACTAAACCTCAAGCGTTTATCCGCAACACAACTTTGCTGAAAAAAGAGCTGCCATGGAGCAATGGTCGTTCCTACGACAGCGATCACTAAAAAGATATAACTTGATGTTATGCCTTGCCCTGAGGGAAAAAATGAAATCGCTGCAGGAGTAATTTTCTCAAAAGAGAACCCTAAGCGAATTGCATAAATAATCCATGCAATATCTAGCAAGCATAAAAAAACAGTAATGCTTTCCCAGCGTCGATAACTCGCTGTTAAAACCATAATAATCGTTCCAACTGCTACAAGTGGTACGGTAATATCTGGCGATAACTTCATTTGCGAAGTGGCCAAGTTAATACCGGCAAATTCTGTTACTAATGTTAAAAAATTTAGCAACTGTAAATCAAAAACTGAAAAACGTCCCCACCATTTTCCAAATCGCCGATAAATCATTGTGGCGTGACCCTTGCCAGTGGCAATACCCAATCGGGCAACCATTTCTTGAGAAAAATAGGTTATTGGTAGCAAAAGAAGCAAGACCCAGAGCATATGCAAACCATACTGAGCACCAGCTTGCGTATATGTTGAAACTGCTCCTGCATCATTATCGGCTTCCATGACAATAAGCCCTGGTCCAAAAACAACCAAAAACAACATAATCTTTTGCATCCATCGATAACGCGTTCGAATCACAGTTGATGGTTGATCTACACGATCCGGAATTTTATTCGATTTTTCTTCCATAATCTAAATTCCACTCATTCTAAAATTCAATAATTCAACACTCGCTTTAAAAACCTATTATGAAAGGAGTTTGAAATTAGCTCACTTAGTTATTTAAAAATGCTCTTAATAAAACTGAGTACCAAAGAGAACTTACTGAAAAATTTTTATTCAGTTTGCTAATGTCAACCATCTTTTACCGATAAGACTTAAGAAAGCTGCTACTTTACCTGCCCTTTGAATAAGGGCAACTTCTATCTGAAATTGGTGCACTGAAGTTCTAGAGTTTCTGCGTTATTTCATCTCAATATGCGTATAAAAGTATATATTCTTGCATGTGTATATACTCCTAGTATTACAAATCTGTCAATAAAATTAAAAACAATTGTAACAGTTCGTTCCATTTGGAAGCGACCCCAAATCCTTTTGAGATGGCACCCGGAATATTTTTTGAACTTCCCAATCAAGACTCGTGGAATCGCTCATCCGTCTCCATTACTTAACCCCAGCGTAATCTTGTTGGGTTTATTTTTTGGGGGCCAACTGTCGCACTGCCTATTATTCTTGGTATAAGTCCATCGCTTGACCAGCATGAGCGACGCGTTTTAAAAATCAAACTAAGTGAATACCTTGAGCTTAGTTTGATTTTTACTGCAATCTTAGGCATGTGACATTGCTATTTGCAGAGCCACGTCGCAGGATCTAAGTCTAGACTAAATTAAGAGTGGGTGAGTCGGCTCTTCCTAGAAGCGTTCTGTGGAGCACCCTTTTCTTTCGGATCGGGCCGACCCTTGCCAGTTTCAATAAAGCGTTTAAGACTCTCTGTGATGTAGTAATTCCATCCCTTGGAACACTGCTCATAACATTCAATTTTGGGTTGGAGACCTCGATGGGTAAATTTCAGTTCGGTTTTCTCGCCCTTCGTTGTAATATTGAAGATAATATCCGTATCCGCCCACTCGGCATGATCCTTGGCAAAACTAATATAGCTTTTGGTCACATGCCAGACAACCTTGGCTCCTGGAATCAACTTAGTAATTTTTTGAGTGGTCCTGTGGATGTCCCCGTGCTGATAGGTAAATTCAGCACCTAATTTATCACTTTCACCGGCTATGCCTTTGCCCCACCACCCTCGAACATTAGTGATGGCTTTGTAAACTTGTTCTGGGTTCTGATCAACCATACAAACAATGGTAAAGTTTTTATTTTTCATAATAGCTTTTGTGTCAAGGTTTCAATAGTTCAAGACTAATAAATTGATTCTTCGATTGCAAGCCTTTCGACATTATTTTTTAATCGGGCTCTAAAATTGATTGATGCAATGACCTCTATTCATTCGCCTGGAAATGATCGAACCCCAATGCTTTAAGTGGACTACGATGCCCTTTCATATCAATCCAAGAAACACCTTGAGACTTTGGAAGAATACGACCAATGGATTTACATGCAATTCCTGTTTGAGGAACCAATTCATTTAAAACTTTTGAAATTTGTTGAGGTGAAACAGTAAACAGCAATTCATAATCTTCTCCCCCATGAAATACTAAATCCGTTATTTTATAAAAATGTTGGTTACAAAATTGCTGTAATTCCGTGGATGTTGGGAGTGCTGATTCATGGATTTCCGCTCCAACTCCTGATTCCTGACAAATGTGGTGAATTTCACTTGAAAGCCCATCTGAGATGTCAATTGCTGAATGGGCCAATTTATATTGAGCTAAATAGCGTCCCACTTCACATCGTGGACTTGGTGAAAGATGTCGTTGAATTAAAAACTGTTCTTGTTGATTAAATGTTTTTTTAAAATTTTCTTCTAACAATTTTAATCCAGCCGATGAATCCCCTAAGGTGCCTGTCACAAAAACAGCATCGCCTACTTGAGCCCTGCTGCGCTGCAAAGCTTTCTCTTGCTCAACCCACCCAATCAAAGCAATATTAATGACCCAGCAAGGGCTTTTCACCGTATCCCCACCTACCACTGAAACACTAAATTTTTTTCCGATTTCTTCGATCCCACTATAAAAGTCCAAAATCATGGCTTTAGAACATCCCACTGGAATCCCCAAAGAAATCGTTGCCGCTACCGGGTGTGCACCCATCGCCGCACAATCGCTAATATTGACGGCCATCGATTTTACGCCTAATTGCTTTGGAGTTATCCAATCCATACAAAAGTGAACTTTCTCAATCAACATATCGGTAGTAAAAATCAAATCTTTTTTTAAAAATGATTTCACAATAGCAGCATCATCCCCAATACCTAAAAGGATATCTTGATTTCTGATTTGGAGATGTTGACGGATTGCTTGGATCAATTCAAATTCACCGAACATAAAATTTCCCTTTTATCCAAGGATCAAGTTGTATATCGCCCATTAATCTCGATATAGTTTGTACCAAGATCGCAAGTATAAATTTCCGCTTGTCCGACCCCCAAATTCAATTGAATTTCAATTGTTATTTCTTTTTTTGAAAAAAGCTTTCTCAGTTTTTCCCGTTCCCAGCGAACTGGCTTACCACCATTGAAAACCAGATATTTCTCAATTCGAACCTTCGTTTGCATTTCCTGAATATCCGCTCCAGAATATCCAACGGCTGCTAAAATTCTTCCCCAATTTGGATCTCCTCCAAAGAGGGTGGTTTTTACTAATAATGATTGCGCCACTGCCATCCCAGCTTGGCGTGCTTGAGCAGGCGTTTTCGCCTTTTGAATTTTAATGGTAATAAATTTAGTTGCCCCCTCCGCATCACGAATAATATCGCGAGCCAGCTCTAAGCAAATATTTTCTACTGCACTGCGGACTTTAAACAAATCGGAATCCTTCGATGACACAATTCGAGTATTGCCAGAAGCACCATTGGCTAAACCAATCACGGTATCATTGGTTGACGTATCTCCGTCCACGGTAATACAATGAAAACTTTTTTCAATCGCTTCATGAATGATTTGACGCCACAGAGCTTGTTGAATATTAAGATCGGTCATCAGGTAAACGAGCATGGTGGCCATAGCGGGATGAATCATGCCGGAGCCCTTGGCAATTCCTAAAAATTTAACCTGCGTCCCATGAATATTTACCACTTTCGACTGGATTTTAGCTTTTTGGTCAGTAGTCAAAATCGCGTGAGCTGCTGCGAATCCTCCAGCGGGAGATAAAGAGGTTGTTAACAGTTTAATGCCTTGAAAAATTTGTTTCATTGGCAACGGTACACCAATTACTCCTGTTGAATGAAATAAAATTGATTTAGAAGGAATACCCAATTGTTGAGATACCCATTGAACTCCCGACAACACATCCTGCATGCCGCGCGTTCCAGTTAAACAATTAGCATTTGAAGCATTAATTAAAATAGCTTGGATAGGTTGTTTTTCGTTTAATCGTTGTTCCGTATGTCTGGCTGGTGCAGCTTTAACCCGATTGGTGGTAACCATCCCTGCAGTTGCTGCCGGAAATGATGAAAATAATAGCGCCATATCCAACTTGCCATTTTTTTTCAACCCTGCATGAACTCCCGCCGCAGAAAACCCTTTTGGAAGTTGAACTGTTCTTTTATGCATTTTTAATCCTTTAATAATAAATGAATACTCCCTTACGCAGGAGGCAATCCACCTAGATATAAATAATTTAAGGATCTTGACCGACTGATCAAGCGGGAAATAATTGGATTGGGGAAGCGATGGACATAAGGAACTGCCCACTCAATATCGCCAGCCGTAATAAATTGCCCAGGCGTATCCTGCTTGACTCCCGTCTGTTTTTGAAAATACTGGTTATTCATCAACCCCGCAATTACACGATTTACCAACCGATGCAATGCTCCGTGATTTTTTTTGTACAAATTTAATCCATTGTCGGTTCCATATTCTGCTAAATAAACCAATGGAGCCACTGCAAATAAATGGTAATGAAGTGCTCGTGGCCCTCGGCGCATTTCTAATGGTAAAGTACCTTGATTCGTAATTTGACGAACGCCATTTTGATAAGCTAGCATCCCCCATTGAAATAACTTTGAATCGTTGGATACAATCCCTACGGAAGCCACTTCCAGTCCAGCCCAATAGAACAAATTATTCAAATTATGCTTCCAAGCCTTGGCTAATCGAGCGTTATAATATATCTGCGTTTGACGCGCAATTTGCTGCATCCATTTAGTAATTGATTGATATTCTGATGGTGTGACTAGACCACTCTCTCGAATCTTTAGATAGGCAATGGCAAGCGCGTTGGTAAGCCAAACACTCACAAACAACCCTTGCCGAGAAAGTTTTCCCCTAAAAATTCCCTCATTCGCCATCCGCTGTAACCCCTGAATAACACATTGGGCAGCTAGACGACTTCCGGTTTGCTGATAAGCATCAGCGGCTGTTATAATATGTGCTACCATTCTTTTGTAGGGCCTTGAACATTTTTGATAAACTTTCATTTTTTTAATATCAATAATTGACGCAAGAAACGGCGTGTTTTTTTTATAGAACCCATGAAATTCTGCATTGGGTGATAATTTTTTCCATTTAGGGCAATGATAACTATAATTTGTCAGTTTTATTTTTTTATAGTCCCATGGAGATCTCAACGTGGATTTAGCCCATACAAACGAATGACTGAAACTGACTAAAACAACTACCCAGCCCCAAAAAATTAAGCGTTTCATCATTAGCTCCCCTTGAGCCTTTAGTTCCATAAGTATAACTAAGTATTACTTTAATTCAATTTATTTTATACAATATGATTTGAGCGTCTGTTGGGATTGTTTTTAGTACTCATTTTGATTAAAGTATGCTACTCAAGTTGCTTGCCGATCAAAAATTTTCAATTGCACTAGAGCCGTCTTTTTTTAAACTCTTCATCCACTTTAGAAGGATCGACAGTGTTTCCACAAGACATTTTACCTATTTCATCCCTCCTCTTTGATTTAGATGGAACGCTCATTGATTCACGGCAAGATCTTGTAAAAGCCGTAAATTATACCCTGGATCAATTACAATTTCCGTGTCTGCCTAGTTCAACTATTGAATCATATGTAGGACGCGGACTTTCATTTCTTCTAAAAAACGCTTTTCAAACTTCTGATTCTATTATTCTCCAAAAAGCCATTCAAATTTTTAATCAATTTTATGAAACCCATTGCGTCGATACTACGTGTCCGTTCCCACAAACAGTGGAATTTCTTCAAGCTATTCAATCGCAACATATTTTAATGGCCATTGTCTCCAACAAACCCCAACGATTTACTGAACTCATTCTTAAAAAACTTAATTTGCATTCATTTTTTCAGTTCGCATTAGGACCGGAATCGGTTCCATTTCCCAAACCACATCCCTCTGCATTACTCACCGCTTTAAATCAGTTACAAACATCCCCTATATTATCCTTATTTATTGGTGATTCTCCCATGGATATCCAAGCAGCACACGCTGTACCCATGAAAGTTGGGATCATTCCACATGGCTTTAGTTCGCAAGAAGAACTGAAAAAATACAACCCCGATTTTATGGTTCCTCATTTCAAAGATTTTTTACCGTTGATTCGTTACGCCCCCAGATAATTACTACATCTTTAATCTTGACTTTTTATTTGGATTTTTTAAACTCTAGTGAAAAAATAAAGGAGTATTTATGAAATCTTCCAACGCGTTTTTTGTGGGTTTGATGATTGCTGTATTATCCGTATTATCGATTTCTCCATTATGGGCTTCAACTTTTACCATGGATACACAACACACTCAAATCGGCTTTAAAGTTAAACACATGACTATTGCTTATGTACGAGGTCGTTTTGATCGATTCCAAGGAAGCTTCACGTATGATCCCAAGGATCTCAAAGCCTCCCATGCAGAAATTCGTATTCAAGCTGCAAGCATTGATACCGGTTCTACGGCCCGAGATAAAGATCTTCGATCTGCAGCTTTTTTATGGGTTCAAAAATATCCCTGGATTACTTTTACAAGCACTAAAGTTATTGGCTCCAATCCCCAAAAATTTAACTTGCTAGGAAAGTTAACTATTCATGGAGTGACCCACATCGTTCAACTGCATGTTCAATTAGGTGGCCAAATACTTTTTAATGGAAAAGAACAAATTGCGTTTCATGCTTCTACCCTGATTAATCGCAAGCATTACGGTATTATTTGGAATAAGATTTTGGATAATGGTGGATTCTTAATTGGCAATCATGTTTATATCACTTTAGAAGTCCAAGGATATCCTTCAGGGAAATAATCGTTTTAATTGCCATTGATGCTTTACATGGCGATAAACTAATCGATCATGAAGTCGATTAGGTTGGCCCTGCCAAAATTCAAATTGAGAAGGAACGAATCGATATCCCCCCCAACTCGGGGGGCGGGGAATTACTTTACCCTGATAAAGATGTTTGAAATACTTAATGCGTTCCAATAATTCATGACGACTTTTAAGAACCGAACTTTGTTCGGAAGCCCATGCACTAATTTGGGATTGACGAGGTCGAGTTTTAAAATATTCCGTTGATTCATTAAAACTCAATTTGAAAACTTGCCCTTCAATTCGTATTTGGCGATTAAGCTTCGGCCAATAAAACAGCAAAGAAGCACGAGGATTCCGATCTAGTTCTTTACCTTTATCGCTTTTATAGTTTGTAAAAAACACAAACCGATGTTGATCCATTTGCTTCATTAACACAACTCTACTACAAGGAAATCGAGTTTTTCGAATCGTAGATAAAACCATCGCATTAGGATCTATCTCTTTAAATTTAACTGCTTGTTTGAACCACCTTTCAAATAGCTTAAATGGCGATTGAGGACTCTTTTCCTCCAACAATCCAGTTGAGTAATATTCACGCCGCAATTGATATAAATATTTTTTTTCGAGTGCCATTTTCCCCTACTTAATCGCACCTGTAGTTTGGTCTATCTTATAACTTTTTAAAAATCCAGCAATCCATTTTGATCATATTGACAAGATACTTTAATTATTTTCAACTCTATTTAATGAAATGATTGCAGCAATTTTCAAATCCTTGGAATCAAGTCCCACTATCAAAAAATCGCCTGTTTTATAATTGGAGTTGTAAAATCAGCGAAATTTAAGTATTTAATCCAACTCTTTGTTTAAAAAGTTTTTTACTTCATTATGTAAATTAATCAATCTCTGTTTGACCTGCGTTACCATTGTAAGGACACCAACTAGTGAACCTACTAATAAAATCAACTTAATTATCTTTTCAGCTAGATTTAGACTCCTAACTTTCCAATTCTAAGCAGCTAATTTTGTTCTTGAAATAAGCGTATCAGGTACATCTGCCCCCTAGTTACAAAACTATTTTTTCCATTTTGAAAACCACCAAGTTCCTATTAGCAAAGCAATTAAAATCATAATTAAAAAAGATAAACCATAGATTGCCATAACATAACATGATTCACAAATGGGATAAAGCAGTTGCGAAATTCCCATTCCCATTAAAAAAGCAGCCATACTTACCCAAATTCCAGTCCACATTGGTTGAAGAGGGGCGTTTTTAGAAATTAAAAATCCAAGTACAATCCAAGGAATGGCACTTAAAGCTAAAACACATCCAAAACAACGTGGTTGTTTAATAACACATGTAAATAAATTCATGTAGTTCCAGTAAAAATGGGCATCATAAATTGGGAAAACCACTACCAAAATTAGTGTAACCGTTAAAATTATTTTAAAAATATTTTTAGTTATTCGTCCAGGTATGCTAGATGCTATGGCTTTCCATCCAGCCAATGCAGCACCTAAAATTGAAATAATCAAGAAATCATGCGCTTGCTGATTTGACATCATACTCATTTGACACGTTGATTTCCCCATCACCCAGACGGCTATACTCATACCTGCAATTGATAAGGCAATCCAAGAAAGCCACTGAACCCAAATGGAAGCAATTGATTTTTTAGGGTGATGCGTTTTGATCAATTGACTCATCACTTTTTGATGAACTTCATTTACTGTAACCCGATGAAATTTTTTATTGGACTTCATAGCCGATCCTTCAACATTTTCCGCAGTAGAATATATCCACAATGCGCCCTGGATTTTAAAGCTGCAACTGAAATTTTCAAAATTTTTGCAGCTTCTTCTAATGAAAGTCCTTCTAATTTCAATAACTCAATTGCTTCTCGGTTCAACTTGGGCAGTGTGCATAAGGCCTCATAAAGGTCTTCCTTCCATCCAAACGATTTATTGACGGAGATCGTATCGGGAATAATTTCCAAAACAAATTCTCTTTCCTTTTGCTTTTTATACTTTCGCAATGAATCCCACATAGAATTCCGAACTACCGCAAAAAGCCATGGACCCAATGGTTGCTGAGGGTTATATGTATGGTAGGCTTTGTGAAATTTCAGCAATGTTTCTTGATATATGTCACCTACTTGCTGACTATCAAATATTCTTTTTCGAATATATTGATAAATAATCGGACCTACTTCATTCAAAAATTGAGCATAGGCGTCATGATTCCCTGCTTGTATTTGAGCAATAAGCTTTGACCATGATTGCCATTGTAATGGATTTTGAATCCTATGCTTTTGATTATGGTCATCCATAAAAAAATTATCTATTAAATTATGTCGTATTGCAAGGTTTGGGCATTCTCAACTTCAAAATCAACTATCAAAAGTCGCTGATAATTCCGTAGTACTAGAATTCAACATGCATCTCAATACCGTGAATAAAACTCTTCGAAAATTTCAAACCCAAGAGCTTTCATAGACACGTTGTGGTCAAAAAGATAATGGGTTTAATTTCTCAATCGAAACAACGCCCTCTATCTTGAGCCCCCAAGACTCACTGTATGCTTCCATGCGTCTCCGGTGGAAAATATCTCTTAAATCCGCACATGAACCTTGAATGAAATTCCAGGTTTAAAAACAATGCATCCCTATAGGATAGCTTATAAAAATGCCGATCAAATCAAACATCAAAAACAAAATTTTGAAATTAAAATGTTCTAATTTCGAGATTTCATCAACTCTTTATCTAACCTTCTCCATAATTTAGCCCGATATAAACTTAAGGGTATAGCAATTTCAGTGCATTTCAAGGAAGGTAGGCTTGTCATACATGGTCAACAACGAATGTCTGTTGCGCAAGCGACACGCCTCAGAGCGTTTCAACAAATTTATTTGGCAGGCAGAGAATCCGTTTTAAAGTCTTTAGAAAAATTTTCTACAAATCATTTAAAGCTGAATCATTTTTAAACATTATTCAGTAACTGTTAAAAAAACTGCTAAAAATAAAAAACCCTTAAAAAAAATTTCAAGGGTTTTTTATTTAGACAGACTATCCACATTATTTAAATTTTATGGACATTTTCGGCTTTAGGACCTTTTTCTCCTTGGGTGAGCTCAAATTCTACTCGATCCCCTTCATTGAGACTCTTATAACCGTCTGACTGGATGGCTGAATAATGTACAAACACATCATTCCCTCCATCTTGGGCAATAAATCCAAATCCTTTTTCATTTTTAAACCACTTTACTGTTCCTTTAGGCATCTGCTATCCTCTTCTCTTCTAAAATTAAATTACCCCGACTGAGCAACATCCTCATAATCATGGGCGGCATTATTGTACCTCAAAATCTTAAAAAGAAAACTTTTTTTTTAAAAAAATACAATCAAAATATTCTAAATTTAAAGGATTTTCCATGTATTCGAAATAAATAATTAAGACTCCGCCTTAAACTTTGGGCTATAAAAAATCAAAAAAATGGTCAAGCTTGGCTAAAACAACTAGCCCCCCATTCATAAATTTATTTATTTAATTGCCTGGTATACACAATAAAATCCGTAGCGGGCGGCTCAAGCCCCGATTGTTTAAGCGCTGTTGCAATTTGTCCACGATGATAAACGCCATGTGTTCCCAATTGCACGAGAATATCCTCCAAATTTGAGCGGGATGGCTCGCCTTTCATATTGCGATATTCCAGTATTTTTTTCAATTCCAAATCATCAATCGTATTTAAATAATCGATTATTTTTTCACAAAACTTTTTAGCACACACTTCAAAATCATCTTGAGTTTGAAATAAACTATTATCCGCCACCGCTCCTGTAATGCGTTGTAGCCAAATTTGATGTGCTCCAAGAATATGCGTCATTTTGGCTTTCGCTCTTTCATTGATTGGACTAGTTTTAAACATGGCTTGAATCATTAGAAGATTGGCCCATAAATCATATTGAAATAACTTAATAAAAAATGGTTTCACTTTTTATCCTTTTTAAAAGAATATGTATTCTATTTTTATAAATTAAAAACTAAAAATCAAGTTGTTTATATTAAGAAGATACTTGTCGCTGAGCCTGTCATGATGCACAATCTATTGGTTGTTATTATGTCTCCATCGCATATATTTACTAGCCCTCTTAGAGCACTTTGACATGATCCACTGTTTTAAATTTTCAACCTAGCGTTGAGCGTATGATCGTTGAATTTCAAGTTCCCGATAGAATGTCGCTCATCCTTAACCCATGAATCCGACCTAACCTGAAACATAAATCTTTTTACATCTTAATTTTTTTCTAGAAACAATTTCACATTATCTACAGCTTTTGTTTTTTTCAATCGAGCGACAAAAAAACCTTCCCATTGATCATTCGGCAAAATTCGACGACTTAAAGAAAGTGAAGCATCAAATTGTTGACCCTGAAATCTGGTTAATCCATATTGAGCTCTAGGAAAAAAAGTATTAATGGGTTCTAAGCAAATTTTCCCATCCCACATTGCAAGAATATCATTTAAAATCCCCTCATTTTCTTCTGGAGCAAATGTACACGTTGAGTAAACAAGAATGCCCCCCGGTTTCAAGGCTAATACTGCAGAATTTAAAAGTTGCCGTTGAAGCTTCGCCATTTGTTGAATGACTTGGATATTCCAGTGTTGATACGTTGAATTATGGGACGCTAAAAATTTTCCCTCCGAACTACACGGAGCGTCCAACAAGACTTTATCAAACTGTTCGAAATAGTGTTGACCTAATCGTCGCCCATCACTTGGTTCTAAAAGTAAAATCGAGGTCGCATTTTGACGAATAATGTTAAACCGTAGTTTTTGCCATCGAATTTTGTCTTTTTCATTGGCAAAAATTCGAGCTTGATTTCTCGCAAGACTTGCCAACTGAGTAACTTTCCCACCCGGTGCTGCAGCTAATTCTAAAATGGTTTCTCCTGGTTGTGGATTTAATACTAAAGGAGGAATCATACTAGAAAGATTCTGCAAGTAAATTCTCCCATCCAAATAAATATTCGTTTTTTCCAAATCCCGTTGTTTTAATTTTTTAAGCACATATGCGTCTGAATACCATGGTACCGATTGAACTCCAAAACCCAGGTCTTGAAGTTCTGAAATTACTGTTTGATCCGAATCAATTAATCGATTAATTCGAAAAGTAGTTTTTCGCACTTGAGTTAAAGATTTTAAAAAATCATTCCAATATAATTTTGGAATAACCATTTGCATTCTAGATAAAAACAAATCTGGAATTCTCATAGTTTAGCTTTCAAAAAAAGCAGCTTGTTTAAAGAGCGGTAAAGTATTATCACTGTTCGTTTATTTCGAGTTACATTGAATTTATTCTGCTAAGTTCAAAGCAAATTTTAAAAAGCCCAATGAGTCTCTGACGTGTATCTTTGAAATACTTGGGGCTGATAAACCCTGCACGCCCACTCAATTCCAATAAAATATTATTTTGTATTTTAACTCAGTAAAAATATTTCAGCAATTTTACGTTTTGCAAAAAAATCACCCATTTACCAGTCAATAAATTTGGAAGTTAATGCGTAATTTCACAGATGCATTGATAGGAATGCTGTTATCTGTAGCTGGAAGAAATTTCCACTCTTTTACTGTTTTTAACGCAATGGCATCTAATATTGCATTCCCACAAGAACTTAATAGTTGAGCAGATACCGTTCCATATTTGTCAATAAAAATTTGGATAATCACTGCTGTATTCATCACTCGATTTCTCAGATAATTTGGTATGACCGGATGGGGTGTATACAAAGCTACAGGTCCATGTGTTGGTCCCAAAGGAGAACCCGACCCTTGTTTATTCTGAGTTGTTTTTATAACAGGTTTAACTTTAGCGTGTGTAAGCGATTTGCTAATAGTATCTTTTGAAACATGGTGCGCGGCACGTTCGCTTGGCAGTTGGATTAACTGGGCTTGAATCAGTGTGGCCTGTGGGAAAGTTTGTGACGGACTTGAAAAAATAAACCCTCGAAGAATTCCAACACCAATTAAAATTAAAAGCTCAAAAGCAAATGCAATGCTCAAAGCTATTAGTATCTCTTTATATCCTGAATCGTATTTTTTTATCTCCGCTAAGGACCTCATGGCTTTTCGGTTTGAGAGGCTAATGCAAATTTGCGAATACCCACCGCTCGAGCCGCATTCATCGCATGAATAATCAATCCATAATTGGCATTTTTATCGGCATTAATGATAACCACACCCTGAGGATCTTGTCGCATTTTAATGAGCAATTCCGGACCAAGAGTTTTTAAAGTTACGACTTTTCGATTAGCCCAAAGCTCTCCATTTTTTTGGATAGTTAAAATGACATCTTGCTGAATGGTTCCTGGTTGAGAAGTAGTTTTAGGAAGATTAACTTTCATTCCATTGAATTTAGTCATCGCCAAAGAAGACAACATAAAATAAACCAAAAGAAAAAAAATCACATCGATCATATTCATGATTTCAATTCGAACTCGTTTAGTTGATCGTTGACGAATTTGCATTTATCTTTTATGCCTATCATTTGCTAAACGAACTTCAACGAGTCGCGAAGCAGAAGATTCCATTTCATAAATAAAATTTTTAATTCGGGTATTTAAATAATTAAATGCAATTACACAAATAAGTGCAACAATTAGGCCTGTTGCCGTTGCAATCAGAGCAACTCCGATGTCCCCTGTAATTGTTGCGCCTTTATCAACACCATGCATCGAAAGCACCTTAAAGGCCGACATCATTCCCATAATCGTTCCTAGTAATCCCATCATGGGAGCAACTGTAATGATGGTATCTAAAACATGTAACCATTTTTCCAATGAAGGCATCCAACTCTCCCCCTCATTTTTCATTGCCAATTCCATTTCCTCGATGGGATTTTTCAAATGTGCAATTCCCGAAGCTAAAACAGAAGCTACTGGAGTTGAGATTTTACGGCATTCTTCTAATGATGCTTCCGTATGTCCTTTTTGAACTTGCTCCAATATATTAAAAACAAAAGATTTAGGAGTGTAATATTTTTTATTATAGATATATAATCGCTCGAAAATAATAGCCAACCCCACCACGGAAGTGATCAATAATGGAATCATCATGATTCCGCCTTTAAAAATCAAATCCAGACCATTTAACATAATTTTCCTTTTTAAAATATTAAGAATTTATTTCTAAAAAAATTTAAAATCATTAATTCGGTTCATTGTCTATTTTTAATAATATACGGCGATATAAATCAAAAATTAGTTGCACTATATCGTGATTTTTTTGAATTGTTATAATAAGCATCCTATCTTTGATAGTTCACAAACACAATTAAATTTTGAAGTTACACTTCTGCATTCAGCAATCATAACAAGACAAATGTGCTATAATGCGTTAAAGTTTTAAATTGCACTGTTGAATAATTGGTGAGGCATCTAAAAAACATCTTTAACTAAAAGAAAAGTTATGTGTCCTATGCAATCATCCGGAAACAATTTTCAAAAATTAACTATTTTTTTTTATTCATTTATTCTTTTAATTGCCCTTCCCGGATTGTGTTTTTCAAATGCACTTTCCTCCACGGTAGTAATGGAAGATAATAATATCGCTTGTGTCACTCGACGAATTCCAATTACACTCAAATTCGGTTTGCAACCATTTCAATTGAAATCGATTCCCCTTGAAATTCTTCCTACAAGCATTCTAATTTGGCCCCCCCCAAATACATCCATCCAATCTCAACAAATTCATATTCAAAAAGCGATAACTTCTCAAATGCTTGCTCAAATATTCATCCATTCGAATATTTCTATTTTAAAAAACTCAAAACTTTTTTCTGGACAATTGATTGGTCATCATCAAGAAACTTGGATTTTAAATCAACCGGATGGGAAAATATCTGCCGTGATTTCACCTTCTGAAATACAATTTTCAAAAAAAGCTTTGTTGCTTTTTAAACCCTCTTTCCTAAAATTTAAACTATTTTGTTCACATCCCCAAAAAGCGATTCTTCGAATTATTTATCTTACCCATGGACTTTCTTGGAAGACGCATTATTTTTTTCTGATTTCCCATCACCGAAAATCTGGACACCTATTAGGATTTTTCGATATTCATAATGGAACGGGGATGAACTTAGACCATTGCACATTTGATGTCTTATCGGGAATTATTCATCAATTGAAAGCCCCTTTGCTCTTTTCACCTGAGATTCACCTAGCTTCAACAAACATGAGACCTATAAACCATCCTCAAAAAATAGGCGAAAACACATTATATACTTTACCACTGCATTCCATTCAAAATCTAGAAACCAAACAAGTGGTTTTTTTAAAGTCGACGGCAATACCAATTCACTGGATATACCAATACCGCCCTTCACTGGTTGCGTATGGATCGCGCTTTTATCCTACGCATTTAAGAGTCATTTTAAGATTTCGGAACCCCGCCTTCTTAAACATGCATCTACCTCTACCCTCCGGGAAAATCACTGTTTATCAAATGAATTCTGAACAACAAACAACCTTTTTAAGCGAAAATCATCTTCCCGTGGTTCCACCCAGAAATATGATTCAACTTAACCTTGGGCGTTCTTCTTATGTAACAGGACTTCAAAAACAGGTTAACCAAACACATCCTTCGCCCAAAATCATGATTGAATCATTCCGTGTATTTCTTAAAAATCATCAGAAATTTCCCATTCATGTTCAAGTTTTGGAGCATTTTTTAAATTATCAAAATTGGGAGATCCTTCACTGTTCTCTACCATATCAAAAAGAAAATGCACATACGGTATTATTCAAGGTTCCCGTTTCCGCTCACGGTCAATCGACGTTCACTTACCAAGTTCGCTATTGGCAAAATTAAATTTCCAAAGATGTTTTTCTGTTCCATTGCTCATCAAAAACAAGAGATTTTAAATTCATTCGTTGTTTCCAACCCACTTCCTCTAAAAGTGGTTTCTCACGAAACTCCTTGGGGTATCCTAAACAAAGATAGGCCACTAATTGAACTCCATCTGGTAATTTAAGAATTTCTTCTGTCACTTTTCGATTAATAATACTCACCCATCCAATGCCAATACCTTCGGCTCTAGCTACCAACCACATATTTTGGATTGCCAAACAAGTACTATAGAGATCTGTTTCGGGCATCGGTGCATTTCCTAATATAAATGGTCTATCACGACGATGGTCACAAGTAACTGCAATATTCAATGGTGTTTCTAAAATTCCTTCCAATTTAAGTTTCGAGTAAATAGTTTTTCGATCTTGCTCAGAAATTCTTGTTAATTCCGTTTGATTGATTTTTTCAAATTGATCTTTTATTTTTTTTCTCGTTCTTGCTGACCGAATCAAAATAAAATTCCAGGGTTGCATAAACCCAACCGACGGAGCGGCATGCCCCATTTTTAAAATGTGGATCAAAATTCGATTTGGAATGGGTTTAGATAAAAAGTGGCGAATGTCGCGTCTGCTTTGAATAATCCATTGCAGTGATGTTCGAGCTGATTTTGAAAATTTCTTTAAAATTTTCTTTCTTTTATTAATATTCATAGGTATCCTTAACTTATTTTATTCTATTAAAATCTTTTTGAATCATCCATGAAACGATCTTCAATCCAATCTAGCTTAGTTCAATCTCATCAAACCTCAGCCTCCTACAAACCCTATGCGGTGTTTCAGCAATCTCCCTCTTACTCTTGGTTTACCCTTGGAAACTTATTCTATAATCTTGGTCAACAAATGTTGAGCGTCGCGGTAGGATGGCAAGTATTTGAACAAACACATTCATTGCTAAATTTAGGCTTCATCGGTCTCGCCTTATGGCTACCAGTGGTTCTCTTTACCATCCCTTCGGGATATCTAGCTGATCATTATTCAAGAAAAAAAATTGTGCTTGTATCTCAATTGATTCTTATGTTTTGCTCTTTAGGTCTCCTATTTATGACCAGTTATCCCTTTTATTTTATTCCAAGGATGCCATGGATTGCCTCTAAAAATAATCCATCAAGTACATTTCCAATAAATTGGTTCTATTTAATTCTTTTTTTAAATGGGAGTGCTCAAGCCTTTAATGATACTTCTAAACAATCATTATTTCCTGAGCTTGTCACACCCCAACTGCTCAATAGCGCCATAACTTGGAATAGTAGCATTTTTCAATTGTCTTCGGTGATTGGGCCAGCTTTAGGTGGTTTTCTAATAACTATATTCGGATGTACTGGTGTTTATTGGATAACCAGTTGCTGTTCATTAATTTTTATTATTTGTTTATTCTGTGTCCGTCACAATCACACACCTACGATATCACCCGTATTCCAATTTCAAAATTTATGGTCTGGTATTCGCTTTATTAAGAAAGAAAAAATTATCTTAGCGACTATTACCTTGGATTTATTTGCCGTTTTATTTGGAGGGGCTATAGCGCTATTACCGGCCTTTGCCCAAAAAGTGCTTCACTGCGGCGCTATTGGATTAGGTTGGTTGCGTGCTGCTCCCGCGATTGGAGCTTGTCTCATGTCGATTATCTTAACTCACCTTCCACCATTAAAAAAAGCTGGACCATTATTAATTTTTTCTGTTATTGGATTTGGCATCGCTACTATAATTTTCGGATTTTCGCATTTTTTCATACTTTCATTTCTCATGCTTTTATTCACTGGCATTTTAGATAATATCAGTGTTGTCATTCGTGCAACACTGATTCAAATTCTCACACCCAATACCATGCGAGGACGCGTAACGTCCATTAGTTATATTTTTATTCATTCGTCAAATGATCTCGGAGGATTTGAATCAGGTCTTGCTGCTTTTCTGTTCGGTCTTCAATTTTCTGTAGTCTTAGGTGGTATTGGCTGTGTCCTAGCCGTGCTTGTTGCCGCTTGGATTTGGCCTGAAATTTGGAAATTAAATTCGCTTCACCAAGCTCATTTAAAAGAAAGCCCTCCTCCTACTTTTGCAAAAATTTGATTTTATTGACATATGTTGAAATTAATTCTTCTGCCTCTTTGCGATTATCAGACGTGGCCGTAATATGAAACAATGCTTTATCGCTATCTGGAAGGATCATTAATACACTCTTGTTTTTCTTGAGTTTGATTCCATCTATCAAATCTCGAGACTGGCCTACCGTATCTTCAATCAAACATCGCATAATCGTTCCTTTCATTTCCCAGGAACATGGAACATCTTGTGTCATTTGGATTCTTTTAGGCAAATGGTCTATAAAAGAAGAAAGTGGCTGCTTTGAAACTGATAAAATTTCCATCACTTTAGCCGTCGACATCATTGCATCCATAAATGGAGCAAACTGAGGAAAAATACATCCTCCACTTGGATCTCCAACAAAAGACACCTTTGGACGTGTTGCTGACTCCATTAATGAATAATAGTTTGTTCGAATCCATTCAATTTTTCCATGATGTTTAAGTGCCAATTCTTCTAGGATTTCAGGACTATTTACAGGAACCATAACTATCCAATCCGGTAACGTTTTGAAAAAAAACGAACAAAAGAATGCTTGAAGTTCTTCTCCTAAAAGAACATGACCTTTTTCATCTACTATAAAAATTTTCTCAGCACCAGCATCAAACAGAACACCAAAATCGGCTTTTAACGTAGGTACAATGCCTGAAAGTTGTTGAAGTGATCGTTGAAAAGCCTCCGGGGTTTTAGTCAACTGTGTTGCATCTAAATAAGCATTTAATGCGATGACTTCGCATCCTAACCCTCCCAACAACGATGGGAAAATGGGGGAAGCGGAGGAAAAAGCATAATCAATCACAACCTTGGGTTTATACTCAAGAATGGCAGGAACATTAATACTATTTAAAAACCCTTCGCGATAATATTCCAATACGCGATGTGGATAAATTAAATCTCCTGTTTCTTCCATTTGAGCTCTTCGAAAATCTTCTCGATAAAATAAATTTTCAATGCCTTTTTCCTTCCCAGATGACAATGCCATTCCATTGGAATCAAAAAATTTCATATCAACATTTTTAGAATCAAAGGAACTTTTTTGTGTATAAAGCCCTCCTACGGCCCCTAATCGTGGAACAACGTATCGTGCTACTGAAACCGGTATTTCTCTCAAATCATAAACATTGACGCCCGCGGAAAGAATTCCTGACATCATTGCTCGATTAATTAATCGACTCGTTTTATGAATATCTCTGCTGGTTACAACAGCTGAATTCCGAGGCAACGAAGCACCGTATGCTGCTCCTAATTTACTGGCAAATTCCGGTGTCATATCAATGCCGGCAACACCACTCACTCCATACTGTCCAAATAAAGAGCGGGACCATTTATCACCCCATACCAAGGATGTTGAAAGATGGGAACCATCTTCCAATGTTTTATTCGGCCAAACCTTAACACCCGCTTTCAAAACAACGTCTTTCCCAATCGTACAATTATCTGAAATAATAACGCCTTCAAAAATATTAGCTTTTTCTAAAACGCGTGTTCCTGTGGCAATGACACATTCTCGAGCTTGAACTCCAGCTCCAATAGATACTTTTGACCATAAAATAGTATTGATCAACGAAGCCCCTTCCTCAACACAACAATCATCTCCTAACACAGAATTTACTAATCTTACATTTTTACCGATTTTGACATTTTTCCCCATTACGACTGTTCCTGAAAGTTGAGCAGTCGAATCTATTCCGGCATTTTCACCCATCCAGATTTCACGGCCGATCTTATTTAATCGCAATCCAGGAATAGCAATATCTACTTTTCCACTGAAAATATCTTGATGTGATAATCGATACTGTTCCAATGTACCAATATCACGCCAATAGCCTTGAGCCACATACCCATATATGGGCATCTTTTGCTTCAGCATCAGTGGAAACAAATCTTTAGAAAAATCAAATTCTGTTTTAGCGGGAATAATATCCATAACTTCCGGTTCTAAAATATAAATACCGGTGTTGACCGTATCAGAAAACACTTCACCCCAAGTGGGCTTTTCCAGAAATTTTTCGATACGCCCCTGAGCATCCGTAATCACCACACCAAACGCCAGTGGATTTTCGACTCGCGTTAAGATCATGGTAGCCAATGCATGATGTTCTTGATGAAATTGGATGGCCGCTGTCAAATCAAAATCGGTTAAAACATCTCCGGAAATTACAAGAATTCTTTCTCCTTGAATCATGGACTGACAATTTTTAACAGAACCCGCCGTGCCCAAATCACTTTCGGCAGCTTGATATTGCATCGAAATATTCCATGGACTTCCATCCCGAAAATACTCCGTAATGGATTCTGGTTGATAAAAAACCACACTAACCATTTGATGAATTTGATGTCGTTTCAAAAGATCAACAATAATTTCCATCATGGGCCGATTCACCATTAAAACCATGGGCTTTGGCACATTGATCGTCAAAGGTCTCATGCGAGTTCCAAATCCCCCTGCCATAATGACCGCTCTCATTGATTCCACCTCTTTAAAAAGCTATATTAATTATTTTAGAGTTTCTTGCTTCGTTTTAAAATAAATTAATTGTAAAATTTCCAAGCTAATACCCAATTATATAGTAGTTATGTTATAAACATTAAGACGACACCATATATATAAGCCGCTTTATAAAAAACAAGGAGCCTCATCCGTATGAATATAAACTCTGCAGATATATTAAAAGCACTTCAAAAAATTCAAGATCCCGATTTACACCAAGATATTGTTTCATTAGGTTTTATCAAAAATCTAGTCATTGAAAATGGAAAAGTGAGTTTTACGATTGAGGTAGCTACTCCCGCATATCCTGCCAAAGAACAATTCAAATCACAGGCACAGGAAATCATCCAAAAAATGTCAGGAGTAACTGAAGTGGTCATTCAAACAACATTCAAAGTGCGCCCAGCTCCTCTTGGAATTAAGAACATTCCGCTTCCAGATGTAAAAAATCTCATTGCAGTAGCTTCTGGAAAGGGCGGTGTTGGAAAAAGCACTGTCGCTGCCAATTTAGCTTTAGCGCTTGCAAACACAGGCGCTCAGGTTGGGCTCATGGATGCTGATGTTTACGGACCTTCAATCCCTCGAATATTGGGAGCCTATCATCAGTCTCCCAACTCCGATCCTGTTTCTCAAAAAATTCTCCCATTTGAAAAATTCAACATTAAATTTATTTCTATTGGAATGCTTCAAAATACAGATGCTGCTTTAATTTGGCGTGGTCCTATGGCTAGTAAAATGATACAACAATTTCTAGCTCAAGTAGAATGGGGAGCCTTAGATTACCTTATCATTGATCTTCCTCCTGGAACAGGCGACATCCAACTGACATTAACTCAATCGGCCCCATTGGCTGGTGCCGTTTTAGTAACAACCCCTCAAGAAGTTGCAAGCACCATCACCCAAAAAGGACTGCGAATGTTTCAACAAGTTCATGTTCCAATTTTAGGCATCGTCGAAAACATGAGCGGATTTATATGCAGTCACTGTCATACCATGACTCCTATTTTTAAAAAGGGCGGCGGAAAAAAAATGTCAAGTGCTCTTGGTGTCCCCTTTCTTGGAGAGATCCCTCTTGAACCGATTATTGCTGAAGATGGCGATATAGGCTATCCAACCATCCTATCGCATCCTGAGTCTGTTTCGGCTCAGGCATATGCCAATTTAGCTATCCGAGTTACCTCTGAATTATCCAAAATTAACATGCTCACTGAATCTGTCAAACTCCAGCCTCAAAAGATCAATATCGATAACCCCCAAAATATTATCCTTCAATGGGAAGGAGGGAAAGAAACTTCTTTTTCGAGTCGATATCTGAGAAGCATGTGCCCTTGCGCTTCTTGTGTGAATGAAAATACCGGCCAACGAATGATTACAATCGATGCGATTCCGCCTGACATTAAAGTTTTAAAAATTTCTCCCGTAGGACGCTATGCCATCCATTTTGAATGGTCTGATGGCCACGGTAGCGGATTATATCCCTTTGATTTATTGCTTAAGCTATCACAATAATGTGGTATTTCGTTTTAAATTCAAATTGCCTATTGGATAATTCTGGACAGCAAATTGAAGTACACTCTGTCCCTCTTGCCATTTTTCGACTACAAGGAAAGCTCTACGCCTTTCAAGCATATTGCCCACATCGCATGGGACGACTCGGCGTTGTCGGATTGCTTGATCATCCTTACCTAATCTGCTCACTGCACAATTGGAAATTTGAACTCCAAACGGGGAAAAATTTACAAACCTCTGATCATTTAAGAACTTATCCTATTCGTGAATCAGAAAATCAAATCTGGGTTCAATTAGAAATTTAATTAAAAAAGCATTGATTTTATGCATATCCCATATTTAAAAAAATTTCAAACAACTTTCTATTGAAAAAAAACGTATTCATATGAACAATGCTTATGAAGTTATCTTTTAGGAGGAATTTTTATGAAAAAATTTTTGGGTCTCTTAAGTATATCGCTTTTTCTTGCTGTAAGTACCGCTACTGCTTCACCTATGTGTTATATGCACTCATCGACAAAGATGAAATGTCACACTCAAGTATGTAAAAAATACAAACAATGTATGGATGGCACCCACTGTAATACCAAAATTTGTCAGAGCAAATTTAAATCAATGATGCAACCTCATTGCAATTTAAAAATGTGCAAAACCAATAAAAAATGCATGACGGGCAAACATTGTAATGATCCTAAAATGTGTCAAAACAGCAAAATGCAATCGTCTGATCATTCCAAAATGAGCAAGATGGGTCAAAAATGCATGATGGGTGAGCATTGTAACACCTCCTCCCATTAACTTTGAAATATTTTACTGAAAACGAGGATCTTTATGAAACCATCCATTAAATTATTGCTTCTGATCACGGTGGTTGGAGTTTTTTTAACCACGGGATTATTAATTGCCAAGGGGACAAGTAAGCCCAATTCGTCTAAAACGATTTTATGGGAGACTAATCTGCCCAAAGCCTTTGCCGAGGCTCGTCACAATCACCAGCCTCTTTTACTCGATTTTTATGCGACTTGGTGTGGCCCATGCCAAATGCTTAAAAAAATCACTTGGGGCAATGCCCAAGTGATTCGAGCCATGCACAAGTGGATTCCGGTTCATCTGAATGTTGATTACCATCACCACCTAGATAACCAATATAAAGTGAGTGCTATTCCGATGGTTGTTTTTTTAAAACCCAATGGAAAAATCATCAACACTTCTGTTGGATTTGAATATCCAGGGACAATGTTGAAACTGATGAAGCAAGCTTATTCTCAGCGATAGTATTTAAATTTTAATGCATTTTAAATTTTTATTATTCAGTGATCCTAGGCTTAAACAAATTTAAACCTAGGGTCGCTGCTCTCTACCCCCCACTATAGAGGAACTGATTTTGAAAACTGTACTTAAAAAATTTTCTGCTTTATTCAATCATCCAGAATATAAACGACCGATCTTTGCATGGTTTTTTTATGGAATTCTCACTTCAATAATCACTGCAGAAATTTTCATGCCCAAAGCTGTTCAAGCCACTTTAATTTCTAGTGCTTCCGTTGTAAAAATAGAAGGCTATTCTTCACTAGCACCAGCCCATCCAGGTGAAATCATAACGCTCGGATTACAATTAAATATTCTTTCTCCATGGCATATTGAGGCCTCTCATGGACTTCCTCACGGATTTTTCCCACTGAAAGTATCTCTTAAATCCATTCAGGGGGTTCAACAAATTTCTTCGCCGAGTTATCCCACTCCTAAATTGGATCACTTAAAAGGATTTCCAAAATCGATACCTGTTTATCAAGGCTCCATTCCCATCCTTGTTGCAGTTCATCTCCCTTCGCACTTGAATTCCCGCATTCTAAAAATTCCATTTCAGGTTCAAATTCAAGCATGCAACAATCAAGTATGCCTTCGTCCCTCCCGCTTATCCATAATCATCCCCATTCAAATAAATTCTAGCATCCAGCGGCCTGCGTTTCCCGCATCATTTCAAAAACTCCTAAATCAAGAATCTTTTCAAAAAACTAATATCATTGCAAAAATTCTTAAATCCAAAGGATGGATTCTAACTTTTGTGCTCATTTTTTTGGGTGGCTTAGCTTTAAATCTTACGCCTTGCGTTTACCCGATGATTCCTATTACCATTTCCTTTTTTGGATCAAGAAAAAATGATCGCGCAAGTATTATTTTATTACGGGCCATCGCTTACGTTGTTGGAATTTCAGTTACTTATAGTCTATTAGGGATTACCGCGGCTCTAACCGGAAAAATTCTTGGTTCAACTCTTCAATCGCCCTTGATTCTTGTTGGCATCTCAATTTTTTTAATCATTCTATCGTTATCCATGTTTGGAGTTTACGATATTCAAGCACCTGCTTGGTTACTGAACCGAATTTCCGGAGCCACTACTCAAGGTCTCCTCGGGGCATTCGGAATGGGCTTAGTATTTGGAGTGGTGGCCGCTCCATGTGTTGATCCATTTTCGATCGGATTATTGACTTATGTGGCTACGCAAGCCAATCCTTGGCTTGGATTTTTTATGTTCTTTACTCTATCGCTCGGACTGGGATTTCCTTATATTTGGCTGGGTTTTTTTTCAACCTCGATCCAAAAACTACCTCGATCTGGATTATGGATGGTGTGGGTGAGAAAAGTTTTTGGTTTGATTCTTTTAGGAATGCCGTTTTATTTTTTAAACCCACTGCTTCCAAAACATTTTGATTCGATCGCCGTTCCGCTCTATTTGATGCTAGCTGGTTTACTTCTCGGCTGGTGGACACATCAAGACATTCAACCTTCCTTTAAGCGCTTTCAACGCATTTTTGGAATTGGTCTTGTTATCCTTGGTATTGGATTATTAAAGTTCTGGCCGCACGCCTCACAATTACCCTTTCAGCCTTATAATCAATCGACTTTTCAAGAAGCCTATCAATCGCACCAATCTATTTTAATTGATTTTACAGCTAACTGGTGTCTCCCTTGTCGGGAAATTGAACTCCAAACATTTTCTAATCCTCAGATTCATCAAGCACTTAAACATTGGACATTATTAAAGGCCGATTTAACTCAATATGCTTCGCCTGCAGTAAGCCGGTTGAGGAAACGTTTTCATGTTTTAGGTGTTCCAACGCTTTTATTTATCACACCCATGCATCCATTGCAACATCCAATTCGACATGTGGGATTTATTTCTGCAGCTCAACTGTTAAAAATTTTAAAAGCGTTTTAATCCTTATTGAACTCCGAACTGCCCGCTTAGATAATTGAGGCCCCAATCGGCTGTGTGGAATGCCGAATAATTAACTCAGGTTTCAATATCGTTACGTTGCTTTCCAACACTTCTTGAGAACAAAGATGAAACATTTTTTGTGCAGCTACTTTTCCCATTTCATAACCTGAAAATGAAATCGTCGTTAAAGCCGGTTCATGATAATGGGTTTCTTCCATGTTATCAAATCCTATAATTGATATATGCTCAGGAACTTTTAATTCCGCTTCTCGAATAGCACGAATCGCCCCGATAGCCATAAGATCACTTGCGCATAAAATCGCCGTAGGATGGTGCGCATTGGCTAAGATTTGTTTCGCCGCCTCATAACCACCCTGCTCCTCAAAATTACCATCGTCAATCCATTCATTACGAAGTTCAAGATTATTCATTGCCATTTTTTCTTGAAAAGCTTGAAAGCGTTCCAACGCATTTGTAGTATTCATCCGTCCATTAATCATGCCAATCTTCTGATGCCCTAATCGAAACAAATAATCCAAGGCCTTGTCAACACCACCTTTATTATCGACCCCTACAAACGGTAAATTATTATGCCCAATAATTTTTCCATTAATTA
This sequence comes from candidate division FCPU426 bacterium, assembly GCA_027366525.1. GTDB lineage: Bacteria > Oederibacteriota > Muellerivitia > Muellerivitales > DAHXKG01 > DAHXKG01. Next base: position 262,301 of record DAHXKG010000001.1, read on the forward strand.
GAACAAATGGAACTTGAGCCTCTGTTAGATCGCGAATAGAAGTATCCGTCGACCAGGCATTCAAAACAAACATGCCATCCACACTTCCATCGCCCAATAACATCCGATAGGAAATTTGTGAACGTACCATCTCACTTAGGGGATGAAGAAGAAGCCGATATTGATCTTCCGCTGCCACCTCCTCTAAGCCAGATAAAATAGAGGATAAAAAGGAACTTTTAAAAATTTTTGTTTGATGCGGCGCTATAACGCCCCAAATTTTGGAATATTTTTGACGCAATCGTCGTGCATGAGCTTGAGGTTTATAATGCAGTTCTTGTATCGATTTTCGAACGCGTTGTTTGCACTCTTCACTCACCCATTTTTTATTATTCAAAACCCGTGAAACTGTACCGATTGTAACACCAGCATGTTTAGCAACATCTTTGATCGTTACCATAACACCCTCGTTCCAACAAATTAACCCTAGTCGTATCTTAGCAAATTTTTAGACCCTGAAAAAATAAATTCTAAAAACTTTTTAAAAATCCAATTGTATGGCTTGTTTTTAATTTAATTAGACGAAAATCGTTTGCAATAAGTTGATCACTTTTTGATTTTTTTGAAATCTTTCGTGTCCACGATACTTGCATTAACTTGGAAGACGTATCACCATATTTTTCAAATTAAACCACAGTGAGTACACTCCCGCGCGATTGGGCACTAACCTCTGGTGATTTTGAAAAATCTGAACTTTATTTAAATTGATTCGAGGGGATTTTGTTATCAATCGCATTTTTAAAATTTCATGCGGTGGAAAATGCTTAGGAACTTTCCATTTCCAAATTTGAATGTGTTGCTTGTTTTGAATTATTGCATGACGAAAACAATCATTTGCCCACAAATAAACCCCCACGCGACCCATCGGTTCTATCCAGAGTGATCGTTGAGGTCGTTGTTGCAACCAACGTGCAAATTGCTTCCACCATATCGTTAATGGACGAAATGGTCTTTGAAAAGCTAAAAGAATCCAACTTTGATTTCGTTCCGACCTCACAATTTGATTTTGAACACTCGCAAGAGAGCTTTTCGCAGAAATTGGAATTGATGGTAAAATGCTCCAATTGGGGCTACTGTTCCATAAAATAGTGGATTGATTGGGGGGGCCTAATCCGCGTCCAAATAAAAACTTTTTTCTTACCCAAGTTTCAAGGCTAGGTGTTACAACAAAATGAGGATAGGCAAAAACATATAATGGAACTCCCAGCATGTTTTCCAGCACTTTTAAACCACCCCAAACCTGAGCTTTAGCACTCTCAAAAAAACGTTGTCCAGGAAGATTTCCATTCAAAGAACCACTGCCAAGCTCATTTCCATCGGCTAAGACATTTCTCCACTGACTCTCTTCTTGCCATTGAACGTGATTCGTAATCAAAAAAAAAGTTGCAAGAAGATGTCCTCGTTTCAAAGAGCGGATAATCGGGCTGAGTGGCGTATAATTTGAGTCATCAAAAGTTAAAGAAAGAGCTGAACGAAATTGATTCCAAGGCACAATTTGAGGATAAACCGGAAATGCACTTGCCTGAACTTGTGAAATGCATATCACTCCAATCCCCAAAAGCACCAGCATTTTATTTATCATGGCGTCTCTTAATAACGCGGCACTACTAAAGAAGAGCTTTTTCCCCTTTTTCTCCAGTACGAACCCGAACTGCCGTAACCACTGGTGAAACAAAAATTTTTCCATCGCCAATTTCTCCCGTTCGAATCGCTTGACAAATGGCCTTAATAATTTTCGAAACATCCTTATCTCGAACTACAACATAAATAAGAATTTTTGAGAGCAGACTCTCAATTTTCTGACCACGGTACGATTCGGTAATTCCCCGTTGTTTACCATGCCCTTGGACTTCCATAACCGTAATACCCGAATATCCCACAATTTTTATAGCCTCTAAAAGTCTCTGTAACGCACTTGGACGGATAATAGCTTCAATCTTCTTCATTTTTCAACCCCTTAATAATTTTATTTTAATATCGATACGCCTCTTCGCCATGTTGGGATAAATCTAAACCAATTTCTTCTTCTTTGGCCGATACGCGCATACCCACCGTTTTATCGACAATCCAAAACAGAATTAGGGTCATCACCGTTGCATACAGCGCTGTTGCTGCCACAGTTTTGAGTTGAACTAAGAATTGATGAGGATTTCCATAAAACAAGCCATTGTTTCCATGCGAATTAACCCATTGAGTTGCAAATAGTCCCGTAGCCAACGCTCCCCAAGTGCCTCCGATTCCATGAATCCCAAAGGCATCTAGTGAATCATCATATTTAAATCTCAATTTTAAAAGAATGGCGTTATAGCAAACTAAACTTGCTACGATTCCGATCAAAATAGCTCCAACTATATCAACATATCCACACGCTGGTGTAATCGCCACTAACCCAGCCACTGCACCCGAAGCGGCACCTAATGATGATGCTTTGTCTTTATGAAGAGCCTCTAAACAGCACCACGTCAAGGCCGCAACTGCTGCTGCAGTATTTGTCGTCATAAACGCATTGGCGGCTAGTGCATTCGCACCCAACGCCGAGCCTGCATTAAACCCAAACCATCCAAACCATAAAAGACTCGCACCTGTTAAAACCAAGGTCAAATCATGTGGAATCATTGGATTTTTTCCGTACCCGATGCGAGAACCCAGTAATAAAGCAAGAACTAAGGCAGAAAAACCTGACGACATATGAACTACCGTTCCTCCTGCAAAATCCAAAGCTCCCATTTTTTCAAAAATCCCACCTCCCCAAACCCAATGACATATGGGGTCATAAACTAACGTAGTCCACAAAAGCGAGAAAAATACAAATCCCTTAAATTGAATGCGTTCGGCAAATGATCCGGAAATTAATGCTGGTGTAATCGCCGCAAACATACATTGAAACATTACAAACGCCAATCCTGGAATGGTTGGAGCCGATGGGTTTGGAACACCTGCACCTCTCAAAAAAGCCCAAGAAAGCCCTCCAATAAAATCATTTCCTGGACTAAAAGCTAAACTATATCCAATAATCACCCATTGTACACTGATTGCGGCCAAGAGAAAAAAGCTCTGTAAAATAGTTGAAAGCACATTTTTTTGTCGAACCATGCCACCATAGAACAATCCTAAGGCGGGTGTCATTAACATCACCAAAGCTGCTGAAACCAACACCCATGCCGTATCTCCCGATGAAATCGTCGAAGAAGCACCAGAAGTAGTTTGGGCAAAACTCGTATTAGGTAAAAGGATCAATAAACCGATCACGCTATAGCTTATGTTCCAAATCCACTTTAAGTAATTAGACTTACTGTTAAAAAATTTCATTTGATGCTCCTCAGCTCTGTTAAGAATAAATTTAAAATTGAAACGGTCGTATCTTTTTTAAAATAACTGTTGCGGATATTCTAGTGCTTTTACGACATTTTTGGGAATCATCCATACTTTTGTGATACAGATTACACTGTCTGCTAAATGGGCTTCTAAAAATTCAATTTACATGAGCGAAAATATTATCATAATTTAACTTGCTATAAAATAAAAATGTATCGAGGCGTTATTAAATAATTCCCGGTCAATTGCTCAATCTCTATATAATATTAGGAGGAAGTATTCTTGATATCTACATTTCATCGTTCACGCCATCTTGTTTCTTTATGGGAAAAAGCTGATTTTTTTCAACAAAAGTCACGTTTTAACGATGCATTAAAATCCTATTCTAAAATAATCAAGCTTACGCCTTCTTCCAACGAAAAAGCGAATGCCCATTTAGCTATGGCTGGAATCCACCGTCTCCAAGGGCGATTGGCTGTTTCCATTTATCACTACCAACAATCCATGCATTGGTTTAAATCAATTCGTTCGGATCAAATTTGGGATGCTAAAACAGGATTAGCTTTAGCACTACGATTTCAGGGTGACAATTTTACGGCGTTCAACATGTTGACGCGTTCCTTTCAATTTTACAATAAAAAAAAGGATCAAGCTGGCATTGCCTTTTCCTATTGGGCTTTAGGAAGTACCGAACGCTTTCGGGGGCACATGATCCAAGGCCATACAAAATTACTATTGGCTTTAAAAAAATTCAGACAACTCCGCAATACAGAAGGGCTCATTTATACTTATTGTGCCTTAGGGGGAGTTTCACGCATGATGGGGGACTTAACCAATTCGTATCGATTTTACCATCGAGCTCAATTTTTAGCTCAAAAACATTCCGATTTTTTTGCAATTGCGTATTCTTATTGTGGTCTAGGGAATGTTTGGCGTATGCGGAATCAATTTTCCATTGCCTTTGATTTTTTTAATCGAGCTGAAAAATATTACAAAAAAATACACGATCGTGTTAGTTATGCCTATACGCTTTGGTCCATGGGAACTGCCTATAAAATGATGAGTCAGTATGCAAGAGCTGAAAATTTTTTTCGGCGAGCCGAGTCTTTATTTAGCCGCACTCGGGATCCCCGGGGACTATTATATATTTATTTAAGCCGAGCTGAAATAGCTTGGATTTTAAAAAAATATTCCAAGTCTAAATTCTTTGTAAAATCATTTCACCAAATTCTTCAACAAAATTCGTTCCCGTTTGAAAAAAACCACATGCGAAATTTTAAAAAAATCACTCAAACCCCAAACAACTTAAAACCAAATTCGATGCCTTTTTTTATTGCCACTGCAACCTTGCCTATCAATTGGCCTTAACCAGGTTAAAACCCGTTGAAGGTAATTTTCCCAAATCATTTCTCTCTTGACTAAACCAGCGATCTCAAAGAAAATCATATCGCTAACTACCCTCAACCATCTTTTGAACTGAATTTTATGAAATTACGCAAACAATTTACTCGATATGGTCTGATCACTATTTTGAGTTTTATATTCATCTGGGGCGTGCTTTCTTCCAATGAGGCTTCTTTCTTAAAAAAATTATATCTTCGCGCGGTTTCCCTTCCTCATTTGGGAGTCCGAAGTGGTCTCGATTCTATCCGATTTATTTCAGCTGGGAATTTTTGGGCTGTAGGAGCTTACCAAAATTATCAAACCGATCGATTACTCGCCCTTCAGTGGTTTCATAACCATTGGATAAAACGCCTAGCCCCTAATCCGGGTCAAGGCTGGGCTCATTTTTTCAATGTAGCGGGTTACAACAATCAACATATTTGGGCTGTCGGTACTTTTGCTTTCAATAACAGTGGATGGCCCCGATTGCCTTTTAGAGCACTCACGGAATTTTGGAATGGATCTCGTTGGTCTATCATCCCCGCAGCTAATCCTGGTAAAACTAATGTTTTCTTTGATATTTGCGTACTAGGCCCCCACAATGCTTGGGCTGTGGGTGGATATTACCTTGCTCCGATGTCGTTTCAAGATGTTCAATTTGAAAACACCAGTCGAACTCTAATTGAACATTGGAATGGAATCCAGTGGCACCAATTTTCAAGCCCTAATCCAGGGCGAATCGCTTCCTTTCCACAACCCGGATCCTATCTTCGAACAACCGGTAATACTCTATCGGGAATTGCATTTGTTAATCCCAGAAACATATGGGCTGTTGGACATTATTGGAATGGTCATGCCAATCGAACCCTCATTCTTCATTGGAATGGATTACGATGGTCGCGTATCTATTCGCCCAATGCTAGTCCAAGTTCCAATGTGCTTTATTCAATTGCCGTATCCAATCCTCATCGAATTTGGGCGGTTGGGACTTATCGCCCTTCACCGTCTCAACCTTATCAAACACTCACCTTATTGTGGAATGGACGGCGATGGTCGCGAATTCCCAGTCCAAACATGCCGGGTCAAAACAACCAACTGTACAGTTCCGCTGCCTATAAAAATCAAGTATGGGCCGTTGGACGTCATGGTAACAATTCTGGCAGTGGACTTGTACTACACTGGATGGATCAACGATGGATCCTCATACCTAATCAAAAACTCGGAAATCACTGTCTTAATACCTTTAATGGAATTGCGATTGGACCTCAAAAACTTTGGGTGGTCGGAGAATACATGAATAATTTTCTCCATTGGGATCTTGCGGAAACTCTCGGGCGTCCTTAAATGTTTTTGCATTCATCAAATTTCAACTTTGATATAAAAGCTCTTTCATCAAAATAAAATCTTGAATTTTTTATCAAAACCCATTTTAATAGTACTGTTATTCATTACGAGTTAATTCAGAGCTATATTTGATGAAAAAAATTTTCATTTTTCATAGTATCCACGATCAACGTTTTTTTGTTTTCTTTTCAAGAATCCTACTTACCGTTGAAATTGATTATACGTGGCAAACGTATGAAACTTTTCAAACAGCGTCTGCCAACTCCCCGCTGTCTGAAATGCCGGATGAATTATTTTTCATCCTCGATAAAACAACCGATTGTTCTACTCAAATTCCACTCATTTTATCCCGTTATCCTAATGCATCCGTTTGGGTCTTTGAGAGTTGTGAAGATTTGAAGCGTATCACTTCTATTTTTCCAAAATTAACTCATTCCGTTGAGCTCTATATCACCAACGCGTGGGCTGATTACGTCTCTAAAATAGTTGAATCCTTTGAGAAAACTAAATCGGCTTTTTCAGTTACTGAAAATCCACAGGTCCGCTTAAAGTCATTAGAACTACCTGAAATAAACCGTTATTTCGATTCCACCACAGGTCAATGCTTATTTGATTATTCTACGGCTCGTAGTACAGGATTTAAAATTACGTGCCCTCATTGCCAACAATCTTATGGGCTTCATTTACCTACAGAAACCCACATTACGCGATGTCGTCGATGCGGCTCTTTTAATGAATTAAAACTAGAAACGCCTGCAGCCGCTACCGTCCCCACTTCAGAAAATAAACCCTAACCGTTAGGTTTAAATACTTCAATTCGATTATTGCCTGAATCTGAAACATAAATATTTCCAAAATTATCTACGGCAATATAAGTAGGATCTATAAATTGTCCTGGACTGCTTCCCGAGCTTCCAAAAATTGTTTTCAACGTCCCTGTCGATGAAAATATTTCAATGCGGTCATTCAAACAATCAACCACATATACATTCCCCGATGAATCGACGGTAATTCCATAGGGTGCGTTAAACTGACTGGATCCTCCCCATTGAGTTACTGGGGTCATTGCAGGTAATTGATATTCCAAAATTCGATTTTTTCCTGTATCGGCTACATAAAGGTACTTATTATAAATCGCAAGTCCTAAAGGACCTCCATATGTGTTGGCCGGATTGGTAGTTCCAAAATTATACCCATTTGATGCATCATATTCCGTCACAGGTTGAAATTGCGGTGATAATTCCCAAATACTATGGTTGGAAGCATCTGCGATCCAAAAATTTCCGGATTTATCTTCTGCAATTGCGGCTGCATAGCCCATACCTGTTACGCTGATTGAAGATTGATAGCTTCCATTGGATGAAAAATTAATAACTGGCGGCTGCGTTCCTGTAGTAGTAGGTCCCTCTGTAACTAAAACCGTGGTAGTAGCCTGATCCCAACTAACATTTAAAGGCGACGCCGGAAAGGAATATGTCACTGGTCCAGATGCTGACCAAAATGTTGAATAATTTGCACTCGTAGAAGTCAAAGAAAAAACCTCTACTCCCTGACCTCCACTATCAGCTACAAAAAGCAGTCCATTAGGATCCACCATTAACCCCAGCGGATCTTGAAAAGAACCAATTACCTGTGATGGGATAGAACCTGCGCCCAGTTGATACATAAAAACATATGGGGGAGCGGAGGCCAATGGATTTTTATTGGATGCGCATCCAATCATTTCAGAACTTAGAAAAATTGCCATTTCAATCCAAATTAATATCATGAAATATTTTTTTTTACTATTCATGATCCTGCCCATTGATACTTTTATTTCAACCATACTTCCCAAATTTCATTTTATCCTAAAATTTTTGCAAAGTAAGCTCTTATTCGCTTAATTTCAATTGTTTTAAAAAATCCACTGCAACTTGAAGTGATTTTTCACTAATCTCATGCCCCATATTAAATGTTTTCAATTGAGGATGAAACCCAACCTGTACTAATTGTTCACACGCGTGCTGTGATCCTTGAACAGGAATAACCAAATCTTCAGTTCCATGTAAAAAAAGGATCGGCAGCGACTGGGAGGCTTTGATGGCAGGTTGAGTTCGAATAGGATCGGGCCAATATCCACTCATTACAATGATGCCAGATAAAAAACCATCATAGCGAAGACCGGTTTCTAAGGCTAGAACACCTCCCTGTGAAAATCCAAAAAGAATTGTGGGTAAATTAGGTGTGGTTGTTATCGGTGCATACATTTTTTGAAAATATGAAATTATTTGCATGAGATAATTACAACTTTGTTGAATCTGAAACCTTTGCTGCACTTCAGATTCAATTTCAATATCATACCATGCATATGAGCGAACACCGGAATGTGGTGCTGTAAAAGGTGCATCTGGAAACACAAAACAACAAGAACCGATCGCCAAATATTCGGTTAAAGAAACTAAGTCATTCGCAGAAGTGCCAAGACCATGAAGTCCAATAAAAAGAACTTGAGGTGATCGACTCGTCGAAGATTCCCAAACGAGGCATCGATGACCGGATACTTGTTCCGAGCGCATTTTCATCAGGAATGAACTTTTAAAGCCTTTAAGGCTGCTTCGCGAACCTTTAAATTTATAGCACTGTGACTTAATTGTACTAACTCGTTGTGAAGCCCCGCATTATTTGGAAATTCCAAGGCTCCCTGAATAGCCGCCAGTTGGGCCGATTGTATAAGAGAATTTGAAAAATGAGAGTTGGGGTTTAATTTAAGCATTTTCATCAAAACAGGAATGGATTGAGGATTTTTGAGCCGCGCCAATCCAACCGCCGCATTATATCGAATCGAGGGTTTAAAACTTTTCAAATCGCTGATAAAAATTTTTTCGGCGGGGCGATATCGCATTGAACTTAAAACACCTAAGGCCAGTTCACGAATTTCCAAATCTTTGGATTGGGCTTGACGCAAAACCGCTGATCCCGCAGCCGGATCCCCAATATTGCCGAGGGCCCACAAACAATAAAATCGCACACTGCCTTTGGGATCCTTGACTCCATGAATCAGGGTTGGCACAGCCGCTTTATCTTTTAATCGTCCAAGAACCAATGCCAAATAGCTTCGCACGCGGGGATCATCTTGTCCTGCATTTTGAAATGCTTGGACAATCTGATTTTGAAAAACAGGATTCATAAAAGCCTGAGGTTCTTGATCGAGAAGTCGCGATAAATTAAAAGCCGCTTGCCACTTATTATTATTATCTTCGGTTTCTAATGCTCTTAAATAACTTTGAGGCGTTTGTGGATGTTGAAGCTCTACGGCAATCAAAATGAATAAACCTAAAACCGCAAATACAATTAAAGCCGGGATAATAAATAGTTTCACAAAAATCATGAAGCTTGACTCATTAGCATAAATTGGATCATTGTCGGATGAGGGCGTCTGATTTTGATCAGGCTTAATCATTGAATCCATAAAATTCCTTAATCCAAGTTTTAAAAATCATTCAACCGGAGTCTTGTTTTTGAATTTGTATTCATCATGAATTTTCAAATCAAATCCCACAACTTTCGAAGGCAAGGGAACTCCGCGATAAATCGATTCACAATAGTAACAAACTCCTATTTCAGGTAAAAGCCAGTATAATATAAAATCCAAAATGGCCATAGCGATAAGAATTTTTAAGAACCATGTGTGAAAAATCAAGGCAAGGCCAAAACCCAATCCAATAATCCACAATCCCAATTTTGTATTAAAATCTTTACGACGATAAAACTCGGTCCCTCCACAAATGCCACATTTGTAAAGAGATCCATCCGGATTCAAACCGCCAGTCCCAGTTGCCCATCGTCCTTTAGAACACTGGTGACAATGAATTAATCCCTTTTCAGGAAAACGATCCAAGAAAATGCCATTCTCACATTCTGGACAGTAAGTATTAATCTCCAACCCACTCCTCCATTTTCAGACTGGAATTTGGAGATGAAATGTAAGATACCATCCTAAAGCCTCTCCAATGAGCGTTGCCACCAGTGCTGCATACAAAATACCCGTTGCGGACTGGGTTGATCGAATTTTAACCGTTCCCCAAATCCAATATGCCAACGCCAAAGGAAGAAGCACGCCCCACAAAATTCGAAAGATTAAGAAAAATTGTTCTTGCATCCACTCCCTTTGCATCACTTGGGGTAATATCGAACTATGTAACAAGTTCCATCCCACTCCGCCCAAAACCAATGTACCCAATTTGATGATCATAAACCCGATATAACATGCTGCATAACGCTTGAGTGGATCAATTGATAGTTTGGGTATCACTAAATAAAAATGGCCTAACATCATTGCTAAAAGGCCCGAGCCCATCAAAAAAGCTGAGCTCACTCCATTCACTTCAAATATCCAAGCTTGATTACATGCACTCCAAGGAATCCATAATATTATTCCTCCCGTAAGCATTGCCAAAGCCCATGCACTCCAGAACCATACCCGTCTATGAATTTTTAATAAGAGCGTATAGACTAGTGTAAAAATTAAAAAGCCAATAATACTTTCTGACATCCAAGAATTGAACTGATGAAATCGCTCAAACTGAAAAATCCAAGCTATCATTTCCATTCCAACACATAAAAAACCAAAAAAACGATAAAAAGCCTGCCCAACCTGTCTCAAAGAAGCCAAGGGTAAGATCCCTAACGAACCCCAAGCTAGGGCCAAAAAATAAAATTGCATAGTTTTTAAAATCATGCCAATAATTCGCTTCTTATTCTTCGATCCACTTTAACAACAGCCCAAAGTCAATGTTGGTACCCATCAAATCGCGGCATCATGACAAATTTTCTCCAATCGCCTCCATGGGCCCATACAGCATGCAGCGCATCCACATCAAATTTTTCTTTTGGAAACAAATACACATAAGCAGATAATTGTGCCCCCGTTGACGATAGCGTAACTGGCCGCACCTCACGAAGTAGATGGCTCCCCTTTATATTTCCCTCATCATATCCCTCTTGTCGGTCAATCATTGATACGATGCGTTCAGGATGGTGAAACGACATCACTTCGCCCCATACAACACCAGTTGCCTCATCAATCACCACCGGTAAGCCCGTTGCTAATTGATAAAGCTTCCCCGTTATTTGCCCGCGTTCCCAAGTTTTGACTTCCATTGCAATATCTTGATGTCGAACACAATCCTTCATAAAAACGTCATACAAGAAAAAATAAGGTGTAACTAATTCAGTTGTCATAGACCCTCCAAAGTATTTGAATATCTTTCATATTTTACGAAGGAGAATTATTATAAATCGAAATGATTTAAATTGCCAGAAATCCCTAAATGACACGTTGCAAAGTATTTTTCGAATCTGACAACCGGTTGAGGATTGAACTAATTATAGACTAAACCGGCAGTGATTGATGACGTTTTTTTGTTTTTCGAAAGCTCTTGAGCGTGGAAAGCGCTTTTTTTCCATGTTCCTTGGTTCGAATACGAATGGCATCCTTGACGGCAGAAATAAAAATTTTCCCATCTCCTATGCGCCCAGTTCGGGCAATCTTCATGATACAATGAACTACGGCATCAGTATCTCGGGTTTCTACTACAATTTCTAATTTAATTTTTGGCAAAAAAGGAACTCGTAAGTGCGCTGGCCATTCCGGGTGAATACCCTGTTGTCGTCCATGACCTACGATTTCTGTTACCGTCATACCCGGATATCCAATTTCCTGAATTTGTTTCACCAATTGACTCAATTTTTCTGGTCGAATAATCGCTTCAATTTTTGTCATGATTTTATCCTATAAATTCAAATCACTTATCCTCCTCTTTTTGAATAAGTACCCAAAAAAAGGAGGATTTTGAAACCTCAAAAGCTATATACAATTCCTGTTGTATATGTTTTTTGAGTACTATGACTGTTGCTACCTGTTGCATCGGCAAATAAAGGTGTTAATCGACCCATCGCGTTTAAGGCTTCGTCATATCGAAATTCGGCTTTTATTGTCAAAGGGCCAATGGTATGAATTAATGTCAAGGTCCCCTCCTGAACAGCTGTGGCCACACTTCCGACCACCGCATTGAATCCGGTCTCATCGGTCGTGTCCGAAAGTCGTTCAACTCTTGCAGCTAATTTCCAATGAGTTGATAAAGCATAACTGGTATAAAACGCTAAACCCGTATAAGGCCGAACAGCCGTTGAAGTTGGTGCTTGTCCATAAACAGAGTCCACCCCTAGATAGTATTGACTGGTGGGATTAAAATTGACGATCCCTTCCACGACTTCCTTCAAACCTCCATAAGAAGTTCCATTGGGGACATCATCACCTCCCATACCATTTATGGTAAATCCAAAAACGCTTGAAGGATTATCATTCAATTGAAAACCAATACATCGTTGAATACCAATCGTCCCTTCGGGCTGCCAGCCTGTATTCATTAGATCCACCATGACATTATATTGGTTATTAAATGTATACGTTGCTTTAAAACCAGAAGCTTCAAACGGAATCGCATATCCAAATAAAAATGAGTTCGAATAATTGAGATTATTCACTGTACCAATGACTTCATAACCCATATGCGTCACGTATTTACCAAAATCAATACTCAATTGACTTGTTGGACTGTACGATAAATAAGCTTGCTCCAGTAAGGTATCACTGGGAAAGCCACCATTCAAATGTTGCTCCAGCGTATCGGAGGCTGCAATGATATCCGCCGTTTGACCGATGTTCACATCCACCACTCCTCCCACATTTCCATCTTGGGCTGTCAGATTTAAAAACACCAAGGCGGTTCGAAACGTATTTACGGATTGATCAAAAACACGATCGGTTGGGGCTACATTATTCACTGTGTTATATTGAAAATATTCATCAATGAATCCATTATAAGTAAATACGGGTTGAGCCGCTGCCCATAGCCATGAACTCCACCCCATAATGCCCAACACCATTATCAGCCATCGTTTTTTGATTAAACTCTTCAATTGATTTTGCATAACAACCTCCTTAAAAAATAATTTGTTAAAAGGCAATATTCATGCCAGTAAATATGCAGAGTTTTTCATTAAGGATTGCGTTTAGAAATTCAAAATTGTTGAAATCCAACAAAATTGTCGTATACCCCTTCGCAATGTGCTGCCCTCAGATATATCTAAAAGCTTTTTAAAAAATTTGATATCTGAATAATCAGTTTAATTCTTATTGAACCGAAAAATATTCGGCTGATGGATGATGAACAATCAAAGCCGAGGTGGATTGCTCTGGGATCATCATAAAAGCTTCCGTCAATCGAACCCCAATCATTTGGTCGGGATCCAACAATTGAAAAATCTTCAATTGATCTGATTGTTCGGGACAAGCTGGATATCCGGGTGAATATCGCAGACCTTGTCCTATGGGAACACCTAAATCTTTCCTGATTTTTCTATGCGTCCATTCCGCCAAGGCTTCCGCTGTTTGAACTGAAAGTCCATGCCAATAATAGGCCTCGGTATATTTCCCCGCCTCATTCAATGCTTCAATAAGTTGCGTCGCCTTGTTTCCAATAGTCACGACGTGAAAGGCAATAACATCCTTATGATTAGATAATACGGGTAAAAAATAGTCCGATAAACATAAATGCCGTGGATTGTTTTTCTGCCGGTGAAATTTGAATCGTAGTTTTTCGTTGGATAAGTTTTCTTCATAAATGATTAATTCATTGCCCTGAGCATTGGCTGGCCAAAACCCATAGACCACTTGCGGTTCAAAATATCCACGCGTAATTGCCTCCTCTTGAAGTTTTATTCTTAGCGGCTCAAATTGATTGTGAATTAACTGTTTATACTGGTCCGCATCCTTACCTTTGACACCCCAATTCAATTTATAAAGTTGAGTCAAATCCAAAAAAGGCCAAACCTCCCGCAATGGAATCTGACGGAGAACAGAACTTCCATAAAAGGGTGCTTTAGGAATATTTTCTGCGGGCAATACGGTCGGCGGAAATTCAATAGCACTCACTTCTTCCAAAGCATTGACTTTTTCCATAAATCCATCGTGTTTGGACTGCAATGCCTGCTCTTTGACTTTGGTTCGAAATTGCTCTCGAGAACCTAAATCCATTAATGCATTTAAAATATCTAACCCTTCAAAAGCATCTTTCGCATAAAACACTCCAGGCTCATAAAATTTCTCACCTTGAATAAAACTAATACGATATCCATAGCGGCGATTAATCGCCGCTCCACCAACTAATACCGGGTATGACAACCCCATTTTATCTAATTCTTCCACACAAATGGGCATTTGCTTGGACGTTGATACCAATAAAGCGGATAAACCAATGGCATCGGCTTGAACAGCCTTAGCTTTTTCAATAATCGTCGCAATGGGAACTTGCTTTCCTAAATCGTAAACCGTAAATCCATTATTGGATAAAATTGTTCGAACTAAATTTTTTCCAATATCATGAACATCTCCATAAACCGTAGCTAACACAATCGTGCCTTTAGTTATTGAATTATTCTTATCTAAAAATTGTTCTACATACGCTACTGCTTTTTTCATAACCTCAGCGGATTGCAAAACAAAAGGTAAAATGAGTTCGCCCGATCCAAATTTATCACCCACCTCCTTCATGGCTGGTAACAAAATCGTATTCAAAACAGCCACGGGATCTTGGTCTTTTAAAACCGCTGCCAAATCTTCTTCAATTTGATCTGATTTTCGATTGACAATCTTCCAGTGAATTTTTTGAGCTGAAGTTAAGTGCTCTAGTGGATTTTCTAATTCCGTTTTATTTTTTTCAACAAATCCGCTGAAGTACTGTATAAAATTTGCCAAAGCCTGCAATTCTCGGTTAAATAGAAGATCCTCGGCCAGATTTTTTTCTTGTGACGATAAATTACTATACGGGCGAATATCCACGGGATTCAGAATGGCCATATCTAAACCCGCCTGAACTGCATGATATAAAAACACGGAATTTAAAACTTCTCGAGCTGGCTTGGACAACCCAAAAGAAACGTTGGACAACCCTAAAACTGTTCGAACCTGAGGTAGGGTTTGTTTAATCATGCGAATACCTTCGAGCGTTTCTACTGCAGAATTTCTAAATTCTTCTTCTCCGGTGGCTAAAGTAAACGTCAGCGGATCAAAAACAATATCTTCAGGCGGAATATCATATTCATTGGTACAAGCTTCATAAATTCGTTGTGCCACTTGCAATTTTCGATGCCGTGTTTTCGCCATCCCTTTTTCGGATGGAACGGAAGGATTAAAATATAGATCATCAATGGTCAAAGCTACGACTACCGAGCCATATTTTTTTATTAACGGACAAATGCGTTTGAGTCTAGAACCATCGCCTTCTAAATTGATCGAATTTACCAACGCACGACCTGGATAATTTTTGAGAGCGATTTCAATCACATCGGCTTCCGTCGAATCAATCATCAGAGGTGCTTCTACCCCTAGCGTTAATTTTTTGACCAACTGTTTCATGGTGGCTTTCTCATCGGCTCGCTCGGTCAAAGCAACGCAAACATCCAGTACATGAGCGCCTCCCTCAGATTGATCCCGAGCTATCGCCACAATACCGCCATAATTTTCTTCCAACAAAAGCTTTTTCATTTTTTTGGAACCTTGAGCATTGATTCGCTCGCCAATGAGGAGCGGTTGAGGATTTTGATCCAATGAAACTCTTTTAATCATTGAAGAAACATCTGACATCTGAAGCGGTTTTCGGCTCTTCGGCACTTGTGATCCCACCCGATCTACTACTTGCTTAAGGTGCTCATGCGTTGTTCCACAACATCCGCCAATAATTGAAACACCATACACCTTGACAAATTCTTCAAGTGCTGAGGCTAACTCCTCTGGCTTTAAAGGATAACACGCTTGTCCTCCACGATTTTCCGGTAATCCTGCATTCGGAATGGTCGAAATCGGGAAGGGAGAATATTGGCTTAGAAATCGGACTGCATCTTTCATTTCATGAGGCCCCGTTGAACAATTCATCCCCAATACATCGATCGGCAATCGAAGGAAGGTCGATAATACTACTCCAATATCGCTTCCAAGCAGCATGCGTCCCGTGGTATCGAGTGTTGTTTGAGCGATAATCGGGATATCCATTTTCAACATTTGACGAGCCCGGTGACATCCAAACGTTGCTGCACGCATCTCCAATAAATCTTGACTGGTTTCAATCAAAAGTGCGTCTACTTGCGCTTCAACTAAAGCACAAGCCTGTTCAAAGTAAATATCTTCCAGTTCGTCCACGGAAATATTCCCAAGATCCGGATCTTCTGAGGATGGAAGCATTCCTGTTGGCCCCATGGATCCAACTACCATTCGAGGTCGATCCGGAGTAGAATATTGATTGGCTACTTCGCGAGCCAGTTGAACTGCTGTTTGATTGATTAATTTTACTTGATTGGCTATACCATATTCTCCCAGTTTTAATCGATTTGATCCAAACGTATTGGTTTCCAATACATCCACGCCAACTTTTAGAAATCCTCCATGAATCTCACGAATAACATCCGGACGGGTAAGAACCAAATAGTCATTTAAGCCTTCTTTATCTTGAAAGTCTTCTTTGGAAAGATTATACGTTTGAATATTCGTGCCCATAGCACCATCAAAAATAATCACTCGTTTCTTTAATAAACTGCGAAATATCGATTCTTCCATTGAAATCCTTTTGCCTTTGAAATAGTTATACTTTAAAGTGAATTTCCTGATTCTGCAAGTTGAGGTTCATGATTCCTTTATCCTAAGCCTGCCGCAACAAATCTTCACTTGCATCTAAAACACATTGAACCTCTACGGATGAACATTTTTGATCCTGGGCCCGAATTCCTACAATGCGATCGCCCCATGGTTTCCAACATTGGGGATCCGTCGGTCCAAAAATTCCTATCACGCGAGACCCTACCGCAGCTGCCACATGCAGAGTTCCCGTGTCATTCCCAATACAAAGCATGCTTTTCCCATAAACTCCTGCTAATGTGCGCAATGAAACGTGTTTTAAGATTGCTATTTGAAAAGAAAGATCTGTCACCAATTGCTGCGCTAAAAAAATTTCTTGATCCCCTACGCTGACAATCCATTGAAATTTAGGATGTAATTGATGCATGCCATTCATGAACTCAGAAAATTTTGAAAGAGGCCATCGATTTTCTAATTTACCTGCTCCCGGTATAACACAAATCAATGGTTGATTCTCAAAAACACCTAACGCCTTAAGTACTTGTCGGACTTGTTGTTGTTCATGACCTGTTAGAATCAATTGTTCTTCTAAACAATCCATGGATATGCCTAATAATTCTACTTGTTTCAAATTAATCAAACTTTGATGCAATTCAGGCGATGGCGCTGGCACAAGGATGTTATAAAAAAAATTAGACTGGCATCCTGAAAAAATCATATCTTCTCGCCCTAAAACCCAACGAGCTCGTGAAAAAAAAGCAATTAAATCACTTGAAAATGAGTGCGATACTGTATTCAAAACTATCGTCAAATCCCATCCCTTCCAAAGGCCTTTGACAAAGCTTAAAAATCTGCCGATGTGAAAATATTTCCATTTTTCTGGGAAAATCAAAACTTCATCAATATTGGGATTATAGAGTGCGACCGGCCACGTATAGGTCCGTACTACAAGCCCCAAATGGGCTTGTGGAAATCGTTTTCGAAGTGCTCGAAAGACTGGAGTGGATAATAAAAAATCCCCCAATTGATCATGTTGACGAATAATTAAAATGCGTTTAATTGATCGCAAGGGAATCTCTTGAGAACTCTTGGGCGTTTTTCGAATCCATTTTTCCAAAAATTGTAATATTCGCTGCTTCATTTTAATTTTGTCCTAAGTCCTATTTATCAACACAACAATCTACTTCATCCCTATTCCGGCATACTTTTGAATTACGCATTCCTCGCGTTTCAGTTTTATTTCACATATTTCCAACAAATCAAGATATCAGTTTTAAAAAATTCGCGTATTAAAATTTTCACTTATTTTTTTGATTTGATCCTAATCAAACCTTTTAGGCAAGACATACTAAAAAAACATTGATGTTGATTATTTGTTAAACTGCACATTATTAGAACGAACCGTCATTTTTACATTTCATACCCATAGCAGTCCATACTCGCTTCAACCCTGATTGAATAGCCGATTTAACTATAACTATTGAAAGCAAGTATCACACTGCCATTTTAAATAATCTGCAATTTAAAACCGGTTTTTGAATTTTTGAGGGCAAGCCCACTCTTAAGTTTAAATTTTACCCGAATCAGAAAGGATTAATTTCATTGGTCGATCAGAAACCGTGTCTCAAAATGATCCGCGCTTATTTCAGATGGAAACCAAGTTATTTTAGCATATAATACCTTCATGAAAAGTTCCATCTGGTTCCGGTCCAAAAAATATGGTTGGGGATGGTTCCCTGCAAATTGGAAGGGATGGACTGTGACTTTTTTATATCTATTTTCGGTATTTGTATCAATTTATCTGGTTAAATCTCTTCAGCCGCCACACCAATTTCTTGAAACCTTTCTTTTCATTTTTTCTATTTTAACCGCTGTATTCCTTTTTTTATGTTTTTTAAAGGGAGAAAAATTACATTGGAATTGGGGCGATCCTTCTAACATCAACAAAAAACTGTAAAATTTTTTCTTATGCCTTAAAACCCAAATTTTTAGTGTGACTGATCCGTTTATTAGTGATTCGTTGAGATGAGTGCGAACGTTTAAGCTTCAATAATAAATTCTTCGGTCTTCATGCGACCTTGAAGCTTACAACAATCCCATCCGATTAAACAATCATCTTAAGTTTTATTTTTTCAACCCAACGCGTACTTTCTTTAAAATAATATCCGTTGCACACCTGAATAGAGATTCAATCGAATTTAGATCATAATTGCATTGGTGCTTGAAAACCTTCAAATACCTTTACGTAAACCCTTGCGACTAAAATCAGCCTAAATTAATAACACATAAATTCAAGAAAACGTTTATTAATCCATAACTGCGTTAAAAATTTTTAGAGTAAAAAACCAATCCATTGCAACTCAACCTCTTGAACTGTTCTATTGAAGCTCGGATTAGATCGACTTTATGTAAGCTCTAACTAGAGCAATTTTGAAAAACTTTATCCCAGAATACCAAGCCATGGCTAGAAAAACGTCAAATTGATTGGGGGAATCTTGAATAGAGGGTTTGGGCGTTTTAAATTTCAAGGCTATTTTTTTTAAAAAGCAGTATACTATTGAACATAGTTTAATTTTTTTAAAATGAAAGGAATTTTTTGGATCCTCTTTCAATCATTCCTCAATGGTTTTTTTCGTGATTAATCACGAGTTGCACATACTCCTGCATTTGAATTTTTATTTAAAAAACATGGTCCTCCATCATGCTGTTTTAACTTATGGATTGTTAACTGGAATTATTTTTTGTGAAACAGGACTCGTGGTTACTCCCATCCTTCCCGGTGATTCTATTATTTTTACTGTAGGTGCTTTAAGTGCCCAGCATTTTTTTAATCTTCCACTGCTCATCTTCTTGTTGAGTCTAGCCGCAATCCTAGGCGATACCATAAATTATCGCATTGGATATTCCTTAGGTCCTAAGGTTTTTCATCAAAAAAATTCAAAATGGCTTAATCCAGAATATCTAAAGCGGACCCACCAATTTTATGAAAAACATGGTGGTAAAACAATTCTCCTTGGACGATTTATTCCTATTATTCGCACGTTTGTTCCTTTTGTCGCTGGCATCGGTCGAATGCGTTATTTTTCTTTTTGGATTTTTAATGCTATCGGTGGACTGCTCTGGATCAGCCTCGGAGTTCTTGGCGGATATTTTTTTGGCAATCTTCCAATGATTCAAAATAATTTTTCTCTCTTCCTACTTGGAATTGTACTGATCTCCTTAATTCCCGTAGTCTTAGAAGTACTCAAAACTTATCAAATTCATCACCGATAACCGCATTGACCTCGTTTAACTCAATTCGTATTAATCCCCACAACAACAATAGATAAAATCTAAAATAGCAACCCCGGCGTGTTGATGCGTCTGGCATAAACATTACAAGACCAATAATTGATTTTAAAATCGGATGATGATTTTTGATGAGCTATCCAAGCTGTCGCATTTATAAATATCCTTGTTTCACAATTACTTTGGAATGAAGTTTTACGAATCAGCACCGTTCCCATTTTCAATATCTGATTCGATCTGCTCGCCGTAAAAATGAAATCCCGCTTCCAATTCCCTAAGGCACAAATACTCGAATGAAATCACGCACCCTTGGTCTGCTTTTCTATAAATAACTTTTCTTAAGTGTATAAAATGTATTTCCCACCATCCTTCTCAATCGTTTGAAGTTTTCACCAAGTGAACCATGTGCTCTCCACTCATAAGTTCCTCCTTGGAATAAAAATGGATCTTGATATATTCCTATGGAAGCATAGTTCGCGATGTTTAAGGCCTCTTCAACGAACGAATAATAGGTCATCTTACCCAGTATTCGATCTTTGACAATTCTCCTGTGATATCGATTTTGTGCAATTGTCGCTGGCAACCCTGATGAAGTAAATTCTGCAAATTGACCGGAAACAGTTAAAATATCAAAAGCTCTTCCTCCTTTGGCTTAAAAACCCAAGGATACTCTTGCCGATTGTAAACACAGGCAACCATCCGGTTCATGGCGTCGTAATGAAACGTGGTTGAACCGCTGAGATCGTTTAAGACAGCTAACTGTCCAAATCCATCATATGTCCACGTAATGGTTCCTTTCTGGAAACGCTCACTAATCAATCGGTCACTCTGTGGATCATAGTGATACTAGATTGCATTCCCATCAAAGGTCACCTTTTGAAGTAAGTTTCCAGTCGCATCATACGGTTCCAAGGTCTCTTGTTCTCCATCAGAAAGCGTTTCGCTGGTTTCTTCATTCATTTTGTTATAAGTATGCGTGGTAGTAAATCCGTTGGCATCTGTTTTTGAAATAAGATCGCCGGATGCATCTTTTGAAACGGTTTCTCCAACCATCTTACCTAATAGATCCATTGCCCTACTTCAGTTTGAGTAATTTTGATGCCGTTCAAATCAAGTCTAATATTCACCTTTTTCGAATCATTGTACCTGTAGCAACAAATGACCCAAGCATTCATTTTATAAATTTAGCTGGTAACTGCATATGTGTAATTGGAAATCTGCTGCCCCATTTTTGCACATCTGCATATCCAAAACTTCACAATCTCACCTTCTCTCTCTCTTTATTCATCTTTTGAAAGCACTATCTAGTTTGCTATCCGATGGTAGCACATCACCGTTACCTTGCCCCCATGGCTTGTATCGGAGTACACCACATAGGGAATCCCTTGATGGATCATCAGCAAAATATGCCTGGCCCTTCCGGTGGAAAATCCTTCCTTTCCTACCATGACCCACGAACTCCCGGTGTATTTCATCACCGTTACATATCCACCCATCGCTTGATCCCGATAGGCCACATAGGGAGTGCCATCATAAATTGCCAAGGACGTACTTTCTGCCATTCCAGGTGAAAATCCTGCCTTCCCCACCGTGACCCATGATGAATCTTGGTATTTCATGACCGTAACTTTATCTCCCGCTGCTTCGTCCTCATAAGCCACATAAGGAACTCCATTATCAAAGGCGAGTGAGGGATAGTCAGCCTCCCCTGGTGTAAACCCTTCTCTCCCTACATA
>DAHXKG010000020.1 GCA_027366525.1 candidate division FCPU426 bacterium
GAACGAGAATATTCAATCTTGCCAGATACGAAGTAAGGAATTACGTTCTCTCGAATGCGGTATACTGGATAGATGTTTTCCATGCTGATGGTATCAGGATAGATGCAGTAAGCTCAATGCTGTACCTGGATTATTCAAGGAAGGAGGGTGAATGGATACCAAATATCTATGGCGGAAGGGAGAACCTTGACTCAATATCTTTCTTCAGGGAATTGAATTCCTTCCTGCACAGCACTTATCCATATGTAATAACGATCGCTGAAGAATCAACGGCATGGCCTGGAGTTACAAATTCCCTTGAAGCTGGTGGCCTTGGTTTCGACTTCAAATGGAATATGGGATGGATGCATGATACACTCGAGTATTTCTCATTAGATCCGATATACAGGAAATATCACCAGAACCTTATCACTTTCACAATATGGTATGCTTTCAGCGAGTCTTTCATCCTTCCACTTTCACATGATGAGGTTGTACACATGAAAGGCAGCCTGTTCACAAAAATGCCAGGAGATGAATGGCAGAAGATGGCCAATCTGAGGTGCCTGTATGCATTCATGTTCCTCAGCCCGGGGAAAAAACTGGTATTCATGGGATCAGAATGGGGCCAGCATGAAGAGTGGAACGTAAAGGAAGGATTGAGATGGGAACAGGCGTCCTATTTCTACAATGCCCGGCTGATAAGATTCTTCAGGGATGCTCTAACTCTTTACACAAGCAATAATCTCTCCATATCAGACCAGGATCCTTCGGGGTTCGAGTGGCTGGATTTCTCTGACTATAACCAGTCGGTATTCAGTTTCATCAGGAAGACAGGTAAAGAGGGGTTCATACTCGCGGTTTTCAAT
>DAHXKG010000021.1 GCA_027366525.1 candidate division FCPU426 bacterium
AAACTGCGGGAACAGAGCGTGAATGGATGGCTGTTCGGTAACATCGACACGGGCCGTCCCTATCACGCCGACTCATTGCGAGTGAAGCATCTGGAACCGGCTGGGCGTGTCGCAGGCATTCCCAAACTCGGATGGCACGCCTTTCGCCACACCTACCGGGCGCGACTGGGTAACTCAGGAGTGGCCCGGAAGTGCAGCAGAAGCTCATGCGGCATAGTTCGATTGATATGACGATGAGGTACGGGCAGAACGCGATGTTGGAACTGACTCGGCCTGCGAACGGAAGACTGGTCGAGGAACTCATGGCCGGGGCGATAATTGCGCCCCAATTGCGCCCTCAAATCCAGTAAGTGGTTGCGGGGGCTGGATTTGAACCAGCGACCTTTGGGTTATGAGCCCAACGAGCTACCGGGCTGCTCCACCCCGCATAACCAGTGTAGCAACACCGCAAACAGGGGTCAATGGCGATTTAGCGGGTCGAACCCGGATCATCCCCGTTTTCGGGTCATCCTCCATTCGGTACACTGCTGAGGACCGTCTTTCTGTCTGCTACCCCGAGGAAAGCTGCCGATGTCTCAGCTTTACGTTGCCGTTCTGGCCGTCATCGTACTCACGTTGCTGGCGGTTGCCTTCTATCGCACCGCGCGGGTGAAGACCAAGACCGATTACTTGGTAGCCGGCCGCTCCTTGCCGGCCTTGGTGCTGGTGCTCACGCTGCTTACATCATGGATTGGCGCCGGCTCGCTCTTTGCCGGGGCCGAAAACGCCTATGAGAACGGCTTCGCGGCATTGTGGCAGCCGGCCGGCGGCTGGCTGGGATTGCTGCT
>DAHXKG010000022.1 GCA_027366525.1 candidate division FCPU426 bacterium
TTCGAAGAAGTAGGGACATTTGTCGATAAGCTACGCTTTGTTTGGTAAGATCGTCATAAATTATAAGAGCGTGCATTCCGTTATCTCTAAAATACTCACCCATCGCGCAGCCAGCATAAGGCGCCAAAAATTGAAGAGGAGCTGGATCAGATGCTGTAGCTGCAACTATTATAGTATTTTGAAGTGAATCAGTAGCTCTAAGAATGTCGGTTATTTGAGCAACGGTACTAGCTTTTTGACCGATTGCAACGTAAATACAGTAAACTTCTTTAAGTTTTGCTTGGTTGATCATAGTATCAACTCCTATCGCAGTTTTACCTGTTTGACGATCTCCAATAATCAACTCTCGTTGACCCCGTCCTATCGGAAAAAGACCATCGATTGCTTTGATACCCGTTTGAAGTGCTTCGTGAACAGACTTTCTCGCAATTATGCCAGGAGCTTTTATCTCAATTCGACGTTTTTTAAGCGAGCCAGTTAATGCGCCTTTTCCGTCAATCGGCTGCCCTAGTGGGTTTACAATTCTACCTAAAAGTCCCATACCGGTAGGAACAGTAATTACTGTTCCTCCTCGTTTAACGATATCACCTTCTTTAACTAAACGGTCATTCGCAAAAATGACCGCTCCAATTCGGTTCTTTTCTAGATTCAAAGCCATTCCGAATACTTTGTTCGGGAATTTTAGTAGTTCTCCG
>DAHXKG010000023.1 GCA_027366525.1 candidate division FCPU426 bacterium
ACCAGATGACAACCATTTTAAGTTGGCTAAATAACCAACAATAAAAGAAAGAATTAAAATCGATATTGCTCTAAAATATTTCTGCTCTGTTGGAAGATATATTAAAGAAAATTCTGATAAACCAATCAAAAAAATCAGCATCAAAATATTTCCGAATCCATCGTACCAGAACATTGAGATAAAAGCGTTTTGCGGTTGATAGACTGAAAGAGTTATCGAATCCAAACTATGTGTGGACATTACTACGAGTGTTGCAACTTCATAGATTGACATACCTAAAGGAAGAATTAAGTACGGCAGAATACTTTTAAGGTTCATAAGATCCCCTGAAAATCAACTCAGATGCGGATGAAGAATTGAAAAAAAGGAGTTTAAATACGATCATTCGTCAACACATGATTATATATATGCGATATTTAAATTTTTTATGTCTGTGTGGGAAGAGAGGTTCCCTCTATCCGTTTTGAATGGATGTCCAGATTTGTTATGCCAACTCCCGTGAGACTGCAGAGATCCGATCTCTCCACATCCGGATGGAAGATGGAAAATATGGAAACCGCAGAGGTGAGGGGAGTTACCGATTTGATCCTGTACTGATTCTTTATCCAGTACTGGATGAGAGGCTGGGGATCTTTATTGTATTTCCCGCATAACCATTCAATGTACTGTTCAACAGAGACAA
>DAHXKG010000024.1 GCA_027366525.1 candidate division FCPU426 bacterium
TTCTGGAATTTTTGGGAACACCAACCGAAACGAAAATGTTATTTGAATCGAGGTACCGGACAACCAAAAAGTGAACTTCAGGTTCCCCGTCAGCCAGCAACCAACTTGGTCTCTTTTAACTTTGGTTTGTACATCGACCACGTTTTCTGCGGTACAGTACAGCTGTTGCTGGAGTATCATCGACCAAAGCCGGTTGGTAAAAAAATTGCTTTGGAAATCGGAGAACAAATTTTGCAAAAAGAAACGGCTGTTGTTGTTTAAATGAGTAGGAAGATCCTGAAACCCCAGATTGCAGAGACTGATGGTCGCGTGTTCCGCAAATTCTTCGTAAGCGGGAACTTGTTGGAGAGCAATGGAGGGACTAGAAAGACTTTCAGTCCCCTCTTCATTGGGGAATTACCTGCAACTTTTCGGAAATTTCAGACGTTCAACCGGAACAAATTCCCTTTCAGTCCCCTCTTCATTGGGGAATTACCTGCAACTTATAATAGGCATCATGATGATGATATATTAATCAACTTTCAGTCCCCTCTTCATTGGGGAATTACCTGCAACGTCGCCGAGCTTGGTTGACTCATGGCGGATATCTTACTTTCAGTCCCCTCTTCATTGGGGAATTACCTGCAACTAAAAATAAGCCTTATTATTACACGT
>DAHXKG010000025.1 GCA_027366525.1 candidate division FCPU426 bacterium
TGGAGAAGGCGGTATCCCCGTCAGCTCGAACCTTCCGAGGCTCTTGTTGTCCGACGCCATTTCCCTTTCGCCCTGCAGGACGTTTATCGTAACCGCCGGCTGATTATCGGCGGCGGTCGAAAATATCTGGCTCTTTCTGGTAGGGATAGTCGTATTTTTTTCGATTAATTTCGTGCTAACGCCGCCGAGGGTTTCTATTCCGAGAGACAAAGGCGAAACATCCAGCAGAAGGACGTCTTTAACTTCTCCTTTAAGAACGGCGCCCTGAATTGCCGCACCGACAGCTACGACTTCATCGGGATTAACCCCTTTATGAGGTTCTTTTCCGAAATAATCCTTAACCGACTGTTGAACCTTAGGCATTCTTGTCTGTCCTCCGACAAGCACGACTTCATCGACCTGAGAGGTTGACAAACCCGCGTCTTTTAATGCCGTTTTAACCGGAGCCATAGACCTGTCGATTAATTCGGCGGTAAGCTGTTCGAGCTTTGCCCTGGAAAGCTTCATGTTAAGATGCTTGGGACCGCTTGCGTCCGCCGTAATAAACGGTAAATTTATATCGGTTTCGAGAGAAGAGGAAAGTTCTATTTTTGCCTTTTCCGCGGCTTCTTTTAATCTTTGGAGCGCCATTTTATCTTTTCTTA
>DAHXKG010000026.1:0-231 GCA_027366525.1 candidate division FCPU426 bacterium
GTCAATAATACGGTATTCGGAGTTGGGTTCCGCCGGGTAGCCGGGAAGGCCCCCGAACGGATTCCGTCGCTCTACCCCCGTATCACACGTCTCGAGGCTGGCCCTAAAGCCATTTCGGAGAGAACGAGCTATCTCCAGGTTTGATAAGACTTTGACTCCTCCCCACAGGTCCTCCCCCAGTTTTTCAACACTGGTGGGTTCGGTCCTCCACGGCCGGTTAAGGCCGCTTCA
>DAHXKG010000026.1:241-632 GCA_027366525.1 candidate division FCPU426 bacterium
CTGCCCATGGGTAGCTCACCTGGTTTCGCGTCTATGGCGCCGGACAACCGCCCGGTTAAGACTCGCTTTCGCTACGGCTCCTCCCCTGAAGGGATTAACCAAGCCCGACACCATAACTCGCCGGATCATTATGCAAAAGGCACGCGGTCAGGCCGCATTAAGCATGGCCCTCCCACCGCTTGTAGGCGCGGGGTTTCAGGTTCAGTGTCCTCCCCTGATAGGGGTTCTTCCCACCTTTCGGTCGCCCTACTGGTTTCGCTATCGGTCGTCATCTCGTACTTAGCCTTGCGGGAGGGTCCCCGCCGATTCAGGCCGGGTTTCACGTGCCCGACCCTACTCGGGTACCGATCGGGAGAGGTTCAGCTTCGCCTACGGGGCTTTCACCCGCTAT
>DAHXKG010000027.1 GCA_027366525.1 candidate division FCPU426 bacterium
GTTTATCATTCTCATTTTTCAAAAGCCAAAGTTCTGCAAAACTGGAACCATCAGGTAAACACTTTATTAAATACTTCTGCAAACTCAAAATTCAGTCCTACTTTTCATTAATCGAAAATTACCCAGATGCTTAAAAAACATTGTCTTTTCCGGCTTCACCCATTGCACTTCCCCTCTCGCGGTTCCCAAATTGCAGAAAAGTCTTTGTTTATATGGCCAAACGATGTCTTATTATATTCGAAAGAAAATTTCATCTGGGAAATCCGGGTTAATATACTTTTGAGACGGATTTAAATAAAGTTGTAACCTCTGAAAAACTCATCCGATCGATATCCAACAACTCGTCAGGACAGAGATTCAAGCCATCTCTCTGAGTTTTTCAGAGGTTGCATTTTTATTTACAAAAGCTTCAGTGTGTATATTCGACTCAAACATATTTAATTTATCCCATCGTTTTATCAGAACAGGGTTGAGTAATTGAAATAAGTCTTATAAAAATTACAAATTATGGGATTGTTTTTTATAACGCAGCGTTCGTGTAAACCAAAATACTTCATTGTGGTCTGTAAGCGGTTGAATCGTTGAAAACCCAATTTTTTTTAATTTTTCAACCAATTTCTTTTT
>DAHXKG010000028.1 GCA_027366525.1 candidate division FCPU426 bacterium
GAATACCAGTTTCTTTCCGGGGCTGAGGAACATGAATGCATACAGGCACCTCAGATTGGCCATCTTCTGCCATTCATCTCCTGGCATTTTGGTGAAGAGGCTGCCCTTCATGTGGACCACCTCATCATGAGAAAGTGGAAGTATGAATGACTCGCTGAAAGCATACCATATTGTGAACGTGATAAGGTTCTGGTGATATTTTCTGTATACAGGATCTAATGTGAAATACTCGAGTGTATCATGCATCCATCCCATATTCCATTTGAAATCGAACCCAAGTCCACCCGCCTCAAGGGAATTCGTAACTCCAGGCCATGCTGTTGATTCTTCAGCGATTGTTATTACATATGGATAAGTACTGTGCAGGAAGGAATTCAATTCCCTGAAGAAAGATATTGAGTCAAGGTTTTCCCTTCCACCATAGATATTCGGTACCCATTCGCCTTCCTTTCTTGAATAATCCAGATAGAGCATGGAGCTTACTGCATCTATCCTGATACCATCAGCATGGAAAACATCGATCCAGTATACCGCATTGGAAAGAACGTAATTCCTCACCTCGTATCTTGCGAGATTGAAAATTCTTGTCCCCCAGTCAGGATGCTTTCCCA
>DAHXKG010000029.1 GCA_027366525.1 candidate division FCPU426 bacterium
TTTCGGAGTCATTTGATTTCACTCTACTAGAAATGTGCCGGATAACCGGTGTTCGTTGGCAGCCTGTAGTATTTATTTCTTTGCAAAACATCTCACCTGACTGGTCAGAATTTCTCAGAAGACAGCCCGGCTCCTGAGAATTCCTGCACGCAAGTTAAGTCACCGTCTTTCTCAAAGCGGATTAGGCTTAAGGAAGAAGGCTCTTCTATATCTATATCGGCCTTCTTTCGCTCATCTTAAGCCGTTTGAGCGGAAAAGTCCGGCCGATTATTGAAAAAGTAATCATTGAAAAAAAAGGAGTCATGATGCATATTATACCGTTGGCACGACAGGAGGTCGTAGACCTTCCTTGATGCGCGAGTAATTCAGTGGTAGAATGCCAGCTTCCCAAGCTGGACGTCGCGGGTTCGAGTCCCGTCTCGCGCTCACTGGTTCGGTTGCAGCTCACTTGAGAAATGAGATGCAACTCCGTTATCCCGGGCAGTTAGCTCAGCTGGTTCAGAGCACATGCCTTACACGCATGGGGTCGGGGGTTCGAATCCCTCACTGCCCACTCTCAAATGAATCGTGAAGCGG
>DAHXKG010000002.1:0-263604 GCA_027366525.1 candidate division FCPU426 bacterium
CGTGGCGGTGGGCGTCCACGTGTTCGTGACCGTGGGAGTTCCCGTAGGCGTATTGGTATTTTGAGGAGTTAGCGTTCCGGTCGGCGTGGTGGTTGGGGTTGAAGTAATCGTCGAGGTCAACGTCGAGGTTGCAGTGGCGGTAAAAGTCGGGCTCAATGTTGACGTGGCTGTAGCAGTGAAAGTCGAGGTTGGTGTTGTTGTCAACGTCGAGGTTGCGGTGGCCGTGGAAGTTGGGCTCAATGTTGATGTGGCCGTAGCGGTGGAAGTCGTTGTTGAGGTTGCGGTGGCGGTATTGGCTAGTGTGGCCGTGAGTGTAGGCGTAGCCGTATTGGTCGGGGTTGACGTGAGCGTCGAGGTCGGAGTCATCGTAACGGTATTCGTCGTGGTGGAGGTAGTTGTTGGTGTCATTGTGGTGGTATTTGTCGCAGTGGGAGTGGCTGTGGGTGTCATCGTTACGGTATTGGTTGAGGTAGGGGTGTTTATAGGGGTTGAAGTACTAGTGGCTGTAGGTGTTGCTAGCATTTGACCATAAATATAACCACGGCCACCAGTTGTTAAGTAACATTGTCCATAAATATGTTCATCGCCCGCAATATAATTGTTTTGAAGCCAACCATATTGATGATTATTGTCATTGATGCGTACCCAACTTACTCCGGCGCCATCATCACATCTAAAAAAGCCATATTGTCCTCCAACAGTGCCAATTAAGAAAATAGCTGGATGTGTTTCACCAGATGCGGGGGCTCCAAAACCAACACCATAGGCGTTAGTTACAGATGAAATTTGGGTTTCGACGGGTGTTGAAGTTCCAAGACCAGTGAATCGATATAGAGAGCCACCATTAGCAGCAACCCATACTTCTCCTGAAATACCAAATACGGGTCGTGGAGTTCCAGATCCACTAAATGTTTCAGTCGATGAAAAACTTTGCCCTCCATTGGTGCTAACATAAAGAGTTCCGCCATCGGTAGCATAAAATAAATTAGAATTAACTCGATCGGCAGCTACTATGGATCCAGAAGGAAGTCCGGTGCAAGTTGTCCACGCACCGCCGACAGTATTCGTCCAAGCCGGAGATCCATAACCAGCATAGGGAGATACAATGACAATTTGTCCATTAGCTCCAACTGCGACTGATTGCATTTCATTGGATGTAGTATAGCCTGGAGGTGCTACGCCCCAGGGAGCCCAGGTAACTCCATTATCATCTGAATAGGCGATATCTGAAGTAACAGAACCACTATTACCAACGCGTACAACAAAGTTGGGATTTGATTCAGCATAATCGAGAGCATTCGTATTGGTAAAAACTGGATTTCGATACATTCCGATGGTAGACGGTGAGGTCAGGCTAGTATTCAACATTCCACCGACATCGCCAACAGCACCTAGAAAATTTCCATTAATTGCTGGTGGTAAAAATAGTGGAACGGTTTCTTCTAAACCAGAGTCATAAAAAGTCCACGTGACAGCTTGAGGAGCTCCAGACGCTTCAATATTTGAACTTACAAATAAACCTTCACCCGTTCCATAAAAAGCTTGATTTGAATTAAAGGGGTTGAGACAGACGGCTTCAACCCAGTTTGTGGCACCCGTACCAATTTCAGTAACTCCAGTAGAGGGATCAAGAATATCTCCAAAATAAAGATAAAGAGCACCATTGACGTTGTACTGAGAATATGGTGATCCATATCCTGCGTCAGGATTGGCAATAACAACCCAACTGGTGCCTCCATTAGTGGTTTCTAAAACTTTGTCTGGACCATACCAATCTAGCGTGGAGACGATGGCGTGTTGCGGATTTTCAGCATCCACGCTAATTCCACCAGCTTGCCCACCCCAATTGGATGTAGGTGTAACATTGGTCCATGTGCCAGTTGCAATGGTATATTTCCATACTTGGCCGGATAATGTGACGCCAGTAACATCATACGGTCCATAATCATTGCCATAAGCGAGCCAGAGATTTCCATCGGAGCCTAAAGAAGCGTGTCTTGGGAAAAGGGAAACAGGGCCTCCGCTGACTTCACTCCAACTTGAACCCGCATTGGTTGATATATATAAATTGCTTCCACTGCCAGATTGATTGGCAACTCCAACTAGAATTGTTGTTGAAGCTGTTCCAGATGTGCCACCAAGGCCATCGACTATGACAAAAGATAAACCATATTCAGAAGCGCCATTAGGTAATCCGTTGCTATTGTTAGTTAATTGAGTCCAACTTGCACCTGAGTTTGTACTTTTCCAAAGTCCGTTATTGGGGGAAGCAAAGTAAAGAATTGCATCATCATTAGGATCAACAGTTAATCGTTCCCCCATTCCGCGACCATTGGCATTCCCTCCCATTGAAACTGGAATATTATTAATAGTCCAACTGGCTCCTTGATTGGTTGAGCTAAGGATGACTCCATTACCACTTCCAAAATACATCCCAGCGGCAGCGTAGACAATATTAGCGTTTGCAGGATCCGGAGCAATGCTTTCAATGCCCATATAGTTTCCTTCACTCATGGGGAACATATCGGTCAAAGGAGTCCAACTATCAGTTGAACTGTTCCAACGATAAGCACCGCCAACATCTGTTCGTGCATAAATTAAACCAGATTGGGCCGGGCTGGCTACAATGCCATCAACAAAACCACCTCCCATAATGACAACATTGTTCCATTGGTACTGGCCAAACGCATAACATGGCCAAAAAGATAGCAGGATCCCCAAGCTAGATAGGATTAGATATAAAAATTTTCGAAATGAAATCACAGGAATCCTTATTTATTTTGAACTACTACTCTTATAATTCTATCATGACAATAATTAATTGAGAATGCAGGTATCAGAAGAAAGTATGTTAATATATAATTGCAATGTCGTTTTTATTTATCATTTATATATGCAATGCATCATAAAGTTTCCAAAATAGCCGTTTAGTGTCAACTGACTGGAAAATTATTTTAGTGAATCCCTGTAGCGTGTCCAGTGGATATTCGTTAAATGATTGCAATATAATACGCAACAAATTATTTTCAGATTTGCAAGTTTATTAAATTATGAATTTATAATGGATCATATTTAAATTTTAAAAATTGAGGCTTAAAATGGAATTAATAATAAATGGAGCAGTGAAAAATTTTCCAGATGAGATGAGTGTTGAAAAATTAATCGAAACTTTAGGAGTCAATAAAAACTTTTTGGTAGTAGAAGTAAATCATGAAATCATTCGTCTAACGGACGATCAAATCAAAAAAAAATTGAATTCAGGAGATCAAGTTGAACTTATACAATTTGTCGGTGGAGGATAAAATATGCTGATGGAAGAGATCATTGCTAAGGATAGTTATGAGATTAACGGAAAAGTTTTTAAATCACGTTTATTAGTCGGAACGGGAAAATACACCAGTCTGGAACTCATGCAACAATGTTTGGAAGCTTCGGGAACGCAAATTGTTACGGTTGCATTGCGACGCATCTCCTTGGAGAAAAAAAATGAAAAAAACATATTCGATTATATTGATAGAAATCGATTTACTATTTTACCTAATACTGCAGGATGCTTTTCCGTTGAGGAAGCGGTTCGGGTAGCGCATTTAGCCCAAGCTAGTGGCATTTCAAATTTTATAAAATTAGAAGTCATTCATGATGAAAAAACATTGTTGCCGGATCCTGTCGCTACGTTAGAGGCGACCCGCATTTTGGTTCAAGAAGGATTTATCGTGATGGCTTATACATCAGATGATCCGGTTATGGCGCAAAAACTAGAGCAAGCTGGAGCCCATGCTGTTATGCCTGCAGGAGCTCCGATCGGATCAGGTCAGGGGATTTTAAATTCGAATAATATTCGAATTATTTTAGAACGTCTGAAGTGCCCCGTCTTAATTGATGCTGGAGTGGGAACGGCTTCCGATGTGGCCAAAGCAATGGAACTAGGGGTAGTAGCCGTATTATTGAATACAGCGGTTGCGTTAGCAAAAGATCCGCTTTATATGGCTTATGCAATGAAGCAAGCTTGCGAGGCCGGACGATTGGCATATTTGGCTGGGAGAATTCCCAAAAAACTTTATGCCCAGGCCTCGACGCCGGAAAAAGATTTTTAAATATTGGCATTTAACGAAGCAACATGACTCCTCAAAATTGGCTCATAACACGATTAAGAAAGTCAAGGCTTTATCTGGTCACGGATCAAGCATTGTCCATGGGACGTTCGACAATTGAAGTAGTTCATCGCGCACTAGACGGTGGAGTGGATATTGTTCAATTGAGAGAATATTCATTAAGTGACAGTGAGTTACTTAAAGTGGCTATTCAAGTGCGCAAATTGACACGACAATATCGAGCACTTTTTATTGTTAATAATCGTCCAGATATTGCCCTGCTTTCTCGTGCGGATGGTGTTCATATCGGACAAGAGGATCTTCCGGTCAATCAAGTTAGGCGTCTAATAGGACATCAAAAAATTATTGGAGTTTCAACGCATGAATTAGCTCAGGCACTTCACGCTGTTAAGGCCGGTGCGGATTACATTGGCGTGGGTCCCATTTATCCAACTAAGACGAAAAAACATGTGGGGCCTCCCGTGACATTAAAATATATTCAGACTATTTGTAACGCGGGTATTCCCGTTCCCTTTTTTGCAATTGGTGGAATAAAATTACATAATTTGGAATCAGTAATGATGAGTGGGGCCCGACGTGTTGCAATTGTTTCGGAAATTGTGAGCGCGTTAAAGGTCAAAAATACAACGCAGCGAATTAAAAATATTTTGAAACGATTTTCTCTGTCATAATTCAAGAAACAAAGAAAGCCTTGTTTTTTGATGCGAGTAACCCTATAATAAAAATATCTAAGAAAAACTAAGAAAGATCATATATGATTAAACCCATTGTTCTCTATCCAGATCCTCGATTAAAAAAACAGAGTTTGCCAGTTGAGAAATTTAATGAAGAATTGGTAAAGCTGTCGGTGGACATGATTGATACCATGAATCAGGCCGCGGGTGTCGGATTAGCGGCTGTTCAAATTGGTGAATTGATTCGGATGATGGTCATGAACGTTAATTATGAATCGGATGATAAAGAAGGTGTTGTTTTATGTAATCCTGAAATTTTAGAAACAAATGGGACCGAATTATCGGAAGAGGGATGTTTATCAATACCCAATGTGCGAGAAGAGATTGAGCGGGCGTTGGAAGTTAAGGTTCGAGCGTACGATCTTCAGGGAAAAGAAAAAATTTGGGTTTTTAAAAATTTATTAGCAAGATGTATTCAGCATGAAATTGATCATATGAATGGACAGTTATTTATTGAAAAAATTCCAGCGATGCGTCGTTTGGTCATTCAGCCTCAACTTAAACAGTTAAAAAAGAAGTTTTCAAAAGAAATAGTCTTTTAATGAAGCGTGGAGTTTAGAAAGTTATCCTTTGAAGTTCCCACTTAAAATTGTTTTTATGGCCACATCTGAGTTTTCAGTAGCTCCGTATAAAAGTTTTGCACAAGATAAAGATAAATATTCAATTGAAGCTGTAATTACACAACCCGATCGTCCAGCTGGGCGTGGTTTGAATTTGAAATTTTCCCCCATAAAACAAGTGGCGGTTCAAGAAAATAGATTGATTTTTCAGCCAGAAAAGATACGTTCAACCGAATCAATTGAATTTGTAAAAAAAATAGAACCAGATTTAATCATTGTGGTTGCATATGGGCAGATTATTCCAAACGCGATTTTGAATATTCCTAAAATAGCATGTTTAAATATTCATGCATCTTTACTACCGGAATTCCGTGGGCCGGCTCCAATTCATTATGCGATTTTGCAAGGGAAAAAGGAAACGGGCATCAGCATTATTTATATGAATGATCAGCTGGATGCAGGTGATATTTTGATTGCTGAAAAATGTCCCATTGATTCTCAAGAAACATTTGGTGCGCTTCAAAATCGCTTGTCACTGCTATCGGTTAATTTAATTCATCAAGCAATTGATCTTTTACTCCAGGGTAGGGCTCCACGCAGGCGGCAAGATCATTCAAAGATGTCCTATGCACCGATGTTGGGGAAAGCGGAACTGTCTATTGATTGGAATCAAACAGCGCTGGATATTTTTAATAAAATTCGTGGTTTATATCCTTGGCCGGTGGCTCGTTGTTGGTTGAGTTCTCAGGAAGTAAAGGTGATTCAAGCTCGATTGCAGAACACCACTGAAAATCCAGGAACCATTACTCATATTGGAAAAGAGGGGATTGAGGTTGCCGCTGTTCAAGGTTCGATTTTGCTTCAACAGATTCAACCTGCGTCGCGACGCGTCATGGCTGCATATGAATATTTTTTGGGCGCTCGACCTCCCATGAAAGAAGGCGATATCCTTGATAGTAAAAGATAATAACTCCAATTCAATTCAGGCACTTGAAAATTTAGGCGCTCGTGGAAAAGCGGTTTCAAAACTGCTAATGATTGAAAATGGAATTAAAATAGATAAAGTGATTCATGAAGAACTTTCCTTGTCCGATAAGGATTATAGACTTTTTTCTGAGTTAGTCTATGGATGCACACGCCAAAAACTTTTTTTAGATTATCGCATTCAAGAATTGTGCCATACATCAACTCGTCAATTGCCGATGGAAGTTTTGATAATTTTGAGAATGGGAGTATATCAATTATTGTTTTTAAATAAAATTCCTAACTACGCAATAATATCAGAAGCCGTTCAACTTAGTAAAAAAACAAAATTTTATAAATTGTCCGGGTTGGTGAACGCCATTTTAAGAAAAATTGCGATAAAAAAAAAGATGGAAATTAAAATTGAGGATCCAGTGGAGAGATTATCAATTCAATTTTCACATCCCAAAAATTTGATTGAAAGGTGGAGGAGACAATTTCCGCTTGAAAAATTAGAAAAAATATTACAGGGTGATAATCTTCCCCATTCAATTTTTTTGAAAATTAAACCGGATCAACGCGAACGCGTACAGTTGGACTTGAAATCCTTTGAGTGGAAATTGGTTGAAAATTTACCGGATACGCTGGAGATTCAAATGGGACGAAATAAATTATTTCAAACTCAAAGTTTTTTAAACGGAGATTGGTTCGTGCAAGATTGGACTCCACAAACAATGTTATCGATAGCGCCGATTCAAGAAGGCCAGCAAATCTGGGATGTCTGTGCGTCGCCGGGGAGTAAGAGTTTATGGATGGCGATAACGGCGGGAAGGGACGGCAAGGTACTAGCAACCGATAACTCGAATGAAAAATTATTGAAGATTAGTGAAAGTGTTCAACGAATGGGATTAAATAATATTGAATATTTTAATGGTGAGATATCTCGATTGCCCAAGCCGCGACGATTTGATTTGATTTGGGTGGATGCTCCTTGCAGTGGAACTGGGGTATTGTCTCGACGTGCCGATTTGCGGTGGAAGTGGTCAGTGGAGAATCTAAAAAATCACCAAAAAAAACAAAGTGAAATCCTGGAAATTATCGAACCACATTGCTATGGTGGTGGATGGATTGTTTATAGCACATGTTCGTTGGAGCCAGAGGAAAATGAACAAGTTATTTCAAATTTTTTAGATCAATTTCCGACGTATGAAATTATTAATCCAGCATCAAATAATATTCCCGATATTGAAGTCATGAAATCCGGGACATATTTTTTACCCACGGAGAACCATGATGGTGGGTTCTTAAGTATTTTGAAAAAGAAAGTATTAGTATAGGAATAAACTATGCACGC
The DNA here is from genome assembly GCA_027366525.1 of candidate division FCPU426 bacterium. GTDB lineage: Bacteria > Oederibacteriota > Muellerivitia > Muellerivitales > DAHXKG01 > DAHXKG01. The sequence continues at coordinate 7,724 of DAHXKG010000002.1, forward strand.
CTTTTTTTGTAAACAAAAATTTTTAAAAAGTATATTGGGATTAATTGTGTTTTTAGGCGGGATCTCCTCCCTTCATGCCCAGCGCCACCTCAAGTATGATTTGATATTGAAAGGAGGACTGATTATTGATGGGACGGGGCGAGAACCATATCACGATGATATTGCGATTCGAAATGGAAAAATTGTTAAAATTGGGCACTGTTCATCGCGCAATGCATACAAAACGATTAATGTTCATGGGCAATGGGTGGTCCCTGGGTTTATTGATATTTTGTGCCAAAATGATTTGTGGTGGTCCCAAAATCAACAACACTATGCATTGGAACGCGGGGTTACATCTGCTTTGACCGGAAATTGTGGATGGTCTTTTACCCGTGTCCGATTTAATTTGAACCGTTTTACACATGAACCCATGCTTTTAAATATCGGTACATTAATTGGGCAAGGAACGTTAAGGGATCAAGTCTTAAATTTAAATAAATATCAACAACCCACACCGCAGCAAATTCAACTCATGAAAAAATATATTCGGCGTGCACTCAAAGCGGGTGCATTTGGACTTTCAAGTGGATTGGCATATCAACCCGGCGAATGGTGCCGTCCACAAGAACTGGTGGAAGAGGCTTCTGTCCTTAAAGCATTTCCTCATGCAGCCTACTATACGCATATCCGGAATTTCCATTCGCAAATTTTGAGTGCCGTCCAAGAGGCCATTCATGTGGGACAGGTAGATCATATCCCAGTAATTGTTCAACATCTTTTAATAAAAATGCCCCATAACTGGAATAAAGCTGAAAGGGTTTTTTTGCTTTTTGAAAAAGCACGTTCGGAAGGGCTGCCCGTCTATGCCACGATTTATCCCTATGATTTTTGGGGCAATGAAGTTCAATTACCGTTAAGTCAATTTTTATACTTCCCAGACAATGTGACATCATTGAATTTTTATTCCAATCCCAGACAATATCAATTGGTTTTAAAAAAGATCCAGGATCAGCTTCAAATGTATGGAGGGGGAAAATGGATTGAAGTTACACGACTAAGCCCAGATATGCCTCAAAATGATTTAGGAAAAACAATATCACAACTCGCCCAAAAATGGAAAATGTCAGATGTGCGCACGGTATTGGCACTCTTGCTAAAAAATAAGGAACAAGTGGGCATTTGCTATCATGGCTTATCACGGCGCAACATTCAACGTAGTATTCAAGAACCGTTTATGCTTTTTGGATCTGACGCTACTCGTCACATGATTGATCCGCGTATTGTAGGAGCTTTTCCCAGACTGATTGCTCATTATGTGCGAAAAGATCATATGATCAATTTAATTACGCTGATTCACCGTTTGACAGAGGCTCCGGCTCATTTAATGGGATTAAAACATCGAGGCAGTATAATGGTTGGAAATTGGGCGGACTTAGTTATATTTAACTATCAAAAAATTCATGATCAAGCGACACCCGTACATCCGTTAATTCCGTCACAAGGGATACGATTTGTTTTGGTAAATGGACAAATTGCCTTACATCGGAACCAAATTGTTTCCAATTGCGCGGGACATGTTTTAAGACGAAGTAACCATTGATTTTGAAGACTTAAATTAATTTTTGATAAATACGATATTTTTTATAAATGGTGCCTCCCATGGCTTTTATCCCATCATTTATAAGGTGATTGTCCTCTAAAGTCCATGAAAGTTCTCCACCAAGTACATTCCGTTTTTTCCCTGTTTTAAGTGCTTCCAAGTACATGATTGCATCAACACCTTTTTTTCGATATTCAGGTAGGACCCCCATGGCAATCATACGCGTGTCATTGATTTTTCGACTGTACCAGAGAAATTTAATTAAGCCTGATAGGTTTAACTCCCCATTCATGTGAATAAGAGCTTGATTGACATCGGGCAATACAATATTACAGGCAATGGGTTTACCGTTTACTTCAGCAAATTGAATAAAGTCTGGCCAAGCGATAGGTTTGAATTTTTTAGCCGCATATTCAAATTCCTTGTCCGTCATGGGAACAAATCCCCAGTTTTTCTCCCAAGCTTTATTATAAATGTCCTTAAGATAAGCGGTGTCCCGGTCGAAGTGCTTCATATCCAAAGATCGTACAGTAATATTTTCTTTTTTCATTACATAAGCGGCAATGCGACTGATTCGTTCAGGTATTTCAGTACTCGCTTTTAAATACCAAGCGTATAAATCCTTGATTTTAGTCAACCCGTTTTTTTCTGCGAGTTGATGGTAATAAGGAGGATTATAGGTCATGGTTATTTTGGGTGGAGAATCATAGCCCTCTAAAAGGAAAGCCACTTCATCATTAAGTGATGGACTGGCGGGACCACGTAAAATTTGCATGCCTTGTTCTTTAACCCATGTTTCAACGGTTTTAAATAGCAAATTAGCGGCCTGGAAATCATCGGGACATTCAAAAAATCCAAACCATCCTGTTTTTTCATTGTGAACTTGATTGTGTAGATCATCAATAATTCCTGAAATTCTTCCGACTGCACTTTTTTGTTCATCCATTAAAATAAAATTTTGTACTTTCGCATGTTCAAAAAATGGATTTTTTTTAGGGTTCAGAATACTTCGGTAATCATCCAAAAAAGGTGGCACCCAATTGGGGTCCTTTTTCCCGTTTTGTATGTAAATTTTCCAAGGGACATGTAAAAAAATTTCAAGTTCTTTTGGAGACATAACGGGAACAATGGTGTAGGGCATAGCATTCCTTTCTCGAATCCTAGTTAGAAGAAAAATTATTTAATAATATTTAATTTTTTCCCAATTTTATAAAACTTGTCTAAAACAATATCTAATTGTTCATCAGTATGGGTAGCCGTATAACTAGTACGAATAAGAGCCATTCCTGGAGGAACCGCAGGGCTAACAATTGGTGTTGCAAAAACTCCTTCTTCTCCCAGTTCTTTAGACATGATGAACGCTTTCGCATCTTCACCAACTAAAATAGGTATAATAGGCGATTGAGTGGAACCGGTATTATAGCCCATATCTTCAAAGCCTTTTTTCATTTTTTGAGCAATAGCCCAAAGTCGTTGCCGTCGTTCAGGTTCTCTTTTAATAATTTCAAGCGATTTCAATACGGCCGCCACAGCGGAAGGGGGCATGCTTGCAGAAAAAATCATAGGTCGTGATACATGTTTAAGATAATCAATTACTTTTCGCGATGATGCAATAAATCCACCAAGTGATGCAAAGGATTTACTGAAAGTTCCCATTACAATATCAACATCGTTTTGAAGTAAAAAGTGTTCACCAGTTCCCGAACCATGCTTTCCTAATACGCCTATGGTGTGGGCTTCATCGACCATTAATCGTGCGTTATATTTATTTTTTAACTGAACTAACGTCGGAAGATTGCAGATTTCTCCGCCCATGCTGAAAATACCGTCAGTGACGATCAGCTTAGGAGTGTCATAATCTAAACGACTGAGGATGCTTTCAAGATTTTTAGGATCATTGTGATCGTACTTAATTGTTTTAGCAAAGGAGAGCCGGCAGCCATCTACAATACTTGCATGATTTTCTCGATCAGAAAGGATAAAGTCGCCTCGGGAAGCGATCGTAGATAAAATTCCCAGATTCGATTGAAATCCTGTAGAGAAAACAAGCGCAGCTTCCTTATTAACAAACGACGCAAGCTGGATTTCAAGGGTTTCGTGTAAATCGAGGGTTCCATTTAGAAAACGAGAACCGGTACACCCGGAACCATATTTTTGTATTGCGGCAATCATAGCGGCTTTAACTTCAGGATGATTCACTAACCCAAGATAATTGTTAGAGCCAACCATAATCATCCGTTTACCATTAACCGTAACTTCGGTATCTTGAGCAGAGGAGATAGCTCTAAAATAAAGATACAAATCTTGAGATCGTACATCGTCGGCTGTAGTCCAGTGATTGGCTTTGTCAAATAAATCCATTATTTATCGCCCCTGTAATGTATAGTTTTTAAATTTTTATTTGCCATAAAAGTTTGCCGTATTATAAAATATGGTCCCAATATAATCAAACATTTTACCAATTTATTTGAGAAGTTGAATTATGATGTATTTATGAAACCTTTAGTACTAATAACAGGAGCAAGTGGATTTGTTGGAAGTCATTTAACACGAGAACTTCTTAAAAAGAAATGGAATGTTAGATTACTTTTGAGAGAAAACAGCACGATTCCAGTTTTAAATTCCTCAAATTCCAATGTTGAAATTATCCGCGGCGATATCAGAAATCAAGATGAAGTGGAGCAAGCTGTTAACGGCGTTCATTACATTTTTCATTTAGCAGCAGTTCTAAAAGGGAAAAATCTTTCTGATTTTAAGCGTGTCAATGTCGAAGGCACTAAAAATTTATGTCGTGCATTTGCAAAAAATAAAAATGCCAAACGATTTGTCTACATCAGCTCTTTGGCCGCTGCAGGGCCCGCCACAGGTTCTACGCCATTAACGGAGAACGATTTTGGTTCGCCCATTAGTTTTTACGGACAAACAAAATGGTTGGGCGAACAAATAGTGCTTTCCTATAGAAACGAATTTGCATCCGTTATATTACGGCCGGGCATTGTTTATGGTCCTTATGAAAAAGATTTTTTTAATTTTTTTAAAATGATGAAATGGGGAATTGTGTTTTTACCGGGTAATGGAGAACAACGTGTCAGTGTGGTTTTTATTGATGATTTAATAAGAGCTATTGTAAAAGTAACTCAAGCTTCATCCGCCATGAATCAAATTTTTTTCATCGCGGAAAATCGAACGTATACATGGAATGAAATTATTCAACAATTGGGTAGAGTCATGAATCGTAAATATATCGTTTGTAAAATACCGTGGAAGGCTGTAACGATGTTAGCTTTAATTTCAGAACAGTGGAGTCAAATCACTAAAAAAGCGGGTCTGCTCAATTTGGATAAAATCAAAGAAGCTCGAGCTTCGGCGTGGATTGGTAACCCAGAAAAGATGAAAAAATTACTGTCATTTCAATGTGAAATCGACTTGAATCAAGGATTGAGTGAAACGTTGATTTTTTATCAACAAGCCAAATGGATATAATTCATCAGGTATGAAAGGGAAACAATGGTTAAAAGACAAGCAATAGTAACATGGATTTTGTTGTTAATTTTATTATTTGAATTCAAAATCGGAGCGGCCCAAGAGAATGCCATGCAATTAATTCCGCAAAAATATTTCTTGACTAATATTAGGGTGAAAAATGCAGTTGGTAAGCAGTCGAGTCATTTACTTTTATTTTCACATTTCAAACAGAGTTTGAATAAGGAGTATTTATTTTTGATTTTGCGAAAATTGAATTTTCAAAAAACACGACTTTCCAAAAGGAAAAATCTTTTAGAAATTTGCTCATATAATTCATATTTAAATCGGTATCAAATTGGCTATCAGGAAAATGGATCTGAAATCAAATGGATTCAAATTTTCAAAAATAGCATGACCCCTTTTTTGCTTGTTGAAAGAGTAAGACGCGATAATCAAATTCGTTGGGAAATTATTGAAGATATTCACGATAAATTTTCTCGAATTTTAAAAACGCCTTGGGGCATTAAAGACGCAACAATCCTTTATACTTATAAAAATCCAAAAATTTCGTTTATAATCAACAATACCCACCATACGTATCAATGGAATCCGAAATACATGGAATTTAAAGCATTGTGGAAAGTAAAACGGTTAGTTTGGCGGACTCCGGTACCAGTTAAAAAATCGACCCATTCGAACATCCGCGTGGTTTCAAAGCCATTGAACAAATCAGAGCGGACTAAAATGAAAATGTCTGATTGGGGACTCATTCCGTTGATTTCACCATCACTTAAACAGGCGTTTATTCAATTATTGAAACAAATTCCTAAAACCGTTCGAAGTCATCAAACTATTTTATTGGGTAAGGATGCCAATCACTTTTTTTATTTGGCGCAAAAAAAACAGTTATCAACGTTGGAATTTATTCGATTACGCGAGATTTATTTGACAAATGTGGCGCAAGCTTTTTGGGAAACAGGTGATCGGAACAATGCTGAGTTTTATCTGAATTTAGTATTAAAAGCACATCCGAATTTTCAGCCGGCACTCCAGCTAAGGAGCAAATTAAAATGAAAGAAAACCTACCACTGGTGCCGGAGGCGGGACTCGAACCCGCACGGTCTCCCATACGCACCTCAAGCGTACGTGTCTGCCAGTTCCACCACTCCGGCTTTTAATTTTGAAAAAATTATTATACTTTGAGATGGAAGAATGTCAACCGAAGTACATCTCTCAAAATTGAATACAATATGATAAAAAAAATTTATCAATTTATAGTGGAACAAAAATTTTTTTTTGCGGCATGCATTTTTTTAACATTTTTATTGTATGTTCCGGGGTCAATATGGCGGCCAAACTTGGAGATGATCAAGAATTGTTCTTGGAATTTCAAAAAAATGCCGATCCGTTTTTTGAAGGAAAAATATCCAATCGTTTTTTTTATCCCACTCTGCGTGGGAATTTTAGGGTGGGCCAACGCAATAGGAAAATTGTTCTTTGGAAAATTCAAAGTAAGCTATCAATATATCCTGGGTTTTTTTGTATCAATTGTTCTCATTGCGACAGTGGTTTTTTCACTCGCAGTGAATGAAATATTTTATCCTGAAATTATAATTTTGTTTTTTATACCATTTTTCAAAGAGGGATGGCGTTTATTCAAGATCATTTTCTGTCAGCTGCGACAGTATAAAAATAAAATAAACGGTTTAATTGGGTTGAGCAGTTTGATGATGGTGTTTTGGCTTTTTGAATTTTTCTCGCCACCAATTATTTGGGATGCAGTTTTAGATCATTTCCGATTTGCGGAAGAAGTGGTTCGATTGCATTTTTTACCCCTGCATTGGGTCAATGATACCGGTGATATGCCCAAAATTATGGAAAGCGTTTTAGCTGCTTTTTGGAGCCTAGGACAAGAAGCGCTTTCAAAATTTTCATTGATACTGGACTGGTTTCTAATTTTAGGGGCGTTTTTTTTATTCTTTAAGCAACACCTTAAAAGAACTCAATTAGCATTTTTTATTTTTTTATCCATACCCTTTTTCCTAGCCATTTTTTCGTGGGGTTATAATGAAAGCTTTTTAGCGAGTTTCGAGTTTTTGTCTTTTATTTGTTTTGTTAATTTTTTGGAAACGGATATTGCGGAATGGGCCAATGCGGGTTTTTTATTTTTAGGAACGGCTTTTGGTATTAAGTATACAGCACTTTTTGCAGGGTTATCGGTGATTGGATTATTGGGATTTGAACAATTAGTTCGAAAGAAAAAAATTCATTGGAAGTGGCAATGGATAATCTGGTTTTTATTTCCCTGCCTCGGTTGGTATTTGAGAAATTTTTTAGCCACGCGCGATCCAGTCTATCCCTTGGGAACATTTATTTTTGGTAATGTGGGAAATTATACGTTTCATTCTGAATTAAATCTCTGGAAAGATACGGGTTCAAATATTTCGTTTAACATTAAAAAGTTTTTGGAACATATTGGAACCAATTTTTTTACACCCTTTGATGCTTTAAATGCACCATGGTCTCCGCTTATTTTAATGTCTCTACCTTGGTGGGGAAGTGTTTTTAGAAAAATACGGATGCAACGTTACTTAATTTTGAGTTTAATTTTTCTTGTCTTTTGGGGCAACTTTTGTTCAACACTACGTCATGCATCGGGATTAACCATTCTTTTATTAGGATTTTCAGTTTTAGGATGGCAGGTTGCTTTTAAAAAAGAAAAAATAAAATCCAAAATACTTTTTGGATTGGCATGGTTATTTTCTGCCTTTTTACTTTTAGGAGCACAAATAACATCAACAGTTCCATATGCGAGTGCATTGGGCCTCCAAAATCCATTGCTTCAGTTAAAAAAGAATTATTATTTTAATGGAGATACGTTTGCCGCTTATCATTGGATTATGTCCCACTCAGGCCCCCATGCTAAAGTTGCTGTTTTTTCAACGATTCAAGCATATCCACTGCATAGAATTGCGTATACGGATTTTTTTTGGAGACAACCCTTATTTTTAAGGTGGGCCTCTCATTGCTCAACGGCACACCAGTTTTCGAACAAATTGCGCGAGAAGGGAATACGGTTTTTACTTTATGAGCGTCAGGAATCAATTTGGATGTATCAACGTAATAAACATTTTAAATTAACTCATCTACCCCGCGCACAGTATATTCGTTTCTTTCGATATTATGTTCGACCAGTTAAAATTTATGAAAACACAACCGTTTATCGAATTTGCTATCATAAAGCTACACATCCGATATCATTAATTGATCTACCAGGACTGGAAGAACCGTATCTGTCTTCAATTCAAATCAATATCCACAAAGGTTATTGGAATTTAGCTGAAAATGAGGTTAACCAATTTAATCATACATTCCATGACGTAGCATATTTTTGGTATGAAAAAGCATGGATCGAATTCTATTTTCATCACTATAAACGGTCAATTAAGGATGGCAGAAGGTCAGTTTTTTTAGGATTGAATAGTTTGAAGTTATACGCCATAATGAGCATGGATGAAGAGCAATTAGGGCATCTTAAAAAAAGCATAAGATGGAAACAAAAATTTTTTAATCGGCAACAATGGCTTCGGCAAGTCATTGCTCAAGGAATGAAGAGCGAAAATTGAAAAAATTTTTAATGTTAATAGGGTTAAGCGTTTTGGTTTTGATGGCGTCAAACGTGTATGCACAAGTGGTATCCTCCTTTACGATTAGCGAAAATGTATTTATTCCTGCGCAGGAAGGCACAGTCAGTATTAATTTTACACCGACACAAGGTGGTGCAGGACAGTTGTATTTATATAATGCAGCGGGAGAGTTGATACGAAGTTGGAATCTTGGTGTACTTTCAGCTGCACCACAGTCAATTTCATGGAATGGAAGGAATGCACAAAACCAATTAGTTGCTAGTGGAATTTATTTTTTTTATTTGGAATTACCGTTGGGGTCCGTTCAAAAAGATTTATTAGTTGTGCGTTAAATAGCTACTTTTGATAATAAAGTAACGAATTTAGATTAAATCGACACTCCGTGGCAATTTGAAAGGGAGCTATTTTTTTTTCTTGACGTAAAGTATATAAAGCAGGAACAATTTTGTCACGAAGAGCTTCTGGAGAAACCGGGTTAATATAAATTTTAGTTCCGCCTTCAAAACCAGCTTGATTGATAGTTCTCCATTTGATCAAGACATGCCAAGGCATGACGCTTAATGCATCTTTAGGCGAAAAATACCATTCTTCATTGCATGGAATCGCAGTGCCCATTGCAGCATGGCAGGCATGTAAAATATCTGAAAACCCACGTATTTCATTATCTGTATGTTCTTCGGGGCGAGCATGGGTACTTTTAGAATAAATAGCTAATGTTGGATAACGGTGTCCAATTTCTGAAAGTGCAATTGCGTAATCATTTTCAGCAAAGACCAAATTATGGAAAATTGAAAAATTAATAATGGCATCATTATATATATTTGGATTTTTATTTACGAGCGAGCATTCTAATTCAACAGAGGAACCCCATTCATCAATTCCAACAAGCTGTTTATGCAGATGATTAAAAGAAGCGCCGGCAGGCTTTAACCAATTTTGAAAAATGGTGACATATCGGACATAACGATTATTTTCATAAATATCGACCATGGCATCAATGGTGAATTTAATAAATTGATAGTGCTCTTCAGGACTAAGATTTCCAGACGATAGAAGCTGGTCATCAAAATCTGCCTCAGGGGCATAATGTTTTCCAACAATGATTAATTCATGTGATCCTCCAAAAAATGCATCGGCAATGGAGAGTTTTTCATCGATCGGAAGATTGGCAATTTCTTTTTCCGTTTTATTACCTAATTTTAATTTAGTATCAACCATTTGAATCACATGTTGGTATCCTTCAGGGAGGGATAGATACGATTCTTTCCACTGCTGTTGCAACGAAGTTAATTTATATCCATAATTTTTAGACCAATAAGCATAGGTTATAATTTCAAAAAGATTTCCAATTCGCCGGAAAAGGACATTGCCGTTTTTAATTTCACAAGCGGGAAGGTGGACTTGTTTTTCAATAGCATGATGAGGAAGAGTGATAAGCCGAGATTTTTCAGGAGGTGTTTTAAAATAATTAGCGGCACAAAAATCGCAATAATTTTCAATGGGGGTTGCGATGAGTTTTTGCTTGGGACGATCAAAAGTTTCTTGGGGCCGATGTGCACGTCCCGGAACGGTCCAAACTTCTGTTCCCGAAAGCGGATTTTTATGTTTTAATGTTCCATCGGGCATCGTAACGTAGAGATTGTTGAAGTTCGACATGACCCACCTTGAAATTCTATTTTTAAAAATATTATTATATACCTTTGGTTAGAACTACAAAAATATTTTTGATTTTTCTTTTAAATGTAAATTACACTTTAATTTTTTGAAAGTGTAAAACTATGTTAATATATATATGAATGTTGTTCAAAAATGATTTAACAATTGAAAGCTACGGGAGACATCATGAAGTTATTGTGCTTTTCTGATTTTAATGCAGCACTTCATCTGGGTAATCAGTTCTCTCAAACCATTCAACAAGAAGACCCCGATATTATTTTTTATTGTGGGGGAACTATGCGGGGAATTAAAAGAATTGCGGAATTCGAATCCGCAATGCGATTTCAAAGCAAACCATCGTCAGATAGCTTGGAAATACAGGAAGAAATAAAAAAAGATTTAGAATTTTTGAAGTCGTTTATTCAAATTTTAGTCGATACACAAAAACCGGTTTATTTAGTTCCCGGACGCACCGATGCCCCCGAGGCAGAATATTTTAAAATTATTTATCAATACCATCGAATTTATCCTAACTTAAAATCAATTCATGGCGAGATTGCTGAGGATGATCTCTTTATTTTATCAGGTTTTGGTGGTGATCTGGGTCAATCATTTGATGATCGGAATTTTTTACTACAATATACACGTTCTTGGGTGGAATTTACTTTAAGGACATTGGAATTTATAAATAGAGATAAAATTTTAATTTTTTATTCGCCACCAGTTTGTCGACTGGATTTAAAAGAAAATGGAGAACATTGTGGTGTCATAGTTGTAAATGAATTGATTGAGCGGTTTTCTCCGAAAATTTTAATTTGTGGTCAAGCAACGAATCATGGGGTTGTTCGCTTGGGCGAAACGGTAGTTGTGAATCCTGGATTATTTTTTATGAATGGTAAATATGCAGTAATTGATTTCCCGTCTTTGGATGTTCAATTTAAATCAATGGTAAATTGAAAATTATATATTTCGGTTTTAAAACAATAAAAATAGTTCTTTTTTATTTTCAAAAAAACGAATAAGGTATCTTGATTTCGAAAAAATATTTATAGAAGTATTAAAATGGAATCGCTACACGAATGGGTGAATGTTGGATGAATTTTTCTACTCTTAAAGATGCTACATTTCGTTGCTGAACTTTTAGCGAATTCCCAAATATTAATCAGGATTTTTGGCATCATCGTTCTTTAATTGGATATTTAAAATTCAATTAGTAACTCCAATGTGTTCTCACGGCAAAAACTGGAACAGGCCCTCGAGCTTGATTGAAAGCTGGATTGGTAACATACTGGCCATCTAGCGTAATATTGATGAAATTAAAAAATTTGCAATTGTAATAAACTTCCACTACGTTTTCAGGACCATAAGTCAAAGTCCCATCACCAGCTAAAATACCCAATCCTCCCGCCTCTAGAAATCGTTGGTTTGCTAGTGAAGCACCACTAATTATTTCCGCGACTCCGCAACTATCACCAGTTCGGTCCCAAATGGCACCATTCAGGCTCAATCCCAAAGATGCAGTCCAGTTGGCATCCGTGAATTCTAGTGCCTGTGTCTGACCATCATTCCATCCAAGCCGTGAGAAAAGTCCAATTCCTTTCTTGATTTCTTGCTCCCAATTCAATCCGAAACCGTAGGCGTAATGCCAGGCTTCTGCAGGAGCGATGTTGGCATTTGGACCATCTGTAAGCAGAATGGTAGTTGCAGCAGTGTAGCTGTCCATATACGAATGTGTGAGCCACGCGAGCAATCGGACAGTTCCAGAATGAGACTGGATGCGGTAACGCAACTCTAGCTCTACTGCCTGGTTCCAGGATTTTAGCAGTGGCAAATAAGCCCCACTAGCTGGCCAAGTAAGCAATTCATCATCACCACCGTTGCCGGAACCTATATTTTGGTAATTAGTATATTGCGGCATGGGGAAAAAACCATAACGTAAGGCCCATTTGGGCTGATTAAGCTCTGCCATGAATCCAGTTTCATATCCGATGGTGTCTTGACCATAATCAAAAGTCATGTTTGACATGGTGGCCCAGTTCAGGAATTGCGTGTTTGGATTATCCGCATAAGTGTTGTGATCAAATATATCCAAAGGCGTCATCCGTCCTAGCATAAAAGTCAAGTGAGAGATATCTTGTTTACCAGCCAAGGTTAATTGTCCATCCTTGATATTTTCTTGTTTTCCACCTAATCCAAAGGTTTGACGTATGAACAGATGAGCAAAAGAAAAATTTGGTATTTTGGTGCCACTTTTAAAAGCATCGCCATTGGGAAAATCTTCAATACCTAAGGTGCCGCTTAAGCCTTGGCCTTGCCACATGAGCCCATCCAGATGCAATGCACCTCCGTGCCAAAGTTTGAATCCCAAAAAAATGTCGAGGTTTACAGTTTCAGCATCCTCGCTGATGTTTTTTAAGCTATGAGGACCCGAATAAGCTGCTGGAAATGGTGGATGCCATTGTAAGATGTCGGTATTTTGAACATGAAAATTGAAATTCTGAGATTCGTTTGTGGAGGTAATTTGAGTGGCTGATCGAGATTGTTCCGTCACCAGCTCCTGTGGGTTAGCGGTCGCGTTGCTTGGTGCTACAACTATCAGAATTGAAACAGGAACAAAAATTAGCAAAAAAGCTGAAATTTTTTGTACCCAATATTTTTTGAAATTTAAAGTGCTTAAAATAATTTTAAACATATTTTTGTATTTCATTTCTGTAAAAACTAATTCATTAACGGCAAAATAGCTAGCCCAAATTGAAATTTTCTATCGACTTTGTTTATTAACATTGTCGAGGTTTTTTGCGTTAATATTGCTTGATTTTGAGATTACCTCTTTTCATTTGATTTTGAATTTAGAACCGAATGGGGATGAACTTGGGTTAGCGTCATCAGATTTGGAAGTCTATCCCAACAACATCAAAAGAACTTTTCTTTCGTGGTTGGCCAAAATATTCTTTTATTGATGAAAATTTATGATTGAGTATTATAATAATAATTAGCTTGGGTTTAAAAGTATCTTGGTATTTAGATTAAGGAAGATGATTTGAAAGTACTAATTATTAATCCACCAACTTGTACGGGAAGAAAATATATTCGTGAGGGACGTTGTGAGCAACGGCTGGACTCTTTTCAGTATGTGATGGTACCAATTTCATTGCCAATGATAGCAGGGGCATTAAAATCCAAAAGACATGATGTGAAAATTGTCGATTGCATAGCAATGAACGCAACGGTTGAAGAATTAAAAAAAGAAATAACGACAGTTCAGCCTGAGCTTTTAATTTTTAATATGTCAACCGCCACCTCGAGTAGTGATGTAGAAGTAGTCAAACAACTTCGATCAGTAACACAAGCACATTTTACTGCGATTGGAAATCATGTTACATCTTTACCTGAAGAAACACTGAGGTCCTCAGAACTTGATTCCATTGTTCGCAGAGAGCCCGAACTAACAGTGTGTGATTTAGCAGAAGCGCTATCATTGGATGGGGACTTAGCAAAAGTTTTAGGAATCTCATATAAAAGTAAAACTGGAGAAATTTACCATAATCAAGATCGGCCCTTTAATGAAAATTTAGATGATCTTCCATTTGCAGCCCGTGAACTTTTAGAGAATGATCGGTATATGCTTCCAGTAATTAATGAGCCATATACTTTGATTATTACCAGCCGTGGTTGTCCATATTCATGTATTTATTGTACAGCTTCCCAGTACTACGGAAAAAAGCTTCGAGTTCGGAGTCCAGTGAACGTAGTTAATGAAATAGAAGAATGTTTAAATGTTCATAAGATTAGGAACTTTACTATGTGGGCGGATACATTTAATCAAAACCGGGATTTTGTTTTAGGACTTTGCAATGAAATTAAAAAACGCGGGTTAGAAAAAAAAATTCGATGGATGGCAAACAGTCGTGTCGATCACATGGATCAAGCAATCTTAAGAGAAATGAAAGCCGCAGGATGCATCGGTATTTCCTATGGGGTTGAATCAGGTGTTGACAGTATTCTAAAAAATATGAAAAAAGGGGCATCGGCTGATCAAGCAAAACAAGCGGTTCAATGGACGAAGGAATCGGGAATTGAAGTTCTAACGCACATTATTTTTGGACTACCGGGCGAGACTCGAGAAACAATTCGTCAAACTATGAAATATATTAAAGAACTTGATCCGGATTATGCTCAATTTTATTGTGCAATACCGTTTCCCAAAACCGAATTAGAAACGCTTGCTAAAAACAATGGATGGATTAGCACGTTTGATTATTCAAAATATGAACTTAACCAACCTATTTTGAATTTGCCGGAACTTTCAATCGAAGAGCTTCAAAAAGCTCGGATTAATGCTTATCGTGAATTTTATTTGAGACCAAGCTATATTTGGAAAAGAATCAAAAAAATAAATGGATTTCGAAATTTAGTGTTGAATTTTAAACAAGCCACTAGTTTTATAAAAAATTGGATTTTGAAGGATTCAAGTTATAAAAATCCAATTTCAGCGAATATTAAATAATTGTTGTTTGAGAAATTACATAAAATTTCTATGAAAGTTGAGGTGTCTCATGAAAGTAGTTAATGAGGTTTCTTGGATGATTGGAGGGCCGCAGGGATCTGGAGTGGATTCTTCGGCAACTTTGTTTGCACAAGCATGTGCGACAGCAGGACTTTGGATATTTGGGAAAAGAGAGTACCATTCGAATATTAAAGGCAAGCATAGCTATTTTCAGGTTCGGGTTTCTAATCAACCAATTCATAGTCATGTAGATGATGTTCACATTTTAGCTACGTTTGAAGAAACTACGGCTAAACTTCATGCAGGTGAAATTGTTAAAACTGGGGCGTTGATCTATGATCCTACTAAAATTAAATTAGATGATTTAGATTTAAAATCAGGGGTTATTACCTTGCCCATTGATTTTAATTTGGTTCTTCGGCAAGTTGCAGAAGAAACCGGGGTCGAATATTCCAAATTATCAATTATGCGAAACACGATTGCCGTGGCGGCTTCATTTGCCCTTTTAAGAGTGGAAATAGAGAGTCTTGAAAAGACATTGGAACGTATGTATACGGGGAAAAAATCCAAGTTAGTTGCCATGAATATGACAGCAGTTCAGAAAGCGTATCGTGCGGTTGAAATATTACCTGAAGAACTTCATGCTCAATTTCCGTATCATTTAGTGCCGAATAACAATACCCCGAAAAGACTTTTGATCAATGGGGCAACAGCAACTGCACTTGGGAAATTAAAGGGAGGGTGTCGATATCAAACTTATTACCCAATTTCACCTGCAACCGACGAAAGTGTTTATTTGGAGTCGCATAATCAATATGGATGTGCGGTTGTTCAATGTGAAGATGAAATTGCTGCCATTAACATGGCCATTGGAGCAGCAACAACGGGTGTAAGAGCTTCGACGTCTACTTCAGGCCCAGGTTTTTCTTTGATGCAGGAAGGACTTGGGTGGGCAGGAATGAATGAAGTGCCGGTAGTGGTTTTTGATTATCAGAGAGGTGGGCCATCAACTGGATTACCGACACGACATGAACAAGGGGATTTAATGTTTAGTTTGTTTGGAGGACATGGCGATTATCCTCGATTGGTTTTTTCTCCGGGAAGTATTGCCGATCATTTCCGCTTGGCATTTGAATCCTTTAATTACGCTGAAAAATTCCAGACACCAGTGATTGTGCTAAATGATAAATTTTTGGCTAATAGTACTCAAACTATTCTCCCATTTAAAGAAAATGACTTGGTTATTGAAAGAGGGCATTTAGCAACCGAGGATGATTTGAAAAATGCTAAATCAGAAGGACGCGGATTCCCTCGGTTTCAACCAGATGTGAAAAGTGGAATTTCATCCAGGCCTTTGCCCGGTGTTGAGGGAGGGCATTATTGGATGACAGGAGACGAACACGATGATTATGGACATATTACAGAAAATCCAGAAAATCGGAAAAAAATGCATGAAAAACGGATGAAAAAATATGAATTGATTTTACAACAAATACCACTTGATCGGCAATTTTCTATTCATGGGATTCCTAATGCTGATATTACGCTGGTATCTTGGGGAACTATGTTTGGGGCTCTTATGGATGTACTTCCGGCTTTGAAAGAAAAAAATATTAATGCCAATTTTATTAATATTAGAATGTTGAGCCCGTTCCCATCAGCAAAAGTAGCTGCTTTTTTGAAATCGTCTAAAAAATTAGTTCTGTTAGAACATAATTATTCAATGCAATTAGGTCAGCTAATTCGACTCCATACCGGGATATTGATTACTTCTCGGATATCAAAATATACAGGTCGGCCCATGTCTTTGAATGAAATTGTTTCAGCAACTGAAAAAATATTTAATGGTGAAGTTCAAGAAGAAAAGGATGAAACTTTGGATGCTTCTATAGAAAGGGTGGTTTTAACTTATGGTCTCTAAACTACAAGTCCCGTTAACTGTTGCAGCGTATAAAAGTGATGTTCATAATGATTGGTGCCCCGGGTGTGGAGATTTTGGAATATTACAGGCATTACAACAAGCATTAGCTGAATTAGGGTTACCACCATGGGAAACCATGGTTTTTGGAGGTATTGGCTGTTCTGGAAAAGTTTTTAATTATATGGCGTGCTATGGGGTTCATACTTTACATGGACGCGTATTACCTTTTGCCATGGGTGCTAAGTTAGCTAATCCAGATTTAGAAGTTATTGCAGTGGGGGGGGATGGCGATGGATATGGCATCGGAGCTGGTCATTTTGTCCATGCCGGCCGTCGTAACGTTGATATGGCTTATATTGTACTCAATAATGAAGTTTATGGTCTTACTAAAGGTCAAGCCTCTCCAACTTTAGACAGGGGTCAACAAACTAAATCCCTTCCGTTGCCAAACATTAATGATGGAATTAAGCCGTTAGCTTTGGCATTGGTCACAGGGTATACATGGATTGGAAGAAGTTATGCTTTTGATGGAAAACATTTAAAGGAAATGATTAAGCAGGCCATTGAACATAAAGGGATGGCTTTATTAGATATTATCCAACCGTGTCCTACATATAATGATCTTCATACGGCAGAATGGTTTAATAAAAAAGTAAAAGAAGAAGAGAAAAGTGTTTCTAAATTAGTAACAGTTGAAGAATTAAAACATGATGGTGTAATCAAGGATCCGACAAATCGGGATGAAGTATTTGAAAAGCAACGGAAAGCATTTGATTTAATACAGTATCGTGGTGAGCGCATTCCAATTGGGGTATTTTATCAGATTAAATTACCGACGTATATTGAGCGCATGCAATCACAAGTTCCTATGCTTAAAAAATATTCTCCGGTACGAATACCATATGCAGATGCGAATCATCTGCCAACTACGGATTTAACCGATGCGTTTGAAGAAATTACATTTTGATTTTTAGATTTTAAAGAGAAAAATTTCATTGACATCGAAAAAGCAGGCGGTGGGTAATAAAAAAAAATTACCCCGTAAATGTGTTTGCGTTTTGCCGGTTTATAATGAACAAAAAACTTTAGCGGATATCCTTCAGCGCGTCTGGCGTTATGTGGATATTTTAGTTTGTATTAATGATGGATCGAACGATCAGTCTTTAAGCTTGCTAACGGAGTTTGTTGCAACGCATTCCAATGTTTATTTAGTTAATCTTGAAAAAAACCAGGGCATGGCAGGGGCTCTTAAGGCTGGTTTTTTGTTTATCGAGTATTTAAATAAAAAAAAATATATTGGCCCTGATGATATTGTAATTACAATGGATGCCGATGGACAACATTACCCGGAGTCCATCCCAGGGGCATGTCAGTATTTTTTAAAAAACAAACTGGATATTCTATTAGCTCAAAGAGATTTTTCACTTTACCCCAAGTATAAGATTATTGGAAATAAGTTTTTAAGTTTTACCAATTCGATACTTTCTGGCTATACCTATCATGATGTCGAGTCGGGGTTTAGACTTTTAAAAGTGAAAACATTAAAACCCATTTTAGCTTATTATACGGGCATTCGATATTCATGCGCTCAAGAAATTGCATTGATTTCGGCTCGACTTAAATATAAAGTTGATAATAATTATAGAATTAATATAGCTTATTATAGACCCGGGACAACTGTTGTGGATGGATTGATTGTTTTAAGTATCAGTGGGTTAACCTGGATTCGACTGTTATTGAAAAAAGGAATGATTGTTGATACGGCTGATCAATTAATGAGAAAAAATTTTAATAAATCAATTAGTTTGCGGAAAACAAATTATACTTAAAATTGATCAATCAGTATGAAGTGGCGCTAAGAAGCGGTTTTTATAGAAATGGGTTTGAAAATTTCTATTCAAATGCATCAATTATTTTTCTACGGTAGGGGGTTTATATTTTTGAAATGGTTTGTAATAATTTTAATAAATATATTTTAGATAGATTTTGTTAATTGAAACTATGAAAAGGCGAGGAGTCAAAGCTAAAACATGGTTCATGACCACCGGGTTGTTGTAATTATGCCAGCATTGAATGCTGAAAAAACTTTGGAGAAAACCTATTCGGAAGTCCCCAAGGATATTGTCGATGAAATTATTTTAGTAGATGACCAAAGTTCAGATGCGACTCCAGAACTTTCCAAAAAATTAGGTATTCAAACAATTGTTCATTTGACCAATACTGGATACGGTGGAAATCAGAAAACAGCATATCAAGCAGCGTTAAAAACGCAATCGGATTTTATTATTATGCTGCACCCAGATTATCAATATTCTCCCAAATTAATTACTTCTATGGCATACTTATTAGACAGTGGATTTTATGATGTTGTTTTAGGATCGCGCATTTTAGGAGGAGGAGCATTGCGCGGGGGAATGCCGTTATATAAATATTTTTTTAATAGAATCTTAACTGCAATACAAAATATTTTAATGGGTGCGAAATTGTCTGAATACCATACAGGATATAGAGCCTATCGAAGGAAAGTACTTGAGGTCATTCCTTATTTAAATAATTCAAATGATTTCGCTTTCGACGCTCAATTGCTTTCGCAAGCCATTTTTTGGGGGTTTTCTATCGGAGAAATTAGCTGTCCAACCCGTTATTTTTCAGAAGCTTCTTCTATTAATTTTCAAAGAAGTGTAAAGTATGGAATTCAATGTTTAATTACGGCTTTCCAATTTCGTTTAGCAAAATGGAAATTGATGTCAAATGCGCTTTTTATCCCTCAAGATAGGAGAAGCAATAAGACCACTTGAAAATGAAAACAATAGTTACCAAAAATTTTAAATCGATTCCTCCCTTAAAGGAATTATTAAAACGCCCTGTTTTTTGGCTTATTGTTGTTGCCCTCATTGGTGCGTTTTTTAGATTTTATAACCTGAATTGGGATTATTATCATTCATTTCATCCAGATGAAAGAAATATTTTTGGTCAAACTGCCTCAATCCACGAATCGACGGGGTTTCGGGTAACATTTTTTTCATATGGACAATTTTCAATTTATTTATACCGAGCTACGGCTGAAATTCTGTCCGCTCCACAAATCTGGGCAGATGCATTTGGAGTCCATCAAACAACAACATTTCTATGTAATTTTTCCTATTGGATTTTTTTGGCGCTAATAGTTGGGTTATTAGCTTATTTGTGCTTATGGAACCAAGAACAACGTAGGAAAAAAATATTTTGGAGTGCCGGCATCATATTCACCGGTTTGGTTTTATTTGAAGTCTTTCCCATTTTTATTCATTGGTTTGATTTTTTAAGAGGATGGCAGGCACATGTCAGTAGTTTATTTTTAGTTGCAATTGTAGCGTATGCGGTTGCGGGTGTTTATTCAAAAGTTTTCGAGATAGACTGGATTAGCTGGCCCTTTTATATTGCTTCAGGTGCAGTATTTATATTTGGAATAATTCCAATGTTTCTCCCCATCGCCTTTAGTCAAACATTTGGACTATTTGCATTTGTTTTAATATTGCTTTCCCTGGCGTGGATTTGGGCATGGGTTTCAAAATGGGGAAGATTTAGCCTGAGTCTCTTGTCGGTTTCAATCATATTAATACTTTTAAAACATGCGACTCCCAATTTTATTAATTACTCTCGTGAAATGATTATTGGACGCGGATGGGAAGCTATTTTTTCGACATTAACTATTTTCGCGGTTTATTACTTTGTGGAGAAAGCATATAAAAATCAATTTTTGGCGTTTCTGGCGGCTGCATTTTTTTCATTTTCGGTGATCAGTATTCAATTGGCTCACTTTGGAATTACCGAGTCGTGCATTACTTTCTTGGTAGTCGTTACAGCCATTGCTTCGTATGATGTCGTTGAACATGAAAGTTGGAGATCTTATTTAATTGCGGGCGCCGCTTTTGGACTATCGATGGCCGCAAAGACAAGTAGTCTCTATTATATTTTGATTTTTGCGAGTGCACATTTAATTTCATTGGCTAAAAAAAATAAAATGTATTGGCTTCAACAGGATCGACGTAATAAGGAAAATTATATATTCCGATTTGCGGGGGCGGTCCTTATTATTGTGCTGAATTTTATTGCTTTTCTTTTTGTTGCTATTAAATTCCGACCAATTATTTCAGATCTTTTTTATTCGGAACCTCAAGTAGCCGAAACCATTTGGATTATTTTGTTTTTGGCTTTATTTGGTTTAGGAACATTTTTGTCGATTTGGGCAATTGCGGAATTTAAGGTTTTACGAGGCCAACTTCATCAATGGATCAAATTTTTAAGCTCAATTGGGCTCGGCGTTTTTTTGTTTTTCTTATTTTCGCCATGGTCTTTACTGGATTTTTCTGGATTTATGAAAGCAATGAATTATGAATGGAGTGTGGTTTCGCTAGCAAATGCATGCTACGTGCTGCAGTTTAAGAATACATTGCGATATATTTTTCAATTGCAAAATCTTGTTAATGTTGAATTATGGATTCCGTTGGGGATAACCACCATTGTGGGAATGGTTTGGGTTATATGGAAATTAGTTTGGGGCCTATTGCATCCCGTTGCGGAGCCAGCTGTTTTACCAGTGCCATTTTCAAAGAAAAAAAGCTTCAATATTTCCGTAGGCGATTTTTTACTTTTATCTTGGTTTGTTCCATATTTTGTTTTTATTGGGGCTTGGAACACAAAATTCATTCGATATATGGTACCGTTAATTCCATTTTTTTGTATTTTTGGTGCAATTGTTTTAGTGGATTTTTTTTCATGGCTTCAAAAGATAAAAATTAAATTTTTTAAAGTTATTAGAATTATATTAGTCACTCTAGTGCTGGGAGGTAGTTTATTTTATTCATTGGCATTTATGCATGTTTATTTTCATCGGCACCCGTGGATCAAGGCATCAATTTGGATGTATAAACACATTCCATATGGTTCAACAATTTTGACAGAAGTCTGGGATGATAGTTTACCTACGTGGATTGGGCCGTCCATGAGTAAAAGTGTTACTCAAATTTTAAATCCATCCCTATATCGAAATATCGGCGTGAATATTTACAATCTTCCGGATAATACACTTCGGAAAAAAGAAATGTATGCACGAGTGTTAAAAGAAGGAGATTATATATCGATTTCGTCGAAAAAATTATGGTACACCTTAACCGATGAAACGCCAGAGTTCCGTCCTCATGGTTACAATAAATATCCTGTTACATCGCGCTACTATCGATTGCTTTGGTCAGGATTGCTCGGTTATCAAATGGTGGCGGAATTTCATAATTTCCCATCGTTTTTGGGATGGACACATGATGATGATGCGGCAGAAGAAACGTTTTCAGTTTACGACCATCCGCATGTTTACATATTTAAAAAGGTTCGTGATGTACCTTCACAAGTGATTATAAAACTTTTATCAACCAATGCGTTTGTGAAGGGTATTAATCGTTCAATTATGTTGACAATTGCTCCCCATAATTTAAAAAAATTTATGCGGCAACGAATTCACTATTTGAAAAAAAGAGGCTTGTGGAAAAAACTTCAAAAATGGATGATGGAAGCACGTACATCCCAAAATGGAAAAATGGTTAATTTAACGCATCGTTCAAAACCTCGCGATAACATTTTGATAAAACAAATTAATACGCGGCAAGTCCATGCACCATCACCGGTAAATTTTCCAGTTCCCTTAGGAGTTCCCAAGCTTCCCAGCCCCAAAGTTTTAAAAGTCCTAAATTATTTTAAAAAACATCCTGTTTTTGTTTCCAATGTTTTTGATATGCCGGAACCTCGGGCTCAAAAAATTGCCTATGAAGTCCGGGCATGGATTTCTTGGGTTCTATTAATAATTGTTTTAGGGTGGATAGCTTTACCATTAACGTTAAAAGTGCTTGAACCCTTCCCGTCAGGAGCTTATTCCATAAGTAAGGTTCTGGGAATGTTGTTTTTTGGGTGGATCGTTTGGGTTATCGGCAGTTATAAAATTCTTCCGTTTTCTATGCTGGTATGTTGGATCATGCTTTTATTGATGATTGCAAGTTCCGCCATTTTGTATATGAAAAATTGGAAAAATTATTATTTACTATTTCAAACCTGGAAAAAAAGTTGGATAACACAAGAAGTTATTTTTATTGGTGCTTTTAGTTTATTTACATTCATTCGCATTTTTAATCCTCATATTCATGATCCCATTGGCAATGGTTATAATGGGGGTGGAGAAGCTGGAATGGATTTCGGGTTTTTAGCTTCAATTGTGCGAGGACGAACGTTTCCACCGCAGGATATGTGGATGGCAGGACAACCAATTGGGTATTCAATGTATTTTGGGCATATAATTATTGGCGTATTAACTAAGACCCTCGGCCTAGTTCCAGCAATCACGTATAACTTAGGAATTATAACATTATTTGCTTTGATTTTTTTAATTCCATTTGCAATTGCCTATTCTCTTTCTGGGCGATGGATGAGTGGTTGGATTGCGGGATATCTTTGCGCCATGGCAGGCAATTTAGCGGGTGCGAATCAGTATTTACACGTGATTAAGCAATGTATCACGAATGGACATTGGGGAAATTTAATTCACTATACGTTTGATTTTTGGGGCCCCTCTCGTGTAATTCCATATTCAATTAATGAATTCCCATTTTTTAGTGTTTTGTTTGCTGATTTGCATGAGCATACGCTGGCAATGCCGTTTGGTATGTTATACATTGCCATGTTGGCGGCGCTATATGTATCATGTTCAAATTTGACTCAATTGAAGAAATATAGTTGGTTTCTAGTTCCACTCGGATTTGTGTATGGAGGCATAACATTCATTAATACATGGGAAATTCCAACTTGGGGAACTTTAACAGTCATAGCGCTATTGGTGATGTTGATGCCAACGCTGAAAACCAATGTACTTTCAAAAAGTATAAAAATAATTTTTTCGGTTGGGATAGTGATGTTGATGGCGTTAGCTTGGTTCGGATTTGTAGATCCATCAAAAAACTATATGATTTTAGGAGGTCATACACGTTATATTGCGATATTTGGTTTTATTAGTTTCCTGATAGTTTTAAGTATCTTGTGGAAAAAATCGCAGCTTCAATCTGCAGCGAAGCAATTATGGAGCATTTTTGTATTTTTAGTACTGTTCTTAATAATAGCAGTAATCTTTTGGTTGCCTTACTTTATTCAATTTCATCCCCAAAAACACGACATTTTGTGGGTTAAACCGCAGTACCGAACTAGCTTAAGTGATTACTTAATTATTTATGCTTCCTTTTTGTCAATAGTGGGGATTGGATTTATACCTGCATATGCTACTGAATTGCTAGGTTCCATTCAAGCCAATTTCAAGCGTTCTAAAATTAAAGATTATTGGCAATGGATCTATGATTATGGAGAAAGAATTTTTCAGAAGTGGATAAATCCTAGTCATGCAGTTTCAAGTATGCTATCACTGGGTGTAGCATCACTGATAGTGATTGTAGGTGCATCATGGGTTCATTTTACGTATCCACTGAACCTGCTTTGGATTTCAATTAGCATTGCAACCATCATGTGTATTTTATGGATTATGGCATTGTTTTCGAAAAAAAGTATTTTTTGGATTTTATTTTTAATTGGGGGCTTATGTTGGATTGCATTACTTATGAGTGGAATCATTGGGTTGCAGTATCACGCACTTCTAACATTAAACTTGGGAATTTTTTCTGTGCTCTGGATTATGGCATTTGCTAATTTGGGATTTGCAATCCGAGTAAGAAAAAATCGAGCGCTTTCATTTATTTATATATTGATATCCGAATTTTTCTTTATTACAGCTACGGTCGAAATATTTGCAATTCAAGAATATTTGGGCGGAAAATGGATGAGAAATAACACATTATTTAAGTATGGAATTAATGCGTGGACACTCGGGTCGATTTCTGCTGGAGCAATAGCGCCATGGATATTTGATTTTATTAAAAAGATTTTTAAAACAATTCGACGTGAGAAACCATGGTTTAGGCCCATTGCGTTGTCAATTTCAACCATATTCATTGCACTAGCAATAACGGCATTATTTTCACAATTTCATTCGGTGTTTTCCAATCCAGCGATCTATATTTTTGAATTAATGTTTATTGAATGGGGATGGATTTGGTTAGTATGGAATAAAAAAATACCCCAGTGGTTTGGTTGGATAGGTGGGGTTTTTATTTTGCTCTTTTTGCTTTTACCAGTGTTGTGGCCTAATCCGGCTTTTGGAACAGTGCTCTATTTTATGCAGAATTTCACTGGAAATTTTAGAACCGGCTTTTTGTTTTCATTGGTTTTATCCACTGTCCTGATCATTTCATTGACTTTGAATAATAAAATACAAGTATCAAAACTTCTTGCCCAATCATGGATAGGTTTAATAAGTGTTTTATTTATTATGACATTGGTTTATCCAATTGCTGCGAGTATTTCGAAATGTCATGGTTTTTTTGCTACCACTAGAAAAGCCAGTATGGGATATAATGAACGGCCAACATTGGATGGTTTGAATTATATGAAATTTGAAGATCCCTATGATTGGGCGGCCATTCGATTTTTAAATGATAATATTCCAGGTCAACCATGTTTAATTGAAGCCGTTGGTTTAGGTTATAATACGTGGGGTTCACGGTATTCTATTTTTACAGGTATCCCCGCATTAATGGGATGGAACGATCATGAAGAAGAATGGGTAGGGCAATGGGAGAATCAAGCCATTGTTGATCGGTATAATGCAACAGTTAAAATTTATAACACCCAGAATAAAGTCTTGGCTCAAAAATTGTTAAATGCATATGGAGTCAGATTGATAATTGTTGGACCTTTAGAGCGCGGGGAACTGGAACCGCCGTTTCATTACAATGCAAGAGGATTAAGGAAATTTAAAACAATGCTTCCGTTAATTTATAAAAATCCAGAGGTTGCAATTTATTATAATCCTCCATCGCAAGGTAGTTAATTGAGATTAAGATTATATTCATATTAATTGAGAAGGAGCACTTGAAATGGGTCATGTTTTTGAATGGTGGCTAACGGTAACCATTTTAGGATTTTTATCGTTCCCTCTGACGTTTTTAACGTTTCGTTATTTACCGGATAAGGGATATGCATTTTCAAAAATTTTATCTCTTTTTTTGTTGGGATATTTTTCATGGATTTTGGGATATGTTGCGTGGAATGTATTAACCATTTTTTCGTCAGTTTTATTGTTGATATTTTTGTTTCTCTATTTGCTTTCAAAAACATGGGTTGCGTTAATTGATTTTTTAAAACAACATTTAGGTTACATCCTCATAATTGAACTACTATTTTTCACGGCATTTTTCTTAGCGTGCTCTTATAAGATGCGAACACCAGCTATTTTAGGGACCGAAAAACCCATGGATTTTACAATGATCAATGGAATTTTAACATCCGCGCATATGCCTCCACATGATCCATGGCTGGCAGGGGGAAACATTTCTTATTATTATTTTGGGTATCTTCTAATGGCTATGTTAATTAAATTAACATGGATAAAATCTTCAATCGGTTATAATCTTGGGGTTGCATTGATTTGGGCATTAGCTGCAGTGGAAGCATTTGGCTTAGTTTATGCGTTAACACGCAAATACCGATACGCGGCTTTTTCTTCATTGGCATTAACCGTTTTAGGAAATTTGGATTTTTGGTATAGAGCCGTTCAGTCATATATTTATGGGGATCTGCGAGTCCCATATTATAATATGACACCAAATCCTAATGCGGTTCGAGGATTACAAGGATTTTTTGATTTTGTTTTTAGTCCGCTTCATCACTACTGGGACTATTTTCAAGCATCGAGGATCATTCCGGTTAGTGCGACCGATAAAATGATTAATGAATTTCCTTCCTTTAGCTTTTTTTTGTCAGATTTGCATCCACATTTGATGGTTATTCCGCTGGATTTATTGGCGATAGCTTTGGCATTTAATCTCTTGAAATCCCCATTGAAAAAATTATATGTTTTTGGAGAACGAACAGGGTGGCAAATTGCTCAGTTAATATTATTAGCTTTGGTTTTTGGAAGTTTAGGATTTACCAATAGTTGGGATTATCCAAGTTTAATTTTACTATTAACGGCATGTTTAGCACTGCAACAATATTGGGCACTAGCAGATACTGGGGAGGGTGTTACAGTTAGAAATTGGGTCGATTCTTTGTGGAAATTAGGACTTCCAATTTATGTTGGTACATTTTTGTTTTATCTTCCATTTTATTGGAAATTTCAATCGCAAGCCTATGGTATTGGAATTGTTCACAACAGAACAAATTTTGGCTATTTCATCGTGATTGTTGGCTTGTTTTTGATTTTTATCATACCCGCCGTAATTGGAATGTTTTTTTCAGCCTTAACTTCGAAAAATACTAAAAATAAAATTAAAAAAGCAGCAGTGGAATTTGAATGTGTTCTTTGTAAACGAATTGGACGTGAGAAAAAATTCTGTGGGTATTGTGGTGGAGAACTAATCCCAGTTTATGATACCGAAGTAATGCCGTTACCAGATGGGTCTTTTAAAACTTGGAGTTTAACGAATTGGTCTAAATTTTTCCCATCAAATCAACCACTTAGAAAATGGTTGGTTTTAATAAGTATCCTAATTCTGATTTTTATTTTGAATTTGGGACAACTACAATTCTCAGTAGTGCTATTTTCGATTATATTTATCATTTTATTAATATCGACATTATTAACGAAATCAGCAAATAAAGAGATGGTTTTTATAACTTTAGTTCTTATTCTTGCGTTTAGTATTATGCTTGGATGTGAACTCATTTTTGTCCGAGATGAATTTCAATCGACGGATTTATATCGAATGAATACATTTTTTAAATTTTATTTTCAGATTTGGATTTTATTTAGTATTGCTTCTGGCCCATTAATTAAATGGATTTTTGAAAATCAGTGGAAGGGGTGGCACTTATACAAAAAAACGATTTGGTTAACAATTGCAATTATAGGTTTAATCGGGTCTGGGTTATACCCAATATTAACTTTAATTTCTAGAACCAAAGGAATTAAACGTAGCGAACTGACTTTAAATGGGAATAGAATGTTCGATCAGATGGACCCCTCGGATGCAGCCGCGATTCATTGGATTGAACGAAACATTAAACCAATTAATGGAAAAGCACCGGTTATTTTGGAAGCTTGGGGTGGCTCATATACAAATTATGCTCGTGTTTCGATGCGAACAGGTTATCCGACAGTTTTGGGTTGGAATTTTCATGAAGCTCAATGGCGCGGCTCATGGAATAAGGCGGTCATTCCAGGAGGAAGTCCATATGATACGGTGTTGCAACGTCAATCTGATGTGGACACTATTTATAAAACTACGAATCTTGAGACAGCACGACAATTATTGCAAAAATATGGTGTCAAATATGTCTATATTGGTTATTTAGAAATGCAAAAATATCCTAATAATCAAGCTGGTTTTTCTAAATTTTCTCAACTTGGAAATATTGTTTATTCAAATGATGGCGTTACAATATATAAAATAAATGGGTAAAATGCAAGGTGCTACTTTAACGTCGATTGTATGGAAAGGAACTCATGTTAGAAAATATGGGGCTGGGTATTAATAAAAAAGAGATGGGTATTCTCGCAATTCTTGGAATAATTGCACTAATAGCAATTTTTTCGATGGTCCGGAAAACTCCTAAACCCTCTATTTTAACCGAATTAGCTAAGCCAGGAATAGTGCTGGCCGTTGGTGGGCAGCCAGGACAAGCTCCGGGAGAATTCGATTATCCTCGAGGCTTGGCAGTGGATTCCCATGGAAATATTTATGTAGCGGATAGCCTTAATAATCGCGTTCAAGAATTTAGTGGGAATAATTGGAAATTAGTTCGTATATTTGGAAAATTCGGAAAAATTTCTGGTCCGCCTTCGGTTCTGGATACGCAAGGGAAAGGCGCCCTGAACCAACCCAATGGAGTTGCAATTGGTCCGCATGGATCGGTATATGTAACAGATACTTGGAATCAACGAGTAGAAGTATTTAATCCCAATGGTAGTTTTAAAATGGCATTTGCACCGCTAGATGGATTTTATGGCCCTCGGGCAGTTGCCGTTAGTAAAGAAGGGATGATCTATGTGGCAGATACGGGAAAACATCGTATTGTAGAGTTTAATCATCAAGGACAAGAAGTTAGAACATGGGGAAAAAAGGGATCACAAATTGGAGAATTTGATGAACCAATTGGATTGGCGATTGGTAGCCAGGGTGATCTATATGTTGCCGATCGTTTGAATTTCAGAATACAAGTTTTTACAGCCAATGGGAAGTTTTTGAGAACTTGGCCGGTTCATGGATGGTCAGTGCAACAAATTAATATGGAGCCTCATTTAGCCCTAGATACCCAAAAGAAAATTCTTTATGTATCCGATGGCCGACGAAGGAAAGTATATGCCTATACCTTGCAGGGAAGATTGATACAAACTTATTTCAAAAATTCACAAAATAAAAATTTGTTTGATATTCCCATCGGTGTTGCAGTTGATTCAGATGGTTCTTTATTAGTTAGTGATGCGGGCGCAGATCATATCATGAAATTAAAAGGTGCACATTAAAATATTGTAAGGAGCAAAATGGATTCTAAATCAGGCAAAAATAAAGCAAAGAAATCTAAACCCAAATTACGGACAAAAATTCCAAGAGAAATGAAATTTTTTGTTACATTAATTGTATTGGTTATTATTAGTTTTTCCATTTGGTTTGGAATCAAACAGATTTCAAAGGGTTTATTGAAATCCAAAATTATGAAAATTACTCCAGAAGCTATTTGGGGTGGTTCAGGGAGTCAATTGGGAAAATTTGAACAACCTTGGGATGTTGCTCTTGATTCAAATGGCAATATTTTTGTAACAGACTTTTCGGGTAATCGTGTTGAGGAATTTGGGCCGAATTTAAAACCGATTTTAGAATTTGGTAAAGCCGGGAAAGGGCCTGGGGAATTTAATCAACCCTCGGGTATTTTTATTAATGATAAAAATCAAGTTTTGGTTTGCGATACCTTTAACTCTCGAATACAAGAGTTTGATGAAAACGGGAAATTTATTCGTCAGTGGTCTCATCAGTTTTTTGGTCCTAAATCGATTGTTGAAAGTACTACGGGAAAAGTTTATGTAGTTGATACAGGCAATCATCAAGTGCAAGTATTTACACCACATGGCGATTTTATCCGAAAGTGGGGAGGATTTGGTACTGCTAATGGAAAATTCAGGGAACCGGTCGGATGTGTATGGGATCCACGGGGATTTTTATATGTCGCCGATTCAAATAACAATCGAATTGAAAAATTTACTGGCAATGGAAAATGGCTAGAGACATTTGGTATACCGACTTGGCATGGCAAAACTCGAGAGATGCCTTATTTGGCATTTGCCCACGGATCATTATGGGCATCGAATGCGAGTCAAAATGCAGTATTGCGCTTATCCCCGAATGGAAGTATTCAAGCAATTTATACCAAAGCTAATGGTGGATTTTCCGGTGCGGCAGGTATTGCGGCATATAACAATGAAATTTATGTTGTCGAAAAATCCGTGGATATGATCGCTAGTTTTCTTATCCCTAACAACTAAAAGACCGAATGCACATGAATAATTGGGACGGACAGCGTGAAACATTAGATGATCTTGCGCATGCGGTTCATTATAATCGATGGATTTATAGCCTGATACAACCCTATTTGGGCCACCGCATTATTGAGATTGGATGTGGCACCGGAAATATCACAGAATTTTTTGATGATAAGTATGTAGTACTAGCTACGGATATTCATGATGGGTACTTGAAGACAGCTCAAACGCGTTTGAATTTTAAATCAAATATTACCTTTGAAAAAGTTGATTTGGAAAAAGGCCTTCAGCGACTAAAACAATTTAAGCCCGAAACGTTAATTTGCATTAATGTTTTAGAACATGTATTGAATGATTTCAAAATTATTCAGGATGGATTCCGTATTCTTGAACCCGGAGGCAAGTTTTTAATTTTTGTGCCTGCACTGCAAAAAATTTTTGGATCGATGGATATCAGTTATGGGCATTTTAGACGATATTCAAAAAAACAATTATCAAATTTATTTATGAAGAATGGATTTGAAATTCAAGTTTGTGAATATTTAAATTTGATAGGAGTAGTTGGATGGTGGTTTAATGGGCAGGTATTAAAACGTACAATTATTCCTAAAATTCAAATGATAATATATGATCAGATGATTCGGTGGATGGCGCCAATTGGAAATAAAATTCCAAAACCATTTGGGCTATCTCTGTTTTGTGTTGGTGTGAAACGCTGATTATTAATCTGAAAAAGAGTACGAATATGGAATCTCAAGCCCAAAATCATGAGTTGGTGTTAGTCATTATTCCAACCTTTAATGAGCGCGAAAATATTGAAATCATCTGTGAGAAAATTTTAAATCAGATTATAAATTGTAATGTATTAATTATTGATGACAACTCGCCGGATGGCACTGGTCAGCTAGCGGATGCTCTGGCACATAAGGATACTCGAATTTCTGTTTTGCATCGCGAAAAAAAAATGGGCTTAGGTAGTGCTTATATTCTGGGATTTCAATATGCCCTTGATAAGAATTATTTATCGGTGGTGACCATGGATGCAGATCTTTCACACGATCCAATTGCGATTGCCCAAATGCAACAATTGTCTCAAAAGTATGATTTAATTATTGGGTCACGCTATATTGAAAATGGAGCCATGATTAATTGGCGATGGTATCGATATTTGATTAGCCAGATGTCCAATTATTTAGTTAAAATATTTTTGGGTATTCCATTTAAGGATTGTACAGGGGGATTTAAACTATATTCGACGAGTTTAATAAAAAAAATTTTAACTGAAAAAATTTTTTCAAAAGGTTATGCCTTCCAATTTGAGGTTTTGTATCGAAGTATAAAATTAAATGCCACGATTATTGAAATACCGATCATTTTTTCAAATCGTACTCGTGGAATGAGCAAATTATCGTTTCGCGAATTTCTGTTATTTGGATATACAATTTTTTTATTAAAATTCAGGACTTGGAACAGAAATTAATATAAAATTGTACTTGTGGAAATTTGAGTTTGTTTAGTCGCCAGGGTTCTAAAACAGTTTTAAAAACAAATGAATTTAACCTTAAGTGACTTTTATATGATAAAATCAACGGAGTTATATGTATGTCTTTATCAACTGTAAAACGGTCCAATGAAGTTCATTTTAAAATGTAGCAATAAATATTTTTTTTGAAGGGGAAAATGGCTCAATTTAAGTTATTGTCCGTGATCATACCTGTATTTAATGAGAAAAATACTGTTATTAAGATTATCGAGAAAGTAAGAGCCGTTAAATTAAATGGTATTCGAAAAGAAATTTTACTTGTTGATGATGCCTCTACGGATGGAACCACAGAACTATTAAATAAAATTAATTTTCCAAACCTTAAAAAATTTCATCATGAAAAAAACCGAGGAAAAGGGGCGGCAATTCGAACTGCAATTCCGCATACCAAGGGTGACTTTATTTTAATTCAAGATGCCGATTTGGAATATGATCCAGATGATTATTCTAAAATACTTAACCCTCTAGTGTCTGGTGATGCTGATGTGGTTTTTGGATCTCGGTTTTTGGGACCCCGACGTGTCTTTTTATTTTGGCATTTTGTTGGGAACCGATTATTAACGTTGATTACGAATGTTTTATATAACACAAACTTAACGGACATGGAAACATGCTATAAAGTATTTCAAGGTGATATTTTGCGTTCAATTCGGTTGCGTTCCAATCGATTTAATTTCGAACCTGAAATTTCTGCAAAAATTTTAAAGAAAAAATATCGAATTTATGAAGTGCCGATAACATATAAGGGAAGAAATTTCGAAGAAGGTAAAAAAATCACATGGCGTGATGGCATAGTAGCATTGATGGTCTTATTTTATTATAAGTTTTTTGATTAAAATATTTATTTTTAAAAGGAATAATTATGGCTAAAAAATTATCCAGATCTAAAAAAGATAAGGGAAAAAATGCAGACCCGGTTAATCAATCTAAAAATAAAAAACTAGTAATTGTAATTGGATTAATTACTTTGTTTTTGATTGTGATTGAAACGGTTTTTTATTTTACCAAATTTATTCCACCTCCGGTTTTCTTTGTTCAAGTTACGCATGAAATAAATTCAGCGAAGGAGCCTTGTGGTCCATTTACAGCATGGGACATGGCAGCACTGGGGCATTCTAGATTGGTGGTATCGGATCAAGCCCATGACCGAATTTTGATCTTTTCCCGGAATGGACAATTTTTAAATGCGTTTGGTGTGAAAGGCAATAAATTACCTGATGAATTTCAGGAACCCTCCGCAATTCAAACCACCCAAAGCAATCATATTTGGGTGATCGATTGTTGGAATGGACTAATTAAGGAGTTTACGTCGGTTGGAAAAAATTTATTTGAAGTTAATTTAAATAATAAAGGGTTTTATGGTCCGAGGGGATTTTATTATAATGGGAAAAGTTTTTATATCGCAGACACCGGATCGCATCGAATTGTAAAAGTTTCCAAATCAGGAACAATAGAATCAATATGGGGTAAGCATGGATCTGCTCCTGGTGAATTTATTAATCCCGTGGCCATTGCATCAAACCACAAGGATTTTTTTGTTACCGATGCCGGTAATTATCGTGTTCAGGAATTAAATAAATATGGAAAGGTTATCAGGATTTTTAAACTAAAACGCAGACCATCTGGTGTTGCAGTTGCGAACCATGGACTCCTTTTTGTTTCTTCAAACGGTGGTGGATTTATTGAAGCATTTAATTATTTGACTGGAAAATTTTTAGGAAAATTAAAACCATTGGGAAAATCATCCAGTATATTTCAAGGAGTTCTGGGCCTTTCGATGACTCCAACGGGACGATTATTGGCGGCAGTGGGGGGACATATCTATGAAATGAATATTTCTCCTAAAATTAAGGTGCAATCGAGTAATGGATGAATGCCATTAAATAAGCCAGATATCAAAAAATTTTAACTGTCAATGGGACTACACTGAAGTTGTGAGGTTAAAATGAAATTTTACAAGGCGGATTGTAGTTTTTTTTCAGGAGAAAAACCTTGTGCTCCTAATAAATCTCATGGCGCTATTTGTATAAGTTGTACGCAGTATCAGCCTATCTCGATGTGTATTTTAATTATCAAGCTTGCAGCAGTTGGAGATGTTCTTAGAACCACAGCCATTTTGCCAGCTTTAAAAAGCAAGTATCCAAAATCTTCAATTTGGTGGATTACGGCTCCTCAATCTAAGGATATTTTAAAAAAAAATCCTTATATTGATCTAATTTTAGATACCAATGCCAATTTTTTTAAATTCGTTAAATTTTCTATTGCATTCAATTTTGATATGAGCCGAGAGGCATCAGCAATTTTAATGGAAACGCAGGCATCTATAAAAAAAGGATTTTCGTTATCTAAATACGGTTCGGTTATCCCTGCTGATTCCAAATCTGAACGATGGTTTAAAATGGGGATCACGGATGAAATTAAAAAGAAAAATACTAAAACATATCAGGAACACATTTTCTATATTTCGGGGCTATCTTATAAACGAGAAAAACCACAAATCAATTTAGACTTGATGGATCGACAAAAAGCGAATCATTTTTATAAGAAATTCAAATTAAATAGTTATAAAAAAATATTGGGTCTCAATATTGGAGCTGGAACACGGTGGCCTATGAAGAAGTGGACTTTTGATGGATTTGTTTACTTGGCAAAAAAAATAAAAAATAAGTATCCCAATGTAGGCATTCTTATCTATGGTGGTCCTGACGAACAAGAGATAATTCCAAAATATTTAAAAACTTTAAAAGACAAAGTTATTTCCACTGGAACCGACAATTCATTACGTGAGTTTGCTGCGTTAGTGGACCTCTGTCAGGTTTTAGTAACGGGTGATACATTAGCACTACATATTGGAGTAGCATTAAATAAAAGAGTTGTTGCTTATTTTGGACCAACTGCGGATGCCGAAATTGATTTATATGATCGTGGAGAAAAATTAAGATCAGAGATCCTTTGTCCGGATTTTTATATGGATAAATGTTCACAGCAGTTCACCTGTATGGATCACTTAACGGGTGAAACGGTTTTTAAATCAGTGGAACGCCAGCTGAACTTTGCAGATCAGGAGCGTAATTGATATTAATTTATGAACATTTGCGTTACGATTCCAACATACAATGAAAGTGAAAATATAAAAAGCTTGATTGAAGAAATACGGCAAGTCTTGCCGATTGCATCTATCCTAGTTGTTGATGATTCTTCTCCGGATGGGACATCAAATATTGTGGAATCAATTCAAAAAGCGGATTCAAAAATACATCTTTTAACAAGACCGTCAGAGGTGCGCGGGAGAGGTTGGGCAGGCCGTGATGGATTCATAAAGGCGCTTGAACTCAATGCCGATTTTATTGTGGAAATGGATGCTGACTTTTCCCATCATCCCAAATATCTAAATAATCTTTTGGAGCCCTTGGTTAAGGAGCAAATGGATGTGACCATTGGAAGTCGATATATCAAGGGTGGAAGTGATATGGAAAGACCACGATATCGAAAATGGATTAGTTTCTGCGCTCAAAAATATTTAAGTTTGATTCTTGGTTTTAAAGTGCAAGATCCTACTTCTGGTTATCGTGCATTTACGCGGAAGGCCTTAGAAAAAATTCATGTTCAAACACTAAAATCCAGAGATCCTTTTATTGTCACCGAGGTTTTATATCGATGTTATAAAGGTCACTTGAAGATTAAAGAAGTACCAATAAAATTTGTAGATCGTAATAAAGGAAATTCAAAATTAAAATCGACGACCTTAATCAAGTATCTAATTTCTGCTTTATTTTTGCCTTTTTCTGCTTGAAAATAGAAATTAGCTATAATTAGTGTGATTAAAATTTATTTACTGAGGTAAAGCGTGCCATCATCCAAAAATAGAATTGACTTGAAAAAAAAATTAAAAGACAAACTCGTTTACTTAAGGGAATTTATAATTTATGGGTTATCAAGCATAGCTTTTATTACAGGACAAATTTTCTTTATTACTCAACAAAGAACTACAGGTCTATTAATTTCGCTCATTGGGGCTGGATTTGGATTGGGATACTACCTTTTATATGGCATTCGAATTTATTCTCCGAAGAAGTTGCATGTAAAATCCTCAATTAAAATAAAGCCCTCTTTGCTTAGAGAAAATACCAAAAGTGTGATTGCAAATGATTCCCCAAAAATGCGCGTGGTTTTTGGACGTGGCATTTTTTTGATAATCTCATTTGTCATTGCTTTCATCGCTCAAGGCATTATAGCCCAACAAGGCAATCCGCAAACTTTAGACAAAGGGGTGATTCTTTATATCATATCAGCGGCATTGTTTCTGTGGGTCTTTAAGCCTTGGTTTAGAGAAAATTTGAAAAATCTATCATTGAATCCCAAAATAGAAAGTATAGTATTTACTTTTATTATTTTAATTGCCATATTTTATCGATTTTATAAATTAAATAAAATTCCATCCGGTTTATTTATTGATCAAGGGTATGCAGGTTATTCTGCACTGAAAATTCTCCATCAAGGATGGCGTCCATTTTATATCACGGGATTATTGCATGCATTCTCGCTTGCGTATTATCAATTAGCGCTTTGGTTTACGATTTTCAAGCCTAATCAATTTGGAATCTATTCATTCTATGCGACATTATCAATACTAGCTTTCCCACTTATTTATTGGACATTTCGACAATTAGCAGGTGCTAGGGTGGCATTATTAAGTATATTCATTTTAGCGGTGATGCGCTGGAATGTGAATTTTAGTCGTAATGGATTTCCGACCATTCAAGTTCCATTATATATGTTTGGCACCTTAGCTTTCCTTTTATATGGGCTGAATAAAAACAAACGATGGGCTTTTATCATTGCAAGTATTTTTTTCTCGGCTGGATTTTATACATATCAGGCTTATCAAGTTTTCCCGCTCCTTTTATTGTTTTATTCAATTTATGAATTGATAAATAACCGGAGGCAGATTCAGAAGAATTTAATCAACATTTTTATTTTTACAGGATTAGGACTAATTTTAACATTTCCAGTGTATCATCGTTTATTATCCACTCAAAATCTAGGCTCCAGAGAATCTCAACTTTTTATTATGAACAAAGTAAAGGCCGAACATAGCTGGAAGCCATTTTGGAGAGTTGTCGGTAAAACAGAATTAATGTTTAATCGCGAGGGAGATTCCAATCCAAGACAAAATCTTCAAAATGCTCCAATGCTAGATACGATCAGCGGAATTTTATTTGTACTGGGGTTGTTTTATGCACTTTCTCGAATAATTCGAAGAAAGTATTTTTATGCGATTAGTGGCTTTTTGGTGACGACGCTTCCATGTGTTTTAACCATTGATCCTGCTCACGCCAATCGGATGTTGGGGATAACACCTTTTTTAGCATTTATTATTGCAATCCCGTTGTCAGTAATCTGGGGGAGAATTTATGAGATAGGGAAGCACAAATGGGAAAAATATTTTCTAGCAATAATGATTTTACCGTTAGGACTAATTTCATACAAAAATTTTTATATTTATTTTTATCAACAAGCAAATAATTATGCCAGTTGGGCAAACTATAGTATCCATCCGACGGCGATGGGCAAGTTTATTCAAAGCCATGGACGAAAATATGATTATTATATCTCTCCAATATATTTTCATCATTATACAATTGATTACTTTGGCTATAAGGAATTATCACAAATTCACAGGCTTACGCTCCCAAATTCTTTAGCTCCACTTAAAACTCCTATTGGGAAAGGAGCCGCATACTGTTTGCCAAACGATCAAAAATCCGTTTTAAAAATGCTTCTAAAATTATATCCGCATGGCGAAGCTGTTACATACCTTGATCCACAGTTTAAACCATATGTGTATGCATTTTTAGTTTCCGCCCATCAACTAAATCACGTGCGTGGAGTCAATGCGGAGATGCTGCTGGTAAAAAAGAAAATCCATTTAAAAAAATTCCCATTTAGTTACAAAAATTTTAAGTATTCAATGAAAATTGTTGGAGATATATTTTTACCTTCATTTTCGAAGTATGAATTTCAGATTCCACATGGGGAAAGCATCCGATGCAGGATTGGTCAACGAACAATAGTGTTTGGCAAACAGTATCAGTTTGCATGTGGGTTTTATTCATTTGAAATGGATTATCATCCACTCCAATTTGAAAATAAGAATTTTTTAAATTTGAAAATGAAAATTTCAAATGGACCTTGGTCACTGGTCCCGAATTGGATGTTCACAACATTACAACTTAATCACGGATTAGAAGGTACTTATTTTGATAATTTACAGGAATATAAAAATCGAGTCTTGGTAAAATGGGATCCGATTTTGGATTTTACAAATGGTAATGATTTAGATTGGGCATCAATTCCAGAATTAATTTATTGGAATGGTTTTTTAAATATTAAAAAACAAGGCCTATATGCTTTTGATATTTCAACTTCTTGTCAAACAGAAATGGTGTTAGATAATCGTATTATTTTAAAATCGCCTGACGATATTTCTAAACCAATTTACTTAACCCAAGGATTGCATTCTATTAAAATTTATTATCAAAATACAAATAATTGGTGGATAACTTTTGCTGTTCGTTGGAAGAAGCCCTCATCATATAGATTCCATGTTATTCCTAATACAGCATGGGGTATTACGCAATAATTTTTATTGATAAAAAGACGATAGGAACTATTACTCGAATGCGATTTTTTAAAATCTCTTAAGGTGGAGAATTGATGAAATTCTATGTTGGCGTGACCGATGATCAATGGTTTCAATTTCTTGCTTCCCGGCACCCTCACCCTGATGAGGTAAACTTTTGGCGTCCTAGTGGTCAGCATGAACACTGGGGTCCCATTCCAAAGGGATCTCTTTTTTTATTTAAATTACATCACCCAAATAATTTTATTGTCGGTGGCGGGTATTTTGTAAAGTACATCCGCCTGTCAGTTTCTTGGGCGTGGATGACGTTCTTGGAAAAAAACGGTGCCGATAATAGAGATCAACTTTATAAATCTATTCGAAAATATAATTCTAAATCTCATTCACATAATCCGATGATTGGATGTACTCTTTTGGCGGAGCCTTTTTTTTGGGAAAAGGAACAGTGGATTTCTAGTCCACCGGAGTGGCCTAAAAATATTGTTCAGGGGAAAAGTTTTGACTCTGAAGATAATACAGTAGGTGCACGTCTTTGGAATCAGGTGAAACCCCTGTTGGCAAAACCACTTTTGGAACAGAAAAAGAGTCTTCAAGAAGTAGAAAAACATTATGGAACTCCCCAAATTGTCCAACCGAGAATTGGCCAAGGAATTTTTCGAGCTTTAGTTGCAGATGCTTATCAATGGCGCTGTTCTATAACTGGCGAACGAACTCAACCGGTTTTAGAGGCTGCTCATATAAAACCGTACTCCAAAGAGGGACCTCATGCAGTAAATAATGGGCTTCTTATGCGGTCGGACTTTCATATTCTTTTTGATCGAGGATATATAGGTATAGATTCTGATTTCAAAATCAAAATTAGTTCAAAAATCAAAGAGGAATTTAAAAATGGACGAGAATACTATGCCTATCAAAATCAAAAATTGAAAGTTTTTCCAGAAGAACGCTCAGAATATCCTTCTCAGGAGTATTTGGAGTGGCATTTAAATCATTGTTATGAACGATTTCTTGCCTGAAGGATCAATGGAAATTTTAATTTATTTGTGCTTATGATTTTAAATATTTTTAGAGATAGTTGTGTAAATAGAGCTTACAGTGGTTTTTCTATCAAAAAAGAATTTTTTTCTCTTTTGGAAATTACAGAGTAATGTATTTGCGAAAGTTGGAAGAGGCCTACAGTGAACTATGCAAGTAGCAAAACCATAGATACTTTAGCAATGAATTTTTAAGTTGTTAAGTAGGAGGAAGTCTCAGGAATGTCCAATAGTCCAACATCTTGAAATTTAATAGACTAGATTCATCACCGTAAGGGAATTGATCGTAAAATCCAATATTAAATCACCATTAAATTATGTGTTACTCTCTCGTGACTAAGCGTAGTAAATTAGATAACTAGATGCTTCAACATCGATATAATTTGAATCACATCCTCTAATGGGTTAACAATGTTATTTTTTTCGTAGCAGTCAATACGGGTTTAGGCAACGGATATCCAGTTTGTATGTCACTTCGAGTTGTACGTGTAAAACAATATCGTTTAGCCAACTTCTTTTTTATCCATAACCTCATATTATAACTGCCTAAAGGAGACCAAACCTTCCGATAAAGAACCCAATTAACAATGTCATGCCAGTCAACCATGCTGGGATGTTTGGTTCCAAAAGGAGTAAAGTTCCCCCATAACCAACTGAAAAATCTTTGAAAGGTCATAGGTGCTTCGGGATAACCGGATTTAAACCACGATGGAATCCACCAAAGACGCATTTTATATTTTCTATCGATGTAACCGGCTTTTTTAAGCATATAATAATTTCGAGCG
Source organism: candidate division FCPU426 bacterium (assembly GCA_027366525.1). Taxonomy (GTDB): domain Bacteria; phylum Oederibacteriota; class Muellerivitia; order Muellerivitales; family DAHXKG01; genus DAHXKG01. Next base: position 48,110 of record DAHXKG010000002.1, read on the forward strand.
TCAGTTTCTGTTGCGGTAAGAATAATCGGGTCTTGAGGATTGGTAATAACGTTTGGATATTGTACATAATGAAATTTTCTTAAATACCAAGCAAATGGCCATGAGCAAGTAGATTCAATCGTAATGTGAATATTGTCACCACCAGTTTCATCATACGATATCTTTTTAATCCAATGAACAACCCTTTTAACATCAGGTCCTGATTGTACATAAACGAGAGGTTCTACCGGGTTGGCAGCGTGATAAAAATTTAAAAGGACGGCAGAATGAATGGAGTAGGAAAAAAGTAGAATTGCAATAACAAACGTGCCCGCTCGGATAGATTTGAAAGTGTGTTTGGGATTTTTAGATTCCCAAAGGTCGCCTAAAAAATATCCTGTTAAAATTAAGGTTGGAAGAAGTGGATGTAGGATAAGCCAAGGCATTTTTTCTCCTGCCCAGGAGAATAGCATGAGCGATCCGACATACCACCAAATTAAAAAAATAGGAGTTTTTTTTCTGTTGAAAAAAACATAATAAATAATTGCAATAATTCCAAACAAAAATGAAATGGTTTCTTCAGCCGGGAGTAAAAGTAAATAATAATACCATGGTTCATCGCCACGATGCACAAGCCTTTGCTGCCACCAATATTGAAGACCGCCAAACGCTCCAAAATACATGGAATACACAAAATTATAAACTCTACCTAAAAATGTAAAGGCATTGGTGCCGACAGTATAAAATGTACTGAAGAGAAGCGTGAATACCATTCCGAAAATTGAAATTCCTCCAGATAAACTTGGAGAAATATTATTAAGCCATAACCAAAGAAATCGGAAGAGAAAAGCGATATAAGCTATGGCAAGAATCAAGGATAAAAAAGTAGGGTGGTTAACATTAATGGAAGGAATGTTAAAGAAAATTATAGCAATAACCCACCAACTTAGAAACCCAACTATTTCCCATTTGATTGGATTCCATTCGAGAGATAAAACAATATCCCATGCAGTGCTAACGGAGGCTTGTTTGTTTTTTATTCCTTCCATAATTAAACGAACGATTGTGTAAATGAAGGCGGGGACAAGAAAGATGAACAAGACATCTACTCGAAAGGCGTTGGTTCTCGGAATAATAAGTTGACTTAATACTGCAATAGCTGAAAGTCCACCCGCAATAATTACATCAAAAGTGGGGAGTAATTGAACAAATAAATAAGTACCAAGTACAGCAATAGTTAAAAACATGGATTCTTTAGTACAAAATGCAATGGCAAATCCAAGTGAAGCTAACCAAAAATCAATCGGTTTTTTAGTTCGACAAAATCGGAACAAAAAAACGACCATTAAAAATGTGGCACCCGCAATATAGGCATCCTCGCGAGTAAATCGGTCGAAATACATATAACTGGGGGAAAATACAAGTAAGGCAGTTGTAATTAAGGCCCCCATTTCTCCAATAAATGGCTCAAGTAAAAATGCTAATCCAACAGTCAGTAATCCAAAAAAAGCAGCTAAGAATCGTGAGGTAGCATTTGAAACACCAAACAAATAAAACATAAATGCATTTCCATGAAATTGAAAAGGGCCATGAAGCATGGGATTATATTGATATGTTCCATGACGCCATAATTCGAATGAATAAAACGAGTGCATACTCTCATCATGATGATGCGGCTTATTGCCAAGTTTATAAAATCGAGTGAAAATCGTGATTGAAAATAAAATGAAATAAATAATTATTTTCCAAGAAAGATTAAATCGATTTGAAGGGGGGGAAGTTAATGCTGCTGCGTTCGGAGTAGTTGGTGTTGCAGCATTGGCCACTACAGTTTTTTCTTTAGGTGACGTTGTAATAATTGGTGAAGCAGTTTTGTTATTAGTTGTTTTATGACTTGGTTCTTTTTCTTTTGAAGATTTCAATTGAGGAAGAGGCGAAGAGGAAAGCTTATAACCACAGTGTTCACAAAAATTATTATCAAACTGATTTTTAGTACCACACTTGCTACAAACTTTAAATTCAGACATTGTTGATCCTTAAGTGAGGATGGTCAAACTTATATTTTTTTTAATGTTTCAAAATAATATCCGATTCTTTTTATGTTTGTCAATAAATTGACATTAAAAAGTTAAAATATTCGGGTTTAATGTTAAACTTTAAAATTGGGATTTTTAATTTTTAAATCAATTTTAAATAAACAGATGGAACTGTGGTTAACTATAAAATACTTTTGTTGAATTTTTTTTTATATTGTCATACAATTGCGTCGATGTTTGAAACAGGATGAGTGTTTTGTTCTAGGCACGCAAAGTGAACAGATTTTAAAAGATTGTTATGTTAAGGAGAAGAAAATGCCTAACGAACAGCAGAGTAAAATTAAAATTGTCCAATTGATTTTAATTTTTTTAATTTTCTTTTGTACGTACAGTATAACGTTTGCAGGGACAGCGACTGGAGATTTTTCAACGGAAGTTTTAGATCTTGGAGTGGGTGCACGTGCATTAGCAATGGGCGGAGCTTTTGTTGCTGAAGCCAATGACTCTTCAGCTGCGTATTGGAATCCAGCGGGATTAGCTCAAATTCATGATGTCCAAATTTCAACATTACATGCAACACAGTCGTCAATACAAAATTACGATTTTTTCAACTTGGCTTTTAATTTACCTCAACTGGGTGGGACATATGCCATTAGTTATATCCGATTATCGGTAAGTGGAATTCCCATTACTCCGGCCTCTGGTCCCATCGTCCTTGGATATACGCAAGATGCAGAACAAGTAGGATTAATTTCTGGTGGGTGGCAAATTGCAAAACAATTAATGCTGGGCGTGAGTCTAAAACTGATTCAAGAAAGTTTGTATACAGCAAGTGCTTTCGGTGTTGGAGCCGATGTAGGTTTTTTGTATAAGCCATTTCCACAGTTTGGGATTGGTTTAAATATACAAAATGTTACCGATGGAACGGATGTACAGTGGAGCAATACTCCGACGAATCCAACGTATGTTGTTCCCATTTCGGCCAAAATTGGAGTTTCATATACGGCTCAAATTGGACCAGAAATTAAAGCTAATAATACTTGGATTCCCAGCAATACGATAACTGCCAATTTAGATGTTGATACTCAATATGCAAATCAGTCTTTGAACGATTATCACATTGGAGTCGAATATTGGTATCATCAGTTTTTTGCAGTGCGTGGAGGTGTCCAAACATACGGTTTGCAATTTAATCAGGATAATATGGCCTTATCTGCAGGAATTGGTGTATGGGTCTACTTATTTGAAGTTGATTATGCATATGTAGATTATTCCATTTCGCCAACTAATTATTTATCATTAATTACTAGGTTTTAAAATCACGATATTATGTGGTTGTAAAGTAAAATATAATTTGTAAAATAGAACTTGGAGCGAGTTTTAAAAATTTCCTTTTTAATAAATTAAAAGAGGCGAGAGTTGGCATATAAAAAAATTTTCTTAGTAGCTCTGGGAATAAGTACAGTATTTTTCTTGCAACCATCGTTTCTGTGGGCCTTTTCGCACTTGAGAGATTATCCAATACCATTAGCGAAACAGGATAAAAATATATTAAAACCTATTTTCTATAGTTCGAATATCGTTGCAGGCAAAATTATAGCTTTAGATAATGAACCAGGATATAGGTTTAGTGGTAATTATATTAATGTGGGAGAATTAGGCGGCATTAAGCGTGGAGATATATTTGCTGTTTTTACTCCGAATGGAAATCCAGTAGGATTTATTAAAATAATTGAATCCCAAACATATACATCAACGTTTAAATTTTTGGAATTAACTATTGCTGCATCAACAGGATTGCTTGTGAAACCTGTTTCAGCACAAATGGTTGAAGCTTTGCGAAATGAAGAAGTATATCCCAAATACCACAAATATAATTTCAATTCACGAATGCATCAGCGAATAAAAGTTAAACTGGCCAAAATCAATAAAAATTTAATTCCCATTCTTCCAGGTTCAAAAACAAACATGGGGCAACCTTCCAACTCAATGGTATTACCTCCAGTTCCAGCTTCAAATACGGCTTCGGCTGCTTTGCCACCGTTACCAGCAACCAATACAACTTCAAGTACGTTGCCCCCATTGCCATCAAGTTCCAATTCAAATGTGGCGAATGCAATGCCAAATGCATTACCTCCTCTGCCATCTAATAATGCGGCAGGGTCACAATTACCACCAGTTTCAAATAGTACGGTTCCACCTCTTCCGGAAACAGAAGCCAATCCGCCAGAACCTATTACCAATAGCGAACCTGTGGGGAATGGCTTGCCACCACTTCCGAGCAGTAGCAGTTCAAGTTCCAATGCATTACCGCCATTATCCAATAGTAATGGCCTTCCGCCGCTTCCCAGTGGCAATGGCGCAGCGGTTTCTTCATTACCAACGGGCAATGGAAGCTCGTTGCCACCACTTCCAAGTAGTAGCAACTCAAATTCCAATACATTACCGCCATTATCCAATAGTAATGCAGCGGGTCTTCCACCGCTACCTAGTGGTAATGGTTCATCGGTTTCTTCCTTACCGACGGGCAATGGAAGTTCGTTGCCACCGCTTCCAAGTAGTAGCAGCTCAAGTTCCAATGCATTACCACCATTGTCCAGTAGTAGTTCAACGGGTCTTCCTCCACTTCCTAGTGGCAATGGTTCATCGGTTTCTTCCTTACCAACGGGCAATGGAAGTTCGTTGCCACCGCTTCCAAGTAGTAGTAGCTCAAGCTCCAATGCATTGCCACCATTATCCAGTAGTAATTCAGCGGGTCTTCCTCCACTTCCTAGTGGTAATGGTTCATCAGTTTCTTCATTACCAACGGGCAATGGAACTTCGTTGCCACCGCTTCCAAGTAGTAGCAGTTCAAGTTCCAATGCATTGCCACCATTATCCAGTAGTAATTCAGCCGGACTTCCTCCGCTTCCCAGTAATGGCTCGATGGTTTCTTCATTACCAACTAACAATGGAGGTTCGTTGCCGCCGCTTCCAAGTGGCAGTAGCACAAATTCCAATTCACTTCCACCATTGTCTAATAGTGTAGGTCTTCCGCCACTGCCAAATTCAGGGCCAACGGAAACAGCTTTTCAATCTAACGCAAGTCAAGGATCGCTGGGTGGGAATTTAAATCTCCCACCATTACCAAACGAAGCAGCACCATCAGCATTAGTTCAAGATATTCCAACCTTATCTCAGAGCTAATGTGCAATTGAAGCATATGATTCTTAAAAAATTAACCCTTATAGTTCACACTGTAAACACGATACATTAAATTTTAGAAAATCAGTTGCAAGGCTATTAACGTGGAGTTATTGATAAATACGTTTGAATGGTCTGTGTAATCCAAAATGTAATACGGAAGTTCTAATATATTCATTAAAATTCGATTTATTAAAATTTCATCTATGCTAATATCAAAACTAATTAGAAATATTAATTGATGAAATATCATTGAGACAATTAAATTTATGGATTTTTAAATGCCAATTCTTATTGAATATTTTTTAATTGAATTAATTGGGCCTTTTTTATTAGCAATGATCTCCTCAATGTTTATTCTTGATTTATTATTTTATTTGTTATCATTTCTAAATAATATTTTTGTTCAACAAATAGGGCTTGAGAATTCAATCAAACTATTTATTTACTACCAGCCTAGCTTATTAGTTTTAGCGCTCCCAATTGGATTTTTAACAGCTATTTTAATTGTGTTTGGACGCATGAGTATGGATCGAGAAATTTCTGCTATATCGGCTTCTGGCATATCTTTATGGACCATTATTGTCCCTGTATTGACTGCATCAGCATTGTTTAGTTTTTTTTTAGTGATTGTTATGAATGTTCTTTTACCATGGGGAAACACATCTTACGTTAAATTGGAATATGCGATCTTATCGAGGCAGGAAAGTGTCCTAATTCATAAAAAGGAATTTATAAAGCATTTTAACCGTTATGTCTTATATGTTAACAAAAAAGAGGATTCAAAAAACGAACTGAAAAATGTTGTGGTTTTTTTTACGAACCGCAAGGAAAATCCATATAGGGTTATCATAGCGAAACTAGGTCGCTTTATCAAAAATTCTAACCAAAATTTAATACTGGAACTTAAAGATGGATTTATTCAACAATTAGGTAAAACTTTAAAAAATAAAATTCTTTTATCACAGATGATTGTAATGAAATTTCACCAATGCAACTTGGATTTAAATCATAATTATTCAAAATTTAGTTCTGAAAATTTTGAAAATCCATTAAATATTGATATGAAAGAATTGGCTCTCAAGATTCAACATGCCTCAAAAAAACATGAAGTTAACTCGTCCATTCGAAATATGGAAATGGAATATTATAAAAAAACTTCGATCCCATTTTCTGCACTCGCGTTTGCTTTTATTGGGATACCCTTAGGCATTAAAATGCAATCGGGAATTTATTTAGGACCCATTTTGGCTTCTGGTCTAGTACTAGTCTATAATTTTTTTATTTTATATGGCCAAACGAGTAGTCCAATGGGACTTATTTCTCCATTTTGGTCAATGTGGTTGCCTAATGTGATTCTGATGGTGGTTGGCGTAGCACTTTTATTGATACCAAGCATCATGCTATTTATACGTAAACGTACAAAAATAGAAAACTGAAAATGAAAAAATTTAATATAGTGATGTTTTTGGGGGGGATAATTGCTTTAATACCTATGATTGCACAAGCTCAATTAAACTTTTCAAGTAAACTACCGGTTCATTTAGACGCAAATCATGTTGAATATTTTAAAAAAACAGGAATAGTAATTGCCATAGGAAACGTTCATATCAAGCAAGGCGCAGTTAATTTATATGCCGATAAAATTATTTATAATGTCGTCGAGCAAACAGTTCGAGCTCAAGGACATGTTATGTGGCAAATGGATCAAACGATTGTTCATGCCCAAGTCATGAAGTATAATCTTGCTACGAAATCAGGTGAAGCAGAAGATATAAAAACAATAGTTCCGCCCTGGTTTTGTTCTGCTCCTATTATCCGATTTAAGAAAAATAAAATTATTTTAAAAAATGCCCGGTTTACGTCTTGTGATTATCCCCAGCACTATCAACATTATCATTTAACGGCTTCTTCATTAGAAGTGGTACCTGGAAAATCCTTAGTTGCAAATAACGTTGTAATTTATATTGGACGTGTTCCTGTTTTTTATTTACCCATTTTTGCAAGGAATTTAAGAGATTGGCGCGTTCCGTTCCAATTTAATACAGGCAGTTCGGCATATTTAGGTCAATACGTATTATTAACTACAAATTATTTATTCAATCCGGAAAATTATGGATCAATTTATACGGATTATTTTACAAATAAAGGTATTGGCCTTGGAATTCGGGAAGAAGTAGCTTTAAACAAATATTCGACACTTTCATTATATGGGTATCGAGTGCAAGAAAAGGATACGGGACAGGTTCGCTGGGAATCACATATCGAAGGTCGTTGGGCCTTAAATTCTGATTTACAAGGAAGAATTGAGCTATTTATTCCTGGCGATGGACTTTTTAGTCAAGAATATGCACCAGTTGAGCGGGATCCTTCAATTACCTCAACGGAACGCCAATACGATATATCGGAAACGCTGGAACAACCCAACTATACGTTAGGAGTTTTAATTCAAAGACAAGAAGAAGTTTTAAATCCACTTTTAAATCCTAGTGTTTTTACTCGGAGTCAGGAATCATTACCACAAATTAATTTTGATCTATTTCCCCAAAATTTATTTGGAAATAATTGGCTAAAATATGACTTTAATGCAAGTTTAGATCGCCAGTATACGATTGCAAATAATTTTTATACAACTCAATTTTCAAGTCAATTTGGATTAAGTCAAAGTTATATGCCTACCGCACAAAATACATTTTATTCTCGAGTTGCATTACAAGATAACTATCAAAATGTTTCGGATGTTGGGACAAATGATGCGGGAAATACGGCGTTACTGGATTTAACGGCTACTTGGAATACAAATTGGTCTTATTTGATTAATACACAATTTTCATATACATATGATAAAAAATTATCGCATATATTATCAACTGATCCTCCCGGCGGCGTTACAGATAATTCTTTAGTGGAATCTTTACAAATCACAGCCTCAAGTTCACTACGTTCTGTTACGAGTGATTCAGTCAATTTCCTTCAATTTGGGAATACATTATTGGATAAATTTTCTTATTTGAATGAACAATTTTTTTGGACGGAATCTACAGTAGTTAATTTTTTTACGATTGCAGACTATTCTTTGGTGGCCAAACAGTTGAAAGATGTAAACGGTGTTTTTACTTTGACAAGTCCAGAAAATATGTGGCAATTTAAATTAGCGGCCACTTATGAAAATCCTCAAGTAACAACTACCGGAATGGACTTTACGCAAGGTAGTCCACAGTTGGATATAACAACTAATTTAGAATTTGTGATTTTTACTAATTATCGGGTTTCGGTTTCAGAAGATTATGATGTTGAAGATGCACAATTTGTCGATCGAACGTATAGTATTTATCGCGATTTACATGATTGGGAAGCTGAACTGGATTACAGTGATTATCAAGGGCAAGGGAGGACACTTATGTTCAAGTTGGATTTAAAAGCGTTTCCTGGACGACCGTTGACGGTTTCTCAGAATTCTGTAGATCAATGGGAACAACTTCGAAGTCAAAATGTTAGTCAAATCACGAATTCCAATGCAAGCCAATTCGAATAATAATATTTTTTAAAAATAACTGGATATTTGTAATGATTTGTATATTAATTACACTTACATAATTGAGGAGTTTTATGAAAAAAGATAAACTAATTATCCAAGGTGCACGTGAACATAATTTAAAAAATATTGATGTCGAAATATTTCGGGATAAATTAACGGTTATCACTGGTGTTTCAGGTTCGGGAAAATCTTCGTTAGCGTTTGACACTATTTTTGCCGAAGGGCAACGCAGGTATGTCGAATCGCTTTCACCGTATGCACGGCAATTTTTGGGCGTGATGGAAAAACCGGATGTGGATTTAATAGATGGATTATCCCCGGCTATTTCAATTCAACAAAAATCAGGGATTTGGAATCCACGTTCTACCGTGGGAACCACGACTGAAATTTATGATTATTTAAGACTTCTTTTTGCCCGAGTTGGAATTCCACATTGCCCGCAATGCAATCGCGTAATTTCCAAACAAACAGTACAACAAATGACTGATCATATTTTAACTTTTCCAGAAAAGGGACAACTGGTGATTTTGGCACCAATCGTTTCAAGTCGAAAAGGAGAATATCGTAAAATTTTTGATCAAATTCAGAAAGATGGATTTGTAAAAGTTCGTGTGGATGGAAAAATATTGTCATTGGATGAAAAAATTGTTTTAGACAGAAATAAAAAGCATGATATTGAAATTGTTGTAGATCGATTAATATTGAATTCTGAAATTAGGAAAAGGCTGGTCGATTCGCTGGAAACAGCACTAAAGCATGGAAAAGGGGTTCTTAAGATCCTTTTGAAACAGGAGCATAAAGAGTCGGAACATCTTTTTTCTGAAAATTATGCATGCGCAATTTGCGGGATAAGTCTGGAGCAATTAGAACCTAGAAATTTTTCATTCAATAATCCGCATGGTGCATGTCCCGCGTGTATGGGCATGGGTTTTAAAATGGAAGTTGATGAAGCGCTTATAGTAAGTCCTCAACGATCGATCCGCGGTGGAGCAATAATTCCATTTGCGTCAGTCAAGTCTCGATATTATCAAGATATTCTTTATTCTGTATGTGAACATTTTAATGCAAGTATTGATGCGGCTTTTGAAAATCTTTCTTCAAAAGTTAAAAATGCAATCCTTTATGGCTCCGAGGAAAAAATTGAGTTTGATTTTACCAAAAGCAGATTTCAACAAAAATATTATAAGGAATTTGAGGGTGTTATTCCTAATTTGGAACGTCGATATCACGAGACTGATTCGGACTATTTGAAAGAAGAATTTGAACAGTACATGGTGAATAAAGCTTGTCGCGTATGTCATGGGACTCGATTAAAGCCTGAAAGTTTAGCAGTAAAAATCGGCGATAAAAACATAATAGAAATAACGCAATTCTCTATTCTCGAATGTATTGTTTTTTTAAATCAGTTAAAGTTAGAGGGTAAATTTCAGATGGTTGCCGATCAAATTTTACGAGAAATTCAGAATCGTTTAAATTTTTTAAAAAATGTTGGTCTTGATTACTTAACCTTGGATCGAATGACATCAACGTTGTCCGGTGGAGAATCACAACGCATTCATTTGGCAACTCAAATTGGTAGTGCTTTAGTAGGAGTTCTGTATATTTTGGATGAACCTTCGATTGGTCTTCATCAGCGTGATAATGGAAAATTGTTGAAAACATTAAAACAATTACGAGATATTGGGAATACGGTCATCGTGGTCGAACACGATGAAGAGACAATGGAACAATCCGATTTTATTATCGACATGGGTATTGGTGCTGGAATTTATGGTGGGACCGTTGTCGCAGCGGGAACGTTTCAAGATATTTTAAACAATCCCCAATCTTTAACCGGCCAATATTTATCGGGAAAAATTCAACTTGAAGCAAATATGAATCCAAGATCCAATTCAGATAAGAAATTAATTCTTAAAAATGCACATAAAAATAATTTGAAAAAAATTGATGTTGAATTTCCTTTAGGCACCTTTATTTGTGTAACGGGAGTATCGGGATCCGGAAAAAGTACGTTAATTATGGAAACATTGTACCCAGCAGTTCAATATGCAATTTATGGCCTGCGAAGCAAACCGGAGGGTTTTGATTCTTTAATTGGAACTGAAAATATTGATAAGGTTATTGAAATTGATCAATCGCCTATTGGGAGAACGCCACGATCCAACACAGCGACCTATACAGGACTTTTTACGGAAATTCGAGATTTATTTTCAAATTTACCAGAATCACGAGCGCGCGGTTACAAGGAAGGGCGATTTAGTTTCAATGTTAAGGGAGGACGGTGTGAAGCATGTAGTGGGGACGGGGTTCTAAAAATTGAAATGCACTTTTTGCCCGATGTTTATGTTGCCTGTGAAGCTTGTAAAGGGAAACGATATAACCGAGAGACCTTGGAAATTCAATACAAATCAAAAACCATTGCCGATATTTTAGATTTAAGTGTTGATGAGGCATCCGAATTTTTTTTAGCGATTCCCAGAATTAAACGAATGCTATTAACTTTAAAAGATGTAGGATTAGGATATATCAAATTAGGTCAATCCGCTGTCACGCTTTCGGGAGGAGAGGCTCAAAGGATAAAGCTTTCCACAGAGCTGGGGCGTCGAAGTACGGGCAAAACACTTTATATTTTAGATGAACCAACCACAGGTCTCCACTTTGCCGATGTTCATCGACTTGTCCTCGTTTTGAAGCGATTAGTGGAGGCTGGAAATACAGTAATTGTTATTGAACATAATCTGGATGTTATAAAAATGGCGGATTATATAGTCGATTTAGGCCCTGAAGGGGGAACGCATGGAGGCGAGGTTATTGCGCGTGGAGATATTCAAGCTATTATTAAAAATAGTCGATCATATACCGGGCAGTTTTTAAAGGTAAAATTGCAAAAGGACAAAAAACTAGTAAATTAACTTTATTTTGACTAAAATGTTTCTCATAAAAGAACATTGCTAAAATTAAGCAATAAAGTTATAATTGTAACAGCTACGTTTTTACCTTGGGAATATAATGATAAAAACAAAAAAGACATATTTAAAACTTCGTGAAATCGTTTTTGGATTTTTATTTTTGCTTCCAAGTGTATTGTGGGCAGGTGGCCCAGGTACTACAGGAGCTGTTGAACTCAAAATACCAGTTGCACCAGAAGCCATAGCCATGGGGGGAGCATTCGTTGCCGTTGCCAATGATGCTAATTCGGTCTATTGGAATCCAGCGGGTCTTCTTCAATTGCATGGCATTCATATAACGACCCAATATTCTGCATTTCTTAATACCCTTAAATATGAATACTTAGCGATTGGTTCTCCATTAGGGAACAATAACGACTATGCGGTAGGTTTGGCCACTAAAATACTTAGCTCGGGTGAAGTTCCAGCGGTTGACGCAAATGGGAATCCAACGGGTGGTTATGTGGGTGAAAATTATATGGATGTTGATTTAGCAGGTGCCATACGTTTAAATTATTGGTTAAACTTGGGATTAACGGCAAAATATATTAGTAAAAATTTATCTGGAGTTTCTGCTTCAACGTTTGCAATTGATTTGGGACTTCTGTACTTTACACCCATACCTCATTTAAGAGCAGGCTTGGATATACAAAATCTCGGTCCTGGATTGAAATTTGAAACCGTATCAGATCCACTGCCAATAATTATTCGTACGGGCGTTGCGTATAAATTATTTAATGACAATTTTACTACATCATTTGAATTAGATTTCCCAAGTGATAACAAACCAGCAGTAAGTGTGGGTGGCGAATATTGGTACATGAATACTTTAGTCGGAAGATTTGGCTATCAGTATCAAGGTGCAATTGATGTGAATGAATTGGGTATCGGCGCATTATCAGGGCTATACTTAGGAATGGGTGTTAAGTTCCGCGCATTTGGTTCTTATTTTGGTTTTGATTACTCTTGGTCAGATGCTGGATTTTTAGGCAATACGGCGCTGGGACAAATTAATAATTTTGCGTTGAATGCATATCTTTAATAGTTTTTGGTTTTTAAATTCGAAGCGTTTGTTATAATCATCCATGATGCATTTAAGTTCTCAGTTAAAATCCTTTTAAAAAATTGAAGCTTGAACTCGAGTGAGGAGTTTTTATGAATTCAGAGCAAGAAATTTATGAAAAATACGGGCGTGAATATCAAACAGGTGAAGTTATTTTTAAAGAAGGTGATATTGGAAATGAAATGTATATTATTCAAGTAGGCAAGGTGAAAATTTCCAAACAGATTAAGGATGTTGAAAAGGTTTTAACTATTTTGGGCCCAGGGGATTTTTTCGGAGAAATGGCAATAATCGATAAAGATGTTCGCTCTGCAACCGCTACCGTTCTTGAAAATTCGAAAATATTGGCACTCACCACGGAAGTTTTTGAGCTTCATATGCAAACGAATCCAAAAATTGTTAAGAAAATTTTAAAAAATTTAACGATGCGATTACGGGAAGCAAACCAGCAAATTGCCATTTTAATGATAAAAGAGCCGAATCGCTTGATTGCAAGTACACTCCTTCTGCAGGCAGCCAAATATAAACAAAATACCGAAAATGAAGTGGAAGTTGATATGGAAATATCGTTTCAGGAACTTGGGCAATTGTGTAGTTTAGATGAAGAAAAAACACGCACTGCTATTGAAAAGATGGTGAAAGCTAAAGTGCTTCGAATACAATCGAACAATCAAATAGTGGGAATTAATTTAGTTAATCTTGAGAAATACATCAAATATTTGGAAATGAAAGAACAGTTTGATAATTAAATCGAATGCAATCAAAATATTTATTCAAGGTGAGTTAAAGTGGGTATTACGATGCCAGCGATACAATTAACGGATTTTACCGAACCGATTCAAAAAAAATTAGATGAAGTTGAATCAATTATTGCGCGGACGTTAAAAACCAAAAATATGTTTATTCAACAGATGGTAGATCACCTTGCGCTCGGAAGCGGGAAACGAATTCGACCCATGTTGGCTATTCTTTCAGCTCAGTATTGCGGTAATTTAAACTCGGAAGTGGTAACACTCGGTGCAGCCTTGGAGATGCTGCATGTAGCCACATTGATTCATGACGATATTATTGATAATTCTCCGATTCGCCGAAAACAAAAAACGTTGAATTTTAAATGGGGAAATGAAGTATCAGTTCTGATGGGCGATTATGTATTCTCATCTTCATTTTATTTGATGACTCAAAGTTTAAGTAAAGATGTTTTGAAAATTCTATCTGATACCACAAACATAATTTGTAAAGGAGAAATTTCAGAAATATTTCAAAGATTCAATACGGATTTAACGGAAAAAGAATATTTGGAGATTATTCAAGAAAAGACAGCTAGTTTGATGGCAGTTAGTTGTCAAGCTGCAGCAATAATTTCAGGCGGTTCGCCTCAAATCGCAGAGGCTTTGTACCAGTTTGGATTGAATTTGGGAATTGCATTTCAAATCGTCGATGATCTATTGGATTTTTCGAGAGAAAAAGAGAAAGTTGGAAAACCAGTGATGAATGATTTGAAAGAAGGAAAATTAACTTTGCCGATGATCCATTGCTTAAATAATTCAACTAAGTCCGAACGGTCGCGATTAAAAAAAATTATTTTAAAAAAAATAAAAAATAAAGAAGATTTAAAATTTGTACTACGACTAGTCGAAAAGCAGCAATCTATTTTGTATTCACGAAAATGTGCGCGTGATTTTGTAACCCAAGCTCAATCTGGTCTTCTACAACTTAATGCGAATTTTAAGCAAACCGAGCTTTTTCATTTGTCGGATTTTCTTATTGGAAGAGACTTTTAAGTTTATGCTGTTGTAGTGATCTTGATCATAGAGCAATAAACAGATAAATCATATACTTGAAACTTGATTTACTTTTATGATTTAATATAGGTATCTTTTCGAATGCAAAGTATTAGGAGTCAAAGATGCTATTTAAATATGGTTACGTGCTTGCCTTTTTGGTAGCGGGTGTTTTTTTTATTTTATTTGCATTTTTAACTAATTGGATCATCAGCCCAAATGGATTACTAGGTCAAAAATTTCATGAAAATCGATCCGTGGATACTTATGAGTGTGGCGTGGACACGATCGGCACGGCTTGGGTTCGATTTAATGTTAGTTTTTATCTTTATGCGCTTTTGTTTGTGTTATTTGATGTTGAAACTGTTTTTTTATATCCATGGGCAGTTTCATTTAGAAAACTAGGTTTAGTAGGTTTTTCAGAAATGATTGTTTTTATTGGCATACTACTGGTGGGATTAGCATATGCTTGGAAAAAGGGAGTTCTTAAATGGGAATGAAAAGTTTAAACGAAAAAGAAATTAATGCAATGCAGCGAGAGAGTAAGATATCAAGTCTTTGGACTATTGAAAAAGCTGTTGAATATATTTTTAAGTGGGCAAGAAAAAACTCGTTATGGCCGTTACAGTTTGGAACCGCTTGCTGTGCACTTGAAATGATGGCCACGGCAGGTGGTCGATATGATATGGCGAGATTTGGGGCTGAAGTTTTCCGCCCATCTCCACGTCAAGCTGACTTGTTAATTGCAGCAGGAACGATTACCGAAAAAATGGGATATGCTTTAAAAAGACTTTATGAACAAATGCCTAAGCCAAGTTGGGTTATTGCGATGGGAAGTTGTACAATTGCAGGCGGACCGTATTATTATGATTCTTATACAGTAGTTAAAGGAATTGATTCATTTATTCCAGTTGACGTTTATGTTCCAGGGTGTCCACCGCGGCCAGAATCTTTATTATATGGTTTAATGGCGATTCAAAAGAAAATTGAAGATGAGCCTATTTTTTATCGTCGGAAAATTAGCTAAAGTAACAGGGGCCTAACATTGAATTGTGAAGATTTAAAGAATAAGTTAGAAATGGATTTTAAAGAACAAGTTCATTCACTGAACATTACACCACAAAAAGAAGTAATTTTAACGGCACGTGATGAAAACTATTTAGATATTTGTCAATCCTTGTTTTCTAAACCTGAATATGATTTCAAGCACTTATCATGTTTGACAGCGGTTGATTATATAAAAGAAAACAAAATCACTGTTGTGTGTCATTTATGGTCCTATAGTCAAAAATGCCAATTAACAGTAAAACTTGAAACCAATCGTGAACAACCGCGGGTTCCTACGGTCGAAAAGATTTGGAAAAGTGCCAATTGGTTTGAACGAGAAGTTTTTGACCTTTATGGAGTGATATTTGAGGGACACTCGGATTTAAGAAGAATTATGATGCCAGATGATTATAAAAAATTTCCACTACGAAAGGATTTTGCTGATGACGGATTTATTGTTAAGCCAAATTGATATAAATTCGAATTCTCTAACGGAAACGGATGAATATATTGTCAATTTGGGTCCTCAACATCCGGCGACACACGGTGTATTGCGATTAGTAGTCAAGCTTGATGGAGAAGTGGTGAAAGAAACAATGCCGGTATTGGGCTATTTACATCGGTCAATTGAAAAAATATGTGAAAATAGAACTTATCCCCAATGTATTACGTATACAGATCGCGTTGATTATGCATCAGCAATGAGTGCAAATTTAGCCTATGCGATGGCGGCTGAAAAATTATTAAATATTGAAATTCCGCCGCGGGCTCAATGGCTTCGAATGATTTTTGTTGAATTGCAGAGAATTGCCAGTCATCTTCTTTGGCTTGGAGCATTTGCGGGAGATCTTGGGGCGTTTACTCCGTTTTTATATGGATTAAGAGAGAGAGAACGAGTTCTTGATTTATTTGAAATGACATGTGGACAACGCTTAACGTATAACTATATACGTATTGGTGGAGTCATGATTGATGTTTTACCTGAATTCGTGGAAAAATGTCGTTTGTTTTTAGATTACTTTTTTAAAAAAGTTGATGAATATGAGGAATTGCTTACTTATAATCCAATTTTTTTGGAAAGAACTAAAGGCGTTGGATTTATTACCCCTGAAGAAGCCATCAATTGGGGGCTTGCAGGACCTTCTTTACGCGGATCAGGTGTTTCTTGCGATATTCGGAAGCAACAACCATATCTATTTTATGATCAAATAGATTTTAAAGAAGAAATTTCATATGGTGGAGATTGTTGGAGTCGGTATAAAGTTCGAATGAATGAGATGCGTCAATGTGTTTCAATTATTCGTCAATGTTTAGACCATATGGGACCTGGGGCAGTAGAAGCCAAGCTACCACCAGTATTAAAAGGGCCGAATGGGCAAGAAGCTTACTCTCGTATTGAGTCTTCTCGTGGTGAAATGGGGGTTTATTTAGTTGGAAATGGCACACCCAAGCCATGGAAATGTAAATTTCGTTGTGCGTCTTTTAATAACCTTTCGGTAATTGACAAGTTGACGCGTGGATGGAAAGTCGCAGATATTATGGCTGTTTTAGGCAGTTTAGATATTATTATACCAGAAGTTGATCGCTAATATACTAAATCTAAATGATTAAGGATCATTATGTCAGGTAGTTTGAAATTATTAAAGTTGATCAATGTAATACTTGAACATGTTTATAAATTTTTAGGTTTAACAAACCCAATCCCTGAGGTCATAAATGCATTCATAACTGCCGCCATTTCATTTGCGGTAATTTCTGTTTTTGTCATGTTTTTAGTTTGGATGGAGAGAAAAGTTTCAGCACATATGCAAAGTCGGATTGGGCCCAATCGAGTAGGTCCATTTGGATTGCTTCAAACCTTGGCCGATGCAATTAAGTTAACAACTAAAGAAAATATGGAACCGCAAAAGCGTGATAAAATTCCATACTTTATAGCCCCAATAATAGCATTTGTTGCAACATTCATGGGCGTTGTTGTAATTCCCTTAGATAAAGGTGTCACAATTCAGAATCTAAATATTGGAGTTCTATATATTATCGCAATTACGAGTTTTACGGTAATCGGGATTTTAACGGCTGGCTGGAGTTCTAATAATAAATTCTCATTAATTGGTGGGTTTCGATCAGCAGCACAAATTATTAGTTATGAAATTCCATTAGTTCTTTCTTTAGTCCCGGTGATTATGATTACTGGAACATTGGATCTTCAAAAAATTGTTGAATACCAGGCACATGCGGGCTATTGGTTTGTGGGACCGCAAATTATTGGATTTTTGGTTTTTCTCACCGCGTCAACAGCCGAATCGAATCGGGCACCTTTTGATATTCCCGAAGCCGAATCAGAATTAACTGGAGGGTTTCATACAGAATATTCTGGAATAAAATTTGCTATGTTTTTTTTGGGAGAATATATTTCCATTATAATTGGTTCCTCTGTAGCAGTATCGGTTTTTTTAGGTGGATGGATAGCTCCAGCCTTTATGAATTTTTTACCTGTTCCAGGCTTTTTTTGGTTTGTGATTAAGGTTCTTTTGGTAATTTATTTAATTATGGCCTTCCGATGGACCTTCCCAAGATTACGCGTGGATCAATTGATGGATTTTGGATGGAAAATTTTAATTCCGATTGCTATCTTGAATATTTTTTTAACTGGACTTTGGATTTTATGGTTTTCTAAAGGAGTGTAAATGAAAAAAATAGTCACTTATTTTAAAGATATTATTGTTGGTTTGGTAAATCTAATTTTAGGTATGTCGGTAACCATTAAATATTTTTTTAAAAAAACCAATACCCAGCAATATCCAGAAGAGAAATTACCATTACCAGATAGAAGTCGAAGTTTAATTAAATTAATTTATGATCAAGAAAAAGAGGAGTTTAATTGTGTGGCATGCATGATGTGCCAAAAAGCATGTCCCAATAATTGCATTAAACTCGAAGGTGCACGTATGCCGGATGGAAAACGAAAAATGATTAATTTTAAGTTAGACTTTTCTACGTGCATTTTTTGCGGGTACTGTGTAGAAGCCTGTGGGTTTGATGCTTTGACTTTCATCCCTGAGGATTATGAGAATTCTGTCTATCAGCGTGGAAGTTTGTTACATGATGAACATGCTTTAAAATGGGTTAGGCCAACCGTGGCTTCAAATCCTCCAAGAGAGCTGAACCAATCAACACAGGTAATTTAACGTAAGGACTAAAATTATTATGGAACAATTTGTTTTTTGGTGTATCGCTATTTTCATTGTACTGAGTGCTTTTTTCGCGATGATTATGAAAAATATTTTTCATTGTGCTCTTTTATTAGCGGCGGCGCTATTTGGTGTTGCGGGTATATTTGTTTACTTGGGAGCGGAATTTTTAGCGCTCGTACAAGTTTTAATTTATGTTGGAGCGATAACGATTTTGATTATTTTTGGAATTATGTTAACCCATAAAATGATGGATTCAAAAATCATCGTTATGAATAAACAAGTGGTCATGAGTGCAGTTATTACCGGGGTATTGGGCACATTAATTATTTTAACAATTTACTCAACAGCTCATTGGATTTTACCTGCTTTGAAAAATTCAGAAAGCGGTTATTTAACACATTCGATTACCACCGCGTCCGTAACAAAAAATAAAAAGGTGGTAACGGATGTTTATACTCTGGGACCAGCCTTAATTAATCCAAAGAAGGGATTTGCTTTTGCATTTGAATTGGTTTCTATTCTTTTGCTTTCAGTATTAATAGGGGCAACTGTTATTGCCCGAAAGGATCAAGAAGGATGATACCAGTTCAGGATTTTTTATATTTAGCAGGATTGATTTTTTCGATAGGCGTTTTTGGGGTTCTATCTCGAAGAAATGCTATTTCGGTTCTAATGGGAATTGAACTTATGCTAAATGCAGTTAACATAAATCTTTTAGCTTTTGCAAAATTTTGGGGTTGGACCACTCTTAATGGACCTGTATTTGTCGTCTTTATCATAACCATTGCTGCAGGAGAAGCTGCTGTTGCTCTGGCCATCTTTATTTCCATTTATAGAAAATTCAAAGATATAAATGTTGATGAAATTAAATATTTAAATCACTAATTCTTTCTCCATAGGGGGCGTGAATGTTTTCAATAGCATGGTGGATTCCTTTATTGCCAATTTTGAGTTTTATAACAATTGTGCTATTTACCAAAAAATCCAAGTTAATTTCTTCAGGTATTTCTATTTTAGTAATGCTGACTTGTTTTATTTTTTCAATAATGATTTTTATTCGGTTTTTATCTCTCCCATTGAGCGCGCGTCCAATTAATTTTTCAGTGCCGTGGATGATTATTTCATCGTTGCATCTTAATATAGGGATTTTAATTGATCCATTGAGTATTAATATGATTGTGTTGGTAACATTTATTTCTCTTTTAGTCCAAATATATTCATTAGGGTATATGAAAAATGATCCACGATTTTCAGTTTATTTTTCATATCTATCGCTTTTTACAGCTTCAATGCTTGGCTTAGTACTCTCAAATAATTATTTACAATTATTTATCTTCTGGGAATTGGTGGGATTATGTTCATATTTATTAATTGGGTTTTGGTATTTTAAACCCTCGGCTGCAACAGCTTGCAAAAAAGCATTTGTAGTGAATCGAATAGGTGATTTTGGATTTTTAATGGGAATTATTACTCTGGGATTAACGTTTCATGCATTTGATTTTCAAGCGGTTCATCAAAAAATAGCACTTGGACTAAATAATGGAGTTGGTTCCACAGCAGCCATTACATTAATTGCACTTTTGCTATTTTGTGGGGCGGTTGGAAAAAGTGCTCAATTTCCGTTACATGTTTGGCTTCCTGATGCGATGGAAGGTCCAACACCTATTTCTGCATTAATTCATGCAGCTACTATGGTGGCAGCTGGTGTCTTCATGATTGCTCGAACCTATCAAGTGTTTTCAGCGAGCACGGTGGCCATGACCACCGTCGCATATGTTGGTGGATTTACAGCCATTTTTGCAGCCACGATTGCATTGACGCAAGATGATATTAAGCGAATTTTAGCTTATTCAACATTATCGCAACTGGGATATATGGTATTGGCTTTGGGAGTAGGTGGGTATACGGCAGGAATGTTTCATTTAACCTCACATGCATTTTTTAAAGCCCTATTATTTCTTGGTGCCGGAAGTGTTATCCATTCAATGGAAACAAACGATATTTGGAAAATGGGTGGGTTATTAAAAAAAATGAAAGTTACAGGTATTACTTTTTTAATAGCGGCATTATCAATTTCAGGAATACCACCCTTTTCGGGTTTCTGGTCTAAGGATGAGATTTTTGACGCAATTCAATCAAGCCATGTTCAAGGGCATCAAATTTTATTGGGAATTGCCATTTTTACAGCATTTTTAACATCCTTGTATATGTTTCGATTATTTTTTGTTGTTTTTTTGGGGAATGGACATCATGAAGAGGATTCTCATGAAAATCATGCAATTCATGAATCACCCTGGACCATGTTGGTGCCTATGATCATACTTGCCTTTATGTCAATATTTTTTGGAATGATTAATGCACCACATTTAGGGTTGTATTCTAAATTTATTTATTATGGATCCCATCCTCAAAAAGCTCCATTTAGCATTAAAATGGTTTTGATTTCATCTCTGGTGGCGACTTCGGGAATTATATTGGCCTCATTGTTTTACTGGCAAAAAGTTTTCTCAGCTAAAGCAGTTGCAAATGCCATTTCACCAATCTATACATTATTAAAAAATAAATATTATATTGATGAGTTCTATTCATTCTTGGCAAAATATTTCGTATTTGGTTTAGCGGCTCTCTGTGCTTGGTTTGATAAATATGTGGTAGATGGTGGGATGGTAGATGGAAGTGGCAAGCTGATTTGTGCATTTGGAAGAGGTCTTCGAAAAATTGAAACAGGGAAAATCCAAAATTATGCGTTAGTTATTTTTGGAGCCATTGCAGTTATTTATTTAATAATGAGCTTTTAAATTAAGTGCATTTTAAAATTACTTTGGAGGATTAGATGTTAGCAATTATTTTAACGATTCTTTTGTCTTTTATGTCCTCATACACCGTCCTCTCACGATGCATTGATTCTACAGGAACATTTCCAATATTAAGTTGGTTTATAATTATTCCATTTCTATCATCGTTGTTAGTGCTTGTTTTTGAAGAAAAATTTTCAAAATGGATTACGTTGATATTTGCATCCATCGAATTGAGCGTGGCGATTGTTATTTTTCAAGCGTATGATCGCTTAAAGGGGGGATTCCAATTTGTTCAAGATATTCCTTGGTTAAAGAATTTTGGAATTCATTATCTTCTAGGAGTGGATGGCATCAGTGTCATGATGGTTATTCTTACATCATGTGTATATTTCTCAGGAGCCTTGGTTTCTTGGTCAATTCAAAATCGTATCAAAGAATATTTTGTGTTGTTTTCCTTACTTGTTGCAGGAGTGGCAGGGGCGTATGTGAGCTTGGATTTATTCTTTTTTTTCCTGTTTTATGAATTTGCAGTTTTGCCAATGTATCTATTGGTAGGAATTTGGGGTTCAGGGAAAAAAGAATATGCAGCAATGAAACTAACATTATTATTACTGTTTGGCTCCGCATTTATGTTAGTTGGATTTTTAGCTATGTATTTTGGCTCGCATGTTCATTCATTCGATATTAGAGTACTTAGTCAAATTTCGCAGACTGCTTTTTCACCAAAATTTCAAAATATTTGGTTTCCAATTCTCTTCTTGGGATTTGGAGTAATTTCGGCAATATTTCCGTTTCATACGTGGTCGCCAGATGGATATGGGTCCGCTCCCACCGCTGCTTCAATGCTTCATGCAGGTGTTTTAAAAACTTTAGGAGGATATAGCATCTTACGCGTTGCGGTAGCATGTATGCCGGAGGGAGCCAAACATTGGTTGCCTTGGTTGGCCATTTTAACTGTGATTAACATGATCTATGCGTCATTAGCGGCTATGAAACAAACTGATTTAAAATATGTGGCAGCGTATTCATCAGTCGCTCATTGTGGATATGTACTGTTTGGAATTTGCACATTACAAATATATGGATTAGATGGTGCTGTCATACAAATGTTTTCGCATGGCATTGTTGCTGCATTGACATTTGCATCGATCGGTGTAATTTACGGACGTGCTCATACGCGAGAACTAAATAAATTAGGTGGACTTGCTGCAGTTTTACCAATTATTGGAGGAATTTTTTTAGCTGGGAGTATGGCTAATCTAGGCTTACCTGGATTAAGTGGTTTTGTAGGCGAATTTTTGATTTTTCTAGGTGCGTTTAAGAGTGGGTTCCATGGTGGGTTTTCGATTTTTGAAATATTAGCTCCACTTGGACTTTTGGCAATTATATTAACTGCGATTTATGTTCTTCGAATTGTACAAATTGTGTTATTTGGACCCGTAAAAGATGATCATTTTCATGAAATTAAAGATGGAAGTTTTGTAGAAATTCTTCCTCTCATGTTCCTTTTAATCGTAAGTTTAATTATTGGTGTTTATCCCAAGCCATTTATTGATTTAGTGAATGGACCAGTTTCTACATTGATTTCGCATGTGGGAGGGATTAATTGATTCGATATTCTGCATTTTTCCCGGAATTGGTTTTAGCAATAACTGCCATTTTGATTATTGGCTTAGATTTGATTTTTAAGAAAAGCAAAACTAAACAATCATTTTTAAATTGGGTTTCCTTTTCTGGCGTTCTTTTTTCGATTGCCATTGTTTGTTTTGATGGAAATATTTTGAGTACTTCCTTTCATCAATTCCTTGTGACCGATCCGTTAGCTGTTTTTGGGAAAATTATTATTTTAGTATCAGCATTGCTTACATTGCTAATGACATTTCGTTATTTCAAAAGCAATACTACAGAACATCAAGCCGAGTTTCTCGTGATAATTTTATTTGCAACAATTGGAGCATCGGCTTTGACCTCCGCACAAGAGATAATTACATTATATGTGGCACTGGAAACGCTTACTATTTCTAGTTATATACTTGCTGCATATATGAAACGCGATGCCGGTAGCAATGAAGCAGGCATGAAATATTTATTGTTAGGAGCGTTTTCATCAGCGGTCTTGCTTTTTGGTTTTTCTTATTTATATGGTGCGACAGCTACAACTAATATTTTGAAAATGAATGAAAGATTAATGACAGAGCCGTTAAATGCCTTAATTGTTTTAGGCATTATTTTTGTAATTGCAGGTTTGAGTTTTAAAATTTCCTTAGCGCCCTTTCATATGTGGACTCCAGATGTATACGAAGGCGCACCAACACCAGTAACAGCTTATTTATCAGTTGCATCAAAAGCAGCCGGATTTATTGCTTTTATTAGAATATTTTTGGTTGCCCTTAATACTCCAGCGTTAGTCCATATTTGGGGTGGGTTGTTTGCGGTATTAGCAGCTTTGAGCATTGTAATAGGGAATCTTTCGGCCATCCCACAAAAAAATATTAAAAGAATGATGGCATATTCATCGGTTGCACAGGCTGGTTACATTATCATTGGATTGCTCGTTAATAATCAGCTAGGGCTGACAGCAATGTTATTTTATTTATTTGTTTATTTATTTGCTAACATGGGTGCATTTTTAGCTATTGTAATAGTTTCCTCCCAAATTAATAGTGAGCAAATTGATGATTTTTCTGGACTTTGGAAACGTTCACCACTAATTAGCATGGCCCTTCTAATTTTTATGCTTTCATTGGCAGGTGTTCCACCCTTTGCAGGCTTTACGGGGAAATGGTATTTGTTTGGTGCTGCAATTCAAAACGGATATCTATGGTTAGGTTTGTTAGGCATGATTTTTAGTGTAATTTCATTATACTATTACTTGCAAATCGTACGTAGAACGCTTGTTTTGGATTCACCAGAAAACAAACCGATCTCCATTAGTGTGATTGAAAAAACTGCTTTAATTATTTGTATGTTAGTGACAATAGTTTTAGGATTTTATGCGACTCCGCTTATGCATGTAATTCACAGAACTGTAGGTTCCTTTATGAATTAATGAAAAAATATTTTTCTTTTTTTCAAAAACCGGTTGTAAATTCGTTTCTACCCATATGTATTAAAGTACAAGAGTTTCAATGTCTTGTAGTTGGTGGAGGTAAAGTAGCAATAGCTCGAATTGAAAAACTATTATTAATGAAAGCAACTGTAACGATCATTTCTCCAACCATCATTGCTAAAGGGAAAAAATTTTTGAATCATCCAAGTGTGGTATTTAAAAAAAGGAAATTTCGATATAATGATTTGAATTATTATAATTTGATTTTTACATGTACAAATTCAATTCAAGTAAATTCACAGATTGAGCTTCGATCAAAAAAATTGGGACTTCTAATCAATCGGGCAGATCAAGGCGAAGGCAATTTTGTGCTACCAGCGTTCTTCAAAAAAGACCCTATTATGGTTTCGGTGATGACACATAAGATGTTACCTTCATTGTCAAAAGAAATTAAAAATTGGTTAGAGTTGCTTATTACAAATCAAATTATTAAAAAATCTAAATTATTGATAAAATTTAAGGAAAAATTAAAACAAGCCCCAATTCCCATGCTTCACTATGAAAAATATTTACAGCAATGGTCTAAATGGATTTTAAATTCAAAAATAACACCGAAAATGTACGCTCACAAAATTCAAACTGGCATAAGGAATATTAAACAAAAAAGATGATCCAAGAAAATGTTTTTTTTTCACTAGCAGTTGCTTTGTATATTTTAGCAGCTATTCAATCCTTGTTATATTATAAAACGCTGGATTCACAACATGATTGGAATTCTACTCAACTTTTATGGAGTGGAATAATTCTTCATTTTTTGGCTATTTTTTTTCGCTGGAAATTAACCGGCTATGTTCCAGTGACTACATTTTATGAAATGCTTACAGTTCTTGCATTTTGCTTGGCATTAGTTTTAGGTTTGGCGCGTTTTAGAATCTCATTACCAATTCTCAATGTATTATTTATGCCATTAATTCTTGTGTTTTCAATTGCAGCACTAGTTACGCCACATAAAGAACTAAA
The DNA here is from genome assembly GCA_027366525.1 of candidate division FCPU426 bacterium. GTDB lineage: Bacteria > Oederibacteriota > Muellerivitia > Muellerivitales > DAHXKG01 > DAHXKG01. The sequence continues at coordinate 73,749 of DAHXKG010000002.1, forward strand.
ACCAATTTCTCCAGATCTGACCACACCCTTAATGGCGATACATGTTTTAGCTACCTTGTTAGGATACTCATATTTTTCATTAGCTTCTGCTATTGGCGGAACCTATTGGATTCAAGAGAGAAAAATTAAAAAACATCAAGTGAATTTTAAAAACGCTACTTTCCCTGCATTGGAAATTTTAGATCAGCGAACGACATATTATGTTGGTTTAGGACTGATTTTTTGGACAATTGGATTAGCTTTTGGTGTGTTTCAGGCGTTTAAAATATGGAAAGACCTACCAATAACTGATCCGAAAGTAGTTAGCGCATTTTTAGTATGGGTCATTTATGCTTCATTTTTTGTTATCCGATGGGGATTTAAAGTTCGTGGAATTAAAATTTTAGTTCTAGTTATAACTGGTTATCTAGTTGCGTTGTTTACTTTTTTGGGGGTGCGATTGTTAATGGTTTCGCACCATTTTTTCTAATGCTTAAGGATTTTAAATGAAGTTTATAGTATATGGTTTGAATCACATAACGGCACCCATTGAAATTAGAGAAAAATTCGCATTATCCGATAGTGATATTTTAGAATTTTTTAAAAAAATTAAAAATAAAACTAGCGATATTGTGTTTTTATCAACATGTAATAGAGTGGAATTCTATTTTTTATCATTTAAAAATGAAAAAGAAATAATCAAGGAATTAATCAATTACTTAAATCAATTTTATTCACTCAAGGACAGTGATATTAAAAAATATTTTTATTACCATGAAGGTGAAGCCGCTTATTTACACTTGTTTCGAGTGGCGAGTTCGTTGGATTCAATGGTTATTGGAGAACCACAAATATTGGGTCAAGTCAGAAGTGCTTATCAACAGGCGGTTAACGCCAATATGGTTGGAAGTATATTGAATAATATTTTTTTACGAGCATTTGTAGCAGCTAAAAAAGTTAGAACACAAACTGAAATTTCACGTATGCCAATTAGTATTTCTAGTATCGTAGTTGATTTATCTAAACGAATATTTAGCTCACTTCAAGAAAAACAAGTGCTACTTTTTGGAGCAGGTGAAATGGGTGAACTGACAGCTAAATATTTATCTCTTGAAGGAGTAAAAAATCTGTGGATTGCTAATCGTACCTATGAAATCGCCAACTCGTTGGCAAAATCCCTTAATGGATTTCCCTTAACACTTGAAGAAGGATTGAGAAAAATAGGATCCATTGATATTATAGTTACCTCAATTTTAAATGAAAAACCATTTTTAACTCTCGAGAAAATTAAAGCATTATTTTTGAAACGTGATTTCAAGCCATTATTTATTATTGATATAGGTGTTCCTCGAAATGTAGATAGCATGGTTGGAAAACTTGCATCAGTTTATCTGTATAATATTGACGATCTTGCAAGTATCGCGAAAATTAATCATGGAATGCGTCAAAAATGGATAGTTGTGGCAGAGGAAATACTAAATTTGGAAATTAAAAAATTAAATGTGTGGATAAATAATTTACAATTGGTCCCGACCATCAAGTCATTTTTCAAAAAATTTGATGACATAAGAGCAATGGAAGTAAGTAAATTTATCAAAAAGAATAATGAATTTTCTGAAAAAGAAATAAATAAAATTGATCATTTAACTCAAAATATAATTGCGAAATTGTTGCACAGCCCAACAGTCAATCTTAAAACGATTGAAACTGAATCTAAAAAAGAAAAATATATGGAAATACTGAGTGATATATTTAATTTGAATTATGAAATTAAAAATAATACGCATGATGAGCCTCAAGATGAGCAACAATAATATTTTTTTAATCGGCACGAGGGGTAGCCGATTAGCATTGACACAAGCAGAGATGATTCGAAAGAAAATTTCGGAAGTTTTAAAATTAGAAACATGTGTTTTAAAAACGATTCAAACCCAAGGAGATAAAGCAACTCATGAAACCACACTTGTGGAGAATAAAGTATTGTTGCCTGGGATATTTACCCGGGAATTGGACTCTGCCTTATTAGCTGGGAAAATTGATGCTGCAGTTCATAGTTTAAAAGATGTGCCCACGGAACTACCGATAAATATACAGTATGGTTTTTTTGATTTGCGCGAAGATCACCATGATGTTTTAATTTCAAAAAACAATTTGAGTCTTTTAAATTTACCCCGGTGTGCCAAAATTGGAACAAGTTCCCCTCGTAGAAAGGCTCAATTATTATCGCTTCGAAAAGATTTTCAAGTTTTCCATTTGCGTGGGAACATAGATACCCGGTTACGTCAATTACAGAGCGAGAATGAACTAGATGGTATTGTAGTTGCTGCAGCTGGAATGAAAAGATTAAACTACCAACATCTTATTACGGAGTATTTGGATGATGAACTTTTTATTCCATCACCTGCTCAAGGAACCCTATGCGTTTTATTAAAATCTGAAAATAGTGATATGAAACTACAATTTAAAAGCTTGAATCATATGGAAACAGAACTATGTTCACTTGCAGAACGTTCATTTTTAAGTTCTTTAGGTGGGGGATGTAGAGCGCCCATTGGCGCTTTAGCAAAAATAAAAGACAATACAATATGTTTGAATGGAATGCTATTATCACTGGATGGGGCTCGAACTATTCACGAAACTATAGCTAGACCAATTACTGAAGCCAATCAAATTGGGTCAATTTTGGCATCGCAATTTTTTGAAAAAGGGGCCCAAGACTTATTAAATTATGAATAAATTTATGAATCCTAAGTTGAATAATAAAAAAACTGGAAAGGTTTTTTTAATTGGAGTGGGCCCGGGTGATATTGGTTTGCTAACATTACGTGGGAAATGGGCGCTGCAACAATCAGATATCATTATTTATGATTCATTGATAAATTCAGAAATTCTTAATTTTGCACCCAAAAATTCAAAACTAATTTTTCGAGGATATCGTGGGGAAAACCATGCATTGTCGCAGCATCAATTAAACTTCCTTTTAATCAAATATGCTAAAAAGGGATACTCGGTATCACGTTTAAAGGGAGGCGATCCATTCATTTTAGGGCGTGGCGGAGAAGAAGCAGAGTACTTAAAAAAATTTGATATTCCCTTTGAAGTAATCCCGGGAGTCTCGTCGGTAGTGGGAGTACCGGCTTATGCCGGAATTCCTTTAACTCATCGTGATTATTCGGATTCATTTTTAGTGATTTCTGCCGTAAAGCGTTCCAGAGAATTTAATTCCGCGATTTTGTCAGAGAGTATTTTAAAGTATAAAGGAACCATTGTAATATTAATGGGATTTTATTTTTTGAAAGAAATCTGCGAAGGACTTATCCATATTGGCAAAAATTCCAAGACTCCCATAGCAGTTATACAAAATGGAACATTTGCATCTCAAAAAATCGTGATTGGTTCTCTAGAAGATATTTCTCAAAAAGTTAAAAACAATAAAATTCAACCACCCATTATTATTATTATTGGCGACGTGGTTCGTTTATCCGAAAAAATGAATTGGATAAAAAACAAACCGTTGTTTGGTAAAAGAATATTAATAACTCGGGATTCGAATCAGAATCAAGATATAAGGTTGAAATTGGTTCAATTAGGAGCAGAAGTTGTAGAAATTCCCATGATTGAAATTCTTCCTCTTCCCGTCAAAAAAGAATTCAATGAGATGATTCAACATATTCAGAAATACCCAATCATTATTTTTTCAAGTTCAAATGGAGTGGAGCTTTTTTTCGAAAAAATTTTAGAGAAAAAACAGGATGCTCGAGTTTTACATAACTCGAAAATCATTTGTGTTGGAACGGCAACTGAAAAAAGGCTAAAATCATTTGGGGTAATTGCAGATTGGATCCCTGAGAAATTCAATCAAAATGGAGTTTTGAAATATTTTGAAAATAATAATTTTAAAAATGATGAAATATTGATGATTGGCGCTAAAAATCATCGTGAAGATCTGGTGAAATCTCTTAATAAAATTAAAATAAAAGTAAAATATTTTCCAATATATAAAACAAGTTTCCCTAGATCATCTGCTCCAAAAATAGAGATGCTCTTTAAAAGAAATGAGTCAATTGATTTGATTGTGTTTTTTTCTCCATCGGCTGTTGAAGGATTTTTTTCTCATTTACCCCATGGGCGGTACCCGATTAAAAAAATAAAATTTGCGGTTGTTGGTCCTACGACGTTAGAGAAGTTAAAGCAGTATACCAGTAATGTTCCTATTTGTTCTTTGACTGCTACTACAGATAGTTTAATTTACGAGATTCAAAAATATTTTAATGAGTATAGTTTGAATTTTATAAAATAAATGCTAGTATTTTAAGAGTATACGCTTCACTAACATTGAATTTTATTTAATATAAAGAGTTGATCATGGCATTTCCAAAACAACGCATGCGCCGATTGCGTATAAATGCATTAATTAGAAATTTAGTTCAAGAAACACACCTTTCAACGAATGACTTTATTTTTCCATTATTTGTAGTTGAAAACCTAACTAAGATTGAAGAAATTCCATCAATGCCAGGAATATACCGATATGGATTAAAACATTTGGTAAAAGAAGCAATGACAGTATTTTCCATGGGAATTCCTGCCGTTTTGCTTTTTGGCATTCCAATGGAAAAAAATGATACCGCTTCATCGGCTTATGCCCAAAATGGAATTATTCAAAAAGCTATACGAATATTGAAAGCAGAAATTCCTGAATTAGTGGTTATTTCAGATGTTTGTGCATGTGAATATACGAGTCATGGTCATTGCGGTATTGTACGAGATTCAATAATTCATAATGATTTAACATTGGAGCTAATTGAAAAAATTTCTATATCTCATGCAGAAGCAGGAGTCGATTTGGTTGCTCCATCAGGAATGATGGATGGAATGGTTCAGGCTATTAGGAACAAATTAGATTCAAATGGATATGAAAATCTGCCAATATTAAGCTATGCGGCTAAATTTGCTTCAACTTTTTATAATCCTTTTCGTCACGCAGCAGAATCTTCTCCTAAAATAGGTGATCGCAAATCCTACCAAATGAATATTGCTAATGTGAATGAGGCAATAAAAGAAATCCAATTGGATATTCAGGAAGGTGCGGATATTGTTATGATTAAGCCTGCTTTGTTATCGTTGGATGTAATTTATCGAGCAACGAAAAAATTCAATATTCCAATTTGGGCATATAATGTTTCGGGGGAATATGCAATGATTAAAGCAGCTCATCAAATGAAGTGGCTGAATGAAGATGTGAGTATGCTGGAAGTTTTATTATCAATTAAAAGAGCCGGTGCAAATAAGATTGTCACATATTGGGCTAAACAAGTAGCAAAACAACTCCGATGAATTTAACAAAAAAATCCAAAAAATTTTTTGAAGAAGCACAACTCCACTTAGTAGGTGGAGTAAATAGTCCTGTACGGGCTTTTAAGAACGTTGATGGAAATCCTATTTTTTTTTCGCGTGGGAAAGGTGCATATTTATTCGATGTGGATGGTAACCGGTTTATTGATTTAGTGAGCTCTTGGGGCCCATTGATTTTAGGCCATCTCAATCTGAGTGTAGTTAATAAAATTAAAAAAACGTTACGACAGGGAATTACATTTGGTGCACCTTCCGTTTTAGAAATAGAATTGGCTAAGGAAATTAAAAAGAGTTTTAAATCAATTGAAAAGATAAGGTTTGTAAATTCTGGAACGGAAGCTACACTAAGTGCCATTCGGCTGGCACGTGCATATACACATAAAAAAAGAATCATAAAATTTGATGGATGTTACCATGGACATTCCGATAGTTTGCTAATTGCAGCGGGAAGTGGTCCAGCTACGTTAGGGTTGCCAGATAGTCCTGGAGTTCCACCTGAAATTGCATCATTAACGACAAGTATTGGTTTTAATGATTTTGAAGCAGTTAAAAAAACATTTGAAACGATGAATGATATTGCGGCTGTAATTGTTGAACCCATTCCTGGAAATATGGGAGTGGTTATTCCACACCCTGCATTTCTTAAAAGTTTGCGCGAAATCACATCCCAGTATCAGGCTTTATTAATATTTGATGAAGTTATGACGGGGTTTAGAGTTTCTATGGGTGGTGCACAGGAAATTTATGAAATACAACCGGATTTAACTACGTTGGGAAAAATTATTGGTGGAGGTTTTCCTGTTGGTGCCTATGGTGGGAAAAGTGAAATTATGGATTTAGTTGCTCCAGTGGGGAACGTTTATCAAGCTGGAACACTTTCAGGGAATCCAATTGCGATGGCGGCAGGCTTAGCCACTTTAAAAGAATTAAAAAATAAAAATGTGCATAGTTACTTGAACAAACATCTAACCATTTTTGATAATAAAGTTCAAGAAAGTATAAAAAAAACAAAAATCAATGCAGTTTTCCAACGCAGTGGTAGTATGGCGACTTTGTTTTTTAATTCTAATCCAGTTTTAAATTATGAGGATGCTAAACATTCTAATTTAACCCAATTTAAAAAATTTTTTTATAAAATGCTTGAGCGGGGAATTTATTTACCACCATCTCAATTTGAAGCATGGTTTTTTTCATTTGCGCTTACTGAGAAGCAAATGTCAAAAATTGCAAAGGCAATTGATGAAGTTTTAATTACTATGAGAGATGAATAAAAAATCAATTTTATGGTAAAACGTTTCTTGAATTTTTTTTTATTAACACTTATATTTTTTTTACAAATGGTTATGGTTTCTTCTGGTTATGCTGAACAAACCATTTATTTAATAAAAAAGGGCTATACGAATCCATGCATTCATTATGGAGTGCTACAAATGAAAGCTTTTTATAATGTGGGCATGATGGATTATAAAAAAAAGCGTTATCTAAAGGCTATTCGTTTTTTAAAAGAAGCATTAAAAATTCATGATCCATATACTCCAAAGTATTATTATGGGCAAGCGGCTGCAATACTTGGAATCATTTATCAGAATTATTTTACAGTTCCCAGGCATAATCAGATAGCAAATGCTTATTTTAAAAAAGCTTTAAGTTTTGATCCTAAAAACAAATGCGCTTTAAAACAAATGGATTTACTTACCATTAAAAAATAGTGCGACGTATGCGTTCAATTCTAAAAGATTTTCCAGTTTCTTCATTGATAGAAATGGTTACTGCTTGAAATACATAGGGTGGCTCTTCAGCACCTTCAAATCTAGTTGGAGCGGCTGTTAAAAATCGTTGAATCACCATTTCTTTTTTTACTCCAATGACAGAATTGGTGCACCCAGTCATGCCGATATCGGTTAAATAGGCAGTTCCACGCGGAAGAATTTCTTCATCGGCGGTCATGATATGAGTGTGCGTTCCAGTTACAGATGATACACGGCCATCAAGATACCAAGCTAGCGCTCTTTTTTCACTGGTGGCTTCAGCATGCATATCAACAATAATAATTTTTGCCTTATTTTCGATTTCTTGAAGTATCGAATCAGCAGTTTTAAATGGGCAATCAATGGGATACATAAAAACTCTACCCATTAAATTTATAACAGCGATGGGAATGTTTTTACAAGAATAAATTCCAAATCCAGTTCCCAAATTACCAGATGGATAGTTATGAGGACGTAATAACCGGGGATCCTTTCCTAGCACTTCTTTTACTTCCTTCTTAGCCCATATATGATTTCCACTGGTAACTACATTAATACCCATTGATAATAATTCTTGAAAAGACTCTGGCTGGATACCAACTCCACCCGCAAGATTTTCACCATTAGCAACAATAAAATCGATGGAACATTCATTTTTTATCTGATTGAGGCAATTGCGGAGTACTTGACGTCCAGGTTTTCCGACAATATCTCCAATTATCAAGATATTCATTTTCCCCTCAATTTATTTCTTATGAAAGAAAGATTGTGAAACATGAGACATAATTGCTAAAGTATACATTATTTAAGATGAAAATACATATTGGTTTTAACAGTTGACTATTCTTTTTTCGCTAAGGATAAATTGAATAGGAATATCATAGCTTAACACCGGGATTTCAGGAAAAATTTGAAAATCATAACAAACTCCATAAATTAAGCACTTTGGATTAAGCAAAGGTAATAGACGATCATAAAATCCTTTTCCATGTCCCAAACGATTGCCGTTCAAATCAAAGGCTAAACCTGGAACTAATAGTATTTCAATATCATGAAGCATTTTTTTTCGTTTTGTCCTAGGTTCTAAAATATTAAATTTTCCTTTATCTAATAAACGTAGATCTTTGATATGGGAAAAAAATAAATTCGATTTTTCGATGAATGGTAAAAATAATTTTTTTTTGGAATCTAATATTTTATAAAGTATGGGCTGAATTTGAATTTCCAATGGAGTTGGGTAAAAGGCAGCAATGTTTTTAAAGTGAATTGGGAAAATATTTTTTTCAAAATTTGAATATAATTTCTCAGAACTATTTTTTATAAAATGATTGGATAAACAAGCTAGCTTTTTTGAAATTTTTTTTCGGATTAAATTTTTTTTTTGGTTTATTTCCATAATTATCTTTTAATAACACAAGTATTTTTGTGTTTCAATTTTATATGTTTGACTAAAAGCAACAAGACGACTAAGTGCTAGAGGCATGAACATAATGATGAGTGAAATAAGAATTTTTTTGAGTTAGCAGACATTTAATTTTAAAATTTTTAAAACCAACCAAATGGATTCAATTTATAGCTTTGCACAATTTATAAACTAAACGTGGTACGATTTCCATCGTTGTATTCATTCTCCGCTTGTGTCGGTTGCTGCAGTACTTTTTTTGAGACCTGATATGATCAGGTGGGTACTTATCGCCAAGGTTCTTTTGAGTTCCAATTTGGAACTGCATCCCCATGTCGGTGCAAGCACCCGTTAATTTGTTTGTGGCTCAAAAATTTCCCACATCAATTGTCGAACACGGCAGAGAACTATTTATTATTTTATCTTTATTTGTAATCTTGTCAATTATTTGTAGTAGCTACATTGGTTATTGAAAATTTAATTTTTAAAATATATTTTATCAAGATTTATTTTATGTAAAATTGAGTACTATTTCTATACTATGTTTATGAATGCTGAATAATAAATTAAGGTTTGAATGTGTTAAAAACAAAAATTAGCGTATACAATATGTCTGCTTTGACAATTAGTATGCTGATTTTAATTTCGCTTGCTCTTTTACCAATTATAGTTTTAGTAGCCATTTTTATTTTAATTATCAGTGCAATGGTAAGGATAAAAAATATTTTAATTAATCACCATAGAAAAGCTGAAGAAGTAATTCAAAAACCAGAACAGACCTTTTCAGATTTTCAGACAATTGATGTTTATTACGAAGCGCATGATGAACTCAAAAAATAAAATTTTAAAGGGGACAACATTGGCCGAAGCTGTACATAAATTTAAATCTTGTACGATGGACACGATTAAAGAAGGCGTTCAAAATCATTTGAAATATCGATTAGCTAAAGAAATGGTAACATCGACTATTTATGATAATTATCTAAGTCTAGCATACACGATTCGAGACAGATTGGTTGATAATTGGTTAAAATCTCAGAAGAAATATCGTAGTGAAAAAGTAAGACGAGTATATTATCTATCCTTGGAATTCCTTATGGGTAGAACACTCGGTAATTCAATTATTAATTTAGGCCTTGAAAATGCAGTTACACAAGCGTTAGATGATTTGGGAATGACACTAGAGGATTTGAGAGAAGCGGAGTTGGATGCTGGACTGGGCAATGGAGGGTTAGGAAGGCTAGCGGCATGTTTTATGGATTCTTTAGCTACATTAGAAATTCCAGCTTATGGATATGGAATTCGTTATGAATATGGAATTTTCCATCAAAAAATTATTCAAGGGAATCAAATTGAAGAGCCCGATGAATGGCTTTCAAGAGAAAATCCATGGGAAATAGCACGTCCAGAATATAATTTCCGAGTTAAATTTGGTGGAAGAGTGGTTTCTAGAATTAATCATGCCGGAAGATTGATTTTTGACTGGATGGATACAGAAGATGTTTTAGCGACGGCATTTGATACTCCTATTCCTGGATATCAAAATAAAACAGTTAATAATTTAAGATTATGGGCGGCTAAGGCGACTCAAGAATTTGATTTGGATTTTTTTAATCAAGGCAATTATTTTGCAGCAACTTCAAAAAAAACAGAAAGCGAGACAATATCTAAAGTATTGTATCCAAACGATAATAGCCCCGAAGGTCGGGTTTTGCGTTTGAAACAGCAATATTTTTTTGTTTCAGCATCAATTCAAGACATAATTCGTAGATTTTACAGAGAACATGATAATTTGAAGGAATTACCAAATTATGCTGTCATTCAACTAAATGATACGCATCCAACCATTGCTATTGTAGAACTATTAAGAATTCTTATTGATGATGAGTTTTTTGAATGGGATGACGCGTGGAATATTGTAAAAAAAGTTTTTGCTTATACGAATCATACTTTATTACCAGAAGCTTTGGAAAAATGGCCTGTTAACTTATTTAATCAATTATTTCCAAGGCATTTGCAATTGATTCAAGAAATCAATTCAAGATTTATAAAAGAAATTTCCAAACGGTTTCCCGCAGATATTGAAAGAATAAAAAGAGTGTCCATATTTGAAGAATCAATCGAACAACAAATTCGGATGGCTCATTTAGCCATTATTGGATCATTTTCTATTAATGGTGTTTCAGAGTTACACACGGAACTTTTAAAGAAAACAGTTGTTCCGGATTTTTATGATATATATCCAGAAAAATTTAATAATAAAACTAATGGTATTACGCAACGACGGTGGTTAAAAAAATGCAATCCTTCTTTGTCACAACTAATTAGTTCTCATATTGGTAATGAGTGGATCAAAGACTTATATAAGTTAAAAAAGCTTGAGGGATTAATTGACAACAAGGAATTTATTAAAGAATGGATCGAAGTAAAACAAAAAAACAAGGAAAAACTTGCACAATTAATATTTAATGAACAAAGCTTAACTATTTCAGTCAATTCAATGTTTGATGTTCAAGTTAAGCGAATTCATGAATATAAACGGCAACTTCTAAATATTTTGCATGCGATCTCTTTGTATCAGAAAATTAAAGAAAATCCATCGGAGTCTTTTGTACCAAGAACTATTTTATTTGGTGGGAAAGCAGCTCCTGGATATCTAAAAGCAAAATTGATTATACGATTTATATGTTCAGTTGCAGAAGTTATTAACAGTGATTCCGATGCGAAAAATAAATTGTCCATTGCTTTTTTACCTAATTATCGTGTCTCATTAGCTGAAAAAATAATACCGGCAACAGACTTATCAGAGCAAATTTCAACAGCGGGGAAAGAAGCCTCTGGAACAGGCAATATGAAATTTGCACTTAATGGTGCATTAACAATTGGAACGCTAGATGGCGCAAATATAGAAATACAACGGGAAGTTGGAGAAAAAAATATCTTTATTTTTGGGTTAACGGCTGATGAAATTTCAAAAATGAAAAAAATTGGATACAATCCACGCAGTTATTATGAAAAATCATCAAAATTAAAGAAAGTATTAAATTGGATTTCAAGTGGCTTTTTTTCTCCGGACAATCCGGACCTATTTAAACCAATTTCTCATTGGCTATTAGAAACCGATGAATACATGCTTTTGGCTGATTTTGATTCTTATTTAAAGTGCCAAGAACAGGTTTCGGCAATTTATACCGATCAAGTAAAATGGACGCAAATGGCGATTCGAAATGTGGCTAATATGGGGAAGTTTTCAAGTGATCGTGCGATTTCTGAGTACTGTAAGGATATTTGGAATATAAAACCAGTTTCGATCGAATCATCCAAGTAGTTTTTTTAGGTACAAGTTTTGTCGTAAAAATCAATTTACACTCCATTTCCAGAATTTTTCAAATTGAAAAAAGAATATCAAGGAACCTTGAGAATCAATTTGCTTTTTTTTTGACATGTTGAAATATTTAAATTTTCTTTTCTATTAAGCTTTTCAATTCATCTGTATTATTATTATTTGTGAATAAAAAAATGCACTTATTTGAAAAAAAACTAATTATTGGTATTTTTTATCATTTAAATCAAAAGGGGCTGGAATTTCACGGCGAATTTTTAATGATTGGAAAGGAGAAATTCAAAACAACACCTTTGTATGGTCAATTTATTGTTGTTGAACTTGATACAGAGCATGAAGCATTATTAGGTCGCATTATTTCATATGATCTTGAACCAATCGATATTAGATTTTTCAAAAAAATGAATAAAAAATCAAATGTGTTATTAAAAGGAGAGACGATTTATAAAATTCACATTCGATTTTTAGGTATCTTAAGAGAAAATTTTGATTCGATTAGGTTTAGTGCATCATATCGAAAATTCCCCCGAGAAGGGAATCGAGTTTCTTTTCTTTCATATACTATTTTATATGAACTTTTAAACAATCCTAAATTCGGATCAGTTATTGGGCATTTTTCACTTGGAGAACATGTATTTAATTCTAAAATGTCAAATTTAATTTCCAATAAAAATATTCCAACAATTCCAGTGCGATTTTCGCTTGATCATTTGGTGTCCAAACGATCGTTCATTTTTGCGAGGGCAGGTTTTGGGAAATCTAACTTAAATAAATTACTATTTAGTCAACTATATTTAAACACTCCTATGATTCAAACAAAAAATAACCATAAATCACTAGTTGGAACAATTATTTTTGATTCAGATGGAGAATATTTTTGGCCGGATGTTAAAGGCAGGCCTGGATTATGTGATGTTCCACATCTTAGAGATCAATTGGTAATATTTACGCCGCGAGAATCTCCAAGTCAATTTTATGATTCATTTAAAGTAGGAGGTGTTAGGCTCGATATACGACGGTTAAATCCAGCGGATGTCATTGCCATTGCTTTGGGTTTAGATAAGCAGAATCAACAAAATATTCGAAAGCTACGAGGATTAAACTTAAATGCATGGGAAGAATTAGTAAACTTAGTAGATTTAAATGGGCATATGACCTCACTCTCGGAAATTTGTAGAATTTTGCAATTAAATGAATCGCAACAAGAAATGGAGGCAATGGCTGCTAGGGCAAATATGACTGAAATTGTTAAGATGTTACATGAGAGATCAAGTCGATTAATGGATCTGTTAATTCAGGCTTTAACTGATGGCAAATTATGTATTATTGATGTTTCCCAAATGCGCAGACAGCAAGCGCTTGTACTAGCAGGTTTAATTTTAAAAAAAATATTTGATAAAAATCAAAAGCAGTTTACATCAGCAACATCAAAAATGATTCCAACAATTGCAGTGGTGGAAGAAGCTCAAACAATTTTAAATAAATCCTCAACATCCTTAGATCCATTTATTACCTGGGTAAAAGAAGGACGAAAATATGATTTAGGTATTTTTTTAATTACCCAACAGCCAGGTAGCATCCCTTCGGAAATTTTAAGCCAAGGAGACAACTGGTTTGTATTTCATCTTTTATCAATGCTTGACTTAATAAGTGTCAAAAAAGCTAATTCAAATTTTGGTGAAGACATTTTAAGTTCGCTTTTAAATGAATCTATTCCTGGACAAGGATTTTTTTGGAGTTCTGCGAATCAAAATGCATTTCCAGTGCCAATTCGAATTTTGTCATTTGAAAATATGTATTCCGTTTTAGATCCGAATTATAATAAAGAGGCAATTATTACTTATGCGTATAAGAAAAGAAATAGTATTATTTCAAACATAAAAAAAGAAGGCATAGATTCTGAGGTGGTGTCTCAAAATAATGTTGAAAATCTTAATACACTTGATGATATTGAATATCAAGTAATCCAAAAATTATCTAAGGATGCATTGATAACAAATATCACTGAAGAGGGGATTCCTTGGGGAAGATTAAAAGCTTTTTTTTTAAATTATTTGCCTGAAACTTTTGAGGATCGCGATCAGCTTGCTTTTAATTTAGTTTCAAAAGGTTTAACATCAATTTTAGGTGATCAAAATATTGGATGGAAGACTTATTATCATTCTAAAAGAAAAACCACATATATCAAAGTCCTGAAAAAACTGGATGGAGTATAAAATAAAAAATTGAGAGTATCTCAGTGAATTAAAACCAATTAAAGAAATTAGAGTTTTTATAAAGACATATTAGCCAATATTAGACATGTTAAGTGGAAATCTTAAAGTATACTTATTAACCCCGTTGAGAAAATCAGCAGTAAAAATCCCCAATAAAAAATTTTTTCCCATTGTTTAAGTGCATTTTTCCCCATGATTTTTTTGTTCGAGGATAAGCATCCCAGCATAATGGCGGGAGCAATTAGAACTAATATTTGTAATACCATAAGATTGAGTACAAGATTTATGAGATTTAAACAAACCATAGGTATGATTACAGCTGGAATTGATTCTATCAGATAAATTTTAAACCAGTTTTTTCGATCCAATCCTAGTGAGTCGATTACACTCCAACTGCTACCCAGTGAAATGACAATAAGAGCAAGAAAAGAGGAGGAAAGTAAACCTAAAGCAAAGACACTAGGAGCATATTTACCGGCAACTTCAGTGAATGCTTTGGATAAAAGATCAGGAGATGCAAATTGCAACATTGTCGTATGGATTCCAGTTGTTGCAATAACAATTAAAATCATCAAAATCTCTGAAACGATTGCTCCAATTCCAGTTTCAACTCGAATAGCCCAAAGGTCGTTTGCCGTTGTTTTTTTTTCAGAAGTGGCGGATACTTGATAAAAGAGCATGAACGGCATAATTACGGCACCAATATTAGCTGCTAGTAAAAATATAAAATGTGGTGAACTTGAAAAATAAAATGGGGTAAACGCAATACCTTTTTTCGATGTAAGGAAGGCAGAAATACCGCAAAGGAATACAAACAGAATTGAAACGATAAGCAAATACCACTCAATTTGGGTATATTTTTTTTTGTAGACAATAAAAATATGGATCATGAATGCAATTACAACGGATATGTAGGGGGCAATTCCTAAAATTTCGCCCGCAATTGCGATTCCAGAATATTCTGTTATGTAGCTAATGATATCGACTAATGCCATCGGCACAGAAGCCAAAACAGACATTTTTTTACCATAATTTTTGTGAATTAATTCACCAAGGCCTTGGTTGGTAACTGCACCGACGCGTCCGGCGACTTCTTGTATAAAATACAATGGCAAGATGAGAATAATTAAAAACCACACGAGTTTAGTTCCAAAAGTAGCGCCACTTTCAGCCGCAGTAATAATGCTAGCGGCATCGACGTCGGCGATCATTACCAACCATGCGGGGCCCCATAGGTTAAATAGTACGGATAGTTTAGAAATTAGTTTTTGTAGTTTATGTTTCATGATTGGTTTATAAATTAATAATAATGAAAATGATTATCATAATCATTAAATTAATATTGTCAATGCCAATACTGGGGAAAGGAATGCTATTCTTATGATTTTAAACATATATTTGAATTTGAAGAAGAATAGTTATGGATTAACTAACTTGCGAATGAACTAGATAATCTTTTATAAATTTATTATGAATTGATCGGTGCAAAGGCCAATTAATCTAAGACTGCATCGATTTTTTTAAATAAAGGATGTAAGCGGTCTTGCAAAAGAGAGTCTAGATTCGATGAAGATGATTGTAATTGAAGCGATTCCATATTTTTTTTAAGGTTACTAATTTCCAATTGCAACTCAGATATATTTTTTTGAAGCTCAGATTCTGAGGCTACATGATCTGTATTTTTCTTTTCTAATTCAGTAATGGTTTTTGAAAGGAGTTCTTTATCATGAAGATCTGATTGGAGTTGGTTGATCTCCTCACGATATTTTTTTTCTACATCCTTAAAATCACTAGAGATTTTTTTAAAGCGATCTAATTCTTGTTGTAAAGATTGTATCTGGTTTTTTAAAAAATCTTGATTTTGATCATCATAGTCTTTGCGCTTTTTTAAATCAGCAACTGATTTTTCAGAATCTTCTAATTGTTTTTGTAAATTTGATTTATTTTTTTCTAATCGATAAAGTTCATCCGCAATATTTAAAGCGGTTAGAATAGCTACTTTGGTAGCTGGGACGGATGTTTTTTGGCTTATTTCATTCATCTTGGAATCAACATATTTGGCAAGATCTAGGATATAATCGGCATTCGCTTCACCTTTTAGCGTATATTCATTACCATAAATTTGAACTGTTACTGATTGTTTATCTAACATAAAAATACCTTATGAAAAGATTTCAGGTTGAAAATCGCTTTTTTCAATTTCATTGAGCAAATTTTCAATTTTTAAAATGTAATTTCTCATTTTTTGAATATCAGATAAAGCTTCTTCATATTGTTGTTTCATTTTATCATGAGATTCTTGATCGGAGGAGACTTGTTTTTGAAGTTGATTTTTTAACAAAAGATTTTCCTTCATTAATTGTCCATTGACAGTACGAAGCTGAATAATACTTTCCAATAGTTTTTGTATACGAGTTTCTAATTGGGACCATTTTTCATCAATTGTAGTTGGAATAGTATCATCGAAGTGCAATGGAATATTTCTCCTTTAATTGAGCTATTATATCAGAAATATATTGATTTATTTCAAGATCAGTTAATGTTTTTTCATTATTTTGGAAGATTAATCGATAGGTTAAACTATTGCTATTCTGAGGAAGCGAAGGGTCTTTATATACATCAAATAAATGAATGCTTTTTAAATCCGGGCCGACTGTATTGAGCATTTCAAGTTCAATTACTTGATTATATATTGTGGAAGGAACAATAAAGCATAGATCTCGCCATGCAGAGGGGAACTTGGGGAAGGGATTAAAAAATACATCCTGTTTTATCCATTCCTCGAAGCAACTTAGATTAATTTCAATGCCTAAACAAGGCTCTACAATATTATATGGTTTCAAAAAATTTGAACTAATTAATCCTCCATGAATTAACTTTTGATTTTGAACTATAATTTCAAAGTTTTGATGATTTTCAAAAAATGAATGCTCGGGCGAACAATTAAAATTCCAATGGGCTTGCATTGGAATTTGAGTTAAAATGTGATTTGCAAGTTCTTTGAGATCAAAGAAGTCCCATTTTTTTTCAAATGAATTCCAGCTTTTATTAAAGTGAGAACCATGCAATACAGCAGTTGCATATTTGGTTTCAATTGGAGCATTTTGTTCAAATGAAAATATCCGATTGATTTCATAAAGTCCGATATCAGGATTCTGATGAGAAATATTTAATGCTACATTTTTTATAAGGGAAGGTATTAAGGAAGTTCTTAAATATTTCTGATCATCGGCAATAGGATTAAGAAGTTTTATAGAGTTTTCAAAATAAGCAGATTCAAGAAAAGGGGAATTAATAGCTTCAGAAAGTCCAAAATGTTCAAAAAGGGTTCGAAGTTTTAAAACTACTTGGTGGGGGTAGTCACTGCGCATATAGGTTACTGGAATTTTTGGAAAAGCAATCGGAATGTTGTTATAACCATTAATTCGTGCGATTTCTTCGATAAGATCAATTTCATGCCCTAAATCGATTCGATAGCTTGGGGGTCTAACTTTTATAGAACCTGGCAATACATCGTTATTCATAATCTTACATCCAATCCATGAAAGAATTTCGGTTTGTTTGTTAGGAGAAATTTCAATGCCTAAAAGCGAAACTGTTTTGAATGTATTAAGTATAACCGGAGATTTGGATGAGGAATGACGAGAGCGATGAATAGCAGTCTGATACGATGAACTGTTTGATGTTTTTAAAATTAGATCTCGCGCATATTTTAATGCAGGAATAACCATGCGGGGGTCAACTCCACGTTCAAATCGATATGAAGCATCTGTTGAAATTTCAAGTTTTCTTGCTGCTTTTCTTATGACGGATGGTTGAAACCAAGCTGATTCAAGAAGAACATCTTGAGTTTTGTCAGTAACTTGAGAATTAAATCCTCCCATAATTCCAGCTAATGCTATGGGGTGTTGATCATCTGCAATAACTAACATGCTCGAATTTAAACTAACGGATTGATTGTTGAGCAGTAAAATTGATTCCATGTTTTGAGCACTTCGAATATTTAAAGTTTTATTTTTTTTGTCGGAAGAAATTGTTTTAAAGTCAAATGCATGAAGAGGTTGACCAAATTCAAAAAGAATTAGATTGGTAATATCTACGATATTGTTAACCGAACGATGTCCGATTCTTTCGAGCCATTGTGATAACCAGAATGGTGACGGCGAAACTTTGACATTGGGAATTAAACAAGATGCATAGAGTGGGCAAATCGAGGAATCCTGAACTTTGATTGTATAACTTGAGGGTGATGTAGAATTTAACCTAGAGTATTCTGGAAAGTTAGCTTCCAAGGGTGGTTTATATATAGAAGGCAATTGAATTGAGATTTTTAATAAACTTGAAATTTCTCGAGCAATTCCAAAATGACTTAAAAGATCAGGGCGGTTTGGAGTGATTTCGATTTCAAAAAGGATATCTGGGAGATTTAGATAGGTTAGAATGCTTTGACCAATTATAGCATCCGGTGGGAGTATAAAAATTCCATCAGAATTATTTGAAAATCCAAGTTCTTGTGCAGAACAAAGCATACCAAATGATTCAATGTTTCTAATTTTAGTTGATTGTATTATCTGATTATTAGGGAGTTTAGCACCAATTTTGGCAAGTGGTACTTTTTGGTGCGGCAAAATATTTTTGGCTCCACAAACAATTTGATATGTTTTTTCGCCATCGGTTACATGTGCAATCGATAACCGATCTGCATTGGGATGCTTATTAATTGTTAAGATTTCAGAAATGACAACATCGTGAATTTTATCCCCAATAAGCTGAGTTTTTGAAATTTCAAGACCGGCTAACGATAATTTTTTAAAAATATCATCAGCGGTACATGGAATTTTAATATAATTCTGTATCCAATTGTAAGAAAGAAGCATAGTTAACTTTAGTTGAATTTAATAATTAGTAATATTGACTGGTTTAAAGTTTAAATTATGAATTTCAAACTGTCAATGTTATGTTATCAAGTCGTTGTTGGTATAGTTAAAAATAAACTGATTTTATTCATGATTTTTATTACAATGCAGTTAAAATTCGATGTTTACATGGGAAGGCAGGTGATTTTTTTTGTCATTAGATCTCGATATGCGAGTACTTCAAAAAAAAATCATGGAAGTGAGGGATCATCTTTGACCCGGATGGAATTTTAAAAAAAATTGAAGAACTAGAAAATCAAATCGTTCAGGAAAATTTTTGGAAAAATGCTCAAAAGGCACTAGAAATTACTTCAACTCTGTCTAAATTAAAAAATCAGGTTGAAATGTATAAAAAATTTGAAAGTCATTATCAAGAACTTTTGACCTATCATGAATTACTTACGGAACAGCATGATGATGGATTGCTGAAGGAACTTGAAAAAAGTTATCTTGAATTTGAATCAGATTTTAAAATACTAGAACTTGAGCATAATTTTGTTGGTAAATACGATTTTAATAATGCGTATCTTTCGATCCATCCAGGAGCTGGTGGCACGGAAAGTCAAGATTGGGCATCAATTTTATTGAGGATGTATTTGCGCTGGATTGAAAAGCATGATTTCATGGTTGAGACACTCGACTATCAAGTAGCCGATGAAGCGGGAATAAAATCGGTAACTCTTTGGATTAAAGGACCATGGGCATATGGTTTTTTGAAAGTTGAAAAAGGTGTGCATCGGTTGGTGCGAATTTCACCATTTGATTCTAATAAACGAAGACACACTTCTTTTGCGTCCGTAGATGTAATGCCTGAGGTTGAAGAAGTTGAAGTTGAAATAAAAGAAGATGATATCAAATTAGATACTTTTCGGTCAGGCGGAAAAGGTGGTCAGAATGTTAATAAGGTAGAAACGGCGGTTCGCTTAACGCATATACCAACTGGTATTATAGTCGCTTGTCAAATGGAACGTTCACAATTAAAAAACAGAGAAATTGCGATGAAAATGCTGAAATCCAAATTATTTCAACATTTTCAAAATTTGCATGATCAGGAAATTGATAAAATATCAGGCGAAAAAAAGAAAATTGAATGGGGAAGTCAAATTCGTTCTTATGTTTTTCAACCATATCAGCTTGTCAAAGACCATCGCACTAATGTTGAAATTGGTGATATTAATCGTGTAATTGATGGAGATTTGGATATGTTTATAGAGGAAGCTTTGAAAAAGAAGGTGTTTAACTGAGATGTTGAGTAAGATTGGTTGTGGGATATCAATAACTCGTATGTTTTTTTATAGTTTGACGGGAAGATGGTTAGTGACGCTATAGTTTATGAATGTACAAGCAGAAATTTTTTTAAAATAGTCAGTATGAAAATTTGGTGAAAATAAATTTCTGAATTGACACGACAAACGGGATGCATATTTTGGTTGTTAGGAAAATTTATGAATAGTTTAAATAAAATAAACATCAAATATTTTATAATTGCTTTGATTTTGATGATGCTGAGTTCATTTTTTTATATAAAAATGATTCCGAATATTATTATTGGAAGTATATTGATTTTAAGTTCATTTGGAATGTTGGTGATTGCATTTCGTTCATCGAGCATGATTTCTTTAAACGAAAAAACCAACTATTCCCACTTTCAAAAAACGAATGGATCCCATTTTGAGATAGTTGTTCTATTATTAATTATGTGGACAGTACTATTTCATTTTTTTGAACTTCAAAATTTCTTTGCTGGATTTGTAATCATCGGTTGTCTGACCGGAATAGTCATTTTAGTAAAACAAAATCAACGTCAAGAAAGTTTTAAAAATACGGAGAATCAATCTGACAAATGGTTTGTGGTTTTTTTATTAATTTTTTCATTTTTGATTCGATTTCCGTGGTTGCATCACAATTTTGCCGGGTTACAAATAGACGATGCCGATAATTTAATGGTGGCGCTAAATATCTTAAAAGGTCAACAAATTTCTCCGTTTGCACTTGCATGGTATTCTAATCCAGGCTTAATTTTCTTAATAATTGCTGGAGTTTGGAAAATTTTAGGTGCTAAGTTAATAATTGCCAGAGGAATTTCAGCTTTTGTCTCGATTTTAATGATTTGGTTGTTTTTTAAATGGTGCCGATTATATTTTAGCATCTGGCCATCATTTTTTACGGCATTTTTGCTGTCGGTTTCTTGGTGGAATCTTTTTTTTAGTTTTTCTGTTAGACATTTGATTTTTTTAGATTTATTTGAAATTGCCATTTTTTATTTTCTTGAAAAAGGTTTTCGTCAGAAAAAGGCAATTTATTTTGGGCTTTCAGGCTTATTTACAGCAAGTGCAATGTTAACATATTACTCTGGATGTTTAGTTCCTCCAATGGTTCTAGCAATAATATTGATTAGTATTGTTTTACAAAGAAAAAAAATTTTTAAAGAATATTTTCCTTATTTTTTCTTAATGGCGTTTGCGTTTGTGTTGTTAATCGAGCCATATCTCTATGTGATTATTGAACAACCCAGTAGTATTCTTTCCAGAGCAAATCAATTGAATATATTTAATATTGTGTTACAAACACATTACTTTTTATTGCCAATTAAAACCACTTTTTGGACAATTTATACTTTGTTTTTTCCAAATCATTTTATTGACCCTAATTTTGGCATACCCATGATTCCTTGTCTGGACATGGTTTCCGGTTTTTTGTGCTTTATTGGATTAATATTAGCAATTTTTTCAATTGATCAATGGATAAGCCTAGTATCCCTAATTGGATTTATTATTGGTGTTATTGCCAATTCATTAGCAGTACAAGGGCCTAATCCAGTTGTCCAATCATTTGCTGGGCTGCGATCATTTTTGATTTTGCCGTTTTTATTTTTAATGATTGGAATAGCATTAGAATGGATATATCAATGGTGGAGGACAAGTAATCTTAAAAAAAATTTTCGCAGAATTATTAAAATTGGTTGGACAATGCTATTAATTATTGTTTGCTATGTAAATATAAATATTTATTTTTTTAAATTTCGGAATAGTGTAGGTGAATGGAATGCACTAGGGTTTAATCATATAGAAACAGCTTTGATATTTAAAAGATATTATCCGCATAATAATATTCTTGTAAGATGGGATTTAAATTCAAGCGTGGAGCAATTTTTGGATTTCCGTAATCATGTTAAGGTTAATATGATTAATACGTTGAAATTACCCTTTGATTTTAAAACAACTAAAAAGCATGTGGTATTAATACTTCCCACTTATCAGTGGCCGCGTCGGCAGACGGAAATTAAAAAACTATATCCGAAATCGCATTGGAAACTTTGGAAAAATAAGTTTGGACAACCATTTCTATATGCGATAACAATTCCCGGAGATGAAATCCAAGCAAGACAGATAGGTATTCAATGCAAGCGTATTTTACAATAATGGAATATTGGTTCAGTGTGGATAAAAACAGGTCAAAATGATATAGTTTGTGAAATAAATGGAATGAAAGATTATTTATGATTAAATATCGATTTTTAGTACCAGGTTTGATTTTTGAAACGCTTGCTATTGTTTTTTTATCTGGAAATTTGCTGCAGATTTCCAATTGGATTATAGGCGGGGCATGTTGGTTATTAACATTTTTCCTTTTGGTTAAAGCATTCTCTGAAGATACTTCAAAAGTACCGATAAAAGAATCCATCATTGGCATACCAATGGGAGGCGTTAAGAAAATAAAACCAGTTCGATTTGAGATTCTTTTTTTAATTTTAACGATATGGATTAGTACTTTTTTTTATTTTGAGAAACAGAATTGGCTTTTTGGAATAATTGGATTGGCATTATTTGTGATGCTAGTTGTACTTAGCAAAATGCGAACAGAAATTACTAAATCGCCGAATAGCAAAGATAAAAGTAATAAATACGAGAACTATTTACTGTGGTTTTTAATTATATTTTCGTCCCTGTTAAGATTCCCTTGGATTTATCACAACTTTGTAGGATTACAAGCCGATGAGGGGGCTTTGCTTTTAAACACATGGAGTATTATGAAAGGGAAGCTGCTTTCACCGTTTACAGTCATTTGGTCAAACAATCCCTCGTTTACATATTTTATTTTAGCCCAATTTTTGCACATACTTGGTTTTAAGCTTGCAATGGCTCGAGCAGTTACTGCTCTGGTCGCAGTTTTAACAATCTGGGTTTTTTTTAAGTGGTGTAGATTCTATTTTGATGTGATGGCTTCATTCTTAGCAACATTTCTTTTTTCAATTTCGTGGTGGAATCTTTTCTTTAGCATGTCGCTTTTTCATGCTATGTATACAAATCTCTTTGAAGTTTCAACATTCTATTTTTTAGAGAAAGGATTTAGAAGAAAAAAAGCAATTGATTTTGCACTATCCGGTCTTTTTATAGCGGCAAGCGTTATGAGTTATATATCGGGCAGGCTGGTGCCAATAATGATATTAGTGGTTATTTTAAGTTTAATTGTTATTAATGGGAAAAAATTTTTACAGTCATATCTAAAGTATTTAGTGCTTTTGGCGTTATCCACATTATTGCTATTGGGGCCATTTTTAGTTTTGGTTTTTCATCAACCAAGCGTTTTTTTTGCAAGAAGTGAACAGCTAAATATTTTTAAGCTAATTTTAAAAACGAAAAATTTTTTGCTCCCTCTTAAAACTACGTTTTGGACAATTTATACGTTATTTTTTCCTAATGTCTTCGGTATTGATTGTCGCTTTGATTTGCCATTAAATCCCGGTTTAGATATAGTGACCGGTTTTTTTGGGTTTATGGGATTGATTTTAACAATTCGATCGATTCGAAAAAACGAAAATATTATTTTCATTGTTGGTTTTTTGGCGGGAGTGATTGCAAACTCTTTTGCAATTGAGGGGCCCAATCCCAATCCAGCTTTTTTTAAGGCTCTTCGGTGTTTTTTGATTTTGCCATTTTTGTTTTTAATGGTTGCAACGGCTTTCCAGTGGCTAATCCAATGGGAAAAAGAACATAATTTTGGGAAAATTTATCACAATGCAATCAAGGGGATACTGATCGTGTTGTTGATAATTTCTTGTGTAATTAATTTTAATATTTATTTTTTTAAATTCAGAAATTCAGAAATATCGTGGAGCGATCTTGGGTTTAATCATTTAAGAGCAGCTTCGATTTATAAAAAATACTATCCCCAAAATAAAGTCATAACATATTGGGCTTTTGACTCAGTGGTTGAAAAAGTTATGAACGATTTTAATCATGTTAAAGTAACATCAGTGAATCACCTTCAATTACCGTTACATGTTTCAACGTCTAAAAATGTTGCCCTTGTTATTCCAAACGGTTTATGGATGAATCAGTTATCAAAAATAAGGCAACTATATCCAAGGGCAAAATGGAAGTATATAAAAAATAGATTTGGGCAACAAGTTTTTTTCGTAATTACAATTCCACACGATGAACTTATTTCATAACGGGATAGATAGCGGAGGGTTTTGTGACAGAGTTAAATGATTTAATTCAAGCTAGATTTCAAAAATTAAATTTATTAAAGAATATGGGAATTAATCCTTTTCCATATTCTTTTCAGGTAACAGCCTATACGAGTGACATTAAATCTAAATATAATTATTTAGAACAAGGTCAACATCTTGAAACAGAGATGGTTTCAATTGCTGGCCGAATTATGACGCTGCGCTTGCATGGCAAAAGCAGCTTTGCACATATCCAAGATGAAAATGGGCAAATTCAAATTTATATTAAATTGGATGAGGTGGGTGAGAAAGAATATGAATTATTTAAATTATTAGAGCTGGGCGATATTGTAGGAATTGAAGGGTTTCCGTTTAAAACGAGAACTGGGGAATTAACAATTCATGCTCGATCAGTTATGGCATTATGTAAGGCTTTGCATCCACTGCCGGAAAAATGGCATGGGTTAACAGATGTTGAAATTAGATATCGTCATCGGTATGTAGATCTTATTGTAAATAAAAACGTAAAATCTGTATTTCAAATTCGATCCAGGGTTATTTCTGCAATACGTTATTTTTTGGATCAATTAGGGTATCTCGAAGTTGAGACACCAATGATGCATCCGATTCCAGGCGGGACAACGGCTCGGCCTTTTTTGACGCACCATAATACTTTAAATATGCAACTTTATATGCGAATCGCTCCTGAATTGTATTTAAAAAAACTTTTGGTTGGAGGATTTGAAAAAGTTTATGAATTAGGTCGGAATTTTAGGAATGAAGGAATTAGTATAAAACACAATCCGGAATTTACAATGCTAGAAGCCTATGTTGCGTATGGTGATATTGAAACTGTTATGAAGTTAACTGAAGCCATTTTGGTTGAATCTGCAAAAGTTATCGAAAAAAATTATGAAGGAAAGGATGAGATTGTAGTTTTAGAAAAACTTTTAAAACCGATTCCGCAACTGACGTTATTTTCAGCTTTGCAAAAATATACTGGCATTGATTATGCGCAATCATCGATTGACAATCTTCGTGAGCAATTGAAAATACATTCTATTCAAATCAAAGATGTTAATAAAATGTCTAAAGCTGAAATTGCATATTGTTTGTTTGAAGTATTGGTTGAACCCAAATTAATTGATCCAGTTTTTATTACCGATTTTCCGATAGAGGTATCTCCTTTAGCCAAAGTGAAACGATCAGATCCTGCTTTAGCAGAGCGCTTTGAATTATTTATTCAAGGGCGGGAAATCGCAAATGGGTTTTCTGAATTAAATGATCCGGTAGACCAAAGAGCTCGATTCGAAAAACAAGCAGCTCTTCGAGAAGCTGGAAATGATGAAGCAATGTTTCTTGATGAAGATTATATACTCGCTTTAACATATGGGATGCCTCCGGCTGGCGGAGTGGGTATAGGGATCGATCGATTGCTCATGATTTTAACAAACAGTCAATCTATTCGCGATGTTATTTTGTTCCCATTGTTACGTCCTCGAGAAGATGATGAAAAAATAAAATTTGAATAAACTAAATTAAGGTCAAATTTTGAAATCTCCATTTGAAATTTTTTTGGGATTAAGATATTTACGCTCGAAACGTCAAAGCGTAGCGATTTCTGTTTTGACGTTGCTTTCAATTATCGGAGTTGCGATTGGGGTAATGGCTCTGATCGTAGTTTTATCGGTAATGAATGGGTTTGATCAAGAATTACAATCTAAAATAGTTGGACTCAATGCACATGTGATTGTATCTGGACGCAATAATAAGTCCATTCAACATTATCAATCATTGATTACTCGTATTAAAAAAATTCCAGACGTAAAATTTGTGGGGCCATATATTGAGAGTGAAGCTTTGGCTACGTCCAATCGTAGATCTCTTGGAATAATAATTTGGGGAATTGATCCCAATCACCCGAGAGCTATTGCCAATTTAAATAAGTATTTATTTGAAACTCACGTTGTGAACTTAAATAAACCAAAAACCTTAGGCCGTTCACGAACGCAAAGAATTTTTTTAGGTAATGTTTTGGCACATAGGTTAGAAGTAAATGTAGGTGATGATGTTATATTATTTTTGCCCACACTTCAACCGACCCCGCTGGGCTTAATGCCCAAGGCAGTTAAATTTCAAGTAGTAGGTATTTTTAAAACAGGTATGTATGATTACGACGCAACTTTTTCATATGTTTCTCTTAAAAATGCGCAAAAAATGTATGGATTGGGCAAGGGGATAACTGGAATTGCTATAAAGGTAAATAATATTAATCAAGCCCCATTGGTTGCTCGAGAAATTCGGAAAATATTTCATAATCGATATCAAGTGCAAGATTGGCAAATGATGAATCATAATCTATTGGAAGCTTTGCAAACTGAGAAATGGGTAATGGGAATTATTCTATCGCTCATTGTAGTGGTAGCGGCCCTCAATATTATAAATCCGTTAACGATGATGGTAATTGAAAAAACTAAAGAAATAGGCATTTTAAAAGCCATGGGAGCTTCTAATTTTAGTATTACTATTATTTTTATTTTTGAAGGATTATTTATTGGGATTGTTGGTACGTTATTGGGGGCAGTATTAGGTTTTATCTTATGTGAAATTATTGCTAAAATACCTATTCCAATGCCAGGAGGAGGTGCCGTATATTATATCAATCGGCTGCCAGTCAAAGTTCAGCCCTTTTTGTCCTATTTTCTTATTCCTATTTTATCTATTATTTTATGTTTTTTAGCGACACTGTACCCCTCATGGCAAGCAGCAAAGCTTGAACCAATTGATGCGATTCGATATGAATAAATGTCCTTTGAAATAGGCTCATTCAAAATAATATTATATTTATAGTGAATTTGAAACCTTAAGATAAAATGATTAAAATATGGATTTTTTAAATTAAAAACAATAAAATTTGTGAAAGATTTATCCACATGGAATTGTTAAGAGTTGAAAATGTTTTTAAAAGTTATTATTTAAATAAACAAGAGATTCAAGCAGTAAAAGGAATTTCTTTTTCAATAGAAGCCGGTGATATAATTGTAATTGTGGGATCTTCGGGTTCGGGCAAGAGTACGTTGCTAACTTTGTTGGGTGGATTGCTAAAACCTAGTCGAGGAAAGGTTTTATATAAGCAACAATCTTTATATACGCTTTCAAATGGCCGGTTGTCAATAATTAGAAATCAAGTATTTGGTTTTGTTTTTCAATTTCATTATCTAATTTCTGAATTGACAGCTCGTGAGAATGTAATGTTACCTGCACGTATAGCCAGAAAAAAAATTAATGAAACGGTAAAAAGAGCGGAGGAATTGTTAGAACAAGTTGGAATGAAAGATCGTATGAATCATAAGCCAGGAGAACTATCCGGTGGTGAGCAGCAACGCGTTGCAGTATGTCGTGCATTGATGAATCAACCAGAGGTAATTTTTGCGGATGAGCCAACAGGAAATTTAGATATTAAAACAGCAGAAGGGGTACATGATGTTTTATGGAATCTGTGCCAAAAAACAGGGACATCATTAGTAGTAGTTACTCATTACGAACCATTAACTCAGCGTGCAGACCATGTTTTAACATTAAACGAAGGAATGGTAATCAAAAAAAGGAGTTTGAATTAATGCTTTGTCAGAAATGTCATCAAAGACCTGCCACAGTTTTCCTTTCCCAAACTGTTGGGCAAGAAACTTCGCAGGCACATTTATGCGAGGAATGTGCTCAAGAACAAAATCAGTTTTATTCTGAATTTTTCCCATTTAATCCATTTGCGGAAGTTACTAATTTTATTAATGGTTTATTAGTTTTTGATCAGGAACAACCCAATGCTCCAGATATGAATTTTGAAAAAAATGAGTTTGAAACAACCGAAAAACAGTTGCAGTGTCCTCATTGTGGATATCAGTGGGTAACATTTAGACAAAATGGCCGATTAGGATGTCCAAAGTGTTATGAAGCATTCAGCCGATATTTAGAACCACTAATATCGAGTATTCATGGAAATGTTCAATATCCTGAAGAAAATCCGATGGATGAATCTAAAAGTGTTAAAGACAAGAAAGAAGATAGTGCGGAAGATACACCACTTAAGCAATTAAGGACCAGTTTACAAAAAGCAATTCAACAAGAAAACTTTGAAGAGGCTGCAAAAATTAGAGATGAAATAAAAAAACAAGGATCGCAACATGGCTTTTGAAGAGCTTTTTATTCCTGAGAATAATTGGTTTTTTCAAAAAGGGAACAAAGAAGAAGTGGTTGTTTCAAGTAAAATCCGACTTGCAAGAAATTTAAATGAAAAAAAATTCCCAAATCATGCAAGCGCGAATGAACAATTGGAGATTATAAAAATTATTACGGATACACTGAAGTTGTGCCCGGAATTTGAAAAATTAAATTTAATCTCCCTACAAGATATTTCTTCATTGGATCGCCAATTTTTAACGGAGCATCAATTGATTTCAGCAGAACATGCGGGAAGCTTGGGAAATCGAGCAGTGGGTTTTCAATCTCAGGAAGGAATTAGTTTTCTCATAAATGAAGAAGATCATTTGCGACTTCAAATTTTTGATACGGGATTAAATCTTAAAAAAGCATTTAATCGTTTACTTCGAATTCAAAATGA
Source organism: candidate division FCPU426 bacterium (assembly GCA_027366525.1). Classification (GTDB taxonomy): domain Bacteria; phylum Oederibacteriota; class Muellerivitia; order Muellerivitales; family DAHXKG01; genus DAHXKG01. The sequence continues at coordinate 102,781 of DAHXKG010000002.1, forward strand.
GTTGGAGAGCAAAGTGGTTTTTGCTAAAGATGCTCGTTGGGGGTATTTAACCGCTTGTCCAACTAATTTAGGCTTGGGAATGAAGGCAAGTATTTTGGTTCATTTGCCAGCTTTAGTTTATACTAACCGTATTTCACAGGTCTTGCAAAGTATCGCTCAGGTTGGTTTATTAATTCATGGACTCCAAGGCGAAACGACTCAGATTGCAGGTTCGTTTTTTCAAATTTCGAATCAATCATCTTTAGGCAAACGGGCTTCAGAAATTCTTGCATTAGTTGATCGGATGGCACACCAATTGGTCGATGTGGAATTGCAAACACAGCAAACACTATTGAAACAAGAAGGAATTAAAATTCAAGATCGAATTTGTCGAGCTTTTGGAATGCTTAAAAATGCGAAAATGCTATCGATGGAAGAAGCGCTCGATGGAATTTCGGCATTGAGGTTTGGTGTTTCACAAAAAATATTGAACGGATTAGACTTGCCAAAAATCAATACACTTCTCATTTTAATGCAATCAGCACATTTAATTAAAAAACAAAATCGTGAAATGAGTGAAGATGAGCTTTCAATTCAAAGAGCGGATTTAGTGCGTAGTTACTTAAAAGAAGTGGAAGTTTTATAAACATATTAATTTAATGATTGGAGTGCTTTCATGTTTGAAAGATTTACAGAACGCGCAAAAAAAGTAATTAATCCTTTATCTAAAGAGGAATCACGGCGCCTTAATCATAACTTTATTGGAACAGAACACTTATTGTTGGGATTAATACGCGAAGGAGGAGGAGTTGCTGTTGCGGTTTTAGAATCATTAGGAATTGACCTTGAAAGCATTCGCATCGAAGTAGAAAATATTACTTCTCCGTCATCGGATACGCTGACAATTGGCGATCCCCAATTTACTCCCTCAGCCAAAAAAGTTTTGGAGCTAGCAGCGGAGGAATCGCAAAAATTAGGACATAATTATATTGGTACGGAACATCTTTTATTAGGGTTAATTCAAGAAGGGGAGGGAGTTGCAGCGCGTGCACTTGAAAATTTAGGTATCGTTTATGAAAAGGCACGCGATATGGTGATAAATCTTCTAGGTGGAACATTTCCAAAATTTTCCAAACAAGTGAAAAAGTCAAAAACGCCTGCATTGGACGCATTTGGGAGAGATTTAACACAAATGGCTCGTGATTTAAAATTAGATCCAGTCATTGGTCGGGAAGATGAAATTGAGAGAGTGGTTCAAATTTTATCTCGACGAACCAAAAATAATCCTGTACTTATTGGAGAGCCTGGTGTTGGGAAAACTGCAATTGCCGAAGGATTGGCACAACGAATCAAAGAAGGTAATGTGCCTGAAACTTTGTCAGATAAACGAATTGTTACATTGGATTTAGCAGCCTTGGTAGCAGGGACTAAATATCGTGGTGAATTTGAAGAACGTTTAAAAGCAGTTATTAATGAAATACGGCAGACACAAAAAGTAATATTATTCATTGATGAATTACACACCTTGGTTGGCGCGGGGGCGGCTGAAGGAGCCATTGATGCATCAAATATGCTAAAGCCCGCCTTGGCTCGAGGCGAACTTCAATGTATTGGCGCTACAACATTAAACGAATATCGAAAATACATTGAAAAAGATGGTGCATTGGAAAGACGATTTCAAATGATCATGGTAGATGAGCCGAGTGTTGAAGAAACGATAGAGATCATTAAAGGTCTTCGGGATCGATACGAAGCACATCATCGCGTGCGAATTACCGATGATGCTATTGTTGCTGCTGCCCAACTTTCTCATCGCTTTATTTCTGGAAGATTTTTACCTGATAAAGCAATTGATTTAATTGATGAAGCAGGCTCGAGAACTCGATTGCGAGTTACCACGATGCCACTTGCAATTCGTAATTTAGAAAAAGAAATCGAAAAAATCAAACAAGAAAAAGAAGCGGCCATTAAAACACAAGAATTTGAACGTGCAGCAGACTTAAGAGATAAAATTAAAAAAATGCGCCAAAAATTACAAGATGAAAAAGAAAAATGGGAAAGTAAAAAATCCAAGGAAGAGGCAATTGTGGGATGGGAAGATATTGCTTATGTAGCCTCTAAATGGACTGGTATCCCAATGATTAAATTAGAGGAAAAGGAGTCTGAAAAGCTTTTAAGAATGGAAGAAGAATTGCATAAGCGTGTTGTGGGACAAGATGAAGCCATCCAAGCCATTTCAAAAGCCATTCGAAGAAGTCGGGCGGGTATCTCGAATCCTAAGAAACCGATTGGTAGTTTTATGTTCTTAGGGCCAACCGGAGTCGGAAAAACAGAATTAGCCAGATCCTTAGCCAGTTTTCTTTTTGATGATGAAGATGCTTTAATACGATTTGATATGAGTGAATATATGGAAAAATTCAATGTATCGCGATTGGCGGGAGCGCCTCCAGGGTATGTAGGACATGATGAAGGAGGACAATTAACTGAGCGAGTTCGTCGGAAACCTTACAGCGTTGTTTTATTTGATGAGATTGAAAAAGCTCATCCAGAAGTATTTAATTTAATGCTGCAAATTCTTGAAGATGGCCGCTTGACAGATAATTTAGGTCGGGTTGTTGATTTTAAGAACACGGTTGTAATTATGACGAGTAATTTAGGTGCTCGTGAAATAGGGGTTGAAAAAAATTTAGGATTCCAATATGCCGATGAAACAATTTCATTTGGAAGTATAAAAAACAAAATACAATCAGAAGTTAAAAAATTATTCAATCCTGAATTTTTAAATAGAGTTGATGAAATTATTATATTTCATCCCCTCGAGAAAGGACAAATTGAAAAAATTATTGATCTTCTTTTAGAAGATGTACAAATGCGATTAAAAGATAAAAAAGTGACTTTAATATTAGACGCAACAGCAAGAGATTTTTTAATTGAGAAAGGATATGATCGAGTTTATGGAGCACGTCAAATGAAACGAGTTATTCAAAAATATATTGAAGATGCATTAGCTGAAGAAATTCTAAAAGGGTTAATAAAAAATGACGAACAGATCGTCATTTATGCTAAAAATGATAAATTTGAATTCAAGTCCCAGGCTCCCACTTCAGCCGCTATTACATTGAGTTAAAGGGGATTGGGTGTTTAAAAAGCCACATTTTAAGTGGCTCCTCGTAAGCATTTTTGTTCTGACTGGAGCATTTTGGGTTACTGGAAAGTACATACAAAAAAAAATTTTGAATTCTCAAATCAAACTTTTTGTTGAAAAACAACTTTCGAGTGCCGTATTTTCTCCTGTAACCATTCAAAAAATCAATGTAACTTTAACTGGAAACATTGTATTTAAAGCTGTTGCTTTTTCTAAATCGTTTGAAAAAATTCAAACGGCTGTTACCATTCCTGAAGTCATAGTTCATTTAAACTTAATAAATTGGATTTTTCGAAAACAACCCATTCAACAATGTATTGAAAAAATTTTTTTTATGAATCCACAAATATCAGCGACTTGGGTTGAGAAAAAGTCGAATGATAATCGAAGGTTAATCTCGGATCAAATATCCAATAAAACCAATAAAAATTTTATAACTTCATTAAGCTCGCGGTTAATTCAAAAAAGTTTAAAACAATTTTCCAAACCATCGTCAATAATTCAAGCCGCGCAACACACTACAAACAATCAGTTAGCCCTATTTCAAAACATTGAAATCATTGGTGGGATTTTAAAGGTTTATTATGATCGACACTATTTTCACTTAGCAAATAATGATAGTTTTATTGCTCCGCTGAATGGACATCAGTTACTGTATGTACTCAATTTTAAGCCAACTGCAACGATTACATCTCAAAGTAGCTTGATTATTAGCGGACATATTCACTTAAATCGCCAAGAAACCAAGGGACAAATTGCATTAACTAATTGGCCAATTCAAAATTTAGCTCCTTTATTCCAGTCATGGGGTCATGTTAATTTCTATAAGGGGAGCATTGCCACGCGGGCTCCGTTTTCAATAGAAAGAGAAAATAATAGATTCATTGAAAAGTTTAACGCTAAGCTTTTTTTAAAAAATATTGCGATGAGAGTTGGTAAAACCAATGTTGTCATATCCCATGGATCCGGCTGTGTTAATGTAAGTCCGCAACTTTTTAGAATTGAATCACCATTAGTATTTGAAACTGGTAAAAGTATTTGGAAACTATCTGGAATTATTCCCATGGATCACCAGCCGTTATCGCTTCAACTCCAAAGTTCAAACGTGGAATTACCTGCAGTAATTCCAAAATTAAAAAATCTAAATTTACAAGGACAAGGTTCAGCATTAATTAATATCAATGGATCATGGCATCATCCCCAAATGACTGCGAGTGTAGGATTTAAGCAATTACAGGTAGGTCATTTATCAATAGAGGCAATAAAAGCGATCATTCAGTATAAAGATGATTTATGCCACGTTGAAAGTGTTCAAGGCACTTTTTATCACGGGGCGATTACTGGATCCGGAGTAATTAATTTAAAACATCAAAATTCCACACCCATTGAGGCCAATCTCGCGATACAGAATACGAACATTCACCCATTAATAAAAATTTTTTCAACATATCATCCAATTTATGGAATGACTAATGCTCACCTATCTATTTCTGGGACGTTTCAACATCCGTGTGTTTTTTTTAAAAACAAATGGATAATTTTTAAAAATGCTTCTCAAAAAAAAATAAATTATGTTGTGGATACTACGCTCGAATTTGCGAACCAATATGCAGAATCTTCCATAAATATTCCGAATTTTTTAATTGCACATGGGATATTCAAACTTTCTAAAAACGAATGGCGACTTCAGCGTTTTTTATGCCATTTTCCGCATTCGTCAAATAAGATTTTTGCCCAAGGCGAGTTGCCTTGGAATTCAAAAGGTAAATTGAAATTTAAGATTCAAGGGGAGCACATTTCATTTCAAAAAATACCGTTTATGCGGGATCAATTCAAAACTGTTCAAGGGAATATTGATTTTAAAATTCAAATGAAGGGAACTTTTAAAAATCCACGGGTCAGAATAAATATTGATGCCCCTGATATCTTTCTTGATAAAAATTTCAATGAGCCATTAATGGCTAGGATGAATTGGACTCCATACAATTTAATCTTTAAAAAATTTAATTTTGGCAATGTTTTAAAAGTTAGCGGTACTTTAGGTTTGCAAAAAAAATCTGCGAATAATATTAAAATTCAATCAACAAAATTTCCAATATCACTATTAACCGAAATTGTTGGACTTGAATCACTCCCCAAATCTTTTCATGGATTTTTAAGTGGACAAATTTATTTAGAAGGAACATCCGGAAATCCAGTCATTGTTGGAAATGGGAGTATACAAAAATTTCAATTTAAATCTTGGCACGCTAATAAAATTCAAGCCAATATTTCACTTCAAAAAAACATTGTAAAAATTATTCAATTTGATGCAATTCAAAATCAAGGGGTTATGCATATTCATGGAAATTTAAATTTGAATAGCAAAAAATGGGATATTCATCTTACTTCTAAAAAATTTGAAGTTCTCAATTTTCCACGAATAAGTGGTAAATTTATATGTTCATCATTATTTAAACATCATTGGTGGAATACGCTGGAGGGATCTGTAGCTTCCAAGCACTTTGAAATTTATATTAAAAATAAGCAATATGATTTTAATCAGTTGAAATCGGCCTTGAAAATTAAAAACAAATCAATGCAGTGGCATTTTTCTCTTGGGAGTCAAATTTCTGGTTTTTTGGCTTTTATGAAAAAATCGCAAGTCAGCGGTAAAATTTGGATCAATAGTGTCCCTTGGTCTCAAATGCCGATTTTATCTTTAATTTGCCCTCGAAATTTGAAAATTGCCGGAATTTTTTCTGGTCAATTTGAAATTAAGCCAAGTACATGGAATAACTTAAGAATATTGGGAAATTGCTTTATTTTGGATGGATGGATTCAACAATATAAATTTGATCGTATTGTTTTAAATTTGGATGGGAATTTCAAAAAAATAAATGCGAATTTGTTGCTGGATCAGGGGATGGCACATTATAAATTGACAGGAACAATACAATCACCAGTAAATTTCTGGAATAGCAATAATCAAATTACTTTGAATGGTCCCATTCAAAATTTAAAATTTAAAGATTTTTTAAGATTGCTTCAATTAAATTCAGTGATAAAAAATCATAAAATTTCTGGACGCGTCAATGGAAACGTAATGGTTACGGGTTCCCTGCAGCATCCCATTTTAAGTTTTAAGATACTCGGAAGTCAGCTGCAGTGGGATCAGTTATGGATTCCGCAAATGATGTTGGGGATTACATTCCAGAAAAATTCTCTTTGGTTTAATCAAGGGGTGGTGCATCTATCAAAAGGGAAAATAGTTATTCAAAATGGTCTTTTCCATTTTGTTAATTCACATTTATTAAACGTTAAATTAGGATGTGTCTTAAAAAATATATCAGTATCTATTTTAAATATTAACAAACATTTTTTTATAGATGGACTTTTAGAATTAAACCCAGCTTTTCAAAAACCAATTTTTGCTGGGAAAATTTCAGTGGTTGTTTCTAAAGCCTCAAAACATCAAAAACCCAAAACATTTGTTTTAAATGTTGCACTTCAAAAAAATCAATTGGATTTAAAGAAAGTAAATAATAAAAAGGTTCAGCTCATTGGATCCATTGATTTTCATAGTAATAATGCTATCGAGTTTAAAAAAATCCAATTGATTAATTCGCCGAGTATTTTTGAGATTAATGGCAATTTGTCTTTCAATGGGATGAACCACTTGTCCTCGAATGCTAAAAACGTTGATATTAAACAAATTGGGAATTGGATTTTCAAAAAATTCCCTCTTTCAGGAGAAGCGAATTATCGTTTGTTATTATCAGGAACATTAACGCATCCAATTTTAGACACTTCTTTTTTAGTTACCGGCGGGAAAATACAAAATCTACCATTTGATATATTTAGCGGCTATTTAAGATCCAAAAGTAACATTCTTTATGTTGGGGACAAATTGTCGCCGATAGAAATTGATGAATTTAAAAACTATGCATTGAAAATTTATGGAACGATCCCTTTTGCACTTTCAAAAATTGGACTCAAAAAAATTCGCAACCAAAAAATGAATTTATTATTTAATATGCCACATGGAAATTTGAAATTATTACTTTTAACCAATGTTGTTAAGCAAGCTTTGGGGCCAGCTAATTTTTTTATGCATGTCAGCGGGCCTTTAGATGATCCAATTGTTAATGCAAATTTTTCAGTTAACCATGGAATGATTGTTCCTGCAATGATGGCCAAATCGATTACGAATATTAATGGACGGATCTATGTTGTAAACAATAAGGTGGTGATTCATGATTTAAATGGGACGATCGGATCAGGGGTTGTTTTTATTTCTACACCTAATTTGTCAAATACTCGAATGCACTTGGAAAATTTTATTCCAAAATATTATGATTTACAGATTAGAACAGTTACGAAACGTGGATTATTACTGAGTGTGCCAACCATTATGAAAAAAAATAATTGGGGTACGATTAAACTATATGGATTAACTCCAGCAACACCTCTTTTGGTTATAGGGCCATCTGAAAAACCCAGGGTTGTTGGCACGATTTATCTTCAGAGCGGGCATTATACATACCCCCCGTTAACAGTCTTAAATGCCAATGGACACCAAATCACTTATAAGCAATTATCGGATGTAAATTTTATGATTACGATTAAAGCAGGATCAAATGCGTGGTATTCAAATGAATTTAATACGAATTATTTAGAATTAAAGGTTAATCCTGGATCAGAAATATTTTTAAAAGGAAGAGATGCAGATTCAACCGCTTTAAAGCGTGGGATACAATGTTCAGGTGCAGCCAATTCGTATAATGGATATCTTGAATATCTTGGGCATACCTTCCAAGTACAAGAAGCACATCTTTTTATACCACTTGGTGCTATGCCAATTTTAAGTGGTCAAGCTACTGACATGATTCATAATGTTGATATTGTAACGCAAGCGGGTGTCCAGCAAACCAACGTAACCGTTTGGGTGCATTTTCATGGATCAATTGGAAAAGTTGTTTTTAATTTAAGCTCAAATCCTCGATTTGCCCCGATAAATGATGAAGGAAAAAACAAACAGTTATTACTTTCATATCTTCTTTTTGGACGCGATATGACAGGTTATACTGAGCAAGACTTAAAAGAAACTTATCAACAAAATGTTAGTGGGGCCATTGGAGACGCCGTACTACAAGCTTTGGATCGAATTGCCTCAAATGCAATTTCTCGAACTGCCAATAATCTTACCCAAGGATTAGGTGGGATTAATGTAAATGTTCAGTCACAGTTATTACAAAGAACTATTCCAGGATCAACGAATCCAACCACTGCGGTCCCTATTATTCCTGAAGCAAATGGGTTAACCACACCAGCAATGACGTCATTGATTAATGTACAATTAAGTAAATATATTGACCCCAATTTGGCGATTGTTACGGATATTGGAGTTGCGAAAGGGTACAATAATAACAATACTCTTGTAACCAGCCTATTTGGACTTAATTATAATATAACTAAGCATTTGTATTTTGATGGGAGAGCTGGTACTAATGCACAAGGACAAGAAGAGGAAAATATCGGGTTCGAATTTTCGGCTCCTATTCCAAATTTCAAATCAAGAAATCCGCATGACAAAACTCGACCACAAATTGTTTCGTTTGATGTCTATCCACTAGGACTGGGAGAAATCGAGGTCCATTGGATTACTGATAAAATTACCGTAGGTACCGTGCGCGTCTATAATACGTCGGGGCTGCTGATAAAATTACTTAGAGATGATAAAAATTACCAGTATAATCATACCGTTGATATCCAAAATTTACCTTCTAACGAAGAATATAAAGTTCAGTTAGATATCAGTGATTTAAATAAAAATAAAGTCGTTAGTCCATTTAAAAAAGTTTTACTTCCGGCATTGTAAGCGGAGCTTAGTGCCATGAAACTTTTTTTGAAATTTATCGTCTAATTTTACATATTTTACTATTCTTTAAGCCTCAAATTTGGTATAACATCACGACTTACAGTAACTAAACTAGGGGAATCAGTGACGGATCGCCAGCGCGGAATATATTTTAAGTTTTTTTGTTTAGGCTTCTTGTTTTTTGCTCCCTTAGCAAGCCAAGCAGCGACGCTTTCCACGGCTACATCAGCTCATCCACCGACGATTGCACGAATTCAAGTTGTAGGAAACCATTTTGTACCATCGGTGGTTATTTTAAACCAACTCGAAGAAAAAGTGGGGCAGGCCTTTTCCCTACGAAAAGTCCGAATGGACATTCGACATCTATTTTCAACAGGAAATTTTAAAAATATTCAAGTTTATGCAGAGCCATGGATGAATCACAATGAAATTGTTTTAAAGTATATTGTAACAGAGCGCCCTCGAATTTCTTCAATAACATTTTCTGGAAATAAAAAATGGTCAGCACACCAACTTTTATCTACACTTAAATCAATTTCGAATGAGCCTACAGGCATCATTAAATTATCTTCTAAACACAATAATTTGAAGTCGCAGTTAAAAACTAATTTTTATTTGGACCAGCCTTTGGATCCAGCCGCAATTCTACAATATGTCTTTGCAATAAAACAAAAATACCACAATGCTGGGTATAATGGTATACAAGTTCATGTTCAAAAAAAACTTAATACCTCAACCAATACTGTTCAACTTATTTTTAAAATTAATGAAGGCAATATTATTCGAGTAGGGGCAATAAAATTAATCGGTGTTAATCACTTTAGCTTTGATAAAATTCTAAGTCAAATGAAGAAGTTGCACAAAGGGCAAATATTTAAATCGAACATGTTGGCAAAAGATTTAAATCGAATTGAAACATTTTACCATGATCATGGATATCTGCATGCAGTTATATTACATCATCAACTTGAATATCAGCATGATTTAGTGAATATCTCAATTACGGTATATGAAGGTACGCAGTATCATCTCGGAGAAATTTCAATTTTCGGAAATACTCTCTTTAGTGATTCTAAAATCGAGAAAGCCTTTGGTATTAAATCGGGCGCACTTTTAAAAAAGAATTTGTTGCAACAAGGCGTGCGGAATATCCAAAAACTTTATGCAAATCAGGGTTATATTTTTTCCGTGGTTCAAAAGAAACTAACATTTAATAAAACTTTGAAAATTACCAACGTGAAGTTAAATATTTCAGAAGGTCAGATTGCTTATGTTCAAGCAATTAAAATTGTAGGAAATTATAAAACGAAAGACTTTGTGATTCGACGAGAAATTGTTCTTAAACCAGGAGAAAAATTTATTGCTTCTAAAGTTAGAGAATCAATTGAAAATATTTATAATTTGGGATTTTTTTCATCGGTAACTCCTGAAGTGGTTCCTGGAAGTACACCTGGAAATGAAATATTAATTTTCCGAGTTCAAGAACGTAAGACTGGATCCATTAGTGTTGGAGGTGGCTATAGTTCAGTAGAGCAATTAGTTGGAGATGTTTCATTTACCGAAGCAGATTTTAGAGGTATGGGACAAAATTTATCAATTTCCGGAACTTTTGGTGCATTAGAAGTAAGTTATAGTCTTTCATTCCAAGAACCATGGTTATTTAATACACCCACTTCATTTGGATTTAGTTTGTTTAACACAACAAATATTTTACTTAATTATTATACAGAAAAAAGTGAGGGCGGTTCAATTTCCCTGGGGCGGAAATTAAGTCGATACTGGACTTGGAATAATACCTATTTAGCTGAAAAAGTAATCATTAATAGTGTTCAACCACCTTACAATAGTCCATCGGATCCTCAATACATCCCAAATAGCGTCCAAACAACCAGCAGTTTAACAACACAGCTGACATATGATAGTCGAAATAATTACTTTTATCCAACCCGAGGGTGGGTAGATGCTATTTCTCTGGAGGGGGCAGGTGGTCCCTTGGGATTACAAACTAATTTTTATGAAATTACGCTTAATGTAAGCCATTTTATATCAATCTATGGCCCTCTGGTTTTTGCACAACATTTAGAGGGTGGACTTGCCGGGGGATATAGTTGGGCTGGAAGTTATACACAAGTTCCAATTTATGACAAGTTTTATTGTGGAGGAGCAGACTCTGTTCGAGGATATGACGATATGTCCATTGGACCAGCTAATGGAGGTGATGTACTCTTTGTTTCGAACACGGAACTGCATTTCCCCATCGCCGGGCCGTTGAAAGGGGTATTGTTTTTTGATGCAGGGGATGCATGGGCTCACTTCTATGATGTTACCAATACCATTCAATGTGGCGCAGGTCCAGGAGTTCGTTTAACGATTCCAGGCACGATCATGGTTATTCGGTTGGATTATGGATGGGGGATTGATTCAACGATAGCTCCCAAGGGTGGAAGGCTTGATTTTAGTTTGGGGAATCTATTTTAAAATTACCAATGATACGGGTACTCGCAACAAATGATGATGGAATTCAAGCCAAAGGATTAAAAGCATTAGTTGATTCCTTAAAATCTGTTGCAGAACTAGCTGTGGTTGCTCCAGCGACACAAGCTTCGGCAACTGCTCACTCCATTTCTCTTCATAAGACAATTAAGGTTCAAAAAGTTGCATGGAAAAATCACCCACTTTCTTTTAGTGTTCAAAGTACGCCGGTTGATTGTGTAAGATTAGCTGTTTTAAAACTGCTTCCTTGGCGTCCTGATTTTATTATTTCTGGAATTAACCAAGGAGCTAATTATGGTTCCTTGATTTTTTATTCGGGTACGGTGGCGGCAGCGATTGAAGGAGCGATATTGGGAATTCCTTCGATAGCAATTTCACTTGCATCATTTAAATATCAAAATTATTCTGCCAGTTCATATTTTATTTCAAAATTTTTAACGAACCTAATCAAAAAAAAATCGACATCGAATGCTGTTTATAATATTAATGTTCCGCCTGTTTCTAAAAATAAAATTCATGGCATTGCCGTAACTCATCAGGGAAAGTTCCGGTATGTCGACGACATGCAACCGCATGCAGTATTGAAAAATCATTTTCAATATGTTATTAATAGTCCGTTTAGTCCTATGCATGAACACAAAAATTCAGATGTTGAAATGGTTCGAAAAAATTTCATTTCTGTCACGCCACTTGAAATTAATTTAACAAATTTCAAATTGATTCGTGAAACCCAAAAAAAATTATCTGAGATTGATTTTTAAATAGGATGTTCAGAGTCATGGAATCGGAGTCGAAGATGTACAGTGAAGAAGAAGTTCGGGATGTTTTAGAAAATATAAAGTCGATGGTACTATTAGAGGGTGGGTATATAGAGTTTTTGGGCATGGATGCGGAAGGAATTGTTCGGTTAAAGATTCAAGGAGCGTGTGAAACTTGTCCGAGTGCAAGTGTTGAACTTAAAAGGGATATTGAACGAATGCTTTGTGAACAAATTCCTGAGATTCAAAAAATAATTGCAGTTTAAATGCCAAGTCACTTAGTTTTAAAAATGAATTTTTTGAAATAGTTACCGATTACGTTCAATGAGTTGCCAAATTCCTAGTCCAGTGAAAGCTAAATCGGGAAACCAGGCGGCTAAAAAGGGAGTCACGATGCCGGAATCTCCCAAAGCTTGTCCCACTTGAATAAGTCCAACATAAGTAAAGCCCACCAGCAAACAAATTCCAAAACTGGTTGTAACCCCACTGTATTTCCCAAGATTCCAGCCCCAGGGGATTCCAAGTAGGATTAAGATGGTACACGAAAAGGGAAAAGAAATTTTCAAGTACAATTCCACTAATTCTTTATGGTAATCCGAGCCGCGCATTTGAAGTTGGTGAATATAAGCTAACAGTTGTGTGAAATTCAATTCCGTCGAGGTCACGCGTTTTTTGAAAAAATTAGAGGGTTTCTCAGGCAAATCAACAATTTTTTTATAAAATGGGATGGCATGAATTTCTGAGCCGTTATTTTTAAATGTTCGGAAATATCCGTTATAAAAAATCCACTGATCATTCTTGTATTTTGCGGATTGGGCATCGATTCGATAGTTTAGGGTAATGCCGCGTTTAAAACCTAGAATCAAAATATTGGAAAGGGTATTCGTAAAAGGATTAAAGGTCCCGATGTGATATAAATCATCGTGAGTATCTCGAAAATATAAATTGTGTCGGATCGAAGGTAATGGAGTTACTTTTTTTTCAATCTCATATCGTTTAATATGATCCGCGAGTTTTAATGTTTGGGGAACAAACGTTTCATTTAAAAAAATACAAAATCCCGTAAAAAGCAAACCCATTAAAATCAATGGACGCGCGATTAAAAAAATGCTAATGCCATTGGCGCGCATAGCAATTAATTCACTTCCCTTGCTGAGATGACTAAGTGCAAACAGGACGGCCATCAGTCCGGCAATCGGGGCAGTTTCAAGAAGCAAAAAAGGGGTTTGGAGTAAAAAGTATTTGGTAATAATCCATAAACTGGGTTTGTAATCCGTAATTAAATAGATTTGATTGAAAATTTGAACAATTAAGATAATCACGGCAAAACTAATCAATGAAAGAAAAAGAGGAGCTAAAAATTCATTGATAATATATTTCGAAAAAATTTTCATAATTTTTTTCTTTGCAATTATTAATGGTCAACAAGTGATCAAATTGATGTCTTTTTTTTGTATGATAAAAACGTTAAAATTTCTCGTTCTTTTACAGTGAAATAATATAATACACTGCCCAGCACTAAAAAACAAATATTTGGAATCCATAAACCAATAGCCGGCGACAATAAATTTCGCTCACACATCAGTTCACTGATCATGAATAAGATGTAGTAAATAAAAATAAAAAAAATCCCCAAAATGAAACTCAGGAAACCCTTTTTCCGTAGCCAAATTGCCATGGGAGCGCAAAACCAGGTTACAGCAAGACAGGCAAACGGTAACGAGAGCCGTTTTTGAAATTCAATTTCTAAACGGTTTTTTTCTTGCGCATGTTGGGTGTGTTGGATTTTATGCCACAATTCAAAAAAGTTCATTTCTTTAGGTCCTTTTTTGATGGCAGACATATTTTTAAATTGATTTTCTAAGGTGAGATTAATAATATAATTTTTGAAATAAACTCGATTGTATATTTGAAAAAATTTATCGCTGGTCCAAGTGCTAACACCATTTTTGAGATCCAGCGAAACTTGAAGGTTTTTCTTGTCGGTAATTAATTTACCACTTTTGGCAAGCGTGACTTGTAGTGGCGATTTTGAATCCGATTTTAAAAAAACTTCAACATTGCGCAAAATGCCTTGATCATTAATTTGACTGATGTAAAATTGGTATCCTGAAAAAGTATTAATGATTTCTTTTTCCTTTAAGGCAACATTAATTTGATTCTCGACGATTTTAAAATATCTTTTTTTAAAAGCAAAATTGGACTCGGGAAGGATTTGATGGTTGAAATAGACTAATCCTAACGTAAGAATAAGACTAAAAACTAGTGCAGGACCAATGATTTGAAACGGATGCACGCCACTGCTTTTAAGCGCTAAAACTTCGAGATCGGAGCTCAATCTTCCTAGTGCTAAGAGGGTTGAAATTAAAATGGCCATAGGGATTGTGGTTGACAAGAAAAAGGGAATTAAATTTAAGTAAAGCAATAGGGCATCCCAAAAAGGCACCCCTTTATTTAAAATTAAATCAAGCCAAGTAAAGATTTTGTTGAGTAGAAAAAGCGAAGTGATAACCGCTAAACTAAGCAAAAATAAGGGAATAATTTCTTTAAAGACATATCGATGAATGATTTTCAATCAAAATCCTTGAAAGGGCGTTATAACGTTTAAAAATATCGGAAGTTTACTTATAATACAAGCTTTATTAATAAATATACAAGTATGAACTTGAATTCTACCACGATTTAATTTAAACAAAATACATATTGTTACAGTTTTAAGAATTGAGACTAGTTATAATATTTTAAGCTTGATTAGAATGGATAAGTGACGTGGCTGGAAGGAATAAATTGTTAATTGATATTTTCCAATTCAGCAAAAAATTTTTTTTTTTGTTTATTGTTTTATTAATTGCTATAGTGTCAAAGTATGCACATGGTCAAAATCTAGCACCAAGTTTAACGAATCCCTCTCTAGCTCCAGCGCTTTCTTCAAATATTAAAACGATTTTGCAAGCTCCTGAAACGATCAAAACGGTAGTGACACCTCAAGGCAATACGCTGACCGTTCGGTCTCGAAAATTTTTACTTCCGCCGGGGCATATTTTTTTAAGAAATCTGCCTATCGGGATATATGTTTCTTGGCACCCCCCCCGGCATGAAAAAAAGATTTCTTATAACGTTTACCGTACTACGATTCCTGGAGCGGATTATCGACGCATCAATGCGCAGCCCGTTACACAAAACTTTTTTTTGGATGGTGCGCACAGCTTACATCCGCCGCAGAATCATCAAATTTATTTTTATGCGATCGAATCGGTGAATAAGCAAGGTCATGAAAGTGGTTTATCGTATGAAATGGTTATTAAAACTCGAAATTTACATTTATCGCGTGCTATTTCACCGGCGATGTTGGCGCGGATGATTTCAAATTCCAACTGGAAAGCACCGCATGAAAGCTTGAATTTATTAAATCTTCCTGCTAATGGAGCGATTAATTTGAGCCTTCCAGAAGAAAGTAAACTTTCTATACAAGGCTATAAAAAAATATCGACCCAAATTAATTGGCAAAAATATTACGTCAGCGCTATTAATGGAGTCTCGCCCAACAATACTACAACCAATGTGGACCAAGAGTTGGTACTCAACTTAAATGGTGAAATAGGCAAAAATGTGGATGTTCATGTCAATTACAGCGATGTTAACCGCACCGGAACACTCTCGTCTAGTAATCAGCAAATTTCGTTGGCGTATCATGGTAATCCCAATAGTGCAATTCAAGAAGTGGCGTTTGGCGACTTAACAATGGGGTTCGAAAATACACAATTTGCCGGATTTAACCAGCAATTATTCGGTTTAAAAGCTAAAGCGAAAGCTGGACCATTGCATGTAAAAGCTTTTTTTGCCCAAACTACGGGTCAAGTGGCCACACAAACATTTACGGGGAATTTGGTCCAACAATCGGTGACCATACTCGATACAAGTTATGTTCAAGGAAAGTATTATCTTATTACCAAACAATTCATTTCTGGGCCTGTTGCCGGAGAAAATTATGCATTACCCGAGAACGGGAGTGAGCAAATTTATGTCAGTTCCGGTAATTCAGTAAGCATCACGGGAGGCAGTAACTATATTGGAACGTTTCAACATTATTTACCGGGCGTTGACTATACCATTAATTATTCAACTGGTGTCATTACTTTTTCACAGCCCATTCAACCCAATCAGGAAGTTGCAGTGGGTTTTATTCAAAAAAATGGAACTCCCGTAGGACTGACCCCGACGGGACAGATTAATTTAGATCCCGCTACATTAAATGTTCCAAGCGATGGCATTATTACGAATGCGGCACATTTGCTTAAACAAAATACGAATCCGGCAGAAGTCAGTCCGTTATATTTAATGAATTACTATTTCTTAGGAACGGCCCCAATTATTCCACCATTAGAAGATCCTAATTTTATTTTTCAAATTATTAATCAAGGGACCAATGCCGTAGTGGAAAGCAATACTACCCCCAATCCACGATGGACATTTCAAATTAATACGAATTTGAATTTATTAATTATTGATGATACCACCAATACGGTTTATCCGGAGCGTCCCTTTGCGAATCCAGATGGGGGCACGAGTTCAGGTGATGTTTATAGTCAAACCACCACTCCCAATAGTCTTTATCGGATCTATATGCAGTACGAAACACAAGTGAACTTTTTTCAATTGAATCAAATTAATATTATCCCATATAGTGAAGCGGTTTTTTTGGATGGCCGACGATTAATACGAAATGTTGATTATTATATTGACTATACCACCGGGCTTTTGAGTTTTGCTAACCCATCAATGATTCAACCCAATAGTCAAATTGTGGTAACATATGAATATTCGCCATTTGGATCATCCGCTCAAAGTAATATTTTTGGAGCCCAACTGCAATTGGATTTAACCCAAAATTTAAAAGTCGGTTCAACAGTATTATATAATTCTGGAACTCAACCGACGGAAATCCCTCAAATTGGTTCAACGCCGAATTCATTAAGCCTGCTGGATGCGAATTTAAGTTATAACCTATTTCCCAAGGATTATTTTTCAATAACACGACTTATTCCAGGGTTGGGACGTTGGAAACCTCCCATTAAAACTCAAATCACGGCAGAAATTGCTCAAAGTCAATTTTCGCCTAACACGTATAGTATGGATGGCGAATCGGGTGTGGCAATGATTGATTCCATGCAAGGCATTGATACAACCGTTGGACCATCGATTGATCCCAATCCATGGATTGTTTCATCAGCTCCTTTGCCAGTGCCGTTTTTAAATGAGGTTAACTATTATGCGGGCCCTGGGGCTTCAAACAATCGCATTCGATTTCGTAACGGACCTGAAATTTTTGGAGAAAATCTTCCAAATCAAAATGGAGGCGAGCTCTATTCCATTACAGGGAATCCATCAGATGCGGTACCAACTTTACAATTTCCATATGCGGATCTTACGAATCAGCGATGGGGAGGTTTGAGGCAAGTGTTATCGCCAACCGGCATGGACATTTCAAGCTCTAAATATTTGGAGGCTTGGGTTTATAATGATGGTGTGAATAAATGGATTATGTTTGATTTTGGAATTATTTCAGAAGATTCAACGGGAACGGGAAATTTTTATTATCCGGCAACGCCGCAGGTGCCCTATCAGAATACAGGAATTCCGACGTATTATTTTACCAATCCCAACACCCCCACGACGGGTCCTGCCGATGAAACTGGAGCAACTCAAGAAGGTCGTAATGATGGAATTTATGATACCGAAGATATTAATGGAAATAATGAACTCGATACCACGAATTCATATTTTGAGTTTGGAATCGAAGCGAGTTGGAAAGGATGGCAATTAATAAAAATTCCAATCAATTTCTCATCGCCAGCAGAAACGGCCACGACTTCCACTGGCATTAATTATTTCTTTTATCCAGTCAATTCACCCAGCCCACAGAATGTTCAAGCGGTTCGAATTTGGGTTACCGGGACGTCTTCCACTCCAGCGAGCGGAATGTTTTTATTGCAGTCAGTCGAATTAGTGTATAACCAGTGGCAGTTAGAAGTCGGGGCGACCGCGGCAAGTCAAGGTGCTCAAATCAATCCCAATAAGTTTAATGTTTCAACAATTGATCAAGAAGATGACCCTAGTTATTCACCAGATTTGAATTTTATTACGATTCAGCCCACGCAAAATCAAAACACCGTGGATACCACACAACAGGCTTTGAAAATTGATTATCAACTATCCTCCGAGGATTATTATCCAACGGGAGATGTAGGTGGACATCCGATTTATATGGCCACAAGATTTTTTGGAACCCCAATGGATTTTACAAATTATTTGTACCTTGCCTTGGATCTTCAGGCTAAAAATTTCAGACCGGGGGATATTCTGTTTATTCGACTGCAAAATGATGCAAGCGATTATTTCCAATATAATTTTCCGATTACAAGTGCGGATCTGAATACCTGGCAGACGCTATCGACGCCGATAGATGGGAGTGGAGGGAATCGCGATCAAGTGGGTCAACCATTTTTAAATCAAATTACTCAAATTAGTATTGGAGTGCTTTCACCCAGCCAACCTGACGGAATTACCGATGAGTTGTGGTTGACAAATTTACGAGTTTATGGATCCAACAATCGGATTGGGGGAGCGCAACGATTAGATACCACGTCAATCGTGGGGAATAATTTTATGACCGTGAACACCCGATACCAAGAAGAAGATGCGGGATTCTCAGAAATGGATCAAACGAGCACGCGTTTTCAGGAAACCAAAGATATTGGATTCGATCTTTCCTCCTCGGGGATTAAATTGTTTTCTCAACCTGTTTTTACGGATATCTCGTTTAGTAGTGATCAACGCCTTACGCCAGATAGTTTAAAAAACAATCCTTTTTATGAAAATTTAAGTAATTATAGTAGTTCAAGTTTAATTGGAAAAATCAGTTATAATGGACTAACGCTTCCAATTGGGCTAGGACAGATATCGAATATCCAAATATCCGGCACGACCGATACGCAAGCAAATACATATTTGCCATCGTATGCAAGTCAACTAGGAGTGCAAGGGAATAATGATCAAGGTGAAACAAGTTATTCATGGACCGGGACGTACCATGCACCACCGGTATTTTTGGGATTGCCTCTAGGAATGAACCAAGTGATTGAGGGTTATTCATATAGTCGCGATTTTGAAAATTTTAATAATCCGGAATATTATAATTATATGCGACAAACGACCATTCAATCCTATGCTTGGACGAATTCAACTCCCATTTTTAAAAATTTAACCATTACTCCCGGGTACACGTGGTCCTTAACGGAGGCACAAGGGAATACCAATTTTGCCGGCCAAGCGGGATTTGTGAATAATTATGTGATTTTCCAAAAACAAATGCAGCCCACCTTGGGCGTTATTTTTCAAGCTATTCCAGGCGTTGTTTATTCTGGGAACTATACGGGACTGAATAATCAAAATTATGCACAAACGCCCGAGAGCCAATATACGATTTCAAATTCCTTGAATAATACGTTAACCTTTTCACCCGGCGTGTGGCTCCCGTTTTTTCAAAAAATTGGATTATCCGGTAGTTTTGAACGGTCCGATAGTTCCAATGCGTCCATTTTGAATTTTTCCAGTTTAGCGCCGTTGCAATTTTCACAAGCCTGGGGCTTTAACACTCCTAATAATTTTGCGTATACCGATAATCGGACGATTTCCGATCAGGCTTCCTTGAATGCGAATCCGTTATCGGTTTTAAGCTTACAATCCAATGTATCTTGGAATAATCAAATAAGTGTTTTATCACCAGGCGCCGCTCCGGTTCAACAATTAGGAGAAACGGTGGGAATTAGCAGTATTTGGAATCAAGCCATTGTCCATTTTCCAATACTCAATTTTGAAATTGATTTATTGCAATTACAATATACCTTGAATACGTCAACACAATATGACGCATCCTTTCCGCCCCAAATTGTTAATCAAACGGTTTCAGATGGCTATGGCATTACAGTGCCATACGACATCAATCACCATGAAGCTCAGGGACGAATTTTGTATCAATTAACCGAGGGATATGCTTTAAACCGAGGTATCATCACAACGACGCAGGATTATCAAACGACTCTTGAATATGATCAAAATTTTTCGGGCACCAAAATTATTGGGATCCCGTTTACGAATTTGCATATTGAATTGGTTAATGCGATTGAAATGCAGATCCTGCTTTCAACCAATTTTTCTAGAGGCCAATCGTCATATTTTTATGATGAAGTATATTCCGATACGTACACAGCCAATCTCAATTTAAACTATGATGTGATCAGTAATATTTTATTTGGGCTTCAATTAGCTCGAACTGAATATTTAAACTTTTTAATTCCAACAGAAAGCTATAATCTTTATCAAGCGACCATTTCAATTGAGGCAAAATTTTAAAATGAATAATTTAAATAGGGGAGCCAAAATTAGTCGAGTGGATAAGCATTGCTTCCAAATTTGGATTGCTGGAATTTTCATTGGGATGGGATTTATTTTACCTTGGAAAGCGTACGCTCAATGGCCATCCGCTCCATCGGGCTTGACGGTTGTAGCTCCTTATAATGGGCAAGTCAATCTTATGTGGACCCCCTTGCCGGCCGCAACGGCGTATGGGGTCAGTAAAACATTAGTGGATCTAAGTCCGACGGAGACCCCAACCCCTTCTCCAACCGGGACATGGAATCCCACACCGACCGATACCTCCACCCCGATTTTAAGCAGTAGCTATCAGGATTTTCAGGTCACAAATGGACGGACTTATTTATACCAAGTTTGGGGTTTGAATTTGGCAACCCCAGGTACGCCAAGTGCGATTACCGTGTCCCCCTATAGTGCTCCGCAATCTATTTCCACCGTCACGATTTCTCATCAATATTCTAATGCTTTAGAGCTTTCGTGGAATGTGCCCTTATCAACATATCCAATCCAGTATTATAATATTTACCGATCGGCCTTAATTCTATCACCTACACCAACATTAGCCGGGGGGAGTACAGCAACTCCGACAGCAACTCCCACAGGCACTTGGGCCACATCGACGCCGACCGATACGCCTACGATTTCACTTACCCCGATCCCTGCAGCGGAAGTTTTAACGCAAAATCCAACGCCGATTGCTACCGCATTGACTACTTCCTTCATTGATCAGACTGCAACGTCTTTGAATGCCGCAGCGGTTTATTATCTAGTACAAGCAGTTGATAGTCAGGGTAATTTGGGAGCAACCCCGCTCTGGTCCACGATTCCTGCCTTACCAGAAAATTTAGCTCCTGCAATCCCAAATCTGTCGACGACGATTGCAAGCCAATATGGATATGGAGTTAACTTATTTTGGCCGAGTCCGTTGTCTAGTGAAGGCGTGGAATACTATCAAATTTATCGAAATGCAACTCCAATTGCGACCTTAGTGCCAACGCCATCCGTGCCCACCCAAAATTATATGGATAGTCAAGTTCCATTTGCGCCAGGCCCGGGTATCAATGTCAACTATCAAATAGAAGCAGTTAATGTGTATGGATCAACAACATCCAATTTGGCTTCAACGAGTATTTATCAAGCTTCAATGTACGGCAATATTCAAGTTACACCGAATGCCACTACACAAGCAGTCACCATTAGCTGGAGTTCAGCTCAACCGGGGTCGTATGGTTTAGCAGGATACCAGATTTATAAAAGTCAAAATGGATTGCCAGTTCTTACAGAAACACCCATTGTTTCAGGAAGTCCTACGGCCACGGCGACGGTTACGCCCATTGCCACACTAGCAATTCCTCCAACCAGCACGCCCAGTGCGAGTCCGGTTTATGTTGATTATCCAGTCACGGATGCCAATGGGTGGACA
This sequence comes from candidate division FCPU426 bacterium, assembly GCA_027366525.1. Classification (GTDB taxonomy): domain Bacteria; phylum Oederibacteriota; class Muellerivitia; order Muellerivitales; family DAHXKG01; genus DAHXKG01. Next base: position 124,872 of record DAHXKG010000002.1, read on the forward strand.
TATTGGGTTCAACCGTACGATAGCTTAGGGCTAGGCGGAGTGATGGCATATGCTACTCCGGTGTCGTTAAATTTAGCTCCAACTCCAGTGGCCACCGTGGTTGCATCAGGTCCGATAGGTAATAATGAAATGAGTGTTTCATGGACGTGGAATAATCCAGGATTTTATTCCACTCCAGCTCCAAGTGCCTATGTAATTTATCGTAATTTGGTCAACACGCCAACGCCTCAGGCGATTGCAACAGTTGTTTATCCACAAAATACATATCTCGATGACGTGACTCAAGCCATGGCAGGTACACCCGTGGCTTATCAAGTAGCTGTGGTGGATGCACTGGGGAATACCTCAAATTTATCAAGTCTTTCAAATGAAGTTTTTGCTCAGGCCTTGCAGGTTCCATCGGCACCCGAAAGTATTCAAATCAGTCAATCAAATTCAAATTTAATTTTTTCATGGTTATTAAATCCATCGTCCGATGAAGTCGATACATATCAGGTTTTTGGATCGGCTTGGGCTACCATGACAATTACTCCAACTCCCTTAGCCACCATTATTCCATCATCCTCAATGCAATTTATCCAAGCGAATGTCACGCCGGATACGATTACTCCAGAATATTTATTAGCCCACAATAGTCAAGGCTTTAGTACTCCGGCGACTCTCGCGGGTATTTTATTAAATCCGTATCAGGTAAGCGCTAGTATTGCTACACCGACTCCCGAAGTGAATGTTTCGTGGACAATTCAGATCACACCGATTGCTACACCTCCCATTACCAGTTTTGAAATATTGAGATCAACAACGAGTGGAGCCAATTTTGTTCCGATTGCTACCGTTCCTGTTTCTGAAAACAGTTTTATAGATACGACTGCTCAGGCGGGTGTTTCTAATTATTATCGCGTGATTGCCCAAAGCGCTTTTGCCGGAACTACTTTCTTGGCCACCAGTGCAATATATCCTACCATAACGCCCATTCCTGAAGCTGCAATGCTGACTTGGCCGACTGTTCCACAGGGATTGACTGCCAATGCGGGGGAAACTGAAACGACGCTTTCATGGTTACCCGATTTAAGTGGAAATCAAGTTCAGGATTATCAAATCTATCAGGACGGAAGTCCGACGCCGATTGTAACGGTTCTTCCATCTCCAACTTTTTCAATTGCAATCAATGCAACGCCGGGTGTTTTATCAAGTTACCAAATTCAAGCTCAAAACAGCTCCGGCGAAAGTGGATTTTCTGGAGCAGTAACTGTTTTACCCAATCCCGCAATGACTCCAACGATTGGGTATACGCCGCCACCTTCAGCTACCCCCGCGGCTAATAATTTAATTTGGATTTCTGGATTAAATTACAATGGATCCATTAATGGCTACAATATTTACCAGTCAACCGATGCTGGATTTTCATATGAGATTGAAAGCGCATCTGTTTCAGAACCAACTTCATTTTTATCAGTAGGGAGCACCTCAGGTTATGTTAATTACTATCAAATTGTAGCGGCGGATACCGGGATGGAAGCAGCCCATAATTCAAGTCCGGTCGTATCAATTGATTCTTGGCCGAATGCACCTCAATCTTTTACCGTTACAGGAGGCAGTGCGTCAGTCACACTCCAATGGAGTTTGCCTTATGGAAATGTTCCTATTACCAACTATGAAGTTTACCGGAGTACGTATGCAGGCCAATTACTTTCATCACTAACACCCACTCCTGTTTCAAATCCAGTGTATATTGATTCTGCAGTTAATACTTCAACGGCTTATTATTATCAAGTCGTGGCCCAAGATTTAGCAGGCATTGGAACGCCTTCGCCTGAACAGGGATTTATTCCAGGCAATGCTCCTCAATTGGAAATTACACCACTTCCCAATGGGAATCAATTGGTATGGACAGCACTTGCATCGCCGACACCAACGAGTGGGATTTTTTCTGGATACGCCATATATCGACTGCAACAGCCAACCCCCAATTTTTATCCACTAGGATCAATAATTGAGGGGATGGGTAATACATCCTATACGGATACATCAACGTCAGATGGACAAACTTATGTTTATGAAGTTGCCGGCAGTTCTTCGACAGGAGTTTTGGGACCCTTTTCAAATGCAGTCACTCAATTGGTCTATCCGCAGTCGGTTTCTGGGTTAACGCCTATTTCAGGAAATCAAATTGTTCAACTCGAATGGAATTATCCAGGTTCCCAAACATTAACGTATGATATTCAGCGAAAACTTGGGACTGATACGAGCGGTGCATTTCAAACAATTGCAACCGGCATAACCGGCACAAGTTATTTAGATACTTCCGTTGAAAATAAGACTTTTTATGAATATCAAGTAATTACGGTGGATCCCAATGGATTAACAGCTACCAGTCAAGCAGTTATTGCATTACCGGCAGAACCGCCTATTGTTTCAAATCCATTTGTTTCGGCAACGTCAGGGTCGAATGGAGTTTCACTGGTCTGGCAACCTGCAAATCAATCAGGACAATTTGATCCGGAAATCATGTATCCATTGGGAGGATATTATATTCTTCGATCAACCGATGGTGGCGCGACCTATCAATTAGTTGGGACAGTCTCGGCAACGCAAACATCCTTTTTAGATACCAGTGCAAATCTTTTAGGCAATTCCGACTATACGTATTTAATCCAAGCATTTGATAATCCACCTAATAATGAGGGTGTAGTCCATGTAACCTCATATAATGTAGTTACGGCATATCCATTTCAAGCACAAACCGCTTTAAACTTAAATGCCATTCGTCCCTTTGGAAGTCCAAATGCTCAAGCTGTTGGAATTCGATTTATTGTGACGGATCCCGGCAGAGTCGTAATGCGAGTCTATACGCTATCAGGTGTTTTTATTAAACAATTGATCAATCAAAATTATGGAACTGGTATTCATTGGATACAATGGAATGGGACCAATCAATCGGGGCAACTAGTGGCTTCAGGAGTTTATTTAATTATGACCCAAATGGCAAATTATCAATCGATTAATAAAATTGCCGTAATTAAATGAGGACAATCATTAAACTGAAAAAATTTTTTAGTGTTTAAATTTTTCTTTAGTGATTATGATCACAAGGAAAGTGTTCAAAGAACTTGACCGCTTCAAAATCCTATGATACTTTGATTTCAATTTTTAGATTGTTCTTGCGCTATTATTTTTTAAAAAATGAAAACTAATTTTGTTTAGGGGGTATTTACATGAGCATAAAAGTTGGCATTAATGGATTTGGGCGTATCGGACGAAATATATTTCGAGCGGCAATGGCTTATCCCGAAATTGAGATCATTGCGGTGAATGACTTAACCGATGCTAAAACGCTAGCCCATTTATTAAAATATGATTCAATACTTGGAAATTTACATGCTGAAGTGAAATCAACGGATCATTCAATTATTGTTAATAATAAGGAATTAAAGGTTATAGCGGAAAAAGATCCGGGACAACTTCCATGGGGGAAATTGGGCATTGACTATGTTGTGGAGTCGACGGGTCGATTTACCGACAAGGAAAAGGCTGTTGCGCATATTCAGGCGGGTGCTAAAAAAGTCATTATTTCTGCTCCAGCAAAGAATGAGGATATCACGATTGTGATGGGTGTTAACGAGGAGAAGTATGATTCCAAAGTCCATCATGTAGTTTCGAATGCTTCCTGCACGACCAATTGTCTAGCTCCCTTAGCTAAAGTCTTGCATGAAAAATTTAAAATTATAAAAGGATTAATGACTACCGTGCATAGTTTTACCAATGATCAAGTGACTTTGGATTTTCCACATAAGGACTTAAGACGAGCACGAGCAGCCTCTTTATCAATGATTCCAACAACGACGGGTGCTGCTAAAGCGATTGGCTTGGTTTTGCCCGAGTTAAAGGGGAAATTAGATGGATTGTCCGTTCGAGTTCCAACCCCAAATGTTTCATTGGTGGACTTAGTTGCTGAACTTTCACAAGAGGTGACGAAAGAACAAATTGTCCAAGCACTTAAGGATGCCGCTCAAGGAAAATTGAATCGATATTTAGAAGTTTGTGAAGAACCCTTAGTATCAATTGATTTTCGAGGGAATTCACATTCCTCCATTGTCGATGCACCTTCAACGTATGTATCCGGAGGCCGGTTAATTAAAGTGCTGTCTTGGTATGACAATGAATGGGGATTTTCGGTTCGCGTAGTGGACCTTATTAAATATATGGATTCAAAAAAATAATTTTTTTGAATTAACTTTAGGGAACCAAATACAATTTGGTTTTTCTTTGGGAAATTTGAGGTGGGATATGAATTATCAAAAAATGACGGTAGAGGATATTGACCTTTCTGGGAAACGTGTCTTAATGCGGGTGGATTTTAATGTTCCTCAGGATGAAAACCAAGCAATTACCGATGATACCCGAATACGGGAATCGCTCAAAACAATTCAATATTTAATGGGGAAGTCCGCTAAAACAATTCTGGTTTCACACTTAGGCCGCCCTAAAGGTGTTACGGAAAAATTGACATTGCATCCCATTGCCATTCGATTGTCCGCCTTATTGAATTGTCCGGTCAAATTTATCCGAAACCCCTTTGAAACGAATAATGAATTATCGCAAATGAAGCCGGGAGAAGTGGCATTGCTGGAAAATATTCGTTTTTATCCGGAAGAAGAAAAAAATGATTTGGAATTTTCAAAAAAATTAGCCAAGTTGGCGGATATTTATGTTAATGATGCATTTGGAACTGCCCACCGAGCCCATGCATCTACGGAAGGGGTAACGCATCATCTGCCCTATTCCTTGGCAGGGTTTTTAATGATGAAAGAAATTCATTATCTTGGGAAAACGCTGGAAAATCCAGAACGCCCATTTTTGGCAATTATTGGAGGATCCAAAATTTCAAGCAAAATAGGGGTCATCCAAAATCTAATGAAAAGGGTTGATTTTTTAATTATTGGAGGTGGGATGTCATATACTTTTTTAAAAGCCCAAAAGTGTGAAATCGGTAAATCGTTAGTTGAACTCGATCAAATCCCATTGGCCAAAGAGTTAATGATTCAAGCACTTCAAACAGATGTGCCTTTGTTATTGCCCTTGGATCATGTTATTGCTGATCAATTAACGGAAAATGCGAAGACTCGAATTGTTCCTCAATCAGGTATTTTACCGGAATGGGAAGGGGTGGATATTGGGCCCAATACCATTGAAAAGTTTTTAAATTTTATTCGAATGGCTAAAACTATTTTCTGGAATGGACCCGTTGGTATTTTTGAAATGAAGCCATTTTCCCAAGGTACTTTGGCGATGGCTCGAGGACTATCGGAAGCTTCAAAAAATGGCGCCATCACAATTGTTGGTGGAGGGGACTCTGTTGCAGCAGTAACGCAAATGGGTTTGGCCAATCACATGAGCCATATTTCAACTGGAGGCGGAGCTTCCTTAGAATTCATGGAAGGAAAAGAACTTCCCGGTATTGTTGCATTAAGCAATAAATCCAAAAATTAATCAATTGACGGAGAGTTATTTTGAGAGTGCCGATTATCGCTGGAAATTGGAAAATGTATAAAACGCCTAAGGAAACTCGACAATTCATCGAACAATTTCAATCTCAAGTAAAAAACATTCAACATAAAGAAGTCATTATTTGCCCTCCCTTTATTTCAATTCCAGCAGCCGTTGAAACGCTTGGTCAATCGATGATTCAAGTTGGAGCCCAAGATGCTCATTTTTGTAATGACGGTGCTTATACCGGAAATATAAGTCCAGTGATGTTAAGAGAAATAGGCGTTCGATATGTAATTATTGGTCACTCGGAAAGGCGCCAAGAAGGTGAAAACGATGAAATTATTAATCGAAAAATTAAAAATGTTCTCAATAATGGTTTGAAAGTGATTTTTTGTGTTGGGGAAACATTAATTCAACGGGAAAAAAATGCGACGGAATCTGTTTTGCAAGTTCAACTCATGCAAGGGTTACAAGGCATTGCAGTTGGGGATCTCAGTCGAATAATAATTGCGTATGAGCCAGTTTGGGCCATCGGAACTGGTAAAACCGCGACTCCAAGCCAAGCGAACGATGTCCATCAATTTATTCGCCAAATCATTGGCCATAAATATTCAGCTCTTCAATCAGAAGAAATTCGAATACAATATGGTGGAAGTGTTAAACCAGAAAATATTCAGCTTTTGATGAAACAACCAGATATTGATGGCGTGTTGGTGGGAGGCGCAAGTTTACAAGTTGATTCTTTTCTCAAGATTATCCACTATGATCAAACTGAATGATTTTTAAAAAATCCCTTTTATAAAAAACGTTTTTAGTTTAAAATAGTGCTATTACGGAATGAAGGATAGGTATGGAAACTATTTTAAATATTTTTTATATTTTAGTGGCGTTGCTTTTAATTGGAATTATTTTAATTCAACAACCCAAAAGTGGTGGGGCAAGCTTGTTTATGGGAACCGGTCAAAGCTTATTAGGAACTAGTGCGCGGTCTTTTTGGACAAAATTCACGACAGTATTAGCAGTGTTTTTTATGATTGTTTGTTTAATTTTAGATGTTCTTCCTCAAGGAGTCAGTAACCAAAGCTCGGTTACGGGAATTATTCAACACGAACAACGCGAAAAAGCTTTAGCGGCTCAAAAATCAGTTCAATCACTTCCAATCCAAACTAAAAATAAAGGACCTGTTTCGCACTGAAAGGGTTTTTTAAGTAGCTATCCTTGATTTAAGACGTCTTAATCGTTAAAGAGGATATATATGCGATCATCAACAAGATCAACCTTAAAGGAAATAGCGAAATATTGCGGCGTATCTCATACGACCGTTTCAATGGTGATTAATAATAGTGAGCGAATTTCAAAAGAAACTCGCCAAAAAGTTTTAGACGCCATTCAAAAATTCAACTATCGTCCTAATTTAGTCGCAAGAAGCCTAGTTACCTCACGTACGAACAATATTGGAATATTTGGAACTATGTTTGATTCACCATACTATAATGAAATTATTCGTGGAATTGAAATGGAATCCCGCAATGGTCGTATGGATTTAAAAATCTACAATTGCAATGGGAGCTTGGATGAGTTTAATGAAATTTATGACCGTATTTTAGGTGAACGACGAATTGATGTTGTGATTGCTTTATCCGTTCCAATGGAACGAAAAGTCATGGAACAATTTGAAGCAGAACACCTTCCAGTCATTATTCTAGAACCCATATTAGATTTGGGAAATTTGATAGACACCATTCCTACCATTCATGTTGAGGGGGAATTCGGTCTTTATCAAGCGACGAAATATTTAATTTCGTTAGGTCATCGTCAAATTGGACTTGTAAATGGTCCATCGTACATGCAGTTTTGTCAAGAACGGCTTCAAGGATATCAACGAGCCTTAAAGGAAGCCAAAATGAATTTTTCTGAAAAAAATATATTTTTTTCAGAATTAAAACCGGACCCCTTTACCATGGAAGCTGGATTTAAAGCAACGCAGCTTTTACTGGCCCAAAATCCTGAATTAACCGCCATTTGCTGTATTTCAGATACGATGGCGATTGGAGTTGTTAAGGCCATTCGTAAAGAGGGCAAAGAAATTCCACGGGATATCTCGGTTATTGGTTTTGATGATACCTATGTTGCTCGGTTGTCCGATCCTGCACTGACAACATTACATCAACCGCTTTTGGAAATTGGAAAATTAGCAGTTCAACTAGCGTACAAGACCATCCAACAGGCCAAAATGGAAAAACATCAATATCAATTTAAACCCGAATTGATTATTCGTGAATCAACAGCACCACCTCGATAAAATCGAAAATTTCTCACCACTAGGTTATTGATTATGGTCTTATATCCATCAATGTTTAAAAAAATGTGTGGTTGTTTTTTAAGTGCATTTTTAGTCATTTTAACATTTCCAAATTTTTGGGACCATTCACTTTATCCCTGGGGGTTTTTTTTAGCTTGGATTGCAGTGATTCCATTTTTTTGGGCACTTAACAACGCAAACTCTATTTTCGAAGGCGGGTTATATGGATTTTTATTTGGAGTAGTCCAATTTCTAGGAATTTTGTATTGGATTTTAGTCATTAAAGAGTTACATCCCTTCCAAACAACCGCGTGGATTCTTTTAGCATTAATTTTAAGTTTTTATTTTGTTTTTTGGTCAGGACTATATTCATTTTTAAAAATTCGGAAAAAACACCCGCTATTGTGGGCACCATTTGGGTGGGTAGCGATCGAGTATTTGCGAACCCAAGTCCCCAAACTAGGATTTCCTTGGGGGCAAATCGGTTATTCTCAAGCTTCTATTCCCAGCTTGCTGCATTTGACAACATATACTGGGATTTATGGAATCACGTTTATTATTATTGGATTTAACGCAATTCTATTCAATGATCTTCAAACATTTTGGAGGAAACAAAAGGAGTCTCTCTCTTTATTGTCTAAATTGAATTTTTTTAAAAATTCATTGGTGGGATTGATTGGGATTGGAATGATTTATTTGTGGGGAAGGACAGCTATACAACAAACGTCAACAGTTCGTGTCGGCAAAGTGGCAGTTTTACAGCCAGATATTAATCAATATGCGAAGGATACCCCTTCATTTGAAGCCCATATCTTAAAAGATCTGCAACAATTAACAAATCGTGCCAAACGTAAAAATCCACAATTAATAGTTTGGCCGGAAAGTATTCTTCCCGAATATCTTTTATGGAATAAAGTTGAACTAAATCAAGTCGTATCGTTAATTCGTAATTCAAAAATCCCGACATTGGTGGGTTGCTTAGATGCCCGAAGACAAGGAATGCATTTTTTAAGTTTTAATTCTGCGATAGGATTTACTGGGCAAGGGAGGGTTCAAGGGGTGTATCATAAAATTCATTTAGTACCCTATGGAGAATATATCCCATTTAAGCATTTTCTATCATTTTTAGGTCCCGTGGTGACGCATTTTGGAAGTTTTGATTCGGGCAATCATTTTTCAGTTTTTAAAGCTCGCGGTTTTACATATACACCGATTATTTGTTTCGAATCAGCCTTTCCGGCTTTAACACGTCAAGCAGTTCTGCAAGGCGCCCAAGCTATTGTTAATATTAGCGATGATTCTTGGTATGGAAAAACAGCGGCCGCGTATCAAAATGCCTTGATTGCCGTCGTTCGTTCTGCGGAAGATGGTAAACCCCTTTTGCGTGCTGCCAATAGTGGGATTTGCATGGTCACCAATCCATTTGGAAAAATATTGGTGTGGTCTCCATTATGGAAATTTGGATTTTGGACTGCTCCAGTTATTATTGAACATCAACCTACTTATTATTTAAAGCATGGGGATCAATTTGCGTGGAGTTGTTGTTTTGTGGCGATTGGAGGAATTATTAGTGCCTTATGGTAAACTTAAACTCGATATGAATAGTAAAAACAGAAAAAAAATCCAAACACGACAGTCAAAAAAAAATTTAATAAAAATTTCAGTCATGCCGCATTTGCAAAATTATCAAACTCAAAAAATCCAGTTGAAAATTGGGAAACAATTGCAGGAACTATTTTTTTTCAAGGTTGGAAATCAATACTATGGATATCTGAATTTATGCCGCCATTGGAATATACCACTGGACTATGAAGATAATGATTTCTTTTCTGACAATAAGCAATTTATTGTTTGTAAAAACCATGGTGCACTTTTTGATCCACAAACCGGACAATGCTTGTCTGGACCGTGTGAAGGAAAATCGCTTTATCAAATTCAATTGATTAATAAAAACAAAAGCATTTATGCCCAAATCCCTCAAAAATTAATTTGAAAGGTATGCCACTTTAATGACTTGCCACCGGTTCAAGTGGAAATACTAATGGCGACCCCAACGGGAGTCGAACCCGTGTTGCCGGGATGAAAACCCGGCGTCCTAGGCCTCTAGACGATGGGGTCGTTAAAGACAAAAATTGTAGTAGCCCTTTAGATAGAAGTCAAGTAACTTTAGAAAACGAGCGTCAGATCTTAATATATACTTTGACAGAATTTTATTTTCTTAATATGATTTAAGTTAAAATCTAATTTTAGAAGGTAGTTATGAACTTAAAATTTATTTTGCTGATTATGATCATAGCAGGCTTGATTCCATTAAAACTATTAGCTCAAAATACAAAAAAAACCGTTCCCGCTCAAATGAAAAATTTTCGCGTTGAATTTGAAACAACCAAAGGGAATTTTGAGGTTGAATTGTTCTCTAATGTTCCCATTACAACTCAAAATTTTGTTCATCTAGTTTCGAAAGGTTTTTACAATGGACTGATCTTTCAGCGCTATGTCCCAGGATTTGTAATTCAGGGTGGAGATCCGACGGGGACTGGCATGGGGGGATCTGGACATACCATTCCGCTTGAAATTACAGCTCATAAAAATGTGAAAGGGGCTTTAGGTATGGCACGCACGAGCAACCCCGATTCAGCTTCTAGCCAATTTTACATTTGTTTGGCAAATGCCCCATTTTTGAATGGTCACTATGCCGTATTTGGAAAAGTGATTCATGGAATGCGCGTGGTTATGAAATTACGGAAGGACGATAAAATGTTAAAGGTTTTTTTGATCTCCTCCTCTCGAGATCATGACTAGTATTGAAGAACGACGATCTAATAAATAAAATAATTAGATTAGTTCTATTTTTAATAGTTATGGAGATATGGAATGGCGGTCACGATCAAAGATATTGCTGAAAAAGCAGAAGTTTCAGTAGCGACGGTTTCGAGAGTTATTAACCAAAAAGATATTCATAAAGTTGGGAAAAAAACTCAGGAACGCGTGAACCAAATTTTGAAAGAAATGGGTTATTATCCTAACGCAATGGCGCGTGGACTGAAAACGCAAAAAACCCAAAATATCAGCGTCGTTTTTTTCTGGTATGATCGTCCATTATTTACAGACTATTCTTTAATGCGCGTTTTAGATGGTATTGCTAATTTTTTAAATGAAAAAAAATACAATATATTAATGAATACCTTCGATCGAGAAATGGGAACTCAGGCCTCTGTTTATGCGAGTTTTGTCAATAATGGTTTATCGGATGGAATTTTAGCAATTGCCCCGCCTGTTGATTCTCAATTTTTCAAGGATTTAAAACAGGGACGTCTTCCATATGTCTTGGTCAATTACCAGGTCAATGACCCCGAGGTCTGTTTTGTGGACTGTTTAAACACACAAGGAATTTTTGATGTTATGGAGCATCTGTTTCAACTAGGGCATCATCGGTTTGCTTTTATTGGTGGCGATATCCATTTTTCAAAAAATACACTTGATCGATTTAATGCATTTAAGTATATGTTGAAAAAGAAAAACTCTGCGTTAAAAGATGAATATGTTTATTTGGGAAATTGGACGGAGGAAACCGGCGCGCATGGCGTTAAAAAACTTTGGTCTCTTAAAACTAAACCGACGGCGATTGTTACTTCAAATGATATTATTGCTCTGGGCGCCATTAAACAACTTCGATCAATGGGGGTTCAGATTCCTCAAGAAGTGGCCATTACTGGTTTTGATGATATTCCTACCGTGGGATTTAGTGACCCTGCACTAACGACAGTACATCATCCTTTGTATGATATTGGTTATGAAGCTGCACGTATGTTGTGGAATAAAATAGGGAAAACACCTTTAGACTATTCCCACCGTTTTTTCCCGACTCGATTAATTATTCGAGAAAGTTGTGGGTATTATTTAAAAACCAAAAATTAGAAACTAATATGCTATTTTAGAAATCAAAGAGGCCAATTATGAACAAATTGCAATATTGGGTTTATAGCTTAATGGTGATTATGCTTCCATCCTTGGGCAGAGCTGCCACAGCTCTACTAATGAATTCGACAACGCCTCCGTCACTTAATGGTACACTCCAAGGCTGGCCTTTAAAACCCACTTTGGTTTTAAATAAAAAAGAATACTGCACTTTGGGTCGGTCATCTTGGAATAAATCAATTTTGAGTGCGACTGTTTATGTCACGTATGATCAAAAAAACTTATACATTGCCGCAAAAATTATGAGTAAAAATCCAGAATTCAACTCACAAGATCGAGGTCAGATATATAATGGAGATGACTTGGAGCTTTATTTGGGAACCAATGATTCGAATCCTAAGCGTACAAGTTATCAGGCGACAGATTATCAAATTGGTATTTCTCCTGGCAATCACGGCGAGAATAAGCAAGTCTACGATTTTACAGATAAAGTGATTGTTCCTCATGCACACGTAGCTACTAGTTTAGTACCTCATGGATATGTTTTAGAAGCTTCAATTCCATTAGCCTATTTTTATAAATTACACGTTGGTCCCGGACAAAAAATTGGATTTGATGTAGGTCTGGATGATTGTGGGCCGACGGGAACCACCCGAAACTACCAATTAGTTTGGTCCAAGAGTAGTGACGGTTGGAAAAATCCATCGGTATGGGGTCAAGCCAAATTTGAAGGGAATATTGTTTTGGTTAATACTGCTTCCAAGGTAGGTGGAGCTCCGGTTGCCGATCTTAATCCGGCAGATGGGAAAAAAGGAGCGTCAACAACTGGAGTTTTATTGTGGGGATTTAATAATACATTGGGAGGCTTTTCGGGAAGTGTGGGCTTAGAACATTCGATTGTGAGTGAGGGCACTGGTGCCATGGTGGTAACTACAACGGGCTCAAGTGGCTGGAATCAAAATTTAGCAGTTTGTTCTCAAATTCCACATGCCAAAGAATGGGGGAAATTTAAAGCCATTTCGATGGATGTATTTTTACCTAAGGGTAGTTTAGCCAATGCAACATTTGGCCAAGTTTTTTTAGTGGTTCAAAGTCCAGCTAATTCATGGTATGAAGTAAAATTTCATCTTCAAGAAGGCTGGAATCATTTGAAAGCTCGCGTTGATCCTAAACAAATGACGGGGGGAGTCTATAAAGTATATTTGGTTGCAAATTCAGGGGGCCCTATTTCTGGAAATATGATTGTTGATAATATCAGGGGATATTTGCAAGGGGCTAAATCAGTTTTAAGCGGAGTAATTTCCAATACGAATGGCCTACCATTAGCAAAAGCAATATTGACGGTTGATCATAAAGAAGTAGTAACAAATACTAATGGTGCTTTTTCTTTAGCATTACCAGCGGGTCATTATGTTATTGAAGTGTTTGATCATCAGTATCGAGTGGAACATCAAAAAATAAACGTCTTGGCCCATCAAACCAATACGCTCAAGGTTCAATTAAAACCGGATAACTATAAAACTCATTTAGCTGAAGCTGACATTTTTTTTAATAAAAAAATACGAACTATCAATCCACATTATATGTTTGGTATGAATATTGCCGCTTGGTATGATCCATCATGGATGACCAATCCAACTGCATTAAAGCGGATTAAAGCCATTAGTTCCTATTTTAGAATTCCCGGTGGGGCATTTGGAAATGTGTGGGATTGGAAAACGGGTAATGTTTTTAATAATAACGGAACGATTGGAACTCATTTTGCCTTCACATGGCCTAAAATGGCCAGTTTTATTAAAAGTATGGGACCGCATGCAGAGATACTTCTAATTGCCAATATTATGACTATGTCGGTTCATGATACGCTAGAATGGATCAAAAATATAAAAGAGCGTGGAATTAAATTACGATATGTCGAATTGGGGAATGAACCAGATTATGCTCAAAGTTTAGAGCATAATGGGAAAAACGATTATTGGACTAGTATTAATAATTATTGTAAAGCTTATTTGAAATTTGCCAAAGCCATTCATGCCAAGTATCCGCATCTCCAGCTCATGGGACCAGTTTGCGCCCAAGTGAATGATCATCAGCAATTAGAAGGTGAACCATGGTTGGCAAAACCCAATTCACCCTGGTGGGTTTCGCAATTTTTAAAGAAATGTGCCCCATATGTCAATGTTGTATCAGTTCATAGTTATCCGTATTGGCCGAATGATAGTGATCAAAATTTACTTTCAAAAATATCGCTATGGTCAAAATGGGTTCCCAAAATTCGTGCTGCAATTCAAAAATACAAACCCAATAGTGCAAATCACATTCAAATTTCAGTTTCCGAGTGGAATTCGGGAGTTGAAAATCCAACGACAGCACGATTGGTTAATGGAGTTTTTTGTGCAGACTATTTAGCACAAATGATGCTTTGGGGAGTCAATCAAACCTGTATCTGGGATTTGTTTACTCAAAAACCTGGATTAGGCGGGGGACATGGCGTCATGGACCCTAATAATAATCCCTATGAACCCTTTGAACCTCGTGCGACTTATTGGGCACTAGATATGCTGCGAAATGATTTTGGAACAACGTTATATCAAGCAGTTAGCAATCAACCCAAACTTTCAGTTTATGCAAGTCAAAAAAATGGAATCAAATACTTATTAATTATTAATCAATCCCCTAATACTGTTTACAAAACAATCATTAATTTAGGACATCAATTTATTCATCAAAAATCGAAACTGGATTTTTATACTTTAGGAAGGAATCAATACCAATGGAGTGTGAGTTTGTATCGTCCTGTTTGGAATACTGGTCCTTTACATCAAACGGGGAGTCATTTCATTCAAAGCCGTTTTGTTTATTCAGTTCAGCCCTATTCAATCACATGCATTAAAATAACTCCAATTTCATAAAATGAGCACACGTAAGCCATCAAGTGCTTCCATTAATAGTTATTGATTCATGAGATATAACATATTTTAAAAACAACAATACGTGTAACGTATTGTTTCATGAAACTTAAATCAAAGGAGCGAGGGAGAGGTTCATGTTTAAAAAAAATTATATGTTTTTTTTAATATTAGGATTATTACTTTCGTTGGTAGCTTTAAAACCCACCAATGCGTGGGCTGGTGAAACAAATTTAAAACTTCCACGGTTAAGTTTGATTGATTTTCATGGTATTCCGGGAAATGTACTATTAATGAGTGGAATTCTCATTTGCTTATTAGGCATTTTTTTTGGCTGGATGATGTATAAAAGATTGAAAAAACTGCCAGCTCATCAATCATTAAAAGATATTTCTGAAATTATTTATACAACATGTAAAACATATCTTCTTCAACAAATGAAGTTTTTAACATTATTATGGATTTTAGTAGGGATTGTGATTTCAATTTATTTCGGTTTTTTAAAGCCAATTGGATTTCATCAGGTATTAATTATCCTGCTTTTTTCTATATTGGGAATTGCAGGAAGTTTGGTTGTAGCCTGGTTCGGGATGCGCATTAATAATTTTGCAAATGCACGGTCTGCATTTGCGGCGCTGAAGGGTAAAGCCTATCCCGTTTACTCAATACCACTTCAAGCGGGGATTTCAGTGGGGACACTTTTAATTTCCATTGAGCTGTTGATGATGCTAATTATTGTATTATTTATACCAGGATATTTAGCAGGCGTTTGCTTTGTTGGTTTTGCCATTGGGGAATCCTTAGGTGCTGCAGCACTTCGAATGGCAGGCGGAATTTTCACTAAAATTGCCGATATCGGATCAGATTTGATGAAAATTGTCTTTAATATTAAAGAAGACGATGCAAGAAATCCAGGGGTAATTGCGGATTGTACGGGTGATAATGCTGGCGACTCAGTTGGACCTACGGCGGATGGATTTGAAACTTATGGCGTTACTCAAGTTGCATTAATTACATTCATTCTTTTAGCAGTTTCAAACCCGTCAAATCAAGTAATTCTTTTGGTATGGATATTTTTAATGAGGATCTTAATGATAGTTACAGCAATCGTTTCTTATTGGATTAATTCAGGAATTACTTATTTTCAATATTCAAAAAAAGAAAAATTTAATTTTGAGGCCCCATTAACTCAATTAATTTGGATTACATCAATTATTTCAATCATTTCAACTTATGGAGCTTCATATTTTATTATCAAAAATCTTGGCGATGGAACACTTTGGTGGAAACTGGCCACAATTATTAGTTGTGGAACTTTGGCAGGGGCGATCATTCCAGAATTGGTTAAAGTTTTCACGTCAACAAGTTCTAAACATGTACAGGAAGTTGTTACTGCCGCTCGACAAGGTGGAGCTTCACTTAATATTTTATCAGGATTCGTTGCAGGAAACTTTTCTGGATTTTGGCTGGGAGTTAGCATTTTAATATTAATGGGAATCGGTGCATGGATTTCTAGTTTTGGATTTTCAACGTTAATGGTTGCACCGGATGTTTTTGCTTTTGGTCTTGTAGCCTTTGGTTTTTTGGGTATGGGCCCCATAACCATTGCGGTTGATTCCTATGGACCGGTAACGGATACTTCACAATCCGTATTTGAATTATCAACAATTGATTCAATACCTGGAATTAAGCAAGACATTCAATCTCAGTTTAAATTTGAACCGCAATTTTCAAAAGCCAAAGAATATTTAGAAGAAAGTGATGGTACGGGAAATACATTTAAAGCATCTGCTAAGCCCGTATTGATTGGAACAGCAGTAGTTGGAGCGACAACATTGGTTTTTTCAATTTTAGTAATGCTTGCGGAAAAGGCCTCTTCAATCTCTGGTGCATTGAATCAAGGGCAATTGAATTTAATCGCCATTAATTTTTCTATTTTAAACCCTTTGTTTTTACTAGGGTTAATTATGGGAGGAGCAGTCATTTTTTGGTTTTCCGGCGCATCAGTTCAAGCAGTTACCACCGGTGCATATCGAACGGTTGAATTTATTAAGCAACACATTCATCTAGATTCTAGTGCGGCAAAGGCAAATATTGAAGATTCTAAACGGGTCGTTGCAATTTGCACACAATTTGCACAAAGGGGTATGATCAATATTTTCATTGGTATTTTTTCTTTTACATTAGCATTTGCTTTTTTTAATCCTGACTTTTTTATCGGATATTTAATTTCTTTAGCCATCTTTGGTTTATATGAAGCAATATTCATGGCCAACGCTGGAGGGGCTTGGGATAATGCTAAAAAAATTATTGAAACAGATTTAAAGGAAAAGGGGACACCGTTACATGCGGCATGTGTGGTGGGAGATACCGTAGGAGATCCATTTAAAGATACGGCATCAGTTTCGATGAATCCTATTATAAAATTCACAACATTGTTTGGACTTTTGGCTACTGAACTTGCAGTCGTTTCTAGGGTGCAGGCCATTTCACCATATTTGACTATTTTCTTTCTATTAATCGCCTTGGTATTTGTGTGGAAAAGTTTTTTTGGAATGCGTATTCAGAATTAGTATTGGATTTTAAAGTCGCTATTTATTTAAAATTGCATTGAAGAAATTCATGAAATTAAAGTAGAGTTTTAAAAACACATAAATGAGGATAAAAACCTTGAATAGGTTGCTATTCAAGGTTTTTTTATTGTTCAATTTGAATTAAATAATTTTATATATCTCCCCGTATCGATTATTCTATTAAAAATGATACAGCCTGATAAAGATAATTGGTAAATGTAGTGAAAGATCATGAACCTACGATATGTCTACAGAATCTATCAACATGAATTTCGCAAATAATTTGTGTTTTGACAAGAACCACCCAAGCCCATGGCACGCAATGTATGAAGTAACAATCAATAGAATTTAGCGTATCAATTGCAGTTCAGCTCGATATTGTGATCGAAAGGAAAAATGGATAGATAAGCCATGTTTTTATTTTTGTATTTTTAAAAGTAGTTTAAATTGTTTGCAGAGCATTTTGGATATAAATCGAAATTTAGGATCTAAAAAACTCTTTAAATTGCTACTTTTTATATTCTGAAATCGTTTTCATTAATTAATTTATAAAATTTATCATATAATTTTCTTTGAAAATTATATAATTAATTAGTAAGTTATTTTTGAAATTTGCTTTAGCAGGAAATTAATAGAATTTTTAGAGGTTGGTTAGTGAACGATAATAAAACTATTTTAATCAAAACAGCCTACTCTTATTATCAACAGGGTGATTGGGATCGGGCCATTACAGAATATAATCGACTCTTGGAATTAGATCCATCCGATTTAAATGTTCACAATATTTTAGCAGATATTCATGCTAAGAAAAAAGAAATTTCCAAAGCCATTCAAAAATATGAATTGGTTATACGAGGTTATGATCAAAAAATGCAGATTGATAAGGTTTTACAGGTGTATAAAAGAATGATTAAGCTGGTTCCTAACCCTTCAGAGTATGAAAAAAATGTTCAATTCATGATTAAAAAATATATGGATCACGCGATGCAATTAGAAGCAGCGGAACCGGATCAAGCATTAGATATTTATCGATCCATTTTAAAAGGTGATTCAGACTACTTTTATGCTTCAATCCGAATTGCCAAACTTTTGATAAAAAAAGATAAAAAATTAGAGGCAATTGAAATATTAACAAATTTATCGGATTCACTGGATCCCAAAGAAAACAAAAAAATGCTTGTGGATATTTATCAACAAATTCTTGAACAAGATGGGTTTAATATTAATATCCGAAAAAAACTTATTGATATATTTTTAGAAACAAAAGATTGGGTTGAGGCTATTCAAAACCAAAAAGAATTAATTGAAATTTATATGAGTAAAAAAGAATTAGCTAATGCTAAACAATTAGCGCTGAAATGTATCGAGATGGGTGATCAAGATTCATTCTATTATTTAGGGGTAATTTTCTATGAATTGAGTGATTTTCTGGAGAGTCAAAACTATTTTAAAAAATTTATTAATGTGCATCCCATGCATCTCGAAGCTTTAAAATATTTAGCACTGGTTTGTTTGCGATTAAATCAAAATGTAGAAGCTGTTCGAACATATGAAGCCATTATCAAAATTTACCAAAAAGAAAATCGACATAATGAAATAAAAGAAACTTGTCAAACGATCTTGGAACTCGATCCTAAAAATGAATTGGCTTTAAGTATGCATGTAACAAGTTCAGTTCCTTCAAGTTTTTCGAATGTTCAAAACAAACCAGAACCTGCTGCTCCAGTAGTACGCAATGAGCATGTCGATCCGAAACAATTATTATCGGAAGCAACTCAATTAGTTCAACGTGGACTGTATGAACAGGCAGCAGATCTTTACCTGGAAATTTTAAAACATTGGCCCCAACAAAGCGAAGCGAAGGTTAAGCTTCAGCAGGTTTATGTTTTAATGGCAAACATTAATAACAACCAGGATGATAGTAACGTGAAAACTCAGGATCAGTTACGAAAAGAATTGGAAGAGGAATATCAAAGTAAATTTTATGAATATTTAAATGAACATACAAATAAGATCAAACTAGAGTATGAAGATATATTAAAAAATCGGGAAAAAGAAATAGAACGAATAAAAACTGAACAAGAAAAAGAAAAAGCTGAGTTGCAAAAAAAGCTCAATGAACAAACTAAAAATTCAATGGATTTTGAAGAATCTAAACAAAAACTAGAGCATGAGTTTGAAATTAAACAAAGGCTTTTAGATGATGAACGCAAACGAATTGAAAAAGAAAAACAAGGTTCACTGGATGAGTTAAAAAAAGAACTTGAAGGCACGAAATTCCAACTTGAACAAACAATGCAGCAACAGATTGAACAAGAAGTTCAACTTCGATTAAAACATGAATTAAGCGAAGCCAATAGAAAAAAGGAAATTGAACTTCAAATTCAAAAATCCAATCGAAACGATCAAAAAACAATTGAATTATATTTGATGGATAAAAAAGAAAAAAAAGTCATTCAAGATCGAATTATGAATGAAATTTCTGCTGGTATGGAACGGTTACAAATGGAAAAAGAGAATTTTTATCGTCAAGACAACCGCTCTACTCCCATAGCTGAAAATAGTTTAAATTTCATTCGTGAGAATACGAAGATCGAGGAGGCATTTGAACGAAAGTCAGAGGCGGAACCACGGATGAATGCAGCCGTTCATCAATCCTCGTCTGATCATTTTGTTCGACAAACGTTAGCCGATATTTATTCTAAACAAGGTATGTTTTTAGAAGCCGTTAAAATTTATGAACAAATTTTAATAGATAACCCTAAGAATGATGAGGTGCGAGAAAAATTAAAAAAAATCCTTAAATTAAAAGGGATTTCTTAAATATAATAATTGAAAAAAAAAAAGTTCCATGATATCGTTATTAGAAGTATTGCTGGTATTAACCACTGGAGGTATGTCTGATGAAACGTCGATTGAGTTGGCTTATTATTCTGATAATAATAAGCACGGGAGTTATTACAACAATAAACTGTACCAGAAAATTTTCTGCATCTCCAACGTCTCCCAGTTTACCAGCAGCCACTAATACGCCAACCTCGCTTCCAGGAAGTCCTACGGCAACGCCTACCATTACTGCAACGGCAATGCCAACCGATACATCCACAACTGGTCCCACTGCCACGTTTACGTCAACTCCAACTGCAACGGCAACACTAGCACCAGATTATACTTTAATTGATGATTTCGCAAATACAGGTGGTGGAACAAGCGATTCAAGTCAGATTTATGTAATTACAGATCAAAACAATGTGATTCGAAATGGTTATTGGTATGATGCCACGGATACTACTGCAGGGAGTTCTGCAGTTACTAATTTTTCTGCGTCGGGAGCAGGATCACCGGATACATATGCCTTGGAGTGTTCAGGAACATTAGCGGCTCAAGGCAGCTATGCTGACTTTGGATTTAATTTTATTAACTCAACACCAGTGACCACTTATGATGCAACGGTTGGAAGCAGATATACGGGAATCATGTTTTATGCTAAGGCTAAAACCGTTCCATGCGGTGGAGAACAGCCTTTGCTAGTTGACCTCGTGGATAATGCAACAGTGGCCAATCATTATGTTGCAGTTCCATTAACTACAAGTTGGCAAGCTGTCACCATTTTTTATAATCAAGCTCTTAATTCTGCAGGTTCATTGCCTGTTTCAACAAGCTTAGAACAGGTTACCTTTGATCCTCAAAATTTAGGAGAAGCAAGCTACGCATATGACTTTTTAGTAACAGACATTCAATTTGTTACAGCAACGCCACCTTCTCCAAGTGCAACACTGCCTGCAGCAAATGTTATTGATGATTTTGTTAATGGTAGCAATCAAATGGAATTTAATCCCGCTGGAGGATCTGGAACAGCGCCAGGTGTCGTTGGAACAGGTGGATATTGGTTTGATTATGATTCCTCAAATAGCATGTGTCCAGCCGATACAAAAGATTCAGCTGGAAATGTAGATCCATTTTTCTTAATCACTCCAGGTAATCCAGTGGTGAGTCCATCGGGCATACCGAGTTTCTGTGCGGATATTAACAATATCGGGACTGGGAGTGCTGATACCTATGAAGGTATGGGGTTCGGTTTTTCTGCAACCAGTGGCGATTTTGTTAATTTATATAACTATACAAGCATTGTATATTATGTAAAAAGTTCTGATAGCGTTAAGTATACATTTATGATGAATGATGATGTAACTGAACCATCTGGATGTTATGGAGCAAGCCTGAATCAGTTGCCTGGACTTACTACTACTGGCACGTGGCAAGCAGTAACAGTGGTATTTAATCCCAATGCTGCAGGGTATCAGTTGGGTTCTGTTACTGGAACACCAGGAACTAATGGATGTAGTGCCACTTCGAGTGGTAATTATAATGGTACTACTGGATTTACAAATCATACTCTAGATGTCGGACTGAGTGGATCTTCAGGTGTTCAACCGTATGGTGTTGGGCAAGTGCAATTTCAACCTCAAGGTAATACCTATGATCTTGAAGTTTCGGACGTGTTCCTACTACCATAAGAGATATTTTAGAGCAATTCCAAGCTCATTTTTGAATCAAAAGTGAGCTTGGTTTTTTTATTTTCTTGAAGACCCTAGGTTTAAGTCGATGAAAAAATTTGAATTAAAAGCACCATTTGAACCCACGGGCGATCAACCACAAGCAATTAAAGAGTTAACAGAAAGTATTCAATCAGGAGTTTCAAAGCAAACCTTGGTTGGTGTTACTGGGTCTGGAAAAACATTCACCATGGCTCAAGTAATTAATCAAATTCAACGTCCATGTCTCATTATTTCCCACAATAAGACATTAGCAGCTCAACTTTATAATGAGTTTAAAGAATTTTTTCCTAAGAATGCAGTTTCATATTTTGTTAGCTATTATGATTATTATCAACCTGAAGCTTATTTGCCGCATACCGATACTTATATTGAAAAAGATGCGGCTATTAATGCAGAATTAGATCGACTTCGGTTGGAGTCGACAACCATGTTACAAGAACGTCAAGATGTTATTGTTGTGGCTTCGGTGTCATGTATATATGGACTAGGATCTCCAGCTAACTATCAAGAAATGCATCTAGTTTTGCATGAACATGCTCAAATTAAACGGGAAGAGCTTTTAAAGCGGTTAGTTGAAATGATTTACACACGTAATGATATTGATTTTTCAAGAGGAACATTTCGAGTTAAAGGTGGAGTCATTGAAATATTTCCTGCCTATGATGAAAATCCATTCCGAATTGAATTTTTGGGTGATGAAATTGAAAAAATAACAGAAATTGATTTTGTAACTGGCCGATCACTTAATCATCGAAAAATTTTACCTATCTATCCAGCACGACATTATGTCATGAAACATGAAACGATGAAAATGGCTCTGGATTCTATTCGTGAGGAATTACGTCAAAGGCTTTCCGAACTTAAAAAGGCGAATAAGCTTGTTGAGGCTCAGCGTCTTGAACAGCGAACGTTATATGATTTGGAAATGATTGAAGAACTTGGGTATTGTCAAGGTATTGAAAATTATAGTCGCCATTTTGAAAATCGAAAACCGGGGACTCCTCCATATACGCTTTTTGATTATTTTCCAGAAAACTTTGTTGTTTTCATTGATGAATCTCATGTGACATTACCGCAAATACGTGGTATGTACGAAGGTGACTATGCTCGTAAAAAGAATCTTGTTGAATTTGGATTTCGATTAAAATGTGCTTTTGATAACCGACCTCTCAGATATGAAGAATTTCAAAATAAAACAAATCAAGTTATTTATGTTTCAGCCACTCCATCGGCTGAAGAATTGAAATTATCGAACAAAAATATTGTAGAACAAATTATTCGCCCAACCGGTTTAATGGATCCAGAAATTGAAATTCGACCTGCGATTTCTCAAGTTGATGACCTCGTTGGTGAAATTGAACTTCGTATAAAAAAAAATCAACGCATACTGGTGACAACACTAACTAAAAAGATGGCAGAAGACCTAACAAACTATTTAAAACAAATGAATTTTAAAGTTGCTTATTTGCATTCTGATATTGAAACGCTGGAGCGTGTTAAAGTAATTCAAAGTTTGCGCATGGGCTCCTTTGATATTTTAATTGGAGTTAATTTACTTCGCGAAGGTTTAGACTTGCCAGAAGTCAGCTTGGTGGCTATTTTGGATGCGGACAAAGAAGGTTTTTTGAGATCCGAAGTTGCTTTAATGCAAACAGCCGGACGGGCTGCTCGGCATGTTGAAGGTAAGGTAATTCTATACGCAGATCATCAGACACAATCAATTAAAAAAACAGTACAGGAAACAACTAGACGACGAAAAATTCAACTTGAATATAATCGAAAAAATAATATAACACCGCAAAGTATTAAAAAGCAAATTCATAAAGTTCTTTCAACAATATACGAGCTTGATTATCCACAAATTCCATCAGTGAAAGATGAGGTCAATTTTATATTACCTGAAGACATCCCAAGACAAATCGTTAAATTAGAAAAAGAAATGCTGAGTTACGCAAAAAAGTATGAATATGAAAAAGCGGGTGAAATTCGTGACAAAATAAAATCTTTGCGTAATCAGTTAAGTAATTTTGGTTAAGGTTTTAAATGAATACAAGTGAGTCTATTAATTTACTGAAACAAAAAGTATTCATGTTTCCAGATAGCCCTGGTGTGTACTTATTTAAAAGCCAAAATGGTACACCGCTTTATATCGGGAAGGCGATTTCTCTTAAAAAAAGAGTACTTTCATATTTTAATTCCCAAAAATCCGAAAATCCAAAAATTACATCATTGTTATCGCGAGTTTCCGATATTGAGTTTATTTTAACCAATAACGAAAATGAAGCATTAATTCTTGAAAGTAATTTGATAAAAAAACATAAACCGCATTATAACATTGTACTTCGCGATGATAAAAGTTATCCGTATTTGAAACTAACGGTTAATGAAAAATTTCCAAGAGTTTTAGTTAGCCGACATGTTTATTCGGATGGCGCTAAATATTATGGACCATTTCCAAATTTGAAAATTCGAGAAATTATTAAATTAATCCACCGTTTTTTTAATATTCGTGATTGTAATCTGCCAATGGACAACAAATTAGAAAGGGCCTGTTTGAGCTATCAAATTAATCAATGTCCTGCTCCTTGTATTGGAATGATAACGGCTCGAGGTTATCATGCATTAGTTAGACGAGTAGAATGGTTTTTAGAAGGGAAGCATACAAGTTTAATTCAATATTTAAAATTACAAATGGCGCATCGATCTACGAATCAAGAATATGAAGAAGCGGCCAAATTTAGAGATTTAATTCTAGTGATTCAAAAAATGCAAGTAGAATATCCAGTGATTGTTAATGATTTAGTTGATTTAGATGTTATTGCATTTATTGCGGGATTAAATAAAGTATTGGTCTCACTTTTCCAAGTTAGACAAGGCAAACTGATTGACCATATTCAATTAAATATTGAAAATGAGCTTGATATTTTACTTCCAGAAGTTGTTCCGCGATTCTTAAATCAATTCTATATTCCTGGAACGTTTAAACCTCAAAAAATTATTATTGCATCGAATGTAATGCATCCCTCTTTAAATCGCGAACTTTCAAGTGAATTAACGAATATTCCAATTGAAGTTCCAAAATGCGCGTGGGAAAGCGATATTCTTTTACTGGCTGAAAAAAATGCAATGATTGCACTGTCCGAACACACAAAGCAATTGGAAGTTCTTATTGAGTTGAAAAATTTATTGCATTTAAAGAAAATTCCACGAATGATTGCTTGTTTTGATATTTCAACACTGCAAGGAACTTTTACAGTTGGATCAGCTATTGTTTTTTTGGATGGTATTGCCTGTAAAAATAAATACAGAAAATTTAAAATTAAAACGTTAAAAGATCAAAATGATTATCAAGCACATCAAGAAATGATGAAACGTTATTTGAATTTGTTGGAAAAAGATGGGGAAAATTTTCCGGATTTATTCTTGATTGACGGCGGGAAAGGTCAACTGCATGCAGTGGAGCCAATATTAAGACAAATATTTAAAACTGATAGTCGATTAGCTGCCATAGCCAAAAGAGAAGAAGAGGTTTTCGTTCCATTTCAAAATGATCCAATTGATTTTAAGGAGCATATGAAGGCCCGATATTTGTTACAGCGTATTCGTGATGAATCACATCGATTTGCAGTTGGGTATCACCGTATATTAAGAGATAAACAAATGCTCGTTTCTTCTTTAAAACAAGTACCAGGAATTGGTCCTTCAAAAGTAAATGCTTTGTTTAAAACTTTTGAATCCTTTGATTCTATAAAAAATTCCAGTATTGAAGATATTCAAAAAGTTCCAGGATTTTCTACAGATTTAGCGACCAAGCTTTATAATAGTTTACACACTCAAAATCAAGCATTATCCAAGAAAATATAGTTAAGTAAATCAAATGTAAAAAAACAGTAATCAAACATTCCATTTTAAGTGTTTTCATTTCTACTGATGTGATTTCTTTGATCAAGCAAATAATTTTTTAGTTAGTTTATAATTTGGCTCTATAACCATTTATTTTAACGCGAAAAGTAGCGTGTAATACTAAGTGTGTAAACTAAAAATAGAAAAAGTTATTTTCTAATATAAGCATGGTCTCAAAATTAAGATATAGTGGCAATATTCCAACAAATTTGCATATAAAGTCAAAAATTTTACATTTTTTGAAATAAATGATATTATCGAATGAAATATGGAAACACATGAAAATTTTGAACGTGGTAGCTACAAAAAGAACACCTTCCCCATTAAACGCAAAATCCTAATTGATCTGCTGAGTCGTATTTTATTTGCGGTTGCATTGGCACTTTTTTTTTATGGAGTATTAACATATAAAGTTTCCAAAAGTACATTTGATCACCAGATGAATCAAAGACTTTTAACAATTGCTCGATTAACTCGATTAGATTTGAATAGTAATTGGATACCATACTTACGCTCACGTGGAAGTCTTTATCACTACTTTCAGAATGAATTAAAAAAACACTTAATTGCATCTGATGCACAGAATATTTTAATTTTAAATCCAGAAAAACAAGTTTTAGTTGATGCGCTGGGACAATTTGAATTTAAAGAAACTTTTTTTTTATTAAATTTAGATTTGACCGCATTTGAAGATGCTTTGAAAGGGAAAGCCACTACTTCTATTTTTTTCCAAGGTAAAAATCAAAAAATTTATAAAATTGCCTATGTTCCACTATATTCAAAATCTAAAGCCCATCCCATTGCTGTTTTGGCGGTTAAAGCTAGTGATGAGTTTGTTTCAGGATTACGCCAATTTGCAAATATTTTATTTTTTTCTGGTTTGTTTTGTTTAGCTATTGCTGGAAGTATTATTTTTATACTAGGCCGGCGCCAGTTTTCTCCCATTAATGAAATGATGATTGCATCAAAAAAAATTTCCGAAGGTGATTTTGATTACCGTATTAAGGTATTTTCAACAAATGAATTGGGTGCACTAGCTCATGCCATAAATGAGATGACTCAAAAATTACAGGCTCATAATGAGTATATTCTTGAAAGTATGTCAGATGGATTAATCGTTGTAAATTTAAAAAAACAGGTTACAACTTTTAATCGAGCTGCAGAAAATATTTTAAACATTTCTAAAAATAATGTTTTGGGGTTGGATTTTCGCGATGCATTTAAAAATTATCATCATCTTTTAAATTCTATGGAGCAAGTAATTGATAATAAAATACAACTTCGAAATGCCGAAATTAGTATTTTAAGTATGCATAAGAAATATTTGAATCTTAGTAGTACAACTTTATTTGGAGAAGATTCTAGAGTTTTAGGTACAGAATTTTTATTTACTGATCAAACTCAAATTAAGCAGCTTGAAAATGAAATAAAAGAAAATGAAAAAATGGCCACCATCGGAGAGTTGGCAGCTGGAATCGCGCATGAAATCCGAAATCCCTTAGGGGCAATCAAAGGTTTTTCAGAAATATTGTATCGGAAAATTAAAAACAATGTTAAAGCGCAAGAAATTGTTCACGATATTACGAAAGAGATAGAAATCCTTAATAAAATTGTAACCGATTTTTTAACTTTTTCAAAAACAACGGCTCTCGATATGCAAGAAACAAATTTAAGTGAAGTAATATCGGGTCTATTAACATTTATTCAAAAAGAAGCCAAAGATAAAAAAATTAAATTTTTATTTAAAAAGGACCCAGCTAATATTAAAAAAATCGATGTTGAACAATTTAGGCGTGCTTTGTTTAATGTATTATTAAATGCAATTCAAGCTTCGCCAGAAAATGGACGAATTGAAATTTTGATTGAATATTGGAACTTTGACATGCTAAATAAAACTCTAAAAATATTTGGTTATTCTGAACCTTTTTTTGAAAATCCGGTTGATTCTTGGGTCGCCATTTCAATTAAAGATGAAGGGTCAGGTATTAGCTCTGAAAATTTCAAAAAGATATTCAATCCATTTTTTACCACTCGTTCAGAGGGATTTGGGTTAGGATTATCCATTACAAAAAAGATTTTAGAGGCTCATGGGGGATTGATTTTGGTTAACAATCGAGGACTATTTGATGGAGCTTCAGGTGCATGGGTATTAATGATCTTACCTAATTAAAAACAGCTAGGAGATAATTTGATGAGCACCATTTTATTAGTTGATGACAAAGCAAGCATGCGTAAAGTATTACGTCAAACACTTGAAGATGATTCATGTTCAATTCTCGAAGCCGAAGATGGGGAAAAAGCATTGGAAATCATTAAAACCAAACACGTTGATGTGATTATTTCCGATATAAAAATGCCTAAATTAGATGGATTAACACTTTTAAAAATGATTAAAGAAATTGATTCGGAAATTGTTGTTTTAATCATGACTGCGTACGGAACTATTGAAACTGCAGTCGATGCCATGAAATTAGGAGCCTATGATTACATAACCAAGCCTTTTTCCACTGAACAAGTTAAATTAACGGTTGAAAAAGCTATTGAACGTCAAAAATTAATTTATGAAAATAAGTATCTGCGTGAAAAATTAAACGATCACTATAATTATAAACGAATTGTTGGAAATGGAAAAGTAATGCAACCAGTTTATGAATTGATTGATAAAGTTGCACCAACCGATACATCGGTACTGATTCGAGGCGAATCGGGAACAGGTAAAGAATTAGTTGCTCATGCCATTCATTTTAATAGTCGACGAAAAGAAAAACCATTTATTAAAGTAAATTGTGCAGTATTGGCTGAAGGTATTTTAGAAAGTGAGCTCTTTGGACATGAAAAAGGATCTTTTACAGGTGCTGCAGGTAAACGAATTGGACGGTTTGAATTAGCCCATGGCGGTTCAATATTTTTAGATGAAATTGGAGATATTAGCCTCTCAACTCAAATTAAATTACTTCGTGTTCTTCAAGAAAAAGAGTTTGAAAGAGTAGGTGGAAATGAAATTATTCGTGCAGATGTTCGAATCATTGCGGCAACAAATAAAAATTTAGAAGAAGCAATTCGTAAAAATTTATTTCGAGAGGATTTATTTTTTAGACTTAATATTGTTCCGATTTATGTTCCTCCATTGAGGGAAAGAAAAGAAGATATTGAAAAATTATCATTGCATTTTTTAAATCGATACAGTTTAGAAGCAAATAAAAAAATTGAATCGATTGACCCTAAAACCATAGAACTATTAACTCGATATAATTGGCCTGGTAATGTACGTGAACTAGAAAATGCAATTCAACGTGCGGTTGTTCTAGCAGATTCAAATATTATTTTTCCAGCCCATCTTCCCTTGGATATACAAACATTTCAAAGAGAAGAAAGCGCAAATATTTTAAAAGAGGATGCATCGCTAACCGAAAAAATAGAAAATTATGAAAAAGAACTTATTATGAGTGCAATGAAAAAAACTAATAATGTACAAACTCGAGCATCAAAAATTTTAGGAATTAATAGAACGGCTTTAATTTATAAATTAAAGAAATATGGATTTATTACAGACGAGGACAATCAAAATTGAAATCGCTATATGGATTCTTAAGTGTTTTTTTGATTTTTATAACTACGACATATGTTTATGGTCAAAATGTTAGTAATTTAATTTATGAACCAACTTGGGGTACGTTTGATATTACTCAAATCAATAAAATTGTAGATAAATTTGAGATGGAAATTTCATATGAAAATAAGAAATTAAAATTGGAAGAAATTGAAAATACTAATTTAAATAGAAAATTAGTTCAGTTGGAAAATCAATCAGTTTATTTAGAAAAAAACAATAATTTTCTTTGGAAATCCAAGTTGAATAATACATTAGATCATCTTCAAAGCGCTTTGCAAAAAAAAGAATATTTATTTCAAAAAATAAAAAAATATAAAGAACATTTGATTGAAAAAATTCTTTCTTTAATTTCAATATGTAATTTTAAATTAAAAATATTATTAAGGATTTATCAAAATAATAATCAATTGAATTTACATCACGTTATGGTTCAAATTAGGAATACTATACGGGAAAAAACAAAATTAAAAAATTCACTTTTGAAAATTAAAAATTATTTTTTAAATAATTATTTTATTTCAAATCCAAATGATTTGATTTTAAAGCTTCCTAAAGGTCAAAGAAACTCTGGTTTAATGTTGGCATTATTGCTGGATAAACAGAAAACGCTTAAAACTTGGATGAGTCGAGAAATTTTACTTGAAAATAAAATTCATTCAGAAATTAGCCTCCAAAAACGCATTAAAAAATTTTTAATATTCATCAAAAAAAGCAATAAAAATTTCGAGAAAAATCAGTTAATCGATCAACTTAAAATACTTAAGTTGTTAAAGCAGAATCAAAACTGGGGCGAAAGAGATGAATTAAGTAAATTAGAAAAACAGTATCGAACGAATCACGGCTATTTACTTGAAATTCAAAGCTATATAAAAAAATTAGAAGCACAAATAGGTCACAAAAATGTTGCACCTGCTAATTAGCAAACTAATAAATAAAAAATTTTATAATTTAGTTTAACGATACACTTTTTCTCACTTTTGTCAAATTGCAAACATTGAATTTTAACTTTTGTTTATAATTTGACGATTTATTCGTTTTTTTTTAAAAAAAATAATTTTTTTCCCACGTTTTTAATTGGCATTAAAAATGCATATTACTGAAGAAGAGGTAGTGAAGGACATTTAACTATGAACCTAAATAGCTTAGTATCCACGAATATACTGAATCTTAACGAACAGAAAATACTTCAGAATTATTATTATCTAGTTAAGAAAATAAAACCGTTGAAATCATCTGAAAAATACAAGTTAATTAGTCAAAAAAATTTAACGTTAAAATCAAAAAAAGTATTAATTGAAAATTACTTACCTATGGTACTAACTATAGTCTTAAAAAGGCACAGCAAGAATATTTTAAAAGAAATTCAATGTGGAAACCAAGCACTTATACACTATATCCAAAGTAATCAATTTGAGCCCAAAGATGATTTTGATTATCAAATCAAATTTCAAATTGAAAAAGCATTGAGATATCGGTTACAATTAAATCGTAAATTTGCATCAAAAACTTCTTAACGGGGGTGACCGGTTTCGACTGGGAATTAAAATTTTTGGGAGCGTGTCGAGGCGCCATTGCTCGTTTTAAAACATGGCAACCGGTATAACTGCCGACAATCAGTTAGCTCTGGCCGCTTAAGATCGGTCAGCATTTTCCCATAGATGCCTATTATATGGTGAAAATGATCGCAATAGGCTGGCTTGTATCAGGCGTGCTCCACCATGAGCAGGCAAGATTAAAAGGGGCTGGTTCTTTGTTCTTGTGCTTAAAAAAAATAAAGAACGAGAATTTCTTTTAAGCTACACACGTAGAGCCTAAGATGGATAATTTCTAGGACGTGGGTTCGATTCCCACCACCTCCACCAAATTTACTTAACCTATAAAATATATATGTTAGTTATATTACTATTGATCATTTCTAATACCTTCATGACTTTTGCATGGTACGGTCATTTGAAGGAAAGAGAAAATCCAATTTTCAAGGCTATTCTTTCAAGTTGGTTGATTGCTCTCTTTGAATATTCTTTTCTAATTCCGGCTATCAGATTGGGTATAAATCAATTTTCAATCATTCAATTGCGAGTTATACAAGAATCGATAGCGTTAATCGTATTTTGCATATTTTCAATTACTTATTATAAGTTTAAATTTAAACTTAATCATTTCATAGGGCTAATCTTTATTTTATTAGCAGTCTTTTTTGTTTTTTGGAATTCAAAACGATTTTGAATTTCCGTTTTAAAGAAATGCAAAAATAGTAAGCAGCAGTGTCGATATACACAATAAAAAAGGGAATTATATACATTAGGTATTGAAACGAATTTAGGCTCAACTAAAACTCAAATGTCACCTAATTCTCTAATTAAACCTTCAGCAACTGGAGTTAATTGTTCTTGTATGAATGGGGAAAAACTTCGTTTAATTTTTTCAGAATTGGCTTTTAATATTTTTTCTTTTAATTCTTTTATTTTATGGGACTGTAATATTCCAACATGTTTAAATCCATTTTTTGAATCTTTTATTTTTTGTAAGTGTTCACCGCTGGGTGTACTTACTGGTTGAATTCAGCAATTAATTAATTGTATAAAAGTCCCATTCAATAGAATTTAGAATAATAACCGAATTATTTTCGTTTACCCAAATATGGCCTTTTTTTCTCCAATAAAAATTATGAAATATAGCTGCTGTATCTCCATAAGTCCCCTCAGTTGTTTTGTTTTTCCCAACACCTGAATATAATCGTATATATTCATTTTGTTTAACATTTTTATCAGGTAACCAATAGACATATTCATTAGATGTATAAATTTTTGTTTTACCAAAATTATTACCAACCAAAATTAAAGTATTTCCCAAAAACCCATCTTGTTTACATTTGAACAAAATACGTTCTTTTTCTATATTTCCAGCATCTCTAACACTTATAAATTCAAGTAATAAATTAATATTATTTATCATTTATTTTACTTTCGGTTTAATAAAATAGGTGATTCCAGAGAGGAAAACAGATGCAAATCCACAAGCAATAGCAATACCAAAAACTACCCATGAGTGTATTGAAGTGGTTTTTGGCAATTCAATCCACGCAAATAAAACAGTGCTAATTAAAGTGAATCCTCCAGACATCAACAAAGCGGGAGAACCTAGTCGTTCACCACCACCACTTCAAATCGCCGTGTGTCGAAGTCCTGGACCGAAAGAGAGATCAGAACCAAGTCCAACTCAAAGGCCTTGTTGAAGGTGATGATGACAAGGCTAATATCGGCTTTGGGGTTTTTCATCCCTTTTTCCTAGGATCAAAATTTTTGATCAAGTCGGCCAATTGGACGCTGCTGGCATCCCCTCTTTCGTTCAAGGCGCGGATCACCTTGGCCTTATCCTCCGCGTTCCGATTCTGGCTGAGCTTGAACTGCGCTTGGATGTCCACCACCTTCAAGCGGAATGCGACGATGGTCCCCATTAACTTTTGGGAGAATTCCTCAGGAAGCTCGAATTTCCATTGGGTCCCATTGTATTTTTCGTAATGGTCGGTGGTTTGGGTCAAAAGGTCCTTGACCTGCCCTAAGTCGGGAATGAGCTCCGGATATCCATAGACATGGACCGAAATATGGTCCCAGGTCGGGACGGTCAACTTGCTTTCATACCAAGTGGGCGAAATATAACCGTGGGGTCCTGAAAAAATGACCATGATCTTCTGGTCAGGTGAAAAGGACTTCCACTGATCGTTATTTCGGGCCATGTGGCCGTAGAGGTAGTCCTGTCCCTGGACCGCCTTGAACAAAAGGGGGATATGGGTCGCGAGCAACTCCCCTTCCGAGTTGGAAACGACGATCCCAAAACCATATTTGTCCAAAACCTCCAGCACCGTTGCTTTGTCCGTTTGTAAAAATGCGTTCGGGATGTACATAAGGCCTCTTTTCTTTTCTTAGCATCAATGTGAAATCAAAGCTTTTGGAAGACCAGGTCCTCCACAGCGGGTTCGAAAGGTATCTGGACGTTCCGGATTTTTCCCATAAAAAAAGTATTATTTTAAAATTTTAACAATAAACAATAATTAAAGAATGAGTATTTGCAAATTTAATTTTAAGTACAAATTTATTTTTTAAAAATTAGGTATAGTTGATTTTTAAATAAATTTAACTTACAATCCGATTGAACTTAATTGAGATTTGGTGTTCAATAAAAACGCGACATGAGAACAATAATATTGCTTTTAATTTCCAATACATTTATGACGCTGGCATGGTATCTAAATTTGAGTTTTAAGGTACATTTTTTACCTTTAATTATACTTATGAGTTGGGGAATGGCATTTTTTGAATATTTATTTCAAGTTCCAGCAAATCGAATAGGAAGCTATCAATTTTCGCTTGTTCAACTAAAAACTATTCAAGAAATTATTACATTGTTTGTTTTTATTGTTTTTTCAATTTTTTATTTTAAAAATGCGATCGCTTGGAATGATTTAGTGGCATTTGGTTGTGTCGTTGTTGCAGTTTATTTTATATTTAAAAATTCAGATGAAGTCCCTAAAACGCTTCATTAACTACACAAATTTTGAGTAGTTTTTATAATTAATTGAGGTGAGTTTTTGAAATTTCTATGGATACTTGCTTTATCTGTAATAATGAGCGGTTGCGTGGCATATCATTCCCAAATATTAAACTTAACAAGTATGGCCAATAGCTTTGAAGCCCGAACACTGAAAAATAAAAAATTGTATATTTTTTTAGAAAAACATTCACCTTACCGATCAAATTTCAAGCATAAGTGGAATGTAAATCTACTTGCCTTAGTAGCTTTTTATTACCGTTCTGATCTTAAGGAGATAAAAGAAGAAATTCGTATTGAAAACCAAAAAATTAAAGCAGTGCCTGGAATTTTAAGCGCTTTTTCACTACAAGATATTCTCGGGCATTATCAACCGACTAATTTGTATCCCAATCCATGGTCGTTAAACACCGGAATTCAAATGAAATTAAACGTATGGGGAAATCAAAATGCGAAAAGCAAATTAATAATACGCAAATGGAAAATGCTTTGGATTCAACTGGAATACAAGCTTTGGAAAATTCGTGAATCCATATCCACTGATTTGTTAAAAACATTTTTTTATAAGAAAGAACTTCAAATTCTTAATCGTGAAAATAACATTTTTCATTTAATCAATTTTGAAAGCCAAAATATGATTTTTGATAATCGTTATAGACTTTCAGAAAAGATCCAGCAAGAAAAATTTTTTATTAAAAATGAAGTGGTTCAAGAAAAATTACAGCTATGTGTAGATCAATTAGGTAAGGTTTTGGCTATTCCAGAATCAGAAATATTAAAGATGCATTTTAAATATAATCGTGATTATTCTAAACCCTTAAATCCTGCAATACTTTTCCCATTTAAACAAATGCAAATGTATGCATTAACTCAACGATTTGACATTTTAGAAGCAGCTCAACAATTTAATGAAGTTCAAGATGAACTACAAATAGCAATTGATGAACAATATCCAGCTATTCATATTGCTCCTGGTTATCTTTGGGATGCGCAAGGTGATAAATGGCTTTTTGGCCTTGGGTTATCTTTACCATTTTTAAATCATGCACATTCTAGAATCATGGAAATGCAATTTAAAAGAAAGCAAACGGCTGAAAAATTAATGGCCTTGCAAGAAAAAATAATCAGCAATTTAAAAGAAACTTGGAACAGGTACCAATATGCATATCAAATTTGGAAAAAATCGAAAAATATATTTAATTTTGAAAAAAAACGCTATCGAATTTTTCAGAAATTTAAAAAAGGTGGAAAGGCATTTCAACTTGCAAAACTTAATTATCAATTGAAATATTTTAAATATCAACTTTATGAAAATCAAAAACTTTATGCCTTAAATCAAGCATTATTGAAGTTGGAAAGAGTTCTTCAAATTCCAATTTTTAAAAGTTCTAAATCGTTATGGAATAAAGAAGTGGAATCATTTATGGTGTCTTGGAGAACAAATGAGAATTAAAAAGAAATACCATATTCTTATTTTGATTTTTCAAATATTTGCTTTGTTTATCATTTCAACAAATTTATTTGCCATGAATACCCAGGCCAATGGACATTTGATTTTTTTAAATAAAAAAATTCGTTCTTTGAATGGAATTCGCATTGGAATTCTTTATTCGAGATGGCGATATCAAAAACTCACTCTACTAGGGAAGAATCTATCGTGGGAATATGTTAAAGAATGGAAAAGTCAATATCAAAATGCTGAAGCACAATCAACTTTTCAAAATCGCCTCGTACAGTTTGCTATTCATCATTGGGGAGATAAATTTTTCCACCAAATTATTAATGATTTTAAGCCATTAAATCAACTTCAAGTCCAAGGTAAAAAATTGATTCAATGTACAATTGATGATCGAAAAATGTTTGATAATTTCATGAAAAGCAAAAATATAAAAATTCAAAAGGGAGAGAATGTTTATCTATTAAGGGCAATTTCAAGTTATCCATATATATTCTTTGAAATTAACCGATGGCCAAATCATCAAATTCCCAAAAACAAAATTAAAGTTACATTTCAATATTCTAAAGAGTTTCAAATTCCTAATTCAGCAGTTATTTGGTGGAAAGGTAAGCCATGGGTATTTGTAGAGATGAAAAGGCATCTTTGGAAACGAGTATCAATTTCAAATGCTCAATCAAGGAGAAAAAGTTTCTGGAGTTCTAATGCTATTTTTCATTTCCCGATAATCATTCAGGGTGCAGAACAATGTCTTTCTTTGGAATTGATTTCATTTCATCTAGAAACTGTAAAGACAGGAAGCTAATTTTATATGTTTAAGCGAATTGTTGGATTTTCAATAAAATTTCGAAAATTGATTTTATTTATATCAGTACTATTTATAATTTATAGTGTATTTTTATTACCAAAATTAAAATACGATATTTTCCCAAATTTTGTTAAACCAAGTATTACAATTCAAACTTTGGCAAATGGATTTTCTCCTCAACAGGTTGAACTTTTAGTAACACAACCTATTGAAGATGTGTTACATGGTATTAATGGAGTACAAGTAATACGCTCTAAATCTATTCAAGGCTTATCAATTGTAAAAGTTTTTTTTAAATCTAACAGTAATATTTATCTGGATCGTCAATTGGTTTCCGATCAATTGACCATTGTTGAAAATTCACTTCCAAAGCAAGTTCAACCACCTGTTTTGAGCCCCTTAACTTCAACCGCAGGTGTGGTATTAACAATGGGTTTAACTTCGCAACGTCTTTCACTGACTAAGCTGAGAACATTTGCAGAGTGGGTTTTAAAACCGAGGTTATTAGCTATTCGTGGAGTTGCAAATGTAGCTATTTTTGGAGGTAAGATTCGACAAATACAAATTCAATTAAATAATAATAAATTATTAAAATACAATTTATCAATGAATGAAATTGCAAACCAACTTTCCAATTCGTTGAAGATAATGGGACTTGGATTTGTAGATTCAACAAATCAACGAATTAATTTTCAATATCAAGCTCCAATTCAACACGCTCATCAATTGCTAAAACTTTTAATTTTTAAAAAATTAATTTCAGGTTCTCCTTTATTGATTCCGTTACGAAAATTTTCAAAAATTAAATATTCATTTGCTCCAAGATTAAGTGCGGGCTTAGTTAACACACATCGTTCGGTTATAATTCAAGTTTTTTCGCAATACAAGACCAATACATTAACCGTATCAGGCCGTATTTCACGAACTTTAAAATCAATGCAGTCAACACTTCAAAAAACTGGTATTCAATTACATGCGAATTTATTTAAACCAGCAGATTTCATCAATATTGCTTTAAAAAACATGATTCATTCAATTATCATTGGTGGTTTGCTAGTAATCATTATTTTAGTGCTATTTCTTTATAACTTTAAGGCAGCAGTAATTTCTTGTGTTGCGATCCCTTTGTCCTTATTGAGTGCAGTCGTTTTTTTACATTATGTGGGATTAACAATCAATATAATGACGCTTGGTGGGTTAGTAGTAGCATTAGGTGAAGTAGTTGATGATGCAGTAATCGATGTTGAAAATATTATAAAACGAATATCGGAGAACTCGAGATTAAATATTTCAGAACCATTTTGGAAGGTAGTAATTAATGCTTCTTTGGAAATACGGGGTGCCGTGATTTATGCGACTCTTGCAGTATTGGCAATATTTATTCCTGTACTAACAATGACGGGTTTGGCTGGACGACTGTTTAGACCACTTGCATTAACCTATCTTTTTGCAGTTTTTGCATCGCTTTTAGTGGCCCTTTTAATTACACCAGCCTTGTGTGTATTATTGTTCAAAAATTATAAAAATACTTCTCCAGGATCTCCAATTGCCGATTGGCTAAAAAAACGTTATTATCAGGTTCTTAAATGGACACAAGAGCATTATGCTTTTGTTTTAATTTCTTGTTTGCTTTTAATTGGGTCTCTTATTTTAGTGATTCCGCACCTCAAAACCAGTTTTTTACCTCATTCGGATGATCCTAATCAAATATTGCATGTTGCCATGGTTCCAGGAACATCGTTACAGGAGTCTACACGAGTTGGAAAAATTATTGAAAAAATGCTTTTAAAAATTCCTGGTGTTAAAGATGTGGGTGAGCGTATTGGAAGAACTACGGGTGCAGTTGATATTTTTGGAACTAATCAAGCTGAAATTGATTTGCGACTTGTTCCGTCTGCAGGAAATAATGTTCGTCACATAAAGAAAGTAATCATAAAGAAAATGCAAAAAATCAAAGGAGTAGTTTATTCAATTAATGGATTTTTAACAGAAAGAATTAATGAAACACTTTCAGCAGGCAGTGGAGCTCCTGTGATTATTCAGCTTTTTGGTCAACATTTGAAATTGCTAGATCGTAAAATTTTAAGACTCGCACAAATTGTTAAAAATACTCGAGGAGCTTCACAAGTTGAATTCCAATCAGTTCCACGAACACCAGAAATTGAAATTCAATTGAATTTAAACGCTTTATCACACTGGGGATTTCAACCTCAACAAGTTTTAGATCAAATTCATATTGCACTCG
This sequence comes from candidate division FCPU426 bacterium, assembly GCA_027366525.1. Lineage (GTDB taxonomy): Bacteria > Oederibacteriota > Muellerivitia > Muellerivitales > DAHXKG01 > DAHXKG01. The sequence goes on from DAHXKG010000002.1 coordinate 163,196, forward strand.
AAGGTAAAGTAATTGGGCAAGTTTATTCGGGAAATAGAACAACACAAGTAATTGTTATTTTAAATCCCAAAGATCGTGAAACTCCACAACAAATTGGGAAGATATCAGTAAAAAGCTTGTTAGGTTACTATTATGTTCCACTTGCTAAGTTAGCAAAAATTAACTTTAAAAATGGCAGATTTGCAATTTATCATCAAAATGGACGTCGGATGGAATCATTGTCCTGTTATGTTAAAAACAGAAGTATTAATTCTTTTGAAAAATCATTGCGCGAGCGCATCAAAAAGAACCTTCATTTAAATTCAAGCATGTATATAAAATTTTTGGGAACAGCGGCAGCTCAAAATAAAGCTAAAACCGAATTAATAGTACATTCTATATTTATAGGGTTAATAGTTCTATTAATACTCGGGATTGTTTTAAGGCATCCTCAAAATTTATTACTTATAATTGTAAATTTGCCCATGACTCTCATTGGCGGTTTTTGGGCTTCACTATTTTTAGGCGGATGGATAACCGTTGGATCAATGGTTGGATTTATTACGTTGTTTGGGATCACAGTTCGGAATTCTATTTTAATGATTACACACTATCAAAATCTTGTTTTGAATGAAAAAAAAGTTTGGTGTAAAGAAATCGCAATCCAAGGTGCCGTTGATAGATTAATTCCTATTTTAATGACGGCATGTATTACATCGGCGGGTTTACTTCCGTTGGCACTATCTCCTTATGCTCCGGGACATGAAATTGAAGGGCCGATGGCATTAATTATTTTAGGAGGATTGATTACCTCAACATTGCTTAATTTGCTAGTTTTGCCGTCCTTGGCATGGAGATATGGAAAATTTGATATTGTCAGCCATGAAATTGAATGATTATATATTTGACGGCTGAAAGTCTTATTGATATCATTATGTTAGTTTAACGAGAAACTCAAAAGGCGAGAGCATTGGATGCATCTACTAGAGTAAATAAAACGTTTGAAACTAATCCACTCTATGTTGATTCAAAACTAAAAGATTGTATTGTTATTGTAGATCCTTTGTCTATTTCTTTTGCAAGTAATGCTTTTTGTAAACTAACGGGATATTCAAAAGAATATCTTCAAACCATGACTTCTTTTTTTGATTTAGTTGCTTCCGAAGATCGTAAAAATTTCCAAGAGAGTTTTTTAAACAACTTCAAACAACGTAAATTTTTAAATTCTTATATTTCCAAAATTCAAAAATCAAGTGGTGAATTTATTCAAACAAGGATTCATCCTTATTATTTAGAAAGCGAACCTCATGCAAAAGTTTTAATGATCATTCAAGAACAAATGGAAATGAATTCAGATATCCAGTCTGAAGTTTTTTCAAAAAGTCTTTTTCAAGATTATATTCATGCCATGATTATTTGTGAGAAATCCAATGGGCATATTTTAGCTGCCAATCAACAAGCATTACACCTATATGATTTTCCAGCCAAAGAGTTTCTCAAAATGAATTTTGATGATTTGGAAATGAAAGAAAACAACTTAAATACGCTCGAATTAAATGATTCCGATATTCAAAATATTTTCGACGGTAAACTTGCGAAGCATCGAAAAAAAGATCAAACAAGTTTTGATGCCGAAGTTATGACGACTGAAATTGTTTTTCAAAATAATCGATGCTATCTTAGGATAATTCGAGATGTAACCAAGACAGCCAATCTGGTTAATTTCTTTTATGAAAATAATGAGAAATTAAAATTAATTTTTAATAATGGTGTTCACCAAATGACCTTGTTTGATAAGAATTATCGCGTGCTAGATATCAATGCAGTTGCTAAGAGAGAATTTTTAAAACTTTTCAAGCGAGAAATTAAAGTGGGCGATATTATTACTGAATTGCTTCCTCCGGCCTTTCAAGAAAATTTTTCAAAAAAAATTAAAAATGTTTTTCAAAAAAATACCATTATAGAGGAAAATTCATTCAAGGAAGGTAATGGGCAAGAAATTTGGTATGAAACCATGTTTTCACCTATTATCAATAAAAGGGGAACGGTTACTGGATGCCTTTTAATTGCGTGGCCTACGACCAATAATAAAAAAACTGAAATTGAATTAAAAAAAACTGAGCAAAAATTTCGATCATTATTTGACTGTGTAAATGATTCGATCTTTGTATATGAAATATCGGCCAATGGCATTCCGGGCAATTTTATAGAAGTTAATCAAATTGCGTGTAACCGGTTGGGATATTCACGTGAAGAATTATTAAAGTTATCTGTTCAAGATTTGGACGATACGCAGTACTTAGATATAATGAAAAAAATATGGAAAGACATAGTAGTAAATAAGAAAAAAGTAACGATTGAAAAAAATTATATTAGCAAATCAGGAATGAAACTCCCCGTTGAAGTAACTTTGCATCTATTAGAGTGGGAAAATCAAAATATTATCTTTTCAGTGGCAAGAGATATTCAAGAAAGAAAGCGAACGGAAGAGACAATTCGTCGTCAAGCATATTATGATCCATTAACAAATTTGCCTAATCGCATTTTATTTAAAGATCGTCTTGAACAGCTTATTTTGAATGCTGATCATGAAAATCAAAAAATAGCTATTGCAGTTTTAGATTTAGACCGCTTTAAGACAATTAATGAAACATTGGGACACGTCATTGGTGATAAATTATTAATTGGTGTGGCAGAGCGTTTAATTAATATTCTCTATTCTGGAGAAACAATTTCACGATTTGGTGGTGATGAATTTACCATCCTGTTCCCGTATATCACAAAATCTGAAGAAATTAATAAGTTTGCACAGAAAATTATTGATGCTTTAAAAGAACCTTTTTTTCTTGGATCTCAAGAATTGCATTTGACAACCAGTATTGGAATTACAATATACCCAAATGATGGGCAAGAAGCAGAAGTGCTGTTAAAAAATGCAGAAACTGCTATGTATCGTGCTAAAGAGCAAGGGCGAAATAATTATCAACTTTACAATTCATTAATGAATGCAACTGCATTTAAACAATTACTAATGGAAAATAATTTAAGACGTGCATTAGAAAAAAAAGAATTTGTCGTTTATTATCAACCTCAATATGATTTAAAAACTCATAAGTTAACAGGAGCAGAAGCACTAATCCGATGGAAACATCCAGATCTAGGGATTATATTTCCAACCGAATTTATCTCTTTAGCAGAAGAAACAGGAATTATTATTGAAATTGGAGAATGGGTTATTGAAAATGTTTTTACGCAAGTTAAAACATGGGAATTGTCGCGTATAAAAAATTTCTGTGTTTATATTAATTTATCCGGCAGACAATTTTTACAACAAAATTTGTTTAATCGAATTGATGACATTTTAAGAAAAACGCAAGTGAATCCAAATTTACTCGGTTTGGAAATTACTGAAAGCGTTGCAATGAAAAATCCTGATTTAACATCACAAATTTTATCAAACTTTAAAAAAAAGGGGTTTCGACTTTCATTAGATGATTTTGGGACAGGCTATTCTTCCTTGAGTTATTTAAAAAGTTTTCCACTCCATGTTATAAAAATTGATCAATCTTTTGTGAGGGACATTACATCGGATGCAAATGATGCAGCTATTGTATCGGCAGTTGTTGCATTAGCACATAGTTTAAATTTAAATGTAGTTGCCGAAGGAGTTGAAACTCAAGAACAGTTAGAATTTTTAACAACCAAAGGTTGTGATCAGGCGCAAGGATATCTTTTAGGACATCCACTACCAATTGCTGAATTTGAAAAATTGCTTTTAAAATAAAATTCCATTTAAGAATTAATTATTTAGAAATGGATTTTCAAATTTTTGATTATTGATTTTTGAATTTAAGAGCGCGTTGTACGTATAAATTTGATTCTTTTTCCTTCAATTTTTCACGTTTATCACCGTGAGTCTTTCCCTTTGCAAGTGCAAGTTGAATCTTAACTCTTCCATTTTTAAAATATGCTTGAACCGGAATAAGCGTAAGCCCCTTTTCTTGAACTCGAGAGGTAAGATAGAATATTTCCTTTCGATTTAATAAAAGTTTTCGAATTCGCATCGGATCTAGATTATAACGATTTCCATGATCATAAGAGGAAATGTGCATTCCATAAAGATAAACTTCTAGTTTTTCAATTCTGGCAAAACTGTCTTGCAAATTGGCTTGACCTTGACGAATCGATTTAATTTCACATCCAGAAAGTACAATTCCAGCTTCTAATGATTCCAGAATGAAATAGTTATAATATGCTTTGCGATTTTGAATTGTTGGTGTTGTTTTGTTCATGACTTTTCCACAATTTGATTTATTTTTTATTTTATCATGATATTTTATTTTTTTTCTAGTTTATCTATTTAGGAAACTTAATTTAAAATGAATTTGTTTTTTTCCAATCAAGCGGAACTTCAACAATAAACGTTCTTAGGCCCAAATGTGAGTTTGCTTGACATAAAAAAATATATAAATTATACTAATTTTTTGTATTGAGAGTCTGTCAAGTGTCTACTTGCGGAAGTGGCGAAATTGGCAGACGCACTAGATTCAGGTTCTAGCGAGGGCAACCTCGTGGGGGTTCAACTCCCCCCTTCCGCACCACGGTTTCATATCATAATTTATCATTTAATTTATTTGGGGTTATCTTTGATTAAAAAGCAACCAATCTATTTTGAAAAATTAAATAACGGCTTAACTCTTTTAATTATGCATGATCCATCAGCATCCGTTGTTGCATTTAATATTTGGGTTAAAGCAGGATCAATCGATGAAAAAAAAGATGAGCGCGGAATGGCTCATCTTATTGAACACATGATTTTTAAAGGAACTAAAAAACGAAAAGTTGGAGAAATTTCAAAACAAGTTGAAGCTGCGGGTGGGTATTTAAACGCATTTACCAGTTTTGAACACACGTGTTTTTATGTTGTTTTACCAGCAAATCAAATTTATACCGCAATTGACATTCAACTGGATGCATATTTAAATCCAACATTTGATCAAGTGGAACTGGACAAAGAAAAGGAAGTGGTATTTGAAGAAATGAGTATGCGGATGGATGATCCGTGGAGTCAGAGTTGGGAAATTTTATTTGATAAGGCTTTTAGGCGCAACCCATATCATTGGCCCGTAATTGGCGATAAAAAAATATTAAAAAAAATTCCACGAGAACGATTAATTCAATATTATAAAAAACATTATGTTCCTCAAAACACTGTAATTTCAATTGTTGGTCCAGTAGATTCATCTAAAGTAAGTTCCCATATCAAAAAGCACTTAAACAAAGTTTATAGACCAACTCCTCCAGATCGGAAGATCCTTTTTGACTCAATCCCTCAAAAATTAAAAGTGAAAACAATTGCGAGTGATGTAAATCAAATGTATGTTTCTTTGGGATTCCCGACTGTTCCAATAAGTCATGAAGATACACCTGCACTTGAAATACTAACATCCATATTAAGTGATGGAGGATCTAGTCGATTAAATTTTTCAATTCGTGAACAGTCAAAATCTGCTGATGAAATCGGATGTGAACTTTTTTGTGGAAATTATGGTGGACTTTTGGTGATTCAAGCATTAACTGATTTAACCCGATTAGAAAAATTATTGAAAGATATAATGATTGAAATTCAAAAAATTCAAAAAAGCGGGATTGAACTTAAAGAACTTGAGAAATTTAAAACCCGATTGCGAGCTAGCAAAATTTTTGAAAAGCAAAGTGTAGATGGCCAAGCGAAATCTTTGGGCTTTTGGCAATTACAAGGGGATTATCAAAAGGAAAAAATATTTTTAGATCAATTAAACCAAGTGCAATGTAGCGATATTATTAATGTTTGTAAAAAATACATTCATCCATCTATGGGAACATTAGTGATTTTACATCCCCAAAATACTTCCATTAATTCTAATCCACAATATTGGGAAAATCTTTTGAAAATAAATTTTGCTGAAGTTCAAAACAACTTGAAAAACTCACATGAAATTCAAACCATCAATTTAAAAAATCAAGTTTTATTAATTAAAAATAGAATGGGAGTACCCGCGGTGTCGCTTGGTGTGTTTTTCCGAGGTGGATTTTCAGAAGAAGCGGAATCTGAATTTGGAATTACTGCACTAATGAGTAAAAGTATTTTGAAAGGCACTAAAGATAAAAATTTTCATGTACTTTCAGAAGCAATTGAGAATCTTGGAGCCCATATCGATACTTTTGTCGAAAAAGACTATTGGGGTATGACATTAGATACGTTAACTGATCAATTTGAAGCGGCTTTTTCAATTTTTTCTGAAATTTTATTACTCCCGTCGTTTGCTCATGGTGAAATTCTTAAAGAACGACACTTGCAAGTATCATCCATAAATCGAATTTCAGATGATCCTGAAGAATATTCATTTCTTTTGTCGGATGCTCGAACGTTTTCTAAATCACAATATGCACATTCTCTTTTAGGAACTTCAAAAACAGTTTCCAAAATATCACCTAATTTGGTTAAAGAATGGTACTTGAAAAAATTTAAAAATCAAAACAAGCTTTGGGTGGTTGTGGGAGATATTGAGAAAAATAAAATTATTAAATTGATTGATGAGACGTTCAAAAATATGTCCATCAAAAAATATAATGAAAAAAATTCTTTTGACTTTAATACCAATATGGAATTAGTTCATAATGAAAAAATTAATAAACAGCAAGCAAATATTGTATTCGGATTTCAAGCCCCCAAATTTACATCAAAAGATTATTTCGCTTTTCGAATTTTAAATGCATTAATGAATGGGATGGGTGCTAAACTTTTTGTGGAACTTCGTGAAAAAAAGAGTTTAGCCTACAGTACATATGCGATACATGAAGCCCTGCGTGACGATGGAATTTATCAAATTTATATTGCATGTGCACTTGAAAAATTAAAGGAAGCTAAAGTTACCATTGGATCTGTAATAGATCAATTGCATAAGGGTAATATTTCTGAATCAGAACTGGCTCGTGCTAAAACATACGCTGGAGGACTTTATTTGATTGGACTTCAATCCAATCGATCTCAAATGTTAACCTATGCTCGCTATTACTTGACAGGTCTTGGAATTCAATATGTGGATGATTATGTTCAAAATATTAATAAAGTTACGTTACTAGATATTAAAAAAATGGCAAAGAAATATTTAAATTTAGAGAAGGCAACTTGTATAACTTTAACGCCTAAAATGTGAGGGTCCAATGACTTTTTTTTCAGATTTACTTGTATCGATTGCGGATTTAATTGGTTGGATAACTGGACCATATATTTTATTAATCATCATCTATGCCGTTATTTCATGGGTACCTACGGACCCGACACATCCGATTGTTAAAATATTACGAATTTTGGTTGAACCGTCTTTGAAACCAATTCGAAATATAATACCTCCAGATAAAACTGGAGGTATTGATTTATCTCCCATTTTTGCAGTTTTGGTTATTAAATTTTTAGCGGTTTTATTAACCAAATGGTTATATAGTATGGCTACAACAATTTAAGGTCGCCATGAATATTTCTACGATTGAAAAAATATCAAAATGGGTTAAAACCCAAGTCTCCCAAAAGAGATTTCAGCATATTTGTGGTGTTGTAAAAACAGCAGCAGTATTAGCTCATAAATTCAGTGGAGATAAAAATGCAATATCCACAGCTGCATGGTTGCATGATTGTACGAAAGAATGGCCCAAAGCGAAAATGCTTGATGTTATTGATCAATCAAAATTTAAGTTAGATCCACTGGAAAAAAAAATTCCAGCTTTGTGGCATGCCCATGCATCGGCGGCGATAGCAATTAAAAAATGGGGAATTACTCAATCGGACATTTTGGGTGCCATTCTCTCTCATACAATGGGAAATTCAAATATGAGTCTGACGGCAAAGATTATTTTCATTGCTGATTTCATTGAACCCAGTAGGGATTTTCCAGGTGTTGAAAATATTAGAAAAATATCCAAAGTGGATCTGGAATCAGCAGTTAAATCGAAAATCATGATGACAATATCGTATCTTTTAAAAGAAAAAGGTCTGATTCACCCTCGATTGATATTAACTTGGAATTCACTTATAAGAGGATCAAAATGAAATTGAATTTCAAATTAATGGTTTTTTGTTTCATTGTTTTAGTATTAGCTTTTTTTTCGAATAAGTTTTTAAAAAAACAATATTTAAAAATAACTATTTTTGAGAAAACTTCCTACAATATACACGCATATAATTTAAAAATTCCCGTTATGAAATCATCTTTTCAGATTACTCCTTTAAAGATAAATTCCACTCTTTTAAAAACAATTAAAAAGAATTTAAATTCGAAAAATATATCCGCTTTAGAACATATTGCGAAAAAAATAAATTCATCAAAACTGGTAATAGTGCTTTTTAAAAGAACCGAATTTACATCCAAGCTATTTATCCATGAAAATGAAATCGATAATTTAACTTTTTTTGATAAACTTTATTTAAGATGTCATAACATTTTTATTTCGTTGAAGTATCCCAATTCCACAGTTGCAATTGTCCGCACCGTCACAATTTATCCAAGTCCGACAATAACTCCCGTAATCATAACCTCTAAAATCATTCCAACTCCGATTGAGAGCACTCATTTCAACAGTTCAAATTTAAACGTAGAAATTTTAAATGGATGTGGTGCTCCAAAAATTGCCAATCAACTTGCTGGAGAACTTAAACGTTTTAAATATATCCATCTATTAAAAGTTGGAAATGCCAATAGCTTTCAGTACAATCACAGCATTATTGAAACAACACAAGGCATTTCGACTCGATTGATGAATCTGGCGGAACTTTTAAATATATCGCCGCGCTTTGTGTTAGCGACTAAATCAGTAAAAAACAAAAACATCATTATTATTATTCTTGGGAATGATTATCCCAAAATACTTGAAGGTGCACAATGAGTTCACTTGACTTTGAAAAAGGGAAATTAAAACAAATTTTGCTTAATTCAGTACTTCGAACATTATTAATTTTTTGGCATTGTCTTGCTGGAGCAAATTTTCTATTATCCGATTTGGCAACTTTATTGGATATCCCTCAGGATGTCTTGGAAACCAAACTGAAAATACTTGCCAATATGGGCTTAGTTGATATACAAATCGATTGTCGTGGAAAGAATAAAGTTACTTTTATAGTGGTGTCACATCCTGAATTAGATAATTTTTTTGATGATTTCTTAACCAACAGAAGAATTGAATATGATTCAATTCTTCAAAAAGTGATATCTTTTCAATATTTAACGTTATTTTCTTTGCCATTGAATACTCATGAATAATATTTTTCAAATTAAAAAAATTCTTAAAGAGGCGTTGAGTCAAGCCGCAAAATCCATAGAACCTTCTTTAGTTGATGTGGAAAATCAAATAGCTATTGAAATTCCGCGGGATGTAAACCATGGAGATTTTGCTTCTAATCTTCCACTCCTGTTATCAAAACAATTAAAAGAATCTCCCACTGCAATTGCTGCAAAAATTAAAAGTCATTTAACATTGCCCTTACTCCCAGATACTCAAATCACTCCAATGGGCGGATTTATTAATTTTAAAATCTCAAATGAACTATTGGCGGAATCACTGTTTGTTGCATTAAAACTCAATCAAAATTATGGAAAAACTGATCTCTTAAACGGAGAAAAGGTATTATTAGAATTTGTAAGTGCCAATCCAACAGGACCACTTAATGTAGTCAATGCCCGTGCTGCTGCACTAGGGGATTGTCTTTCCAATCTTTTAGAAGCTGCGGGAGCCATAATAACAAAAGAATATTATATTAATGACGCGGGTGTTCAATCAAAGCTTTTTGCAGAATCTATTCGTTCAGCAATTCGTCGATCTCAAGGGATCAAGGCAGATGCCCCAGAGGGAGGATATCAAGGAAATTATATCGATGACTTAGCAAATGAAATAATTCAATCGGAAGGTATAAAGGAATTTGATATTCAAGAACTAAGTAAAATTGGAATCGATATCATGGTAAAATGGCACAAACAGTCACTGGAAAAATACGGTGTTTATTTTAATAGTTGGTTTAGTGAATATGAAGAACTGCATCGTACTGGTAAAATTGATCAAGTCATCTTATTGCTTAAACAGTTAAATTACACATATCAATTAGATGAAGCCTGTTGGTTTGAAGCTAAAAAATTTGGAGCAGAGAAAGATGAAGTTTTAATTAAAAAAGACACTAATCCATCTTATTTCGCTGCTGATATTGCATATCATGTTGATAAATTCAACCGAGGATACACAAAGTTAATTGATATTTGGGGTCCAGATCATCATGGACATATCAATAGACTAAAATTGGCGCTATTGGCCCTAAAACTACCAGTGGAAAATTTTAATGTTTTAATTGCACAGCAAGTTAATCTATTGAATTTAGGTCTTAAAATTAAGATGTCTAAACGCGAGGGAAATTTTATAACGATGGATGAACTTTTAAATGAAGTGGGTAAAGATGCAGCCCGATTTTCATTTATCATGCGCGGATCCAATTCACATTTAGATTTTGATATTGAACTAGTCAAAAAACAAACCATGGAAAACCCAGTGTATTATCTTCAATATGCTCATGCAAGAATTTGTAGTTTACTGAAAAAAGTTAATGATAAAGATCTACCAAGGAAGTTTGAAAATTTTTTAATTCCACAAACAATTGAAGTTGAAGAGCGTAATTTACTTAAAGCAATCCTGGAATTTCCATATTGGATTTATGATGCAGCCATTTTTTATGAACCTCACCGACTTGTTAATTTCTTGCATAAAGTATCTGCCGAGTATCATTCATTTTATTCAAAATATCGAATATTAGATGCTTCATCTGAATCTATGAAGTTTCGCATTATATTATCGTCGGGAATTGAAATTATATTAAAAAATGGTCTGCATTTATTAGGCATTTCGGCTCCAGAACAAATGTAAGTAGACTAAATATTTTTAAAAATTTAGTTTCCTCGATTGACATGACAATTTTTTTTGTATAATGTAAGCCTTTTAATGAAGCCTATATACTCAAAATAGGAATTATAAAAATGATCAATTTTACAAAAAAAGATCCGGAAGTTTTTTCTGCATTAAATAATGAATTAAAAAGACAAAATGGAAAGTTAGAGTTAATCGCTTCGGAGAATTTTACAAGCTTGGCAGTTATGGCGGCCCAAGGTAGCGTTATGACGAATAAATACGCTGAGGGCTATCCAGGAAATCGATATTATGGTGGTTGTGAGTATGTTGATATTGTCGAAAACTTAGCTCGATCACGAGCATCACAATTATTCTTTAATGCCAAATATGTGAATGTTCAACCCCATTCGGGGAGTCAAGCTAATATGGCTGTTTATTTTACCTTTGTTAATCCCAATGACACTATTTTAGGCTTGGATTTAACACATGGAGGGCATTTAACTCATGGAAGCAAAGTTAATTTTTCTGGGAAAATGTACCAATTTTATGCATATCAGACCAACGAGAAAGATGGCAGAGTTGATCTAAATCAAGTTCAAGATTTTGCAAAGAAATATAGACCTAAAATGATTAGTATTGGAGCATCTGCATATTCGAGAGATTGGGATTATGAAGCATTTCGAAAAATTGCAGATAGTGTAGATGCGTATTTGTGGGCAGATATTGCTCACACAGCTGGATTAATTGTAGCCGGTGAATTAAATAATCCAATGAAATACTGCCATGTAATATCAACCACTACTCATAAAACTTTAAGAGGACCACGCGGGGGAATGATTTTAATGGGTTCGGATTTTGAAAATAAATTCGGCATTACGGCACCAAAGAGTGGAAGAGTAAAAACGATGGGTGAATTAATTGATAGCCAGATTATTCCAGGCATTCAGGGCGGACCTCTCATGCATGTAATTGCGGCAAAAGCAATTTCTTTTCAAGAAGCACTTCAACCGGAGTTTAAAATATATGCATCTCAAGTGAAAAAAAATGCTCGAGTTTTAGCTCAAGAATTAATGAATTTTGATTTTAAAATAGTTTCTGGTGGAACGGATAATCATTTAATGCTTATTGATTTAAGAAACAGGGGATGTAATGGGAAAGAAGCACAATTAGCATTAGATGAAGCCAACATCACGGTTAATAAAAACGCCATTCCATTTGATACAGAATCACCTTTATTGACAAGTGGAATTAGATTAGGAACCGCCGCGTTGACAACTCGTGGATTTAAAGAAGCGGAAATGAAACAAATTGCTGGCTGGATCAGTGAAGTTCTCAATGATATTAAAAATGAACGAGTCAAAGAAAAAGTTCGATCAGAAATAAAAGAATTAACTAAAAAATTTATTCTTTATCCAGAATTAATTTAAAATCAAAATTGATGTAGTGCATTCAAAAATAATTTTTATTGAATTATATTTTAAATTGATACAACAAATTAATGATAATTATTTAGTTGATTGACTTGGTCCCCAACTCGGTGAATTTCCTTCGTTGAATAAAAGACTAGGATGATGGCCATTAGAATTCATTCGATAAAGATTAAGTGTCAGGTGATTGGGAAGCGAAGAGCTATAGACAATAAAATGATCATCATTGACAAATACAGGAGAAAGAGAAGTATTGTTCTTTGTTAATGTAACAGCATTTTGACCATTAGAATCTATCAAACAGATATTAGTCGACGTAGAATTAAATAAATTAAAGAGAATTTTCTTGCCATTGGATGAGAATGATGGATCGCCAACATTAAACCGTGTATGATGAGTAATTTGAGTGAGATTTAATGTTGAAATATTTAGTTTCCATAAATTAAACATATTGGAATGATGTTTTGATATAAAAATTAAAGATCGTCCACTAGGTGAAAATGCTGGAGAATATGCATCATAATCCAGAAGCAATGTTTCTGGATTATATCCGTTAGAATTCATGAGCCATAGATTTCCTGCCAATGAATATACAATCTGTTTGCTATTGGGAGACCATGCAGGCGCATCATTTAAGAGCAGATTTTGGGCTATCGAAGGCAATGCGTTAATTTGATTGTTTGTCAATTGAACAGGATTGGTTCCATTTGATTGGATTTTCCATAAATTATACACGGAACTCTTAAAATTAGACCAATAAGCAACTTCGCTTCCACTAGGTGAACACGCAGGGAACCATTCGATACTTTTCCCTGCTGTTAAAGGCGTTAAAGTATTTAAATTGAATTTGTACAGATGATCACTATGGATGAAAAATATATTTCCACTAAATACAACAGGGGTTGGAATAGAAACAACTGCAGGTTTGGGAGGTGGTTGTTTTTTTTGACATCCCCAAATCCCTAAACCCAAGCCTAAGAGCAATATAGATAATAATTTTTTATTCAAAAGTGCCTCATTTTTTCGACCAAGTTAATGTCTCAATTCCAGAATAAGAAATACAATGCTTGTTACTTCCGTTTGAATTCATAATCCATAGGTTTCCATTATCAATATAAGCAATTTTTGAGCCATTTGGCGACCAAACAGCATTTTTAACTTCAGCCGAAGTTAAAATTCGAAATAAGCTTGTTTTATTTCTAGAGAGAGTGACTAAGGCTAATTTCCATTTTGATAGAAACGATCGTTGTTGAACCACAAATAATAATTGATTACTATTTCTAGGAGAAAATAAAAGAGATGGACCAAATTCGAATCTATACGGCAGATGAAAAACATATTGTGATTTAAAATTCTCAATTGAAAATTGCCTAATCGAATGGGCTGTTTCATAGGAAAAAATTTCTCCACTTGAATTCCAAGATACTACGCTGTTAGGCGAGCGAAACGCAATCACTAATTTACTTACTGCTTTTTTAAGATTAATTAAATATAAATTGTGGTCAACCGTACCATTCTCGTTCGTTTCACAAAGAATATATTTTGCAATCCATGGGTCCCATGAAACCAATACAAGTTTTTCAGTTGGTTTGGCTGTAAAAATACTTGACGAAGCAAGCGTTTGAATATTAATTATATAAATCTGATGATTATAAATATAGGCAATTTCATGACTTGATGGCGACCATGAAAAAACTGGAGTAGAGGAATGAACATTAAAATCAGAGTAAAAAGTTAGTTGCTTGATTTGAGAAGTCCCTTTTTTTAATAAAAAAATGTTTGTTTGATGATTTTGCAAATGTAAAAATGCTAGATATTTTCCGTTGGGTGACCACTGAGGGGCCCAAGACTGTGTTTTCAAGGAAGTGTCTCTTATAATTTCACGTCCGCTTAAATTTGTAGTATAGAGTACACGACAACCGTTTTCCTTAATAACATAGGCCAATAATTCTTCTGAGCTTAATTTCGATAATTTAAAGGACAACGAATGAACGGGTTCACTAACTGGAGTTGGAATTAACGGGCGAATAGGTGTGTTTTGAGGTATAACATTTAAAGAAATTGATGAAGTGGGTGGTTTCATCTTGTTGGCCATACAGTTGGTAACAATAAATAATAAAATCAATCCAGAAAAGTATACAAAAAGACTTTTTAAAGCCTTAAAAAACATGTAACCATCCTCACTAGCATTAATGTAATAATGCAGTTTATGAGTTTTATCTTTAAATGTCAATCTTTTCAAGGTTTCAATCGTGGGATTTTTGAATCTCAATAAATTATTTTAAAATGAATTTTTTGAAGTTTATATCAAAAGTGAATAATTTTTTAAGCAAAATTCAAAAAAATTTTAAAACCCAGAGCACATTTACTGAGATCTATTTTATAAAAGCATTGTTGCAGCTAGGAGGTTTTAAACTTGTTTTGAAATTTTAGAAATCTAAAAAAATTTATCGGTTTTATGTAATGAACTTCATTGAAAAATAAACATATTATGTTATATTTTAAAAGGAAGTTAACTCCATATAACTATTTATGAAAAATAATCTATTAAAATTAAGAAAATCAATTGATCAATTAGATGGAAAAGTTGTTCAACTATTAAATAAACGAGCTCAGTATGTTCTCCAAATTAAACAGATAAAAAATAAGTTTAATGCTTCTTTTTATTCACCACAACGAGAACAAGAAGTTTACAAAAATGTTTGTCTAAACAACAATGGGCCATTTTCAAATGAAATACTCAAAAATATTTTTAGAGAAGTTATGTCTGGATCGCTAGCTTTAGAGACAAAGCTAAAAATTGCATATTTTGGTCCGGAAGGCACCAACACTCATTTAGCGGCATTGAAAAAGTTTGGAACCGCATCTGTATATTTTCCGGTTCCTAGTATTAAAGATGTTTTTGTTGAAGTTGAAAAGGGACGAGCTGATTATGGTTTAGTGCCCGTGGAAAATTCGACCGAAGGAACGATTAATCATACGTTGGACTTGCTAATTGATTCCGAATTAAAAATTTGTTCAGAAATTGCGATTCCTATTACACATAATTTGATGTCATCTTTAGGTGATTTAAATAAAATAAAAAAAATTTACAGTCATTATCAAGCAATTGCTCAATCCAGAATCTGGTTAGAAACGCATTTACCGAATGTATTAGTAGTTGAAGTGGCCAGCACAGCTAAAGCCGCTCAATTAGCTCAAAAAGACAAAACCGTTGCAGCGATTGCGCCGGAAGTGGCGGCCAATGTTTATAATTTAAAAATTATTGCCCGAGGAATTGAAGATTTAAATGATAATATTACAAGATTTTTAGTGATTGGAAAAAATTTTTCGAAAGCCACTGGGAACGATAAAACATCAATAATGATTTCAATAAAGGATAAAGTTGGAGCTTTACATAAAATATTAACTTATTTTCAAAACTACAAAGTTAATTTAACTAACATCGAATCTCGACCTTCTAGAAAAAAGGCATGGGATTATTTTTTCTTCATCGATTTTGTTGGACATGTTAATGATTCTAAAATAAAAAAAATTCTTTCCGACTTGGAAGAGTCGACAGCATTTATAAAAGTTTTGGGCTCATATCCTAAATGTGAATTGTGAAATGACCACACCTTTTGAAGTCCCACTTCGTTCTGAAATTTCAAGAATTGTTTCTTATATACCAGGAACTCAAATTAAGGATTTAAAAGAGAAGTTTAACTTTGAACACGTAATTAAATTAGCTTCCAACGAAAACCCATTAGGTTCATCCCCAAATGTTAAAAAAATTTTAAATAAATCTTTTTCTGATATTAGACTCTATCCCGATGGCGAAGCCAAGGCATTACGAACATCATTGTCCGATCAATTAAAAGTTAATGTAAATAATATTATTGTTGGAAATGGATCCAATGAGCTAATTGTACTATTGGCTTTAATGATTTTGAAGCCTGGAGATCAAGTGGTTTTTGGTAGTCCGAGCTTTCCGGTTTATTCGATTGTTTCCAGTATGTTTGGATCAATCGCCAAACCTGTTGCTTTAACTAATTATACGTTTGACCTTGAAAAATTATTAGATAATATTACATCTAAAACTAAAATAGTTTTCATCTGTAATCCCAACAATCCAACTGGAACCATAGTTTCCGCAATAAAAATTGAAGAATTTTTGAAAAAAATTTCAAGTAAAATTCTAGTTGTTCTTGATGAAGCCTATGTTGAATATGTGCAAGATCAAGCTTGTAAAGATACAATTCAATTATTACATCGATATTCTAATTTAGTTATACTTAGGACATTTTCCAAAGCATATGGTTTGGCTGGCTTGCGTGTAGGATATGGAATAGCCCATGTTGATTTAATATCGAATCTACAAAAAGTTCGTCAACCATTTAATGTTAATTTTTTAGCTTTAAAAACAGCTGAAGTAGCGTTGAATGATCAAAAATTTTTGAAACAGGTAATTCATTTAAATACTCGAATGAGAACATTACTGACGTCGCAGTTGTATAACATGGGGTTGTCGGTACCAAAATCGGAATCCAATTTTGTGTATATCGAAATCAAGGATGCTTATAAAATCTATGAAAAGTTGCTTAAAAAGGGAATTATTATACGCCCAATTCAGAAGAATTCGATCCGAGTGACGACAGGAACGGAAACCCAAACCATGAGCTTTTTAAATCAATTTAAAAAGATTATTTAAAAAATACTATGAATCAAAAAATTTCTATTATTGGCACTGGATTATTAGGTATGTCCCTTGCTCTTGCCGTTACACAAAATTTTTCTGACAATAATAATTCTTTGTTTTTATGGGACCCCCATCTGGATTCGGTTTCTATAAAGCAACTAATTATGCGTGTACGTCAATTATCCAAAAATAAAAAAATGAAAATGAAATGGATAACAAAATTTCCAGATGAAATTACCAATTCAAAATATGTTTTATTATGTTCTCCTGCAGCGACTATTGTTCCACTTTTAAAAAAAATTCAACCCCAATTTAATCAAAATATGATCGTCATGGATGTCGCGAGTGTGAAAAACCATATCGTCCAGCAAAGTGAGAAAAATACACTGTTTATTAATCATTTTGTACCTTGTCATCCAATGACTGGGAAAGAAAAATCAGGGTTTCAATGGGCAGATAGCAATCTTTATAAGAATAAAACTATTTTTATTACACCCTTGAAAGGCACGCCAAATTCTTTAATTCAACAAACTGCGAACTTTTGGAAAAAATTAAAAGCCAACCCATTAATTATTGATCCACTGCAACACGATGCCAAAGTGGCATGGACAAGTCATTTACCGCATGTACTTGCTTGTCTTTTAGTTCAATTGGTAAAAGAAAACGTTGGCTCACCTCAAGAAATCAGAAAATTTATTGGTTCTGGGTTTTTGGATTTTACAAGAATTGCGTCGGGCAATCCACAAATTTGGAAAGATATTATTTCAATGAATTATAAAAACATTCAATTGACTATTCGTAAATATCGGGTAGAACTTATGAAATTAGAAAATAAATTAAATTATCCAACTAGTGATTCCTGGGAGAAATTTTTTCAAGTTTCAAAAAAACAGCGAGAAAAATTATTATGAAAAATATGCAAATATTTCACTGTCGTGGCCTAAATGGGGATATTGTTATTCCCGGTGATAAGTCAATATCGCATCGATCCGTTATTTTGGGCTCCTTGGCCATAGGCACAACTAAAATTTCAAATTTTTTAAATTCAGATGATTGTTTAACAACCATTGAAATTTTTAAAGCGCTTGGAGTTCGCATTGAGCAAAAGAAAAACCAAATTAAAATTTATGGTGTTGGATTACATGGATTGAAAAAACCTCCAAAGATATTAAATGCTAAAAACTCAGGGACTACTGCTCGAATTTTAATGGGACTTTTAGCCTCACAATCCTTTAGTTGCACATTAACCGGAGACCACACGCTTAAACGAAGACCAATGGATCGAGTAGTTATTCCATTGACTCAAATGGGAGCGGCATTTAAAAACAAGGAAAATCATTTACCCATTACAATTATCGGAAATAACTTAACTGGCATTAAATATCGACTGCCTATTGCTAGTGCACAAGTAAAAACAGCTCTCTTAATTGCAGGAATGTATGCCCAAGGAGAAACTCGAATTTATGAGCCGGAGCCATCTAGAGATCATTCGGAAAGAATGTTTCAGTATTTTGGCATACCGCTCAAATCATCTAAGAAAATGTTAACCATAACTAAGTTAAAACAAAATTTTCGTGGAAAATCAATCTATGTTCCTGGTGATTTTTCATCTGCCGCTTTTTTTTTAGTAGCCGCTCTTATTGTCCCAAATTCTCATATACGATTGAAAAATGTTGGAATTAATCCAACGCGGATTGCACTATTAGAGGTTTTGAAAAAAATGGGGGGCAATATCAACGTTTTTTTTCATAAATATTTTTTAAATAATGAACCAATGGCCGATATTGAAATCAAAAGTTCAGAATTAAAAGGTCTGCAAGTTTCCAACAAAGTAGTGCCGCGTATGATCGACGAGTTTCCGATTTTAGCAGTTGCGGCAACTCAAGCACATGGACGAACCGTAATTAAAGGGGCGCAAGAACTTGCTGTAAAAGAGTCGAATCGTTTAAAAACTATGTTTGAAGGCCTTAAACGAATGGGAGCAAAAATTATTCTTAAATCAGACGGCTGGATTATTGATGGACCATCAACTTTAAAGGGGCAAAAAGTTTTTGCCTATGGCGATCATCGCGTGGCAATGTCGTTAGCAATTGCAGGTTTAGTTGCTTCTAACAATACGATTATTTGTGATACTCAAAACATCGATACATCTTTTCCGAATTTTTTTAAAATTCTATCGGATATTCAAAAATGAATTCAAATGGTATTATTATAGCGATTGATGGACCTGCCGGAGCTGGAAAAAGTTCTGTAGCAAAGCTTTTATCTGAAAAACTCGGATATCGATACATTGACACGGGGGCAATGTACCGATCCGTAGCTTTAGTGGCCTTACATCAGCAGGTCAATTTAACTGATGAAGGTGCATTGGGTGTCATCGCTAAAAATTTCAAGTTTGAATTTAAAAATTATTTAAATCAGCTTCAAGTTTGGGTGAATGACGAGGATGTGACTTCTAAAATTAGAACTCCTGAAGTTACGGCAGCATCATTTTATAGCGCAAATGCTTTATCCGTTCGAACTGCACTGGTAGAACTACAAAGGAAAATGGCATTGGAGTCATGCCAATTATTTGGGGGAGCTATATTAGAAGGTCGAGACACTGGGACTATTGTTTATCCTCAAGCTCAATATAAATTTTTTTTAAATGCGACCGTCGAAAAACGTGCGGAACGCCGGTTAAAAGACATGTTAAAAGCTGGCATGGCTGAAAAACTCGATGTAATAATTCAGCAAATTAAAGCGAGAGATGAAAAAGATTATCAACGTGAATATGGTGGATTGAAAAAAACTGAGGATTATATTTTAATGGATCATACGATGTTGACCGTCGATGAATCCGCGCATGCGATTTATCAATATATTTTGGAACATCCTCGATAATACAATATTATTAGAAAACCGCTTATGGAACGAAAATTAAAAACACAAGATGAATGGAAAAAAATTTTAACATTTGAAGCATATCAAATTTTAAGAGAAAAAAAGACAGAGCCTCCATTCTCCGGGAAATATTATGCGACAAATGACAACGGGATATATAAATGTGCAGGATGTGGGCTAGCGTTGTTTGACTCTAAAACTAAATTTGATTCTAAATCTGGGTGGCCAAGTTTTTTTACACCAATTGATGCATCGCATGTACTTGAAAAAGATGATCGAACACTCAATATGAACCGAATTGAAGTTTTATGTGCGCAATGTGAAGGCCATTTAGGCCATGTATTTAATGATGGACCACGCCCAACATATTTGAGATATTGTATTAATTCATGTGCGTTAATCTTTGACCCAATAAAGCAATAATTATTTAAAATAAATTAAGTTTAGTAAATAAATTTTAAAGCAAGGAATTATCGTGACTGTTAAATACAAATTAGGGCAAATTGGAAAAATATCATTGAAAAATCGAATACAAGATACTCATGTCTTGGAGTCTGAACGACTAATCACACCCCAAAAGGTCAAAATGAAATTCCCTGGAACTCGCAAAACATTTGAAACAGTTTTAACGGGACGCCAAGAATTAGAAAAAATTCTAAATTTTCAAGATACTCGTATTTTTATCATAGTAGGCCCTTGTTCTATTCACGATCCTAAATCAGCTTGGGAATACGCTAATCGATTAAAACGACTTGCATCTTTAGTTAAATCAACCATGTTAATTATTATGCGCGTGTATTTTGAAAAACCACGAACAACTACTGGATGGAAGGGATTTATTAATGATCCAGATTTAAATGGTTCTTTTAACATCGAAAAAGGAATTTTATTCGCGAGAAACTTACTGGTTAAAATTGCTGATCTCGGACTTCCGACTGCTACAGAAGCGCTGGATCCCATTATTCCTCAATATTTAGCTGATTTGATTACATGGTCAGCAATTGGAGCCAGAACCACTGAATCACAAACTCATCGTGAACTTGCAAGCGGTCTTTCAATGCCGGTAGGCTTTAAAAACTCTACCGATGGTAGTGTTCAAACAGCATTAAATGCAGTTAAAGCCGCTCGAGTACCTCACCATTTTCTTGGTATCAATCAAAATGGGCAGACCGCAATTTTTAGAACCACCGGTAACCCATATGCACATATTGTTTTAAGAGGAGGAGAAAATCAACCTAATTATGATTCAAAATCGATTGAACATTGTGAGAACCTGTTAGAAAAAAATAACTTACCTAAAGCAATCGTCGTTGATTGCAGTCATGCCAATTCAAATAAAAATTATAATCTCCAACCTAAAATATTTAAAGAACTTATAAATCAAATTAAATTGGGGAATCGCTCCATTGTTGGCGCAATGCTTGAAAGTCACTTGAACGACGGGAATCAACACTTTCCGCAGAAAATTTCCGAACTAAAATATGGCGTTTCAATTACGGATGCTTGTATTGGGTGGGATAAAACAGAAGAAATTATTTTAAGTGTGCATCAATCATTAAAAAAAATAAGAAAATTATGAAATTAAAGTCATTTGCATTACCGCGTTATACATTTTGGGCAGTAATAAAGCAATTTGTAAAAGTTTCCGCACAAGGCATTGAAAATATCCCTAAAGAGGACCCCTTTATCTTGGTTTCAAATCATGCCAGTTATTTAGATCCTTTAGTTTTAGGGTTTTCATGCGAACATCGGCACATTTCTTTTATGGCGAAAGCAGAACTTTTTAAAATTCCATTATTAAATTGGTTTATTCGACATTATGGAGCCTTCCCAATCAAGCGTGGTTTAGTAGATCAATTTGCTATTCAAGAATTTAAAAATCAAATCTTTGTTAAAAGAAAACCCGTTTTAGTTTTTCCAGAAGGCACGAGAACTATTACCGGTGATTTACAGCCTGCTAAAAAGGGCATTGGGTATTTGATTTCCATGGTTAAAATTCCTGTAATACCTGCGTATATTTCAGGAACATTTGAATGTTTACCAAAAGGGAAATGGATAATTAAACCTGGAAAGGTAATTGTAATATTTGGCTCTGAAATTGATTTAAAAGATTTATTAATGCTAGAAATGAATCGTAATACGTATTTAAAAATTTCGAATCGAATTATGGACGAAATCAAAAAACTCAAAATTTTTTTAAATTCTAAAACGAGTAACTTTTAAACTATATCCACAATAACAATTGAGCCCGAATAACCTAAAACTTAAAGTTAAGTATTAAAATATTACTAGCTTTAGAAGTTTTGGAGATTTTATTGAGTGCTATTTATTCTTGTTACAAAAAAGTATACAATATTTTATCATTTACTTTAAATTCTTTAAATATGAGCAATAATTTTTTTAACTAGTTTTGAATATGTAAGTAATTTAAAAACCGAAAGAAGATACTGTATGGATGAATTACCCGTAAAAACAGAATTAAGTATGGCCGATATTATGAATTATTCTCAAATGATCCGTTCAGGTAAAATTATAAAAGGTACTGTTGTTCAAATTAATTCAGATTACGTGATTATTAATATTGGATATAAAACAGAAGGAACAATACCCACCAGTGAATTTTTAGATTTAGAGGGAAATATAACTATTCATGTCGGTGATGTAGTCAATGCTGTCGTTGAAAAAATTAGAAATGACCACGGTATGGTGAACCTTTCCATACAACGGTTAGAAAAAATCAATCGTATTCAACAACTCGAAAAAATTTTTCAATCAGAATCTTTTGTTAAAGGGAAAATAATTGAAAAAATAAAAGGTGGATTTAAAGTGGATTTGGGACTGATAACTGGTTTTTTGCCCATGAGCCAAATCACATTAATAAAAAATAAATTATTTCAGGAAAGTGATTGGATAAATAAAATATTTTTTTTAAAAATTATTAAACTGGATTTTCAAAAACACAATATTGTTCTTTCACATCGCGCATTTTTAGAATATGAAAAAGAAGCTCTTCAAAATAAAATTCTTCAAACTTTAACACCCGGTTCCATTTGCTCTGGCGTGGTCAAAAATATAACCGATTATGGAATTTTTGTGGATCTTGGTGGCATTGATGGATTAATCCATCAAGAAGATATTGATTGGGATTCGAATTTTCCTAAAAACAAAACCACGGTTGGAGAAAAACTTCAGATTATGGTTTTAAATTTAGACTATGAAAAAAAAAGAATTTCTCTAGGATTAAAGCAATTAATGCCCAATCCCTGGATTGAAATAAACCAAAAATATGCAATTGGACAGCAACTTGAAGTTGAAATTATTAAGAAATCGAATAGTGGTATCTGGGTTCGAGTCGATGAATTAATTACCGGTTTTGTACCTAAAAGCGAATGTTCTTGGTTTAAAAAATTAAATGCAACTTTAGATTCATTTTTATTGAATACAAAAAAAAATGCGGAAATACTTGAAATCAGTCCTGAGAAAAGAAAAATATTATTGAGTTTTAAAAAAGTTGAAAAAGATCCTAAAGATTTAGTTAAAGAAATTTATCCCATAGGATCTATCGTGCTTGGAATAATTTCAAATATTCTTGATTTTGGTATTTTGGTGGAACTCAAAGACCCATTTGAAGGGATTATTTACAATACTGACCTTAGTTGGCACAAAAATTGGAAATTAATAAAAAATAATTTTAAAATCCATCAAGAAATTTCAAGTACAGTTTTAGATTGGGATAGTAAGAAGAAGATTATTCTTGGATTAAAGCAATCTGAGGAAGATCCGTGGACAAAAATAAGCGAAAAATATAAAGTTGGACAAGTGATTACTGGTAATGTTATCAAACTCAATGAACATGGAGCTTTTATTGATTTGGATAATCAAGTTGAGGGTTTGCTTCACAAAAGCAAATTAAAAACTTTAAATGCTTCGGATCCTCAAAATCAAGTGAAGGTTGGAGATATGCTTAACGTAATGATAACCAATATAGACATAAGCAAAAGAACAATTTCTTTTAGTTTACCAATTATAGAAAAAAAGCCGAAGGACTTTGACCCCATTCTTATAGAACGCAAAACAAATTCTTTTAAAAAAATGCTTGAAAAATTTTTAAAACAAACTGATCTTCAATGAAAATATTTCAACGGCGTAATTTTTTTTTATTCATTATTGTTTGTAGCTTTTTTTCATTAGGCTTTAGATATAAATTACATACAAACGTTTTTCCATCTTTAAAAAAACAAACCATTTTTCTTTTGAATGCACATGCATATCAACTCGCTTTAAATAACTTAAAAAGTCCAATTCCGAATAGCAAAGATCAAATTTCCAAACAAAGCTTTCTTGAATTACTAGGGGATGCTGAATTTAAAAATCAACATTATGAGACAGCACATTCGATTTATAAGAAATTATTAAGATGGTATCCAATTTCTTTAAAGTACAAAAGCATTCAATTGAAATCAATCATTTCACTTATTTATTTGAAATTTTATCAAAAAGCCTTAAATCAAATAAACGAACTGCAGCTAAAATTTCATTCAGAAAAACTAAATCAAGTACTCATGTTATGGAAAGGTGAATGCTATTTTCAATTGGATAAAATTAATCATGCAAAAATTATATACAATAAAATTCTAAATTTGAATCCACACAATCAATATATAAATATGATTCAATATTTAAAAGCTTGGTGTAATTTTAAAGAAAAAAATTATCACCTTGCGTTGCAAGAATTTAAAAAAGTTTTTAGAAAAACAAAAAATAAACATTTGAAAAAGCTTTCACTCTTTCAAATCGCCGAAACTTTATATTGGGAAACGCACTATAATCATTCGCTCAAAACATATCAGAAATTTAACAACTTATATCCAAATGACTTTCTCATACCTGCAACTTTGTACGGGGAAGGGTGGTGTCTAGAAAAGGAAAATAGATATATCGATGCCATAAAAGCATTTCAAAAACTTATCATGAATTATCCAACAAATAATTTGGCATCGTGGGCAGCTGCACGCGAAGGCGCTATTTATAGTTTACTTTATAAAAAATCACAGGCCATTACGGCTTACCATATTTGTCTAAGACTTGCATTAAATCATCCACCCGCTGATGTTGCATATTATGGATTAGGTTGGGTGTATTATAACGCAGCCCAATATTTTAAAGCAGCACGTGAGTTTAGCCAAGTTTTGACTATTATTCCTCGAAGTAGTCTTTACTTGGATGCTATTTATTTAGAAGCCGGTTGCTTGTATTTAAACAAAAATTATTCCAATGCGCAAAAAGTTTATCAACAAATTGTGTTACAAAATGCAGGCATTCTATCTCAGGCATCCCAATTTTGGATTGGGTGGTGCCAATATGCATTGCAACACTATCAAAATGCAAAGAAAATTTTTGATACACTATCCAGTTCTAGTTCAAATGAAATTAAATGGAAAGCACTTCTGGCTTCTGGCGCGTGTTCATATCAAATCAGTAACTATCAGCAATCAATTAGTACATATGTGTTAGCTAAAAAAAGTCATTTAATAAAAATCAATTCCGAGGCGGATAATGGACTAGGGTGGTGTTGGTTTCAATTGGGAAATTATTTAAATGCAATTAAGTATTTTCATCAAGAACTTAATTATTTATTAACACCAAATCAAAAGGCAGAAGCAATACTCCGATTAGGCGATAGTTATTATAACCTGCAACGATATCATACATCGATAAAATACTATACTAAAATAGCCTTAATTAAAAATGTAAATCTTTCATATAAGTTAGAAAGCATAGAGCAACTTGGATGGTGCCAATATCGGTTGGGTAACTACACACAATGTTTAAATATCTGGACATCGTTGTTATCCTATCTACAATTAAAGAATCAACATCCGCTTTTACGATATTGGATTGCTTGGGTTTATTTTCGCGAAAAACATTTTCGAGAAGCGGCTAAAGCCTTTCAGAGAATTACTCAAGAATTTCCAAATAATCCTTTAGCGTTAGAGGCACAGCTGAAAGCTGCAGATAGTTTATTTAATGCAGGCAAATATCAACAATCAATCCAAGTGTATAAAAAATTCATAAATATGCATTCCAATAATGAATTAGTGTCCAATGCGTTTTATGGACTCCAATGGGCCTATGAAAGACTGGGTGATATAAGCAATGCTAATCAAGCTGCTGAAATATTTTTGAAAAAATTTCCGAGCAGCAATTTTGCAGCTCAAATAGAATTTCAGTTAGCCGACTCTCTTTATCACCAAAAACAGTACCTGAATTCCATTCAAAAATATAAAAATCTAATCAAAACCTATCCATTATTCCCAGAAATTTCTCAAGCATATTTTTGGTTAGGAACCGCTTACTATAAATTAGGCCATTCCGGTAAAGCCATTAAAGCATTTAAAATTATTTTAAAAAATTATCCTCAAAGTCCTTTTATTCCGGAAACACGATTTAGCATAGCTACAATCTATTTTGCTTTAAAAAATTATTCTAAAGCGCTAAAAGAATATCATGTCGTATTTAGCCAATATCCTCACCATCGTTTAGCTAGCAATGCCATGTATAATAGTGCCATTTGTGAAGAAGAAATCAGAAACTTAAAATTAGCTATTCAATATTTTCAACAAGTGAGTCAAAATTATCCCAAAACTAAATTAGCGGCAGAAGCCCTACTTCAAGCAGGTGCAATACTTGAAAATCACAATGAATACTATCCCGCGTTGGCGATATATGCTCAAGGCAAAAAGGTAAAAGAAGTCAAATTAGCAGTAGAAGCTTCATATTGGCATGCTTATATCTTAAAGCAGCTCAAACGATATCAAGAATCAATTCAGGAATTTAAAAATTTGTTGAATAAATATCCAACACAAGGATTATGGTGTGTCTCTGCCATGGCGCAAATTGCGGAATGCTATGAAAGCCTCCAGCAATATTCACTAGCTGCCAATTATTACAAAAAAATTATTCATTACACCAACATTGCTTCATTCCAAAAAGCCGCTCAACTTCGTTTGAAGGCATTACAACCGTTTTTACATGCTGAAAAAATGAGGAATACGAAATGATGAAGAATCACCACATGAAAAGTATAAGATATCTGTTACCTAATCTATTTTTTTTGATGTTCGTCGGTACGGTTTATGGAGCTTTACCACTCCAAGTTTATAAATCTTCTGTAAAAATGCCAAATCAAAAAATTCCAAGATTAATCCAAGAAAAACAATCTAAAAAAGCAATTGTTCCATCAAAATCTCATTCATTTCAAGTTCCGGAATTTAAACTCCCAGAAGTTATTATTACAGGAAAAAATGAATTAACTGTTGGGGCAAACCATTTTGATGAACCATTAAGTAATATAACTTTAGAGGCTCAAACTCTTCAAACTATGAATCGTTCGATAAATGATTTCCCTGGATTAGACAAAAAATATACTGCATTGAATTTAGTTCAACCCCATGCTGAAAATAAAAATGTTGCTATTGTGAGCCTTGATGGTGGGGTACCGGGGATGTTTGGAGGGTGGGGCATGTTTGGGCAGGAAATTGAGCATATGAATTATTTACTATCACTTTACGATTCTCAATTTTCAGGAGTATCGATAAATAAAAATTATAACACGTCTCAAACCTGGGGGTTTTCACTTAAATCAAATATTGATGTGACTTCCAATTCTAATTTAAATTTTAAAGATGCTTGGTCCAAAAACCAATTTAATCTTCCTTACGAAAATAATGCTCAAGAAATACATCAAGGCAATAATTTTCTAGCTGGTTTTACTTTAAATTGGACTAATAATCTTAATTCGAAAATATATTTTAATAATCAACAACTTTTACTTAATTATTGGAATCAAAATGTACAAGGTGGATTTAATACCGAAACTTTTGAAAATTTCAAAACTGCTTTTACCACTCGCAATACCATTATAAAATTAGTTTCCATTGGAATATTTCACAAATCTTCTATTACTTCTTTCCCCAATATTCTTAATCCTGAATATGACGTTTCAGGAATTAAAGCTGAAACCCATATCCGGTTTAGCAAACGACTTATGTTTTGGGCTATAGGGGACTTTCAACAATGGAATAATCTAACTCCATCTTCCAATTATTTTTTGAACCTTGGAAGTGAATTTAATATTTCAAATATAACACAATTTAAATTTCAATATGACAAAGGAGAAAAAATTCCAAGTTTTTATAATACCTACCTCGCTCAACCCTACATTGCTGTTGTGAATAATTTAGAACCGACCAATATCGCAAATGAATTTCAAGAAGAACTTGAACATCAATTTATGAGCTTTCTAATCGGGAGTTTAAAATTAAATCAAACGACATGGAATACTTACCAACAATGGACTTCAATTTCTCAAATAAATACAAGCTATTTTATTCAAGTACCTAATTACTTAAATAATATTTATATTGAAAATGCATCTGTTAACCTTACTTGGAACTTTAATTCAAGTTGGCTTGGCCAAGCACAATACATTTGGACGTATGGTAAAATAGGAAATAATTCGATTTTTTTAACAAATTTACCTATGTCTAAAACACTAATAAGAATAAAATATCGTAAAGATCCCTTTGCAGTGCGATTAGATTATTGGATTGTATCTAAACGCAATGCATTTGAAACACAAACCAGTCCTCTATCGCCATATGCTCTTTTAAATTTAAAGGCTAGTTACCATCCGTTAAAAAGCATGTCAATTTGGATAAAAGGGTATAATCTTTTAGGAGAACATTTTGAGTTAATCCCGGGATATTTGGAACCTAGATTTTTAACCATGCTCGGTGTTACAGTAATTCTATAATTAAAATTATATTTTGAGGAGATTGTATGTCACTAATTCAAAATTTTTCGTTGCTCGATTTACTCGCGAAAGGCGGTTGGACAATTGGAATCCTATTTTTGATGTCCATTCTTGTATTAGCAATTTGGATTGATCGATGGAAAGCTGTAAAAAAATCAAAATATTCAAATGAAAATATTCTCGATTTAATTGAGCCCTATATTCAAACTCAAAATTGGGCAGAGGGAATAGAAGTATGTGAGCGAAATGAAGGTTTTTTTTCCACCATCATTCAAGCTGGTTTGCGCTCTAAAATTGACAAAATAGGATCTCCACAACTTGCCATGGAACGGAGTGCTAAAAAACAATTGCTGGTTTTAGAAAATCGATTATCTTGGCTAGCTACCTGTGGAAATATAGCACCCTATATAGGATTATTTGGCACTGTTATTGGGATCATCGACGCATTCAAAAATATATCCTTAATGAATTCATCCGGAGTTGGTATTGTTTCCGCGGGAATTGCTGAAGCTTTAATATCAACCGCGTCGGGAATCTTTGTGGCGGTAATTTCAGTTATTATTTATAACAGTTTTCAAAATAAACTTGAACGTTTAGCACAGAAAACGGAGGTCATTATTTCAGAAATGGATGAACAGTTAAGTTAAGGATAAAATGAAATGAAAAATCAATTATTGCCAAGCCGGAAGTTAATTTCAACAATTAATATGATTCCCTTTACAGACGTTGTACTGGTTCTACTCGTTATTTTTATGATTACATCACCCTTATTGTTTCAAGGGGATTTAAAGGTTAATCTGCCTCGAGTTACAACCGCAGTTACACCAATTCCCAAAACCATTAATATAACTTTAACACGAAGTGGAAGAATATATTTAAATAACCAACTAATGTCCCAAAATCAGCTTATTTCAAAATTGAAAGCAGCGATTGTAAGGGCTCAAAACTCAAAAAAACCAATGGTCGTAATTAATGCAGATAAGACGATAGCCTATGGAAAGGTAATAAAAATATTAGATCTCATTCGTCATATCGGAATTGTTCAAGTAGGAATTGCTGTTTTACCTTTGCAGTCAACTGTTAGCAATAATTTTTTGTCAAAAAATAAAACTCGGTTTTAATTATGCGGGATACTGAATTTCAAAAATCAGTTGTTTATTCATTGATTATTCATATTATTATCCTTTTGCTGGTTTTTTATTCTTTTCAACATATTTTTATGACAGAACAACCACTGTTGATGAAAGTTTCATTAATAGAGGAAATACCGTTAGGAAATAATACTGGTATCAAATCTAAAATAAACCCTTCAGTAAATCATGTGAAGTCAATTACAAATAAAAATATTTCAAATAAATTGGTTTTTAAAAGGGGAATCATAAAAACGAGTATCGAAAAAAAAGTAATTCCTAGCCCTACAATTAATCCTGAATATTTTCAAAACTTGTATAAAATTGCTCCTATTGGTGTTTCTAACCACCCAGCGACCCAAGTTGCTATTGCACCAATGGGCATTGGATATACTGGAATTAAAGGATCCTCAAAAGGTAAGGCTGATATTCAAGGTCAGTTGGCCTCTCGGGGGATTAAAAAGGCAGTTTATCCCAAATATCCTTTGTGGGCTCAGAAGAATGGAGTAGAGGGAACCATTGTTTTAAAATTAACTGTTTTCCCAAATGGATCGGTTAAAAGCATACAAATCATTCAAACATCAGGTTATACAAAATTAGATCAACTGGCGTATCAAGCCTTGTTACAATGGGAATTTGATCCTCTCCCGCCGAACGTTATACAAATAAATCAAACAGGGATAATAACATTTTCATTTAATTTTAAAAACAGCTAAAAAACAAAGTGAAATTAATTTTAAAATAAAAAAATCTATAACTAAGGCAAGGTATGGCACCTACAGTAGCAGTTTTTCCAAATGAAGGCTCTCATTACATTGGTATGGGTAGAGAATTTTATTCACGCTCCTTGCTTGTAAGAAAATATTATGATGATCTTGAGAAAGAATTAAAAATTAAACTTGCGAAAGTTTGCTTTTTAGGACCGAAGGAAGAACAAGATAAAATTTTATATTCCCACTTGAGTGTATTCATAAGTGATTTAAGTTTTTATGAAGTACTAATTCAAAATAAACGGAAGCCTGAAATTTTAACCGGAGTGGGAATTGGTGAACTTGTAGCTTTAGTTGCGGCAGAATCCATACCATTTTTACCCACGATTCACTGGCTCTTTCAGCGAGTCGGTATTTTCGAAACGTGGAGAGAAAAATATTCAGGAACCTCTTTATATATTTCAGGAATAAAATTACCTCAGCTCGAATCGATTATAGAAAAAAACAAGGACTCTATTTATATTACGCAATATTTATCTTCTGAAAATTTCATGGTATGGGGATCTACGGAAGCCATAACTATGCTACAAAATGCAATTCAAACAATCAAATTAATAAAATTCGCATATAGTTTAAATCGAGGTCCCATTTTCACATCTCATGCTAAAGAAATGATTCAAGATTTAAATCAAAGTTTTTCATCCGTGTTTGGAGATGAAAAAATAAAAATGCCTAAACTTCGCATTTTTTCAACCTATTTACAAAAATTCATTGAAACGGTTGAAGACATAAAATTAATTTTATTTCAGCAATATACTGCACCGGTAGATTGGATAAAAACCTGTCAAACACTGACTACAATGGGATATCGGACTTGGATTGAAATTGGTCCTGGGAAAGTATACTCAACACTTTTGAAAAAAATTGATATCAATACACGAATTGTTAATGTTGAAGATGTTAAATCTTTATCTACCACGCTAAAAATTTTAAATTCATGAAAAAAATCACGATTTTAATCATTTTAATATTAAGTTTCTTTAATATTAGTTTTTCAAACTATCCATTTTTAAAACTTTTTATTGTTTTTAAAAAAAATCCAAGTATAACCATCGAGAAAACTCTTCAAAAAAAATTCTTTGTTACACAATCGATAAAAAAATTATATTATTATGTTTGGATGTTCAAAACAAAAAAACAAAGAAACGTCTGTTTATTAAATCTTCTAAATAATTCTAATGTTAAATGGATAACCTGTAACCGCCATAATCTTCCCTTGAAAATAATATCCGATCAACCTGTTCTTAAATTAGATGAACATCATTTTGTTTCAAAAAAAATAAAACTAACCCATAAAAGTAAAATCATCAATCCGAAAGATCAATTGCACATTACAGCGCTTCCAAATCCTTCTTATGGCAGTCATGTATTTTTCAGGTTTACCACTACGATATCGGGAATTTTAATTGTAAATATTTTCAATCAAGATGGTACACTACTTACTAAATTATCAAAACATGGAAAAGGTATGATCGATATTGACTGGAATCTCTCAAATGTTTCTCCAAATATTTATTTTTACAAATGTAAATTTATTTCCAGCCATCTTCAATACATACTTTATTCAAAATATAAAGAAATTTTTGTTTATAAAAAATACAGTTAATCATATCTAACCTTATTATGGAAATCGACAAATTATCTGAAATTGTTATTGTTGGGAAACCCAATGTTGGAAAATCATCCCTATTTAATCGTCTGGTCGGAGGTTCTAAAGCCCTAGTTGATTCTCAACCAGGAATGACACGAGATCTCAAATCAGAAAAAGTTATTTGGAATAACAAATCATTTTCTCTCATTGATACTGGTGGGTGGATACCTGAAGATCATCCAATATTAAATCAAATCCACAAATTGATAGAAAAAAAATTAATTACCGCGGATCTTATTTTGTTTGTTGTTGATGCTTTCCAAGGCATAACTCCAGACGAAAAATATCTTTCAAATTACTTTCGAAAATTTAATTGTCCTATCATTTTAGTTATTAATAAAGCTGATAACCCAAGTAATTGGGCATTAAATATATCCGATTTTAGTTCTTTGGGATTTAATAGTGTGACCATTTCGGCAAATCATGGCTTAGGTATTGATATACTATTAGATAACATTGTAACTCATATAAAATCTTCGAAAACATCTCCCATTTCAGCTCAATCAGAAAAAAGTTTTAAACTTACAATTATTGGAAAACCCAATGCTGGAAAATCATCATTAATTAACGCACTATTAAATGATCAGCGTTCCCTCGTGCATGAACTTCCAGGTACGACACATGATGCTATTCAATATCCCATTCAATATTTAAATAAAACATGGTATATCGCTGATACTGCTGGGCTACGAGATCGGAAGAAAATTAGAGATCGAATTGAATCATTAAGTTTAAATCAAACATTATATGAAATTCAAACTTGTCAGGTTGTTTTATGGGTGATTGATGGATCAGAAAATCTTACTCATCAAGATAGTACCATTAGCAACTTACTTTATAAATCTTTTAGACCTCTTGTGATTTTAATTAATAAGTGGGACATTCGCGCATCGAATGTTGCTCAAGATCAAGTTAAATCAATCATTAAAAAGCAATTTCTAGACTTAAACTATGCTCCTATTTTATTTATTTCTGCTAAAACAAAGTTGAACTTAAACCAAATTTTCCCAAGTGCGGATCGAGTTTATCAGGAAAGCTTAAAAAGAATTTCAACAAGTTTACTTAATGCAACCTTACAAAAAGCAATTACTCAAACACCACCGCATTACAAAAAAGGCCATCTTCCAAATATTTTATACGCGCATCAAAGATCCGGACATCCTCCTGCATTTGAAATTTTTGTTAATCGTCCAGAAAGTTTGAAGGACTCATATAAAAGATATATTGAAAAATATTTAAGAAATTCTTTAAAATTAAACAGTATACCTATTCAGGTCGTTTTTTTAAAAAAGTAACATTAAGGAGAACTTCATTGCGATACTTTTTAATGATCTTAATCGTTTATCTTATTGGATCCATTCCATCGGGATATATTTTAGTAAAACTGATTAAAAGGAAAGATATTAGAAAATTTGGGAGTGGAAATATTGGCATGACAAATGTTTGGAGAGTTGCAGGCCCATTTTTAGGAATATCAACACTTCTTTTAGATATTTCTAAAGGTGTTATATCAATTTATCTACCCTCAATTTTATTTAATGTAAATTCAGCAGAATTAAAGGTTTTATGTGGAATTTTTGTGTTACTAGGAAATGTTTTTTCAATATTTTTAAATTTTAAGGGTGGTAAAGGAGTGGGAGTAAGCATAGGAGTCTTTTTCACAATTCTACCTTTAGAATGTTTGATAGGACTGGCAGTATTCTTAATCTTGTTGCTCATTTTTAGAATAGTTTCGATAGGAAGCCTTGGAGCATTTACAATTGTCACAATTATTACATTTTTATTCCAGCAATCACATATAATTGATTATTTTATAACTATTTCCTGTATACTAATCTGGTGGACACATCGAGAAAACATTAAGCGAATTATTGCTGGAACTGAAAATAAAATTTTAAAACGTGATCTATGAAAATATGCGTCTTAGGAGCAGGAAGCTGGGGAATTACTTTAGCATATTATTTAAAAAACATTAATTATCAAGTTAAAATTTGGTCAAGAAGTACTACTAAATCAAAATCGCTCAATAAAAATAAAACATTTAATCTTTTACATTCTAAAGTTATCTTACAAACAGATGTTAAAGTAATGAGTGATATTAAACAATCACTTGAAGATGCAGAACTAGTTATCTTAGCTGTACCATCGCATGCTTTAAGAAATACTTTAATTCTTTCTAAAGATTATTGGCCTAAAAAGGCAGTCGCCTTAAGTGCTGTAAAAGGCCTTGAAATGGAAACTCATTTGCGCATGAGTGAAATATTTAATCAAATTATGCCCAATCATGAATTTAGTGTTATTTCTGGCCCGAGTCATGCTGAAGAGCTTGCAAAAAATATTCCTACGGCTTTGGTTGTTGCGTCTAAGCATTTAAAATTGGCAAAATTTATTCAGAAAAAATTATCATCAAATGTTTTAAGACTATATACTTCTAGTGATTTAATAGGTGTAGAATTAGGTGGAGCATTTAAAAATGTAATTGCCATTGCTGCTGGAATTCTTGACGGCATGCGTTATGGAGATAATACAAAAGCGGCATTAATAACTAGAGGTTTGTATGAAATGACTAATTTAGGTATTTCTTTAGGTGCACAGTCTCATACTTTTTCTGGTTTAGCTGGTATGGGAGACTTAATTGTAACTTGTATTAGCCGTTTCAGTCGCAATCGACTTTTAGGGGAAAAAATTGCCAGTGGAATAACTGTAAATCAAGCTTTATCACAAATGTCCGCTGTGGCAGAAGGTGTTAAAACTTCTCAATCAACTTGGCTATTTTCAAAAGAAAAACATGTAGAGACACCAATCATGAATGAGGTTTATTCTGTTTTATACAAAAAGAAAACAATTCAAAACGCTGTTAAAGATTTACTTTCAAGATCACTTAAGCCTGAAAATAGAAGACTTAAATGAAAAAAAGTGATTTAATTTTTGAATTAAAAAAAATAGGACTGACGTATGAACGATCTAAGTTAATTGTAGACTCAGTAATTGCGGATATTCAAAATGCCTTAAATTCTGGTGACACAATTAACATTTCTGGATTTGGCAGTTTAATTTGGAAATCTCGATATGCACGAATTGCAAGAAATCCTAAAACTGGAAAACTTGTTCAATTGAACAATCGCCAAATTTTACAATTCAAGCCCAGTGCTAGATTAAAGAAAAAAATCAATCTGAAGGATAGTTGATATGGCCGACCCCAACTACGATCCGAACAAACTATTTTATACTATTGGAGAGGTTGCAACTATTTTAAATGTGAAACCCTATGTTCTGAGATACTGGGAAACAGAATTCAATCTTTTAAATCCACCAAAAACACCGACCGGGCAACGCTCATACCGAAAAGTTGATTTACAAACCGCTATCTTAATAAAAAAATTATTGTATGAAGATAAATTTACTATCGCAGGAGCTAAAAAAAAACTACTAGAATTATCTCTGGGAAATAAAGAACAAATCGAATTGTTCCTTCCACCGATTAATAAACCTACTAAAAAACCTAATGCTTCACAGATACAGGCGATCAACGAAATTAAAGTTTTAGTTAATTTAGTTAAAGAATTAATCAAAAAATATACTTCTGATTATTTTGAAAATTAAAACTAGATGTTTCGAATAAAATTAGATATTCTGTGATACCTAGCGGGGTGTAGCGCAGGGGCTAGCGCGCTTGGTTCGGGACCAAGAGGTCGGAGGTTCAAATCCTCTCACCCCGACCAGTATATTTTACATAACCATCGGGGCGTGGCGCAGTTCGGTAGCGCAATTGCATGGGGTGCAAGAGGTCGCAGGTTCAAATCCTGCCGCCCCGACCATGATTTGAAATAAAATTTATGAAAATAGAAAAATCACTTTCTATATCGATTACCGGAAAAGTTCAAGGAGTCGGATTTCGATACTTTGTTCGGCAACAGGCGAGTGATCAAAAACTTACGGGATGGGTCAAAAACAACATGGATGGCTCTGTTGAAATTCTAGCTACTGGTCCTGCTGATAAATTGGAGGCTTTTATATCTCAAATAAAAAAAGGACCTCCGGGAAGTCGTATCGATAATTTCTTTTTTTCATGGATTCGCACTCAAAACAAAGTGAAAGACTTTAAAATTTTATAAATAACTAGAAGTAAATAATGAAAAAGAATTTAAATAAGAAAAAACTTTCGCAGCCTCATGATCTTTCCGATAGTATTAAGATTTATTTTAATGAAATCTCAAAAGTTAAATTATTAAATTCCAAAGAGGAAATTGATCTTGCTATTAAAATTGAAAATGGCGATCTTCAAGCAAAACAATTATTAATTTCATCTAATTTACGGTTGGTTATAAAAATTGCTAAAAAATATATGAATCAAGGCTTGTCTTTTCAAGATTTAATTGAAGAAGGTAACTTAGGTTTAATTAAAGCAGTAGAAAAATTTTCGTGGAGAAAAGGCTTTAAGTTTAGCACTTATGCAACTTGGTGGATTCGACAAACAATTACGAGAGCTTTATCTAATTTTTCTAGAACTATACGTATTCCAGTTCATATTTCTGAAGATATTTTTTATTTAAAAAAAATCGAGAGGAACCTATTAAAAAAATTCGGACGTACACCCTCTGAAGTCGAACTTTCAAAAGCATCCAAAATAAGTTTAAAAAAAATTAGGCAACTACAAATTATTAATCAAAAAAACATTTCACTGGAAACCCCGATTTCTGATGAACCTAATTCAAAGCTAATCTTAGAATCGTTAAAAGATGTGTCCATTAAGACACCAGAATATCATCTGTTTCTTTTGCTCCGAAATGAAAAGCTTAAAAAAATAATGAACATTTTAACGGAAAAAGAAAAAAATGTACTCGAGTTAAGGTTCGGATTTAATGATCAACCTCCAATGACACTCGAAGAAATTGGATTAACGCTTTCAGTTACTCGTGAACGTGTTCGTCAAATAGAATCGGGGGCACTGAAAAAAATCCGAAGTTTTATTCATAAACAATCCAAGGAATATCACGAATTACTAGATGACTTTATCTAAACTATTTTTAAAAAGAGGTATTTATGATTAAAAAAAGCCATTCAACTATTAAACCTATTAATTTGAAAGAATTTATTCGAGATGTTCCAGATTTTCCAAAAAAAGGCGTCGTTTTTAAAGATATTAATCCTTTATTACGTCATCCAGATGCATTTCATTATCTAATCAATCTTTGGTATTCAAGATATGAAAAGAAAAATATTGAAGCTATTTTAGCTGTTGAATCACGTGGATTTATCTTTTCAAGTGCCTTGGCTTTAATTCTTAAAGTTCCTTTGGTTTTAATCCGGAAGCCTGGGAAATTACCTTCAAATACAATACAAGAAAAATACGACTTAGAATATGGAACTGACGCTTTAGAAATACAAGTAGATGCCCTACCAAAGAAGGCAAACGTTTTAATTTTAGACGATGTACTAGCTACAGGCGGAACGGCTGCCGGCGTTGTAAGATTAGCGAATCGAGTCGGTGCGCATGTTTTTGAAGTAACTTTTTTAATAGAATTGACTTTTTTGAATGGAAGACAAAAATTGCAAACTAGCTCAGTATACTCTATACTACAATACTAGTGATTCTATTTAAATTTAGCCCTCGTAGCTCAGTTGGATAGAGCAACCCTTTCCTAAAGGGTAGGTCACGCGTTCGAATCGCGTCGAGGGTACCAGGAATTAAACGTTGTTCAAAAAGAATATAAAAACATATTTCTTCCAAAATTTAAGCATTGTTTTTATCCTTTTCGGTTTCCCGTTACTCTCATTTGCAGCAACATGGGTTAATCCTGTTTTATCTGGAACACATGTGTGGACCTCAAAAGGGAACCCTTATTTTATTAATCAGGATACGCGACTTTTACCAGGCGCCACTTTGATCATTGAACCTGGTGTTAAAGTAGAGGTGTCTAATGCATATGATACGAGTATTCCTCAAGGAACTGACAAAATAGATTTTTTCATTCAAGGACAATTAATTGTTAATGGCTCTTCTTTCGCTCCAGTTGTCTTTGATTGCCAATCAAAACAAAGTACATGGGGAGCCCTATATGTCGTATCCTCACAAACCAAAAGTTGGAAGCATATAATTATTAAACGAGGAAGAGTAATTATATGGAATGCACGTCTCAATCTCATCCATTCTCGAATTGCCAATGGACTTGGAATTACGGTTGGTGGTAGATCAAAAGTTACTTTTTATCACACTCAAATTGATAAAAACCATATTGGTTTATATTTAATTTCATCCAAATCAAAAATTAATCTGATCTGGAGTAGACTTTATAAAAATGATGTCGGTATTTACTTTCAAGCAAAGCCTCAAATTTTTTCTGAAAATTCAAGTATTCTATTAAATCAAAAATTTCAAGTCATCAATAGAACCAAAGATAACATTATACTACCCCCATTTTGGTGGGGCACGACTAACCAAGAAAAAATTGAGGAAGGTATTTATGATTATAAAAACAATTCTGCGTTAGGCTCAATACAATTTTCTGCCATATTAGGGTATGATCCAACCGTCTCTGAAGTTCATGGATTTGTTCCTGCTCAAAGTCCAAGGCAATTATTTTGGAAGGGCCCACATTATTTGGTTGGAGTTTTTTTGCCTGTTTCTTTCGCTCAATTAAAATTACCAAATCATTATTCATCTTCTTTAGGGAAGGGATTATTATTTGGACTTATTATGAATAAATTTTTGGAAACAAGAATTATGTTTGAAAATATTAACTTTTCATACTCAAATGCATTATTAAATCAATCAAGTAATCTTACCTTTTGGGAATTAGGTGTTTTTGAAAGATACCATCTTCCCATTTTACCCAAAAACACTGTATCTATTTTTGGCGAAGCGGGAGCATTTTTAAATTACTCAAATTTAACCGAGTATCATCCTGAAAATTTAAGCAATATTAGTACACCTATTATTAATAATTCATTTTATCAAACAAATATAGATCCAGCATTGTTATTAGGAATTTCAGTTATGATAACTCCAAAATATTTTTGGGAAATTGAGGGACAATATGAAATTATTTCATTGGGCGAAAATGCTGGTGGCAGCATCTTAGGTGCTCAAACTGGAATAAATTTTTACTTTTAAATTGACTCCAATTTAAAAATGGATATAGTAGTCGTCATTTAAATATTTATTAAATGGTAGGCAAGTATGTCAAACTGGAAAATAAGCGTTCAAAAAGATAAAAATAATTTTGAGAGCTTTAAAAATTGGGCAAAGTTGCACCAAGAATTTATTGCGATCTTAATAATCGTAATTCTTATCATCGGAATTGGATTACCCTATTATTTAAACTCTGTAGCAACAAACAATAAAAAATCAATGGCCATGCTAAATATGGGTATCTATTACTTAAATGCTCCCGTAGGCCCTCAAAGTGCATTCAAAACCGAGGTTGAAAAATATCAAGAGTGTTCAACTTTTTTTAATAAAGTCAAAAATCTTTATCCTGGAACCCAAGCCTATAATATAGCTTATTATTATCTTGGTAAATGTGATTTGTTTTTACAAAATTATATGTTAGCAAGTAAATATTTCAAATTAGCTTATAAAAAACTAAAAAATACTCCGTTAGGTCAAGAAGCTTTTATTGGAGTAGGGATGTGTTATATTTCACAAT
This sequence comes from candidate division FCPU426 bacterium, assembly GCA_027366525.1. GTDB lineage: Bacteria > Oederibacteriota > Muellerivitia > Muellerivitales > DAHXKG01 > DAHXKG01. The sequence continues at coordinate 203,101 of DAHXKG010000002.1, forward strand.
CTCAATGGAATCCAGCAATTTTGATATTTGAAAAATATTTAAAAATTTATCCTAACGGATTTTTACGCGAAGAAGCTCGGTTTAATTTGGCTAAAATTGATAAGTTGGTACATAATTTAGCCATGGCAAAAATAGAGCTTAAAAAAATTATCCATTCACATCCAAACTCAGATTGGGCCAAACAAGCAAGTTTTGAACTTCAAACGTTGTGATCAAAGTAATTCATATAATAAGCTAGTAAGTAGGCTTATTGCTTTATCAAATTGATCCTCCTGAATTAAAAGGCTGAATACTAAAAAATTTCCAGAAAAAAAATTATAAAAATCCCCCGGATGTATTAATATCTTGTGTTTTTGGTATAACTCCCAACATATTTTTACATCAAAATAAGGCTGCATGCCGTGAATTTCAATTATTCCATACCAGCCGCCTTGCGGATCCAAAATTGAAATTTTTTTTTCCTGTGCTAAGTTCAACAATATTTTTTTTAACCGCTGATAATTATTGTTAGTCCTTATTGAAACTTCATCTTGAAATTTATTAGCAACTGTTAACAGCTTTGGTAAATGAATTTGAATTGGAATATTTACAGAAAGGAACGTGTCAGCAATAAACTCCAATCGAATTTTTGCTTGATCAACTAATTCTCTTGGACCTTCAAGGATAATCCAAGAAATTTTCAACTGAGGAAGTCCACATAGTTTTGATAATCCACCTAAACGAAAAATTAAAGTGTTTTTCGATGAAAAATAGTTCGGTTTCACTCCACGTGCATATTCATAAAAAACTTCATCAATAATTATTGGGATATTTTTGTTAGCTGTCGTAAAAATTTTTTCAAGTTCTACAAACTCATCGTAGTTTAAGTAATTTCCAGTTGGATTATTTGGTGAAACATAAATCAGACCTTTAATGTCATTAGAAAGCAATAGCTGTGTGAAATAATCTAAATCAATTTTCCAACCTTGATTTGGATCTAATTTATAAAAAACAGGAATGTTTGATTCTAGTTGTAATAAATATTCTAATAATGGATAAGAAGGAATTGGAACCATAAATTTGTCCATCGGATTGGCTAACAGCTTAAAAATAAATGAATATGCTTCACTCGTACCTGAAGTAAAAAAAATATTTTCAGCTTGGGTTATTCTTCCTTGATGGGTTAAATAATTTGCAAGACTTTCACGGGCAATTTTGTTTCCTTGGGGGTTAGGATGATACGGAAAAATATTTGAAAAATTAAAATCTTTTAAATTGAAATAGGAATAGCTTTTAAAATCACATTTTGTGGGATTGGATTCAGTTAAGTCAATCTGGGGGAGTCCGCTTTTATCGACAAGATCTCCAAGAAAGTTTGGTGTAAAATCATCAGGTAATCGATTGGAAAACATTCTCTTTAATTTCAATAAGTTAATTTATTTAATTATATTATATTTTTAAAAAAATATATGAAAAACAATAACTTAGAGTGGACTTTTTAAAAACTTAATGTTTTAGATTGTGATTTCTATATAGTTCTAGAACTTCAGTAATTGTTGATTTTTTATCTAAATTTAAATTAACAACTTTAGCTTGAAATCCGCTCCCAAAAGCCTTTTCATACGCATTGAGTTTGCTTTGTTGGGCAATTTTCACATAATTCTCACTTACAGAAATACTTGAATGCCCCATTAAATCCCGGATTTCATAAGCGCTTGCTCCAGATTCTGCTAAAATACTTCCAAACGTGTGTCTTAAAACATGTACTGTAAGTTCTTTAGAATTCTCTAATTTGGCCCAATTGGCAGCCTGCTTTACGTTTAATTCTAAAAAATGTGGATGAATTGGCTTTTCCCGACTCCTAGGACTTGGAAAAAGGAATATGCTTTGAGAAGCTCTTGAATTTTCTAATGCACGATATAATAAGCTTTTTAATCCACTTGTAATCGGTAAAATCCTTTCTTTATTACCTTTACCTGTAACTAAAATATAGTTTTGGCTTAAATTAATATTTTGAATACGTAATTTCGAAATTTCAGACACACGTAAGCCACACTCATACCCCAATAAAACAGTTAACGTAATATTTAATTCGTCTATAGTTTCGGTGCGTAACGAACTTAAAAGGGAGGTACGATCCGTTAAAGAAAGTGGGCGAGGATTTTTTTGTGGTGAATTCATTGCTAGATAATGAAAAACAGCCGTTGGATCCTGAGAAATTTGTTGAGTGGCAGCCAAATATCGATAAAACGAGCGTAGAGATGCTAAAATTCTTTTAATTGAACGCGTTGAATACTTCATGCGTAATTTTCCAGAAGGAGTACTACCAGATTGATTTAAAAAACTAATAAATTCAGTTAATTGATGAGAATTAACCTCCAATGGAGTTTTAATGTTTTCACGATCAAGGAAAAACTTAAAAACACGAAGATCTTGTTGATAATTCGATATCGTATGAATTGAGTTAAAAAGTTTTAAAAAATCACCATACGGTTTGATCAAACTTAAATTATCCGGCCTTGTAAATGACATGGTTGACCTAATTTTATAGTTTCATGCTTTAAACTTCTATAACTGTAATTATAGAAGTTTAATTTGGGTTTGTAAAGGTTTTAAAAATAGATTTAAAATAATTGAAATTTCAAATCTAATAGGCTTTTTTTGAAAGTTTTTTTTCAGCTAAATAGGTAGAACCTTTGTAGAAATTCAAAAATTCTCTCAAAAGTAATTGAAAAATTTTAGGCTGTTCCAGTGGAATCAAATGACCAGCATGCGGAATAAACTCTAACCTAGATAATTTAATCCTTTTATGCATTTTTTGCATTATTTCAGGTTGCAGGACCTTATCTTCAGAACCTACTAATAATAGTGTTGGAATGCTAATTTTATTTAATAATGCTGTCCTTGAAGGTCGATTTGCCATAGCTTTTTCACTGTAAATTATAGATTTAGTACTAGTTTTTTGAATCTTAGCTTTAATTTTTTGAACCATAAATTTTCTCTTATGTTGTGTTGTAACACCAAGCAATAGTCTAGACAACGAATCAGCCAAAAAAGAAATGCCTTCTTTGGAAATTTTTTTAATAATTCCCTGACGATTTTCCTTATTAATTTTAGAATCACCCTGTTCATGCGTTGATATCAACACCATTCCTGAAATTTGTCGTGAAATTAATTTAAAGATTTCGAAACTTAAATAGCCACCCATTGAAATTCCAACTAAAATATACTTACCATTATTAATTTCCTTAATAATTGGAACAATTTTTTCGGCCACACGAGGTAATGATTGAGCCCACGAATATAAAGGACTTTTCCCAAAACCTGGATAATCAATGAAAATATACTGGAAATTCTTAACCGGCTTCAATCCATCCCATATAAAGCTAGATAGAGGGAATGCATGCAAAAAAATGACTGGCTGCCCTTTGCCGATTATTTTTATGTGTAATGTTTTCATAATTTATTATAAAAATATTAAAGTATTTCATTATATTTATCAATATGATTCAAAACTCGACCTCTAAATTAACCAAATATGATAAATTTTTATAAGAATTACTTGATAAATATATATCTAAGTTCTTAATTTCATTTGAATAACCTACCGAATTTACAAGCAAGGTATCAATGGGTGAAAATGCGTTTCCTTCATTTAATCGTGAGAATGTATAATCCCCTTGTGAATTAGTTAAGCAAACTATTAAATCAGCAAAATTCAACTTGCTTTTTATCTCGAAAAAAAAACTAGTTTGTGGCATTTGAGCTTTTGAAAGCAGTAATCCATTGCCACCAGTAAAACTATTGTCCAAAGTTAACCCTAAGGGGCTTTGAATTTCAAAAATAATTTTTTTAAATAAAAAATCATTTACTACTGGAATCATTTTTTTGAAATTTAAGCCATATGTTATTACACTTGAATTAACCCAATGTGATGTATCTTGCGATCCATATTCGACATCGAATGAGAATTGCTTTGTTAAATTAAAATTAATTGCAGATGAAATATTCCAATGGCCACTCATTATTGAATATGCATAAAATTGATTTATGGATTTTCCAAAATTAACTCTTAGAATTGATGATTTATTAATTAAATTTACTCTGATTTGACCTAAAAAGTAATCTTGTACTCCATTTTCATTGACATAAATATTTTTGAAAACACTTGGAAAATAAAAAAAAGAAATGGAACTTGATAAAGTTTCCATTCTTTTGTAATTCGTGATCCCCATTTTAAAATTTACTGGAATGGTTATCTGAAGTCCGTCTAGATGTCGAATCCCCATGGTACTATAATCTCCAAAAAAACACGATGGGCTTAAAATGTCCCCAATATCCAGTCTTCCAATTGATAAACTTATCCACGCGTTGTTATATGATAATTGTTCACTAATAACATTAAAGAAATCAATTGAAGAAGAACTTGAAAAATTTTTTTCAAGTTCAAATTGACCAGAAATATTTAGACTGGAGCTTGAAATCCATTTTTCAAATTTAACAATTAAAGTAGAATCAATTTGAGAACCCAGTTCCGAATTTATATCATTAAAACTCAATGCATAATTAACTTTTAATGGATTTTGAAATCCTGGAAAATTATTGTCCGACAAATTAATTTCAGGTAAAATACCACAATTATCTTTTGAATTTTTTATTTTTTGTGCCCATACAACATGATTCAATACAAAAAAAAAGAAATAATAAAATAAGATATTTTTTTTAATTTTCTTTAATAAGAGGCATTTAAGCATATTGTCGACCCGTTAAGTGCTAAGGCAACGGTATTTGAGGGTTTTGTTGGCGATGAATTCAACGTACAAATAAGCAATGGACTCCACCCGGTATAAAAAGTTACATTGTACGTTCCACAAGATAAATTAATTGATCCTCCCCCTGTTTGTATATTTGAAATATTCCCATAAGGTGTTTCCAAATAATCAGATGAACAACTACCTCCAGACCACTGAATATTCACGGATACATTTGATGAACAAGCATTTTGGGCACTAATTTTTAATGTGCCTGACAAAATTAATTGAATTCCAGAAGAACATGTATAAAATCCATTGGTTAAACTAGTAGATTGCCATGTCACGCTGACTGTGGAATTAAAATCTTTGACGATGCTAGGCAAAATACTTTCTGTGCGATAATTTGATGTATTTGAAACTGAATCAATTGCAAATATTGTAACTGAAACACTTGGATCATCTACACATTGCTGTCCACTAACGGTGACATATGCATTGGAATCATTATTTATGCCCATCGTGGTTGGAGCTGCTGTTGCCTTCCAATTTGTTGCGAGTGTTGGAATATATAGATGTACTGGAACTAATAAGTTTCCAGGCTGAACATATAAAATTTTATAAACAAAAACTCCACCACTAGTTCCTGTATATGACAGGATACTTGGTGGCGTTACTACAATCGATGTAGGGGCCGTTGAAAATTGCAATAATTGATTGTTTTCGGTAACAGCAAAATTGGCTACGCTGGGTGCATATAATGGATTAGGAGTTAGTGCTGCAATAACAGTCCAATTCCCCATTTGAAGTTCGCCACTATTTGGAATAAATTGACAAAATCCAGTGTTATTAATTTCTCGAACCATCGTTGCACTATCATCCGGAGGTATGAAATTTAATGACATTCCATTAATATTTGAAAAAGATGCATTATTTGGATCAACAATTTGCACATTAATATCTCCATCTTTTATAGGCTGCAAATTTTTAGGGATTTCATTTAATAACGGTAATGAAATTTGAGCGTTCTTGCATCCTGCATTCACGATCAAGAAAAACAAAATGATAATAATTAATTTTTTATACATACTTTCTCAATAATTAAATTTTTTACTATTTTTACTCCATACAAGCGATTAACATTACAAAAATATTTATTTTTATTTGTAAAAGAAAAAATTTGTGCAGGAAAAATATATTTTTAAAAAAACAAAAGTTTTTTTTGTTGTGATAACTTGCTAAGTTTAATAAAAATATTTATATCAGACACTTTTAATGCCAATTTAAATTGATCAAATAAGTTTAAAATAAATGATTCATTACTGAATGAAACAATACTATTTTCATTTTGGAGATTTAGAAAATTTTTGAATTTATCAGAAGATGTCAATCGCAAAACCAGAACATCATTTCATTGAACGACCATAAAAATTTAATAATCATTTATTATTTTTTAAGCTTATACCTTTGTCACAATTGATTCTTAAGATGGCCTTTGAATTAAAGATATATCGCCCTATTTGCACTCAATTTAAAAACAATAAATATTCGTTATATAACGCAGTCTGACAGATTTTTAAATCATCGATAAAATTCTAAATAATTATTGATCTATTTTTTTATACCGATAATAATATCAGCTATGCATTTAATATTGAGAAATATGTGAAAAACAAACTTATTATATACACAACTTCTTGGTGCGGTGACTGCTTTCAATTAAAAAAATTCTTAAATGAAAACAATATTCTTTATGATGAAAAAAACATTGAAGAAAATGAAGAGGATTTTAAAACTATGTTGTCATATACCAATGGCAAGCGAATTATCCCAACCGTAAATATCAATGGAACCATTTTGATCAATCCTAAACCCACGGAATTAAAAAACCTTTTAAATCAATGAGTTAACTTAGCTTGGTGTTACCGTCGGTGTCGGAGTAGCCGTAGGTGGATGAAGATGATTTAAAATTCTTTGCCACAAGGATGGTCCTGGCGTAGGTGTAACCGTACATGTCGGAGTTGGAGTAAGTGGAAGACGAAAATCTAATAATTTTTTACGATTGTTCCCACCATTCTGAAAAGTCTCAATGACATCAACTAAAATTGCATATTCTGAATCCGGTAAATTATAAAATTTCCCATATACTGTAATTCCCTCTTTGGGTTTTAACTTTCTTAATTGATGAAGGTGACCCATCGCGGAATTAAACATTAAAATTGGAAAATAATAACGAAGGCCACGAATTGAATTTTTGAGAACCATTTGAATAAAATTGAAATTTTCTGCATCCATATGAAAGACTTTTAGTCGTTCAATATATTTAAAGGGTTGTTCCCAATGGTATGAATGAAAATAGGCATTAAATTGTATGGAAGTTCCATGAGGAATTTTTTCATAATTTCGATTGAGTAATGGAAGTGGAAATATCGCATAATCATCTACATATATTTTGGGTGGCATTGTTTGGGCTGATACGAATCCCGATAAAGCTAATAGCATAACGCAGAAAAAATATTTCATTGTTGATCCTCTACCTTCAGATAAGTTAATTGAAAATCACTCTGATTTGTTTTCCTCGTTTTATTCTTTTCTTTTTCCAAAAAATATTTTAAATCATTGGGGCAGATCAATTGTGGATAAATATCAAGTATTGTTTTAGCTGACAATTTTAAGTCATTACGAATAATGCTCAATATTTCATTGCATTCATCAATCGAAAATGAATACTGGGGTGAATTTAAAAAATTTTGATCTTTTTCAAGTTGAATAATTGAAAGACATCGATAAACAATTGTATAACACTTCTCAAAACGACGAAAATAGACATATTCACAATTTTCTTCTAATTGATTACTAGATATTGCCGGTGCAACAGATAAAAAATGAGAGCCGTTATTAATTGCTAATTCAAGCCATTGTTCATGTTGTGAAATTAATTGTCCAGAAGTAATTTGAGATGGTGGAACGAGAATATTATAAATCGAATAAAAAATATTTTCCGAGTTTTGATTCTCTTTCGAATACATTTCTCGCATTTTTTTTGAAAGCAAAATCATTGATTCAACAGAAAGTGGATTGGAAAGAAGAAATAACTCCTTTGCATCACAAACACCACATTTAAATAAGAATAACTGCATTTTGGAGTTTTTTAAAATATCCGAAGTTAATGTCGGTTCATTTTTAATTTTAGTATGTAATAACATAAGGAACTCCAGATTTAAAATGATAGACGATATTATACATGATTGTTAATAATAACATACATATTATAATCGTTTTCATTCTCTGTATTTTCAACGTTAAAACATCCAGCCTAAAACTAAATTGTGATATAAAAATTTGAAATACCCATTCTTGATTCAATCAATGAAGTGCAACTGCGCAAATACTTTGGCGCCCACCTAAGGGGTACCAAAGTCCTTGTTGAGAAGCAAACGCGACTTTAAATCCATCAGGTGATAACGCCGGTGCTGAACTTGGTAACTGTGAAGGAACTATCATTTTAACAGTTGATAAATTCAAATTTAAAATTCCAACATATTTTTTTTTGAAAAAACCTTGGGTGGAGGCTTGAAAAACAGCTTTTTGGGTGTCAGGAAATAGTTGCACCGCGGTTACTTTCATAGGTATTTCTTTTACTTTTCTTGCACTAGACTTTAGTGGATTAAAAATCCAAAAAGAAGTTGAATTTTTTGAAGCTACTAAAAATAAATATCGATTCACATTTTGGGATGGAATCACTTCAGATATTTGAAAGAACTTATGTTTTTTCTTGTTAACAGTAGCCCAGTGTTTTAACTGCGCTCCCCATTCCTGCTGATGCACATAATAAACATGGTGTATTTTCAAATGATGAAAAAAACTTGTTAAAAGAACCGCATAAGTTTGGAATTGCGGATTGAATTTTTCAATAGTAGAAATAGATTGATAATTAGCAACAAATAAAATTTGTTTCCCATTTTGAATCCAAGCGGGACTTTTTAAATTTGCAAATGACCTTGAAATTAATTTTTTTCGAAAAGAATTCAAATTAATTGAATTTAAATATGAAAAACCATAATTCCGAGTAATATATAAAAACTTGTTTTTATGTGGAAAATAGGACTGTTGCCCTTGAAAGGGTAAAACATTTTTATGGACTAAAACATGCTCCATTCCATTTTTAACATTGATTAATAATAACTGACGATCATTACTAACTCCTGGATCAACAAGTATTGCTCGACCTTCATCAACAAAAATGGGATGCATCATCATTGGGCTCTTGATTTTAAATGCTCGAATATGTTTGGAATGACTTTTAATTAAATTCAAACCCCAAGTTTTTCGATTCTTTTGGACAAAAGCTAATTCATGCCCGTCAGGTGCATACGTAATATATCCAATTTTTCCTGATAATCCTTTCAATACTTGACCTATATTTGATATCGGAACCTGATTAGAGGATGATGGAAAATTTTCAACAGCAATGGGGAAAAGAAAAATCATTGAACCAAAAAGGCAAATCATTCTTAATAAGTTAACATGTGTTGATTCTTCTTCAATTGGTGTGAAGGCACTAATCACTCCTGTAAGTACAGCATATAAACCAATAATTAAACTTATAATTGGAATACTCAGTAAAGAATTTGAAAAAAAAGCGATTGCGGATAAAACTAAAGCTAATGCAGCAATACGATAAGCTCCATGACCTCCAAAACGATTTTTAAAATATGAAATTAAATACCACACGGTATAGGCTAAAAATAAAATCAAAAAGCCAACCATCAACCCTAAATTCTGAATTCTAAACCACAAACTCAACCCAACACCCATAGCGTATATTGCAATTAAAAATAATAATAACTCTTGAAAAGAAATTAATGGGATTTTCCATGCATTCAACGAATTAGATTTTTGTTGTCGTTTCTGGATTTCATATGTGCGTCGAGTTCTGCCACGACTTATTCCTAAACCAAAAAAACCAATGGCGGTTAATAAATATGGAAATTTCAATGATAAAAATTGTTTGGCAACAGATCGAATATCAAATTCTCTAAAAGAAATAAAATGGAAAATAAGACTTAAAAAAATAAAAAAAAATCCGAAAATCGTTATAATCCAAGTTACCATAAGATTAGGTGTTTCATAAACGCGTGACAATGCGGCCGTTGTATAAATTGAGTCAAAAGCAGCAGAACGACGCCGTGGACCAGATCCTACTCCCGTTGCAATTTTAGGTGCTTCTGCTTTTGCATTTCCAAGCTCAGCTAAAGACTCGAGTTCTTTCATTTTTTCATTATCGTCTGCCACTTAATTTCTCCTAGTTGAAATTTAATTAAAATAAACGATATTCTAAGTTGAAATTTCCAACAGATGAAACATAATGCCATGGAACTAATGATTCAATCATATGCCCCCACCGCATTGGATTTTCTGAGCGTAAAATCGGATGCCCTTTTATACCTGCCAGTTTAGCTCCCAGATCTACTGCATCATAAAAATTTCCAAGTTGATCGACAAATCCAAGTTGATATGCTTTTTGTCCATTTAAAATTCGTCCATCTGCAAATTGTAAAACATAGTGTTTAATTTCTTGTTGCGTAATTTCATGAATTGGTACTTTAAAATCTTGTGCTAATTTTTGCGCAAAATCCTTTTTGCGACAATGAATTACCGCATTGAGAAACTGGTGAAAAACTTGATTAATCGTCTTTTGTAAATATATGCGTTCTGCGGGCGTTAAATTTCGGTCAAAATTACCTGTATCCTTAAATTTACCGCTTTTAATATCAACAAATTTAATTCCTAATTTATTCAATAAATTAGTTGCATCTGGAAATTCCGCAATAACGCCAATGGATGCTGTAATTGTTCCAGGATCTGCAACAATTTTATTGCAAGCAGAAGCAATGTAATAGGCTCCCGAGGCTGCAACACTTGACATACTTGCAATAATAATTTTGTGATTTTTCTTTCGTGCTTTTAGAATTTCAGAATAAATTTCTTGTGAAGGAGCAACCGCACCACCTGGACTATTCAATCTAAGAATTAATACTTTTAGATGGCTATATCGAAACGCATGTATTTTTTCTAAAATAGGTTCACTAGATACAATCGGCCCACGAATACTAAGCAAGGCAATTTGATTAGATGAATTTAAAATAAAATTACCAGATCCTCCAACCACCTGTTGAAAAGCACTGATCACTAATATAAAACAAATAAATAAAACTAGGACAACAACCCCTAAGAAGATTCCAAAAACCCATTTTTTATTTGCATGAGGCTGTTTTAGCATGCTTTCAGACATATACTCCCTTACGTAAAAATATGATTAAAATGAAAATAAATTTAAAACATCATGGGCCTGTTTTTCGTGGTGCGCTGACTTGTTTGTTAAAAACAGGCGAGGAGTTTGCTTTAGGCATCGTCGTTCCTCGGGATTTGTGCTGCTTGCCATAAGCATTTTCTTGCTTTAAATTGCTATCTTGAATGGCGCTGTTTTTCGCAAAATCAGCATTCTGTTTCACTAATTGTTGCTCTTTTTCTTCATCTGCAAGTAAATGACATTTTTTATATTTTTTACCAGAACCACACGTACAGAGATCATTTCTACCTAAAGTTTTTAATCGATTTAAGTATTCTTCAGCCATGGCTTCTCCTTAGCCCATTATTATAATCAAGATTAGATAATTTTTCCAAATATCTTTTACTTGGAATATTACTTTTTATTTCTTCTATTTTGGTTTTCAGTAAAAGCTAAATAATCAGAATAAGTTCCTTTAAAATCAACAAAATTGCCATTGGGTTTCAATTCTAAAATTCGAGTGGCCACCTTTGCGATTAAATCTTGATCATGACTAGAAAAAATAACTGTATAAGGGAAATCAGCTAAAGCCTTACCTAAACTAACAATTGATTCAAGATCCATATGATTGGTTGGTTCATCGAGAACTATAACATTCCCGCCCTCTAACATGATTCGGGCTAAAAACATTCGTTGTCTTTCTCCACCGGATAAAACGCTTATTTTTTTTTCTTGCTGATCACCTGAAAATAGCATTTTACCCAGTGTTCCACGTAATATTTGAGAATCTTCTAGCGGTGCAAATTTTCGAAGCCATTCCAATGCCGTAATATCTTCATAAAGCTCTTCATTTACATCTTGGGGCATGCTATTCAACCGCACAGTTTCTCCCCATTTCACACTCCCGTAATCTTGTTTGATTCCTAAATACGGATTCGAATTTTTTTCTGGTGAATAATTTGATAATAAGGTTTTAATTAATGTGGTTTTCCCAATCCCATTTGATCCTAAAACAGCCAATTTTTCATCATTTCCTAAAATAATATTGAAATTATTTAAAACTAAAAGTTTATCATAACTTTTACAAAGCCCTTTAACCGTTAATATATCCTTGCCAGGCTCAACTTGAGCTTTAAATTTCAATTTGGGATATTGACGAGAGGAAGGTATGATTGGTTCTAATTCAATTTTTTCTAACAACTTTGCACGACTAGTTGCTTGAGCACTTTTACTAGCGTTTGCAGAAAATCGAGCAATAAATTCTTTTAATTCACTAATACGTTTTTCTTTTTGTGCATTTTCAGACAATTTGGCATCAAGTATTTGTTTACTATTTTCTTCAAAAAAATCATAATTTCCAGTATAAATAGTTACTTTTTGTCGATCCACATCACAAATATGTGTACAAACATGATTTAAAAAATGGCGATCATGACTAATAACAATAATTGTTCCATCATAAGCATTAAGATAATCTTCCAGCCAATCAATTGTTTTTATATCCAAATGATTAGTGGGTTCATCCAGTAGTAATACGTCTGGCTGGGCATAAAGAACTTGAGCTAAAAGCACTCGAAATTTCCACCCACCAGTAAGTTGCTTCATGCTCCAATTATGCTTAGTCGTTTCAATACCTAATCCTTCCAATAATTCACCTGCACTTGCAATAATGGTATATCCGTTTTTATCAATAAATTCTGTTTCCAATTCAGAAACACGCAATCCCTCTTCATCCGTTAAATTAGCTTTGGCATACAAAGCGTCTTTTTCTTGTTGAATTTTCCAAAGTTGAGTATTACCAATAAGAACAGTATCTAAGACTGTGTATTGGTCATATGCATATTGATCTTGTTGAAGCACCCCAATTTGAATTCCTTTATCCCACGTTACTTCACCTTCATCTGGTTGGATTTGTTTAGCTAGAAGTTTTAAAAAAGTTGACTTCCCAGCTCCATTAGCCCCGATTAATCCGTAACAATATCCGGGTTTAAATCGAAGATCAACTTTATCAAAAAGAATCTGTTTACCAAATTTTAGCGTTAAATCATAAACTGAAATCATAGTTTCTCCTAAATATCCGAATCATATAAATCTTGATTATCACAAATAAAAATAATTTTTAACTACCAGAATCAACTTAATTTACTTTGCTAGACTAGTGTAATACTCAATTTAATTTTATTCCTACACGATGCTGGACAAAAAATCTTTCTTTAATTTTTCCATTGATTACCTAGATATATTGACGATAGTGGCATTGAGTTAATAATTTGTAAAAGCTCGGATCTTACATCCGGAAATAAAATAATATTCTTAAAATCTGTCAATGAAAAAAATTGTGATTCTTTTAAAATAGAATCTGGTTTGGTTTCTACCTTAATATCAGCCGAAGTAACCCAATAATAAATATTTAATCCGTGACGATGCTTATCCATGGGAATGGAGTCATGAATTAATACTAAATTCTTTATTTCAATTTTCAAACCAACTTCTTCCTGAAATTCACGAACCAAAGCCTCGGACAATGTCTCCCCATATTCCACACCGCCCCCCGGTAATAACCAATAGCTTTTTTTGTTTTTTTCATGACGCACTAAAAGTATTTTGTTATCTTTTATTAATATTCCGGCCACTCTAATGCGAATGGAATTCATGTTTTCACCCCAAGTATTTTCAAAACGAACGGAATTAAATCCTTCACATTTTCTTGAGAAGGAACATCCAGCCAGTTTATCGCGGAATGTTGATGCCTAAACCAAGTTTGTTGACGTTTAGAATATTGATGTGTTCTAGTATAGATAAGATTCAACGCTTCTGCTTCATTAATCTCTCTCTTCAAATACATTTCCGTTTCACGATATCCAATGGCTTTCCATATCATATGATCTCGTGGAATATTTGAGTTGATTAAATTTTGAGTTTCTAAAATCAACCCATTTTTCCACATCCACAAAATACGATCTTTTATATCCAAGTCAAGCTGTTTCTGCTTTTTTTTCAATCCAATAAAAATCACATTTTCACTTCCAAGCTTTTCAACCGGTTCTTGTATAGAAGTAGATCCAAAATATTTTTCTAATGCTCGGGAAATACGATAAGCATCATTGGGATGGATTTTCAATGCCGTGGTTTGATTAAGAGCCCGAAGCCAATCATGCGCTCGAGAAGACCCTAACCGCAGCACTTCTTGATGAATCCAATATCGGATGTTGGAATTGGATAAACTGGTTGGATCAACACCTTCAATTAGTGATTTTAAATAAAAACCTGCCCCTCCTACTAAAATTACCTTTTGATTTTGTTGCTGTAACTGACGAATACGGTGCAGAGCTTGAGAAACAAATAAACCTGCACTCCAATTTTCGGGTAATGAAACAGAAGCAATAAAGTGATGTGAAACTTTTTCTTTCCATAACAGTGGTGGTTGACCGGTTCCAATTTCAACACCCTTATAAATTTGGAAGGCATCCACGGAAACAATATGCGTGTTTAAGCGTTGACTTAATTCATACGCAAGTGCCGATTTTCCTGTACCCGTTGCTCCAATTAAAACTGGAATTTTGTATGAAAAAATCACTTTTAGTGCCGATCAAACCTTCTATAAAGTTCCGAGAGTGAAATTGAAATTATAGTTGGCCTTCCATGTGGACATGCAAAAGGGATGGATTCTCGCCGCATTTGATCGATTAATTGTTTCATTTGATTTTCATTAAGATGCTCGCCTGCCATAACGGCACTCCGACAAGATAAAAAAGTAATGGCTCTTTCTCGCAATTCCTCAAACCGATTCTTTTCTTTAACTTCTATGGTCTCCGATTGGCTTAATTTATCTATAAAATCCTTTACCAATTGTTTTACATTTTTGTCTTTAAAATCCGCAGGAACCGAATTAATCAAAAATGTGTTTCGACCAAACTCCGTGATTTCCATTCCTAGTTCTTTTAAAAAAGCACTATGTTCAATTAAAAAACGACTTTCCTTAAGAGTAAGATCCAGCTGTTCTGGAATCAGCAGTGGCTGTATTTCCAATTGTTGATTTTGAAGTTTTTTTAGCCAGTGTTCAAAATTCAATCGTTCATGAACCGTATGCTGATCAGCAATAAATAATTCAGTATCTGATTGAAAGACAATAAAAGTATTAAAAATTTGAGTAAAATTATACAATACAATGTTAGGATCAATTTTCCGCGCTGCAGAACTTGATTTTAGGATTTTAACGTCATTAAGCACCGTAGTCATGGTTAGGTTGGTCAATGAATTTTTAAAAAGATCGTTTGAAAATTGGCTAATAGAATCTTGAGTGGATTGTGGTACCATTTTTTCTTCGGTACTTTTATTAACATCGCCCCCCCATTCTACATGCGTTTTTTCAAATGAATTTACCATGGGGTTACTTTCTAGCGTTGGCTGATTTGAAATATTCGATTTTAATAATTGTTCTCGTATGACATGAACAACCATTTGATAAATTTCATGTTCATTCGTAAATTTCACTTCGCGTTTAGTTGGATGAACATTTACGTCAACTTGACCAGGCGGAATCTGCAAAAACAAAACAACCATTGGGAATCTTTTGGTTGGAAGTAATGTTTGATAAGCCGTTAAAACAGCATAATTCAATGATGAATTCATTATCCAACGATTATTGACAAAATAGATCATATTCTCTCGAGTTGAACGAGTAACGGTTGGAATACTTATGACTCCTTTTACGCCGATTAAATTATAAGCGGCCTCAAAGGGTAACATATTTTCACAAATATTTTTTCCAAATACTTGTTCTAATCGTTGATTAAACGTCGAGTGACTCATTTGAAATATAATAGTGGAGTTTACTTTTATTTGAAATGCAACACTAGGAAATGCTAATGCATACGTTAGAATGGTTGTTAAGATATGCCGTTCTTCCGTGGTCTTTTTTTTCATAAATTTCAATCGAGCGGGGGTCGATGAAAACAACTTAGAAATGGAAACCGTTGTTCCTGGATTCCGTGCAAC
Organism: candidate division FCPU426 bacterium; assembly: GCA_027366525.1. Classification (GTDB taxonomy): domain Bacteria; phylum Oederibacteriota; class Muellerivitia; order Muellerivitales; family DAHXKG01; genus DAHXKG01. The sequence goes on from DAHXKG010000002.1 coordinate 219,121, forward strand.
ATCGCGGGTTTCCATAACAGATTCCAAGTTGATTTTTAAATATGTTCCCACTTCTTGATCAACTTTTCGGGTAGTGATAGTAAAATCAGAAACTGAAGCAATGCTGGCTAGTGCTTCGCCTCGAAATCCAAATGACTGAATGGTAAATAAATCTTCGACGTTTTTAATTTTACTTGTAGCATGTTTATGAATCGACAAAAGTGCATCATCTTTTGACATCCCTTCACCATTATCACTCACTTGAATTAATTGAAAACCAGCGTCTTGAATTTCAACATCGATTCTAGTGGCATTTGCATCTAACGCATTTTCAATGAGTTCTTTTACAACCGACGCGGGTCTCTCAACAACTTCACCGGCTGCAATTTGATTGACAACTTGGGGTGGCAAGACCTGAATTCTATTCATATTCCATTTTCATATCAAACAAGATATTTCACGAATTTTGATCGATTGGAAGCGAAGAAATCGCTTCATAAATCTGAATTTTTTCTTTTTTACCACGAATTGTTTTAATCGGTAATTTATTAAAATTAAAATTATTTTTGGATAGATTCCATGTTTTTTCAGAAACTAAGATTTGATTACTTTGGGATTCACCCTCTAAACGCGAGGCCACATTGACCACATCACCAATGGCGGTGTACTCCATCCGGCGTTCACTTCCAATGTTACCTACAATTGCTTCCCCAGAATTGATTCCAATACCTATTTCAATTTGAATTGAAAAACGTTTCTGCCAATCGGAATTTAATTCAAAAATTCTTTCTCGCATTTTTAATGCCGTTTGAATACAACGAAATGCATGATCCGTCATTGAAATTGGAGCACCATAAATAGCCATAATGGCATCCCCGATAAATTTATCCAACGTCCCTGAGTACGAAAAAATTATTTCGGACATGGAACTGAAATACTCATTGAGTATTTTGACAATGGTCTCCACCGGTTGCTGTTCCGTTAAACTTGTAAATCCTCGAATATCGCAAAATAAAACACTAATTTCCTTTTTCCCCCCACCCAGTTTTATTGATTGAGGGTTTTTTAAAAAATCTTCGACAATATTTGGGGATAAATATCGTTGAAGTGAAGTTCTAAGCCGTTCCTCTTTGCGAGCATTATCAAATAGTTTTGCATTACTAATTGCAATTGCAGCTTGATTAGCAAATGCAGATAAAAAATACATATCCTCTTCATTAAAGGTTGAAGTCCCTTCTACTTTATCAACATAAATAACTCCAATAATTTTCTCGCGTTCCCAAATTGGAACACAAATGATTGAAGAAAGAGGAAGCGCCTTTAAACTATCACGTCCGGAAAACCGAATGTCATGTATGGGATCCAAAACGAGAGCTGGAAGCCGTTCCCGCAAAACCGTTTCGACTATTGTTTTGCTATATGGTGCTTGCGCTTCATTCCAGCTAATTAAGTGAGTCGAAACAGGATCTAGTGTACCAGCTTCATTTTGTAATAATAAAAAGCCGCGATTGGCTTGCATTACTTTAATAGCCATCGTCATAATAATGTTCAAAAGAGTCTTGAGTTCCAATATTGAATTAACAATATTTCCCACTTCATATAGTGTTAAAAGTTTTTTGTGCGCCAATTCATTGATATTGGATAATTTTGAATCGGATTTATCTGTGGAAACTTCAACAGCAAATCTTAATCGGGTATTTCCGATTGCAATAATATCTTGAGTTCGAATTGGACTTTCTGAAATTTTTGCTCCATTAATAAATGTTCCATTCGTGCTTCCTAAATCTTTTACATGGACACCACTCATTCCCAAAATGATCTGACAATGCTGACGAGAAATAAGTGGATCTGTTAAAACAATGTCGCAGGTACTCGACCGGCCGATTGAAGTGGTGGGTCGTGTAATTTTGTAGCTTTGTCCTTGTTCAATACCGGCTAAAACAGTAATGGTAATTTGAGGTTGTTTCCCAGATTTTGCGGGTGTTAATACAATACGACCTTGTGGAATTTCAAAATTACTTCTTGGTTTCTCTGAATTTGATGAATTACTAATGTTCATTTTTTTAATCCAAAAATGCTAATTGAAAAATTGGCTATATCTGTCAAATACACCGTATTTTCATTATCAATATAAATAGAATAATATCTTGGTGCAATCTTATAATTTCCCGGTGGTGTTCCAAAATCTGTCAAAAAATAGCCATCAGGATCAAAGATCTGCACCCTTAAATTACGGTCGGTAACAAAAATATTATTTTTAGAATCAGTTGCAATACCAAACGGAGAGGAAAATTCGCTATTGCCTGTTCCCCGTTTCCCAAATTTATATTTAAATACGCCTTTTTGGTTAAAAATTTGAATTCGAAAATTATGTTCATCCACTACAAGAATATTTGATTCCGTATTAATGCATAGGCCAACAGGATTGTTAAATTCTCCAAATCGAGTTCCTTGATTGCCAAATTTATTTATCGCACGACCCGCAGTGTTAAAAACGCGTATTCGGTGATTCCCAGTATCAGACACATAAACATTTTCTTTTTTATCCAGCGCTAAGGCTTGAGGATGAAAAAATCCACCAAATCCGACTTCAATTTTTCCCATATTTGGAGAAGCCGTTTCTCCAAATTTTGTTAAAACCTTGCCGTTTTTCTCAATGATTTGTACCGTACACGATTTTGAATCCAAAACAATGAGATTTCCCGCCGCATCTAAAGCTACTGAAACAGGCATTAAAAATACAGCTTCTTGTGTTTCAGTTTCTTTTCCGAATTTTCCAATAGAATAAAGATATTTACCTTCATTATCAAAAACAAGAATTTGGCATTTTAACGAGTCCACAACATAAATTCGTTTTTGAGCATCTACGCTAATCGAAACCGGAGACATAAAATTACTTTCATCTTTTCCACGCGAACCAAATGTTCGAATGAGCTTATAATGAAATCCTCGATAGCGTAAGGTGTTGATATCCCCAACTTCTTTGATGACTTCTTGTTTTTCTACATGAACCAAGGTCTGGTTCATTGCATTAAATGTAGTTTTATTTTCGGATGATATAATTTGATCAAAATATTTTTCTGGCACTGCTTCTAACATTTGCCTCATTTCCAGTGCAGATTGGAATCTTTTGGCTGGATCTTTCTGCAAGGCCTTTAAAATAATGGTTTGAATTTCTGCAGGAATATTGGGGCGAAGAATTCGAGGTTCAATAGGATCATCTTTTAAAATTTTATTTAAAACAACCATTGGAACTTCATCAAAAAATGGGAGTTGACCGGTTACTATTTCATATAAAATAACACCTAATGAATACAGGTCAGAAACAGGTACGGGATGACCCAAAACTTGTTCTTTGGACATATAATAAAGCGTCCCTCCTATTCCAGATCCATGTTGATTGGATTGAACCAGTGTGGCAGTTCCAAAATCAGTTATTTTCACTTTTCGATCAGAAGTTAGAAGAATATTCCCAGGTTTTAAATCACGATGAATAATATTTTTCTCATGGGCATAATTTAACGCTGATAATATTTGAATTAAGATTTCACGTATCTCTCTTATCGTTAATGAAGTGTCTTTCATTAACTGCGCCAAATTATTGCCATCTACATATTCCATTACCATAAAAAAAATATTTTCTGCTTTATCAACTGTTAACAATTGAACAATATTTGGGTGGTCTAAAGAAGCTAGCAGTTTAGGTTCAGCAACTAAAGTCGTAAAATTTTCCTTTTGATTATGTGGAATTTTCAAAGCAACTTTTTTCCCAATCCATGTATCCTCAGCTAACCACACAGTGCCAAAAGTTCCACTACCCTTAATCTCAATCAATTTATACTTATCAATATGCCCTTGAAGCATCCTAATCCTTTGAACTTAATTTGCTACTCATCTATTCTAACAAATGGACCGCTTGACTCAAAGAAGGAACTTATTCATTTTTTCTTTTTTAAGTAGTTCCCACTTAGCCTTATGCCCATATCTAAATCCACCCAAATTATGATTTTTCAAAACAACCCGATGACATGGAATTAAAAGAGGAATGGGATTTTTATTAAGGGCGTTTCCTACCGCCCGGGATGAATTCGGAAATCCTGCGTGATCTGCAATCCATGAATATGAACATGTGTTTCCAATCAAAATATTCTTTGTAATCTCTAATATTTTTTTTTGAAAATCAGGTAATCCATTTAAATCCAGAATAATCTTATCATTTAATCGACCGGTCCAAGCTTTTTGAACCCATAAATAATACTGCCGAGGAATCGGCCGGAGAAATAAAACATAGGGATACCGATGTTGAATTTTGTCTTCTAGTTTTCTTCTTATCCACAATTTTTTTCTTTGTGGATAAGTTAAAGCAACAATTCCAACCTCTGACCACGCTATTGCTGAATAGTGCTTTTGGATATTAATGATGTTATAAAATAAAACCGATTCCATATTATTAAAACTTCTTTTTTGGGGTTCTAAAAATCCATGATAAGCTTTCAACATGCAAAATTTTTAATAAAGAGTAATAAACGCCACTCCCCACTGCAATAGGAATAAACACACTTACAATTGAATTGCCCCATCCATGATATTGATTGCAAATTCTTAATGCTTCCCAAGCCAAAAAAGCCATTACCACTGTAGCAAAAGTAATTTTAAATATTTCCAGTTTGATTTTTGTCCATTTAATTTTCAAATTGATTTTTTTCAAGCCAATTATTAAAAAAATCACGTTAGCCAAGGCGCCTAAAGCAGTTGATAATGCAAGTATTAAAAACTTTGTATGTTCATTTGAGATATATAAAAATGCGAGTAAGTTAATAATTAAATTAACAGACACCGAACTTATGCTTGCATACAATGGCCATCTGGTAAAATGGAATGAATAGTAAGCTGGAACAAGCAACTTAATCATCGTATAGAAAAGAAGACCTGAGGCATATAAGCAGGTGGCTTCCGCAACATAGAGCGTGGCTTGTTGATTAAATTGTCCATGATGAAATGCCAGATTACAAACGGGATAACTCATAATCCATAAACCAGCAATGGATGGGAGCATAATCGCAATACTCGATTCCACTGCATCCGTTAAGGTATCACTGGTTGCCACTGTGGCATTGGCTGCAGCTTGATGCGCCAAAAGTGGAAAAACCACTTGTGCAATTGAAACTCCAAAAACACCTAAAGGTAATTGCATCCATCGGTTTGCATAATACAAATCTGAAACATATCCGTTTTTCAAATATGATGCAAAAAACTGGTTAATTATGAAATTAATTTGAAAAATAGATGAACTAATTACTGCTGGTATCATCATTTGGATCATTTTGAAAACACCGGGATGTTTGGGAGGCCATGAAAATTTTATTTTTACTCCATATTTTCGAACTTGAGGAACTTGAATGATCCATTGCAAAAGAAGTCCAGCTACAGTGGCCATGGACCAAATAAAAATTAAATTAACGTTGCCCGATTGTATGTTTTTTTTAAAAAAAATCCAAAAACATACACCGGTTCCAATCAACACTAAGTTCATCATTACCGGAGCATATGCTGAAACTTTAAAATCATAATGTGCATTTAAAAAACTCATCCATAATGCTGCAAAAGAAACAAATAAAATAATCGGAAAAAGAATTCGAGTTAATGCAATTGTTAATTGATATTTTTTCGGATTTAACATAAATCCACGAGCCAACACTTGAACTATTAGTGGAGCAAAAATAATACCGAGAATAACGATAATTAACACTAAAACCAATAATAATGAAAAAACCTGATTTAACAATTCAATTGCATCTTCGTTTCCTTTTTCTCGTAAACTTTTTGAAAGAGTTGGTAAAAAGGCTGAATTTAATGATCCTTCACCTAAAAAATCGCGAAAAAGATTAGGAATTCTAAATGCAGTAAAGTAGGCATCCGAAAAAATTCCGGACCCGAAAATAGAAGCATTTAAGGCATCGCGAATAAAGCCTGTAATGCGACTCGTCCCGGTTGCTTGCGCAAGGGTTCGAAAATAATGGCCTAACGTTTTTATGGAAGATTCTTTCTTCCGCTTTTTTTTCATAGTTTCTCAAATCTTGACACAATTCTAACATTGGTTTAGGATAACTCAATATTTTGTTAACGATTTAACCATTTGAATCAAATTTTTAAACTATAACTATAGGAGCCTATTTATATGCCGATTATTAAGTCTTCAATTAAAGATGTCCGACGAATACAACGCCGAACTGTAAGAAACCGAGCAATCAAAGGCCGGCTTCGTACCGTTATTAAATCTGTTCTCAATGCAACAACTCGTGAAGAGGCACAAAATAAGCTCAAACTTGCTAATAAAGTTATTTTTCAAGCTAAATCCAAGGGCATCCTCAAAAAAAATACCGCCTCTCGTAAAATGTCACGATTATCCATTCAAGTTCAAAAAATCAAATAAGCCGTTGGTTGCGTATTTAAAAAATCGTTGAATTGGGAATTAATTTTAGAATACATAATTCTAGGGCAGGAAGTACCGAAGATGATGTCACTCGTCCGGAAACTATCCCCATTTGAATATGAATGAGATCCAACAACATCAATTCCAATTCTTGAACTGAAAATAATTTTGCTTCTTCTAACAACTTTTTAACTCGGAATGGATGCATACCTAAAGTCGAACATAAACTTGGAGAAGTTTCATTGCGTTCGGAAATTTGGATACACCATAAATCACGAATTCGCTGATAAAGGATACTTACTATTTCCCTGTTTTCTTGCTGATAAATATTTGTTAACTGATTTAAAGCACTTAATGTTTGACGGCGAGCCAGCAACCCTAAGAATTCATAAATGGAAAATTCCGAACTAGGCGTTGGCAAATTTAAAATATCATGCTTATCAATATTTTTTTGTGGAGTAATCATGAGACTTAAAGTTATTGCAGCATCGCGTAAATAGCCTAAATTAGTTCCAACTTTCTGAATCAAAAATTTACAATTGTCAGATGAAATATTTATGTCTTCACTTTTAAAAATTTTCATCAGCCATGGAATAATTTTCCAATCTTGCAATGGATAACATTGTACCGTCCATAGACTCAAAAATTCTTTTGTTTGAGATAAAAGTTTTGAATTCTTTTTTAATTGAGGTGCCACCCAAAGATTGCAATTGGAATTAGCAGTCAAACAATCTTTAAATACTGCTAGATCTTCTTCATCCATTTTTAAAAAAAATTTTTCAGCGTTGTACACAACTGTTAATTGTTGATTCGAAAACAGCTCTTGTGTCTGCGTGGCCACTAATACATTTTCAAACTTTAGTTGTCCCGCATCAACATAATTGATTTTCCCTGCAGGAAATTGTGTTTTGAATGCATTTTTAATTTTAAAAACACATTCAAAAATCAAGTCTTCGGCTGCTCCCCAAAGAATTATCGAATTGGGCAATTGACTGTTTTGAACTTTTTTTTCGAACTCTTCAAAAAACATAAAAACTCATTTTAAAATGTTTTGGGAATATGATTGGATGGCGTAAACATCGGTAATGCATTCCCAAATTTCCCTTGTTTATTTAAAATCATGGAAGGCCTGGCTCGCAACGTCATGTTTTTTTCATGAAGTTTTTTGATATAAAAAAAAGTAATTCCCACCAAATTTCCATCCACGCGCAAATGAATCGTATATAATCCTCGCGTTTCAGGAAGTCCTGTTTGATTTGAATTACTATTAAATGACCTTAAATTAATTTGTGAGGTAACTAACATCCATTGATACGTTTTATTTTCCAAAGTTAATAAATGATTTGTAAACTCCAATTGAATAGTTCGAACTTGGTGTGCGATTTTCATTCCCGATGGATTATACCAACTCACATCAATTGTATGAACTTTCGTCTGAGGCTGAATCAAAAAATATGCAAAATAACATATCCTTTTATTTTTGTTTAAATAAAAATAATTGTTACTGTCAATCGGGTAATTATTTACTATTTTGGTACACGTAGTTAAATGACAAACAATTATTTTTTGAGTTAAATAGGAGTGTTTTGAGGTTAAAGAAATTGGTGCATCCGAAATAAACGGTTCCGCTGAAATTGAAAAAGCTTTTGAAGTTGGGTTACTTCCATTGTTACCAGTAATCCAATGCACCCCTGCAAAACAAGGAGATGCACTCAACATAAATACCAGAATTAATGTTTTCTTTTTCATACCTACCAGCCTAAATTAGTACCCAAGCAATATTTTATGAACAATGATTTGCGCTGTTTCTTGCATTAGCTGATTCTCCGCTTGGTCTTGAGTTTGCGTAATTGCTCCAGGTTCATTATTGGTATAATAAAAAATTGTCCCCATTTGGTTTTTTTCTTCAAATAAAGATCGTCCATCAGTTTGATCAATGGCTTCTACGTCATAAGTAAATACAAGACGATACTGTAATACTAAATTATTGGTAGTATTGTAAAGAATGGGGTCTCTAGAATAGTAAAGAATCCTTCCCTTAACCAATAAATCGGCTTTGGAGGGTGAAACTACAGATAATCTTCCATCAACTTGAAATTGCTGAATAATATCACTCGTTAATTCAGTTTCGAGTCCATAGCGACTTGTTTGATTTTGAAAAACAGCTACTCCAACAGTATGAATATGCGATGGTAGGGCCAAGATTTGAGGCGAACAACCAATAATTCCTAAAACAAAAAATATTGGAATCAAAACCCATATTCTAAAAGGCATTTGTAGTTTTTTCATAGTTGTACTCCTAATTTTTTAAAACAATATTAAGTAATCGATTTTGAACCCAAATTATTTTTTTAATATTATTTGATTCAAAAACCATCTTTAGTTTACTTTTCTCTTTAGCAAAATTCACCACTTCTTCTTGAGATAATCCCATCGGTAGCTGAAGATGATCACGATTTTTGCCATTAATTTGAAGAACAATTTCAACTTGATCTTGTAAAATCAATTTTGCGTCATACTGTGGCCATGGAGTTTTTAAAAGGCTCTGAGAATGCCCGAGTTGATTCCACATTTCTTCAGCTACATGAGGAATAAAAGGGCCTGATAAAACAATAAAAGTTTCAAAACACTGGCGCAATATGATCGTGCTTTTGAGATTGAACTTTTGTTGGTATTCTGAAAATGCATTTAGAAGTTCCATTAAGGCACTCACTGCCGTATTGAACTTAAACGAGCCTGTCATATCTTGAGTAACTTTTAAAATGGTTTGATGAGTTTTCCGAATAATGATGCGATCCCCTTCAGGATTTTCAAGTGATTTATTTGAATTTGAGGCAAGTTTAATATCCTGAAATAATCTCCAAATCCTATTAATAAAACGGAAAACTCCCTCAACTGCACGATCGTCCCATTCTGCATCACGTTCTGGAGGACCAATAAACAAGGTATAGAGTCGAAATGTATCCGCCCCATATTTTTGAATTAACTGGTCGGGCTGAATCGCATTCCCTTTACTTTTAGACATCTTCACTCCACCTTTAGTTATCATCCCCTGAGTAAATAAACGCGTAAAAGGCTCATTAAAATTAATAAGTTGGCAATCATTTAAAAATTTCGTAATAAATCTTGCATATAATAAATGCAAGATGGCATGTTCAACACCCCCAATATACTGATCTACCGGTAACCATGCATTGGCCGTTTGAGGATCAAAAGCTTTCGTTGTATCCTGCGATGATATATATCTTAAAAAATACCAGCTCGAGTCAACAAATGTATCCATCGTATCGGTTTCGCGTTTAGCCATTTCATGACATTTGGGACAAGGAATTTGAGTAAAATTCTCAATGGACTTCAGCGGTGAATCCCCTGTAGGTTTAAATTCAACATTTGAAGGTAATATGACTGGAAGCTCTGATTCAGCAACTGGGATCCATCCACAATTCGAACAATGAATCATCGGTATTGGAGCTCCCCAATACCTTTGACGCGAGACTAGCCAATCGCGCAATCGATATTGAGTACTCCGTTTCCCAATTTTTTGATTTTCTAGCCAATCCATCATTTTTTCTTTTGCATCTGCTACCGACAATCCATTTAGAAATCCTGAATTAATTAAAATTCCATCACCTTCAAATGCCTTCTTAAGTTCCGGATTAAAGTCGTTATCTTGAAAATCTCGTATAACGGGAATAATCGGTAGCTGATATTGCTGCGCAAATTCAAAATCTCTTTGATCATGTGCGGGAACAGCCATAATGGCTCCAGTTCCATATCCCGTGAGAATATAGTTTGCGCTATAAACAGGTATTTGAATTCCATTAACTGGATTAATGGCTTGAATTTTTAAATCAATACCGAGTTTGGGTATTGATTCGCTTAAGCGTTCTAGCGGGGTTTGTTTTCGAATCAAATCGATAAATTCTTGAACTCTTTTTTTATGAGATGCATCAGCAATCAGTTCCATAATATCCGGATGTTCCGGCGCTAAAACTAGATAGGTTGCTCCAAACAAAGTATCAGGACGCGTTGTAAAAACACGAATGGTTTTATTGGAATTTACAATTTTAAAATCGAACTCGGCACCAAGACTCTTCCCAATCCAATTTTTTTGCATGGTTTTTACACGTTCAGGCCAGTATTTTAAATGGTCTAAGTCATTTAAAAGTCTTTCCGCATATTGTGTAATTTTAAAAAACCATTGTTCTAATTCCCTTTGTTCAACTAAAGTATCGCATCGTTCACAACACCCATCTACTACTTGTTCATTTGCTAAGACAGTCATACAAGACGAACACCAGTTAACGGATGCTTTTTTTCGATATGCCAATCCATTTTCATATAATTTGAGAAAAAGCCACTGTGTCCATCGATAATATTGAGGCAAACATGAAATAACTTCTTTTTCCCAGTCATATCCCATGCCCCATTCTCTAAACTGAGATTTCATCCGCTTAATATTGCTAATCGTCCATTGCTCTGGATGAATTCCTTTTTGAATGGCCGCATTTTCTGCAGGTAATCCAAAAGCATCAAAACCCATTGGATTCAAAACATTTAATCCTTGAGATCGGAGATACCGATAAACTGCATCGCCAATAATATAAGTTCTTCCATGGCCTGCATGCAGGTAATCCCCTGAAGGATAAGGAAACATAACTAAAACGTAGTATTTTTTATTCGTGTCATTTAAATTGCAAAAAAAGGAACTGTTTTGTTCCCAAATATTTTTCCATTTTTGTTCAATATTTAAAAAGTTATATGTGTCCATAAAATCACCGATAAAGATTATATATTTAAATAAAATTAAAACAAATTAAGAATTAATTAATTGTCGTTTGGAAATTAAGATTCCAAGGATTAAAATTAAAGACCAGATCCCAAAAATGATAACAAATATTTCAAAAATGTTTGGATAATGACTCAATAAATGAGGCCACCGCTTCAACGATAAGTGATTAGCGTGAAAAATCAAATGCCATTTTAAAAGCACAATTAAAAACAATAAAAAATCGAATAAATGAATCAGTGGGATCAAAACAATGGTTAATTTCAATCCACTCCACAAATAAACACTGGAGAGGAAAAAAAGGATACCTTCTCCGATCCAAAATGTAATCGAAATTGAATTTGAAAACACATAATTTCCAAGTAATATTTGATGGAAAAATGTCCAACCACTAAAAAATAAAACCGAAAAAGTAAATTCAAGGGATCCCGCAATTATTAAGAACGGATTCAACATCAATTTCGGATGAATAATTTGGATATCGGCGACTACTTGTTTTGAACTCGAGGTTAAATAGCGAATTCCAACACAAAATTCACCGATGGTGGTCCATAATTGAAGTTTGCAAAAAATAATTTCAACTAAATAGAATACAAGGCTCAACTCTAAAACCCAATGAAAATGGTCTGAAACATTGGCAATAATCCATGAACTAAAAAAACATAATACGCCATCAATGTATATGCTTAAAAATCTTCTCAGACTATTTGGACGAATAGGTTTTCGTTGAGGATTAAGTTCCGACGTGGTTGTCAAATTAAAGCTCCAAGTGTCTGATCATAGCAACTTCATCACAATCAGAAAATTTCGCACAGTGAATACAATCCGCCCATATTTTTTGTGGCAATGTTAATCTTTCAACTTGATTAAATTGAAGTTTTTTAAAAAAATCAATTTGATACGTTAAAGTAAATACTCGGTTTAGTTCTAATGAAATTGAATCTTTTATGCAATATTCAATTAATTTTTTTCCAATGCCATGTCGCTGATGGGTACTCAAGACTGCTAAGGATCTAATTTCTCCCATTTCCTCAGAAACTGGATGAAGCGCAACGACGCCAACTATCTGTCCATCGTTGATTCCAACTGTAAAATCTCTGATTTTTTCCACTATCTGAGTATAAGAGCGCGGTAACATTAAGCCTTTCATCGAATAATGATTAATTAATTCCAAAATTGATTTGGAATCGTTTGGCTTAGCTTTCCGATAAACGATTTCTGTCATTATAACCTTTAAACAAGTTTAATTGAGTATTAAAAAATCCAATTTCTTAAAATTAAATAAAAATAGGGAAAGCTCATATTGAGATTTCCCTATCGATTTGTAAAATTTAATTTCAAAGCGGGAAAATAACGCTACCGCCAACAATAATTCCAGGCGCGTTGCTGGCAAGTCCCAATCCAATCACGCCTTCATAAACTAATTGATTATTTCCTCCACGAAGACCAATATCAAAAATGGATCCATTAGTACCATACTCATTAATGCTAAATTCAGCAATACCGTTTAAGCTACGTTGAAGTGGAATGCCTGTTCCCAATTTCAACTGAACAAACGTAGAACTTGCACTTCCATTTGCTCCGCCTTGATAAGTTATTCCAAATTCACCGTTTAATAATATATTATTTTTTAAGATATACGTTGTTACTCCATCAATATCAAAACCCACGGCTCCATTTCCAAGAGAACTACTTAATGGTCCGTAAAATAATTTGCCTAAAACCGCGAAATTCAAAAGTCGATTTTCTGAAGGAATGCGAACTTTGACGCCACCCAATAAATCATCTAATCCATTTATCGAATTTATCGGTACATTAAAATTATCTGAGAAAAAATTAAATTCGTAGTTAAGCGCAAGATTAACTTCCACATCTTGAGCAACACCTAAATCTGCGGTAGCAAAAATTGGAATAGCGTTATCCGTTACCGTCACCCCGTTACCGCCGGTTTGGAAATTTTGCCAATCAGCATCCAATGCGAAATTCCCGTGATTTATTCGTGGTGTTTGAGCCGTTTCAGAGAAAAACAAACCTAATTGCCCAGAACTATCTGGTGCTGATATAAATTGATTTCCACCATAGGATGCCGCTTGAGCTAAATTTAACAATCCCACTGCAGAAATAAAGCCTATCATCGAAAAAAGCAACACTAGTTTTTTCAACATATGCTCCCCTTTAAAATATTGATCTACAGACGTTGCATTTTATCATAAAGTTCTTTCGCATGTGAAATGGAAATTTCCGTGATCGGCTCCCCCGCAATCATGTGAGCTATTTCTTGAATACGTTCTTCGGGATTTAACCGTCGAACCATAATTTTTGTTTGATTATCAATAATTCTTTTATAAATTTGATAGTGAGTAACTCCTAAAGCTGCAATAGACGGCAAGTGAGTAATACAAATTAATTGTTTAAATTTAGAAATTTGGCTTAAAACTTCACCGACAACTACGGAGGAGCGCCCTCCAATGCCTGTATCAATTTCATCAAAAACGATCGTTGGAATATCATCACTTTCTGCCAGTACACTTTTAATGGCTAACATAATTCTTGACGCTTCACCTCCAGAAGCGATTTTGGTTAACACCTTAGGCTCTTCATCAATATTAGCTGAAAATAAAAACTCAATCTTATCCCATCCATTTTGTGTGGCAGGCCAACTCGAGTTATTAAATTCAATTTGATATTCACAGTTATTTATTTTTGAACAGCTTACTTGGAATTGAACACGGGGCATACCCAACTTACTCAAAATTTCATGCGTTTTAGTTGAAAGACTCCGAGCCATTTCTGCTCGATGTTGACTTAATTCAAAAGCCGATAAATAATATTGCTGTGATATTTTTAAAATTTCAGTAGCGATATTCGATAATCGCTCTGATCGCGTTTCCAATTGCTTTAATGTATTTTGATATTCGAGATAATTTTCTTTAATTTCAGAAACCGTATTCCCATACTTTTTCTTCAATCGATTAAGTAGATCTAATATTTCAGAAATTTCATTTAATCGGCCATCTTCAATCGAGAGCACATCAATTTTTTGGGATATCGTCAAGGCAATATCCTTCAATTCATCATTCAAAGTTTCCACTCGATCATGAGTGACCGAAAAATCCGCATCAAACTTTGTCAATTCTTTTAAAAAATCAATTAATTTTCCGATTACAAAAAAAACCCCACCGGTCATTTCATCCTGAAAAAGATTCTGTGATTGATGTAGCAATTCAAGAATTTTTTCTTTTTTTTTCAAAACCAAAAACTCACTTTTAAGATTTTCTTCATTCAGTGTTGATAAATTAATGGATTCGATTTCATTAATTTGAAATTTCAAATACTCCATTTCTTTTTCAAATGATTTTTCATCATTCATTAAATAGTTTTGCTCAGAAAAAATGGTTTTCAATTGAACAAATACAGAATTATTTTTTTCAACTAATTTTTCCAAATGGCCAAATCGATCTAAGATTTTTCGATGATTTTCGATATTAAAAATGGCTTGATGTTCATGCTGACTATGAATATCGAGCAAATCCATCCCGAGTTCATTAATCATTAAAATTGTTGCCAACTGGCCATTAATAAAACTGCGCGTTTTTGAACTGCTAAGTAAATATTCACGTTTAACAATGATTTCATTGTGCCAAGGTATGCCCCATTGTTGCAATTTTGCCGTAACGCCATGGTCTGCGTTAATCTCAAAGAGTGCTTCAACACTCATTTGATCCCGCCCTGATTTTAGCAATTCAGCTGCATTGCCATGTCCGAATACAAATTCTAACGCATCAATAATTAAGGATTTTCCCGCACCGGTTTCTCCTGTTAAAACATTGATCCCGTTAGTAAAATTAATCGTAAGTTCATCGACAATGGCGAAATTTTTTATTTGGAGATCGCGTAACATGGCCTTCCTTGCGATTGCTCATGAAATACAAACATTATTTTGAATTGACAAGCCGAGACTCATCAACCTCATTTAACTACTTAGCTATCGTTGTTTCATTTAAAATGTTTTTTGCGCTTTGAATTGCCGCATCGATTTTAGGATATCGGATCTTTCGATATCCTCGAACTGTATTTGGAAGCGCAAAAACTTCATTCCATTTTTCATATTCTAATTGAGTGTTATACTGGAACTTTTCAATTAGTGAAATATACCAACTTCTAAATTTTTTTTCTTGAGCATGCCACTGAATTAAAATTTTTCGAAGAAATTTAAAATGTTTCATTATTTTCAGCATCCAATCTCGGCTTATCAAATCAAACTCTATTTTCAATCCCAGTATATCAAATTGAGGTCGATTGAAATGCTTATATGTGACTCGATCTCCATTTTTAAAATTAACTTTAAATCTTTGCGAGTCGGCCTCATATTTTTCCGGACTACTCAATAAGTGGGCCACATAAACTTCATCCTTAATAACCATCACATTGTAAAGATATTGCATCGTTGTCTTGGTTGCTTGGTAATTGTATTTGATGCTATCCTTTTTATAAACTGACTGAATCAGATTTAAATATTGATGAGCATAGTGATAGTTTTCATATTGAATTAATTCGTAGAATCGATCCACTAATTGAAATTGTTGATGATTTGTTAATTGCAGATCAGGGCAATCTTGAAAAAACTTCTCTAACCTGCTCTTGAATTTTTTATCCGAATGTAAATATTTTGCTTTTTGATTAATAAATTCGTCTACTGAGTTCGTTTTTAAATCCAAATACAAATCCGGTTGATATGCAATGTTGCGTCCCAAATGAAATGCTTTAATATTTTCATTAGCCTCTTCTAATCGGAACGTTTGCTGAATTGCAGTGATGAGAGACTCCATTTGAATTGGAAGCAATCCGAGTTGAGAAGCCAATCCTAAAAGCATGGCATTAACATATAATTTGTTGCCCAACTGGTCTTCACTGATTTTAGCTAAATCTGCCCCAAAATATTTTTTGGTATATTTTTCAATTGTTTGTATTAGATTTTCACTGGAAAAAGAATCTTTACCCATTAACGTTAATATCGTCGGTGCTTTATGCGTATTCACCACTGCATAAGTCTTTTCTGGCGATGCAATGCGAAAATTAGCTTTGGGGTCCAAACCTCGAACAGCTTCGAGACTATCTAATCCCAACAGTAAATCCGCCTCTCCATGTGGAAATAGTGGAGAAACAAATTTCGGTGCTTTTGTTAAGGTGATTTGAGAATAAACACCTCCGTTTCGAATAGCGATCCCCTTTTTGTCGCAAAAATTGACGTAAAACCCATCTATTTTGGCGGCTTCCACTAAAATTGCAGTGGAACTTCCGATTCCCATGCCACCCACACCAGCAATATGTACACGCCATATTGCATTGTTTGTTGGAAAAATATTAGGTTTGGGAATGGAATTGATATCCAATTGACGTACCGCAGTCGATTTTTCTCGGAAAATAGTTATTTCTTCAAAAGCAGGGCACGCTTTGATTCGAACACATGCCATATCTGAAACACACCATGAAAGATCTGTTGACATTTTTGTTCCATACAATGTTTCGGTCAATGTTAATCCTGGACATCCCGTTAATCGCGTACATTCCAAACAAAATTCACAAGCCTTCTCATTAATGTTAATACGCGTTTCTTTGGAGATGTACCCCTTTTGAATTTTTTCTATATTTAAAGCCCTTTTTTTCCTTCGTTGGAATGTAATACCACATTCTTTATCTGCAATAACAAATTTGACTCCATCTTCCATGATTAGGCTTTCAAGAAGCTTGCGGTACTCGCTCCGATTCTCGGGATTGATTCTCACAAGGGAAATTTCTTCGCCTTCAGTCAAACCCATTAAGACTTTTTCAATGTCTTGCGCAACGGTTTTTTGTCCGACTAAATTAACATCTACCCCAGGGTGAGGTTGATGTCCTGTCATTGCCGTTGTTTTGTTATCAAGAATAATATAAAGGATATCCTGATTATTCTTAATGGAATCCGATATCCCGGCCCATCCTGAATGAAAAAATGTTGAATCGCCCAAAAAATTGATGGATTTATTTGTGGAAAAGGGAGATAAACCTGCACCCGTCCCGCCTCCCAAACCCATTCCAGAATAATTATGCATCAAAGGACCATTGGGAGGCATAAACAACATTGAATAACAACCGGCATCACCATGAAATACAATATCAATTGGGTTGGTTTTATAATGTTTCTTCATATAGTGGTCATTTTTAAAATCATTGACCAATTCCAAAAGAACGGACGAAGAATCGCGATGTGGACATCCAGGACAAAATGTTGGCGTTCGCAGAGGGATTTTGACATCGTACATACTTAATTCATCTAAATGAATTACCAGTTCTTTTATTGGCTTTTTGTCTTCCACCAAACCATTCATTTCTTCTAATAACGGTGCGAGTGTTTTAATAATAATTGTTGGATTTAATCCATGATCTTCTGGAAATCCTTTGAAATTCCCTGGAAATATTTTTCCATAAATTTTTGGAATTTCTTTAATTTTATGATTCTGAAATAAATCTATTGCAATGTTTCGGATTTGAAGTTCAATAAATTTTCTTTTCTCTTCAACGACAATAATCGTAGAATACTGGTCAAATAGCTCTTCCATAATTTGTGGATCAATGGGATAAGTCATCCCAAGTTTTAAAATAGTAAAATAGTCCGTGAGTTGCATTTGATTTAAAGCTTCTTGCAAATAAAGAAATGATTCTCCGGCTGCAACAAAAGCTAAAGGCAACTTTTGCTTTCCTGAAAAAATTTGATTAATTTGTTTTTTTCTAACGGATTCAAATAATAGAGGAAATTTTATTTTAAGCGTTTCTTCCTCAAGGCAAGCTGTATATGGCGGTAATAAAATTGTATGCTCTGTAGGAATTTGATCCGTATTAATGGTGATTTTATTTATTGTTGAAACCCGAGACGGAGGACGATTTGGAAAAACTTGAACACTTCCACCTCCTTCTGATAAATATGTGGTTAAAAGATAAGTGATATATAAATCCGACTCTTCAGAAATTTCAAAACCAATCTTGATCCAATCCTTTATTTCTTGAAATGTTGATGGTTCTAGCACTGGAATAAATAAATGGTCTGAAAGTCTCCGCGAATCGACTGGAACTTGAGTCGTATCACTCCAAGGATCATCCCCTACGACAATCAAAACTCCACCCAAGTGTTTGGATTTTGCCATATTTCCAGTAGCTAATGCATCCGCTGCTACATGAAATCCGACAGATTTCATTACTGCAATTGACCTTAGCCCAGCTAGTTGCGAGCCATTTAAACGAGCAGCAGCTAATGCTTCATTATTGGCGATTTGAGCTAAAATCCCATTTTGTATTAAATAGGGTGCGATATTTTGCACTGAGTCAAAAATATCAGAAACTGGCGATCCAGGATATCCGGTTAGTAAGTGAAAACCACTCTCTAGTGCACCCTTTAGAACCAATTCCGTGCCTGTATAAACCTCTAAACCTGATTCTTGTAAAAATCGTTTATCCATTTTAGCCTTTTATTTAATCATTAAAGAAGTGGCAGCGGATTAATGGGAACATTATGGTATCGTATTTCAAAATGTAAATGAGGACCTGTGGATATTCCCGTCATTCCAACACGACCAATCATTGCTCCACGTCCAACACGTTCTCCAACATGAACTAAAAATTTTGACAAGTGGGCATAGTAGGTGTCATAGCCCCGACCATTATTCATAACAATTAAATTTCCATACCCCCCCGCAGGACCCGTAAAAATAATTCTTCCCGGTGCTGCAGAATACACGGGAGAACCATACGGAGCTGGAAAATCCATTCCAGTGTGAAATTCCCTTTTCCCCGTAAATGGATCATGCCTCCATCCAAATGGAGAACTGCATCCCCTTAGCCAGTCGCCTAATGGAAAAGCAAAAAAGCCTCTTTTAGCAAAATAGGATCGCCAGTGAGAATTCATCACAATCGGTTTTACATTCGGAATATATATAACTTCTCCGGCTTGTAAACCCCATAGCCAAGAAATTTTATTATCTTTTTCAATAATACTAGGTGAAACTTTGTACATTTTGGCAATGCTGGATAATGTTTGATTTTTTTGAACTCGGCAAAGAATTCCTGTATGCGGAAGAATAATAAGTTTTTCATTCACTTGAGCAACAAAGGGCATATTGGGATTCGCACCTAAAACCGTATCAACATTAATATGGTAATGCTTGGCAATATTCCAATAATTTTCATGCATTTTGACAGTGTGGATTACAATTTTTAAATGTCGTGCAATTAATTTTTTTAAATTGAGTGGAGCAATCTGATTTTGTATATCCTTTACCGGTATTTCTAATAATTTTTTATTAAAATACTTTGAGGTGGAAATTTTTTTACTTACAAAAGCATGATTTTTCGAAACAAACAAGATAATTAAAATTAAAAAAAATGCCGCTGTAATTCCAAACCACTTAAATCTTTGAATGTTTTCCTTGGTCATCGGTCATTACCCTTTCTCAAATCTCTAACTTGATTAACAAATTTCTTCACTTCTCCTGCAATTGATGTAGCATCTAATCCATAATTATCACGAAGTGTTTGGGGATTTCCATGCGGTACATATACATCTGGAATACCAATTAATTTTACAGCCGCATTAAAAACAGCTAATTTTTGTAATGATTCTAATACTGCACTTCCAAAGCCACCTAATATACTACTTTCTTCGATAGTAATTATAGGTAAGTTTAATTGAGCAAGTTCAAAAATCAAATCTTCATCCAGGGGTTTTACAAATCGCATATTGACAATATATCCATCCATAGTCTGCTGTTTCAAAAGTTGATGCACTTGCTTGGCGACACCTACCATTTTCCCGATGGCCAGTATTACATATTGATTTCCTTTTTCAAGGATAACCCCTTTACCTATTTCAATTTTTTGCATTGGATTATCAAGTAAAACGCCTTCTCCACTCCCACGTGGATATCGAATAGAAACGGGACTCGACATTGTTAGAGCTGTATACAACATATTTCGCAATTCATTTTCATCAGCTGGAGCCATAATTGTCATATGGGGAATACATCTTAAGTATGTTAAGTCAAAGGCGCCCTGATGGGTTTCGCCATCTTCACCTACTATTCCTGAACGATCCAATGCAAAAACAACTGGAAGTTTTTGCAGACAAACATCATGTATAATCTGATCATAGGCTCGCTGTAAAAATGTCGAATATATAGCGACCACCGGTTTCATACCCTCACATGCTAAGCCCGCTGCCATACATACGGCATGACCTTCTGCAATACCAACATCAATATAATTCTTTGGAAATTGCTCACTTAATTTTTTAAGCCCAGTTCCTTCGGGCATGGCTGCAGTAATACCAATAATACGATTATCCGCTTGAATCAACTCAAGAAGTGTCTCACCAAAAACCTGCGTGTAAGTCGTCGTTGTCGGAGATGTTTTAACTGGAGTTCCAGTGGTTTTATCAAATGTTGATACGCCATGAAATTTTTCTGGATTTTCTTCTGCCGGAGCATATCCCTTCCCTTTTTGAGTAATCATGTGTAGAAAAATAGGCCCTGATAATTGTTGAATACGTTGAAATGTTTCAATAATAGAAAAAATATTATGTCCATCAAACGGACCATAGTATCGAAATCCAAGTTCCTCAAATAAGGCTCCTGGCGTCACAAAACCTTTAATCGCCTCTTGCGCATGCTGGGCAATCTTTAACATGCGAGGTCCAACATTGGGGATACCTTCAATCAATGATTCCAATCGATTTTTGGCAACATTAAAAGAATGCCCCATAAGAATTTTATTTAAATAAGTAGTCATCGCCCCAACCGAAGGGGATATGGACATTTCATTATCATTCAAAATGACGGTTAGATTCACATCGGAATGGTTGCCAATATTATTCATGGCTTCCATTGATAACCCATTGGAAATAGCAGCATCGCCCACAATTGCCACCACTTGAAAAGTTTCATTTTTACGATTGCGAGCTACCGCCATTCCAAAAGCGGCTGATAACGCCGTTCCAGCATGACCAACTGCAAAGGTATCATAAATACTTTCAGATCGCTTGGGAAACCCACATAAACCCTGAAATTGCCTTAACGAATGGAACGCTTGTTTTCGTCCAGTTATTATCTTATGGCCATACGCTTGATGGCCAACATCCCAAACAATTTTATCGATCGGCGTATTATAGCAATAATGCAAGGCAATCGTTAATTCGACCACACCTAGGCTTGCGCCTAAATGTCCACCGGTTTTTGAAACCGATGAAATTAGAAAATCGCGCAGTTCTGCAGAAACTTTGGGTAAGACTTCTAGGGGTAATGCGCGCAAATCTTTAGGATCTTGAATTGAATCTAAATATTGATACATATGCTCCTTGTTTGATTAAAATATCACACGATAAAATAATATAGCGATTGCAACACCAATCACCGCCCCGACTAGAACCTGTACCGGAGTATGTCCCAGCAATTCTTTGAGTCGCTGAGGTGGAATTGGCCTCGACTGATAAAGATCCTCCATAATTAAGTTTAAAATTTTAGCTTGTTGTCCTGCGGCTCGTCTTACACCTGCAGCATCACTCATAATAATTAGTGCCATCCCTAGCGCTAGCAAAAACACAGGGGAATTCCAAGAAGTTTCAAGTCCAATTGTGGTTGCAAGACATGAAACAAATGCCGAATGTGAACTCGGCATTCCCCCACTTCCGACTAATCGCCGAAAATCAATCTTATGATAATTAATATAATAAATCAACACTTTGATACCTTGCGCTAACGCCCAAGCAGTAAACGTCGCACAAAAGATTTTTGATAAAATAATTGCCTTGAGTACTTTCATTCAAATCCACAATGAGCTATTTTAAAAAAACAACTGTTGTCTTTCATTCTCACTCCCCGCCTGTGTTTCATTAAAAACTTCGATTGGCCATATAGAGCGCCAGTGTTTTTAAAAAAGCCGTTTTTTCACCCAGGGGTTCTAGTGCTTGAATAGCCTCTTGAGTTAATTGCTTCACTTTTTCCCTAGATCGTTCAATTCCGATTACCTTCGGGAAGGTTAATTTCCCCTTTTTAAGATCACTGCCCGTTTTTTTTCCTATAATTTTGACATTTCCAACTTCATTTAAAATATCATCGATAATTTGAAAAGCAAGACCGGATTTTTCTCCAAATAGTGTTAGCGATTTTAAGATTGGAGACGTCTTCCCTTTCAAAATTGCAGGTATACGGACAGAAGCCAAAAACAGAGCTCCAGTTTTTCCTCGATGAATATTGATCACTTTTTGAAAGGAAGGCTTGACATGTTCGGAAAGAATATCTTCAACTTGACCACCTACCATTCCCGTATATCCCGCTTGCTTGGCCAATTCATACAAAATGGCTGGGATATTTTTCTGATACGCACTTGGATAGTGTTTATAATCGGCAAGTATTTGAAAAGCCAAGGTTAATAAAGCATCTCCTGATAAAATTGCCAAGGCTTCACCAAAAACAACATGATTAGTTCTTCTCCCCCTTCTAAAATCATCGTCATCCAAAGCAGGCAAATCATCATGAATAAGGCTATAGGTGTGAATCAACTCCAGTGCACAAGCTAATCGCAAAGCGATTGATTCTTGAAGTTGGATGGTTTCTGCAACCGCAAGACATAAAATGGGTCGAAGTCGTTTTCCACCCGAAAAAATACTATACTCCATGCTGCGGTGTAATTTTACGGGAACATAATCCTGTTTTTTTAAAAAAAAATGAAGCGCTTTATCAACCAATTGTTGTTTAGATTTTAGCTTCTTCTGAAATTGATTACTTTTAAAATCAAGTAAACTCATTGCGCTTCCAAATGATTCGGAGTGTTCAGATTTTTCAAAAGATTTTTCATTTTTTTTTCAATTTCATCCAGTTTTTCGTTACAAACCTTAGTTAGCTTTACTCCCTCTTCAAATAATTTTAACGAATCATCCAACTTTAATTTATCCGACTCCATTTGGGAAACAATTTTTTCGAGTTTTTCAAAAGCTTCTTCAAACGAAAGTGAATTAGCCACTTATTTTTTCCTTGTTTTGAAATATTAAAAAATTAGCTTATTTTACTCTTTTTTTTCATCAATGGAAATAACTTCTGCATCAAATTGGCCATCAAAAACTTGCACAGAAATAATATCTTTTTTATTTATTTTTTTAGTAGAACTAATAATTTTATGAGTCCGTTTCATTTTAACAAATGCGTACCCCCGTTTTAAGGGTTTAAACGGATGAAAATTGTTAATCTGTTTACTCATTGAATGAAGTAGAAGGTGTTTTTCTTTTAATAAATTCTGAAAAGATTTTTGACAACTTTTTTGAAAATCATTTAATTTATTTTTCATAATCTCAAAATGCAAACGTGGACTACATATATTTAAATTATTACGATGGGCTGAAATTTTTTCACGAAAATCTTCGATGCGGCTCTTAAATAAATCGATTAATTCCTCGGCGGTTTCATCCGTGGATTGACGCAACAAATCAAATTTTGATGGAAGATTAATTTGTTTAAATCTTTTTTCTAAATCCAAAAAATTTTGATGTGCAGTTTGGACCGCCGTTTCGGAAAAATACTTGATTTTCTGAAATTGGGTGTGAATATCCTTCCGAACCTGCTGTCGTGCGGGAATTATTCCAGCAGCAGCTGTTGGAGTTGCCACACGCAAATCAGCCACATAGTCGCAAAGTGTTTTATCTACCTCATGTCCAATTGCACTAACCGTAGGAATGGAACAATTTGCAAGAGTCCGAACCAATTTTTCATCATTAAAGATTGATAATTCCTCTGCACTACCTCCCCCGCGTGTTAAAAATAACACATCATATTTTTTATCGTTTGAAATGGTTTCGATCGCATGAATAATTTCCGGTATAGCGTCTTGCCCTTGAACATTTACAAATTTGAAATCCACGGTTTCAATCATTCGGGATTCAATGGTGGTTATAAAATCATGCCTGGCCGCACCCGATGGCGAAGTCACAACAACAATTTTTTGGGGGAACTTTGGAATGGTTCTTTTTCGATCGGCAGAAAACAAACCTTCTTCATTCAATTTTTTCCACAATTGTTCAAAAGCAATTTGGAGACTCCCAATTCCAACCGGTTCAATCGTGTACACATTCAATTGGAAATTTCCTTTAGCCGGGTAAAGACTCAATGAGCCCATTGCGATAATGTTCATTCCATTGTTCAATTTAAATGGCAAAGCCTGATTATAGGTTCTAAAAAATGTACATCGAAGGACACTCTTAGCATCTTTAAGGCTAAAGTATATGTGTCCGCTCGGATGAAATTTGTAGTCGCTAATTTCTCCCATTACTGCAATCGAGCTAAATTGATGCTC
The DNA here is from genome assembly GCA_027366525.1 of candidate division FCPU426 bacterium. Classification (GTDB taxonomy): domain Bacteria; phylum Oederibacteriota; class Muellerivitia; order Muellerivitales; family DAHXKG01; genus DAHXKG01. Next base: position 243,690 of record DAHXKG010000002.1, read on the forward strand.
TAATAATTCTTTAGCTTTCTGAAGAGCAACCGATACTGATAAAATTTCCTTATTTAATTCTGAGGATGACATAGTTTGATGTGAATTGAATTTTCAATTTTCAACTTTTTATTTTTGAAAAACCCATCGATTCCATTTCGTGCTACTTTAGTCGCCATGGTGGTTGCATAGCGTATACGTTGATTAAGATTCCACTTGCGATAAAGTCCAAATAAATATCCAGCCAAAAATGCATCGCCTGCGCCAAGCGTATGAGAATATTGTATTCTTTTCTCAAAGGCCACGCGAATCATTTTATGATTTTCCCATAACAAAGCTCCTTGGGGCCCCTCCGTAATAGCTCCTGAAACTATATGATGGGTTAAAAACCAACCATGCAATTTTTTGACTTGATCCAGCGAATGAATTTTTCCCTTTAAAATTTCCGATAATTCAAATCGATTAATTTTCAAGAAATCCGGTCCTGCATCACATGCATATTTTAAGGCAAGCCCGGATGAATCTAAAAAAACTTTTATTTTTTTTAAATGTAACTTTTGAATCCAATGATAATACGTTCGTGCATTCTCACGCGGAAGCCGGCCATTCAAAACAACCCAATCACCTGATTTCATTTCGGAAAGAGCCACCGACTCTATTTTGGAAAGCATCTTTGGATCCATGGAAGCACTTTCCTGATTGAATTTCCCTAAAGACTTTGAATTTAGTTGAATGGAAAAATTGCTGCGAAGGATTCCTGTATGATTAAAAACTGTAGCATTAATAGAATTTTTTTTAAGAAATTGATTAAAAAAAATGGTTCCGGGATCTTTCAAATCCCCTAAAACCACCCATAAATGATTAGGGACTTTTAAAAAAGATAAAAGGCAAGCCACATTCAATCCTTTTCCACCTGCCTTTACTGTATAGTTGAAAACCGTGCCAATCTTCCCCAATTCAGGTTTTTGAATTGAAATATCATGGTCCAAGGATGGAAAGAAATTAATAATATGAATCATTCAATACCAGCACGTCGATTATACTTTTTCTCATTTAAAAGTTTGTATATCGCTGCGAGCTTTCGAACCGCTTCTTCCCGCTCGGTAACCGAATGCGTCTTGTGTAAAATAACTTCCCACAAATGTTTTGCTTGAGAATATTTTTTTAGTTTTATATATGTATTAGCTAAAATATTTATTAGTCGTTGAGGAGCTTTGCCAGAATCAATATCATATTTTAAAAAAGCAACTACTTTATTTAATTGATGTAAATGCTGATAAACGATTGCAGCCATCATATATTTCAAGACAACATCTTTAGGATTATAATAGCTTCCAATTTTTAACAAGTTAATCGCCTGTCCCGACCTTCCTAATTCAAAAGCTAAAGCAGCGCCTCCAAACGTATAATTGATCTCAAAATATGGATTTAAACTTGCAATCACTCTACAATCTTGATACAAGTCAGGATACAATAGTTTTTGATTTTTAAAATCACCATAGTATTCCACTGTTTCAATCCAAAAAAAATCTGCCATTATCGTACGAAAACCACTTAAATCCGCTGCCGCACGCAAAATTGACGGAACATGCTTAACTGAAAAGTGTTGATTAACTGTCGAAAAGAAATACTCATTTGAATTAAAATCCGACTTCAAATTTTTATTTGATAAGAACCCTTGCAAACCAAAGAAAAGAACAATTAAAAAAATTTTTCGAACATCGCTGCGAAGCATTACTTGAATTCTCTCTTTTCAAATGCAATCCAACCAACCAAAAAAGCAAAGAATGAGTACGTAAATGTATATAAAAGAATAGATTCCCATTGTACTAGTGATAGCACGTGGTGGGGTAAATACATTCGATCTTTTATGTTAAAAATTTCCAAATTGGGAAAAATATAATAGAAAATATTTAATATAATTTTCATAAAAGAGGAAATATGCTTATGTAAAAGCCATTTTAAATTTGCCAATAAATGCCCTAAAATAATCGTAAACAGTGTATACAAAACCACTCCCGCCATGGATGTCCCTATCATTTGAAATGTTAGTCCAACAACATTTAAAATAATCATTTCCAATAGCAAGCCAATAACTGCTTCCCAATACATTATGTTAACTGAAGCCCCATAGAACCATAATATCCCTGCTATCAAGAATGACATTCCCAGTACGATCGTCCAATTAATGCCTATAAATCCCAAAATACGACCTAATAAATACTCTCCTTTGGTGAGAGGTTTGACAATCTGCAAGTAAATAGCTCGCTGATCAAATTCAGTGACATACGTAACTGCTAAACTGAGCAATAGCGTTAAAACCCCAGCAAATTCAATTCCCCCTAGTCCCAAATCAATAAAAACTTGTTTTTGATAGCCATAGCTAAGCATCGACAATAAATAATCCAATGCCGCAATTGCAATGGCAAAAATGACCCAAACAATGGCAATGTGATTGCGGATTAATTCTCGATAGGTGAATTTTGCTATTTTAAAAATGCTTTTCATGATCTTTTGCCTCGTTAAAATCTTGAATTGCTTTTAAAAAAAAGGCTTCTAACGTTGATGATAATGGTCGAATACTTTTCGGATAAATTTTTTGACTCGCCAACCGATTTAAAGCCTCCGGAAGTTGATCTCCCTCTATTTGAATCCCGTCTTGATTTTTAATCCATGGTACTGGCCAATTTTGGATTTGCTCAAAATCCATTTGATCGAGTTCAATCCAATATTTAAGTAAATGTGTCGAACCTAAAACATGACTCATTTCTTCAGTTTTTAAAAGTCTACCTTTATAAATAATTCCAATGCGATCACAAATGCGTTCAACTTCATTAAGATCATGGGTATTCAAGAACACAGTTGTTCCACGATGTTTGAGCTCAAGAAAAATGTCTCGCATTTCTTTATAACCAACAGGATCCAGACCGCTCATTGGTTCATCGCAAATCAAAAGCTTGGGATGCGCAATTAATGCTTGGCCGATACCTATGCGTTGAAGCATGCCTTTGGAATAGGTGAAAATTTTTTCCGATGCCGCATGTCGCATTTGAACTACATCTAAAATTTCATCCACTCGATTTCTTAATTTTTTACCCGTGAGTTCATACAAAGAGCCAAAAAAATTTAGTAATTCACGTCCCGAATGTTGTCGAGAGAAATACGGGGCTTCCGGTAAATATCCAATTTGATTACGGATCTGACGATTTTCAACCGATCCATTTAAGATGGTACAATGTCCCGTTGTTGGTTTTAATAATCCTAAGATAATTTTAATTGTCGTTGTCTTGCCGGCACCATTTAAACCAATCAGCCCAAATACTTCGTTTTCAAAAACCTTTAAATTGATGTTTTCAATGATTTTTTTTTGCTTTTGAAATCCGTAAACACCCGTCCAAAACGTTTTTGAAATATTGTCAAGAATCAAAGCCGGCATAATCAGTTTCCAATCTCAACATAGCTTTCTAATCGTTCAAAAAGGGCCAAGACAGATTGAATCGCCAAAGCACTGGTTTTAGGATTGAGCGTTGAGGGAACATTTTGTGTCACGGAATGTAATTTCCCAAAACTACCCTCAATTCGAATTTCATGTTGATTCACTTTGATTTTAGGATCCAAGACTACTTTCACCTTAGCTTGTTTAGTAAATTTAGCAGCGGAGGCTAACGTTGCGGCAACATTGACATTTTTAGGAAATCGGTCAATAGCTTGTTTAACCCCACCTTGGAATATATAGCAAGGTTTTTTACGAATTTCAAGATTTCTTAAATATTTTGGAGAAAAACCTGGAGCCCCCTTCAATCCATTTTCATTTTTTGTTGAAATAATTTCCACTTTAGTGATGCGCCCAATTTGTTGTGCAGATCGAACACCATCAATGCCCGCCAAGGCTCCCGAAGGAATATAAACTTTAGTTTGATATTGATTGGCCAGCTTTATAATTTGTGTCCGATTTAAAAAAAACCCACCCACGCTCATGACAATGAGCGGAATATGATTTTTTAATGCCACCCGAGCAGTTGGCAATACTGCTGAAACTGCAGCTGCTTCTAAAATCCATTCACAATTGTCAACTAGGTCGTTTAAAGAATTGCAAACTCGGGGAACTGATTTTAACGAATTGGCTAATTGGTAAGCTGCTTGAAAATTTTGATCAAACAAAGCGACTACTTTAAATGCGGAACTTTTTTGGATTAAGTGTTTTGTTACCATCGTCCCAATAGCACCGCAACCGACAATACCCAATCGTTTGGTTTTCAAATAATTTTTCATTTTACAGGTATTACCGACAACATACCTTCAAGGGATTTTTTGGCTTGAATGCGAATATGTTCTGGAATTTCAATTGGGTATTTTAATTCAAGCAGCGATTCGTAAACATCTTCCAATTGAGTCATTTTCATATTCGGGCAAATTAATCCTTTAGAAGGTTGAAAAAATATTTTATTCGGCATGGCTGTCCGTAATCGATGGAGCATTCCCATTTCTGTCCCAATAATAAATTTTTGAGCCGTTGAATTCTGGCAAAAGCGAAGCATTTGAGAAGTTGATAAAACGGCGTCTGCCAATTGACAAAGCTCTTCGCTCGCTTCAGGATGCATTAATACCAAAGCATCGGGATGTTCTTCTTTTATTTGAAATATATCACGCGCTTTCATTCGTTGATGGGTTGGACATCCGCCCGCCCAGAGTATAATTTTTTTATTGCTATGCTTTTGAACCCATCGACCTAAGTGTTGATCTGGAACAAATAAAATTTGATCTTGTGGCATTGCATTAACCACCTGAATCGCATTAGCCGAAGTACAACAAACATCTGCCATTGCTTTGATTTCAGCGGAGCAATTTACATATGCAACTACGCCGGCATCCGGATATTTTGATTTTTCAATCGTGAGTTGCTCGGGAGTAATCATGTCGGCTAAAGGGCAACCGGCTTCAATGGCTGGAAGAAGAACCAATTTTTGAGGCGAAAGGATTTTGGCAGTTTCTGCCATGAAATGGACACTACAAAAGACAATAATATCGGCATCCGTTTTGGCAGCAAGGCGAGAAAGTTCTAAAGAATCCCCAACCTCATCTGCAATATCTTGAATTTCAGGGCGTTCATAGCTATGGGCAATAATAAAAGCATTTTTTTCATTTTTTAATTTTTGAATTTTCTCAATTAACTCTGTGTCATCCCAAAACATATCCATGGCCATATTAGTTACCTTCTTTCACTTCTAAAATTTTATTTTTACTATCAACAAAAACGACAATGGGATTATCATGATTTAAAAAAGGCTCATCTAATATTTGATAAGTTAAAATAATAATTTTATCACCGACTATTGCATTGCGTGCTGCGGCTCCATTTAAACAAACCATCCCTTTATCCTGCTCGCCTTCAATGGCATACGTTTCTAATCGAAACCCATTATTCAGATTAAGGACATGGACTTGTTCATACGGTAAAATATGAGCCGCTTTCATTAAAACGGGATCTAGCGTAATGCTGCCTTCATAATGAAGATTTGTTTCTTGAATAACCGCTCGATGAATCTTGGATTTTAAGAATATTCGACTCAACTTTACCTCAATTCCAATCGTAAATATTAAAATACTTAGTGTAACTTATACAATTACACTATTATATTATCAATCAGGCGGACATTGTCAATAGTTGCCGCTATTGCAATCATTGTTTTTTGAGGTTGGATTTTTTGAAGAGGTTGCAACGTATCTTTATGAACGACTTCCAAATATTGAATATGAATTCTTGGTTCTTGCCGTATTTTATCACGAATTAAATTCAAAACCGTTAAAACGTTTTTTTCGCCTGATTGAGCACACTTTTTACCACAATACAACGATTCGAACAATTTTGAAGCAAATTTTCGCGATGACGCCGATAATCGCTTATTTCTAGAACTTAAGGCAAGCCCATCTGCCTCTCGTAGCGTAGGGCAAACAACTACCTGAGTATTCCAATTTAAATCTTGAAGAATTTTTTTTATTACTGCCACTTGCTGAGCATCTTTTTGCCCTAGAAATAAATGCGTTGGATGGACAATGTGTAATAGCTTCAATACCACGGTCGCAACACCATTAAAATGATTTGGACGAAAAGGTGCGCATAACCCATGAACAATGGGGCCAGATATGTGGATCAGGGTTGAAAAACCATTTGGGTACATCTCCGCATAGGAAGGTGTAAATACAATATCAACTTTTTCTTTTTTTAAAAATTGAAGGTCGGCATTCATCATCCTCGGATATTCATTAAAATCTTCTTGCGGACCAAACTGTAATGGGTTAACAAAAATGGAAACAACCGTTATATCACACCGCTTTTGGGATCGTTGAATTAATGAACCATGTGCACAGTGTAAAGCTCCCATTGTAGGAACAAATCCAATTGTCTTTCCAAGTCGCTTTTTGTTTTTTAGCCAAGCACGTAATGAATTGATGTGATTAAAAACTTTCATAATTTTTGATGATATAATTTTTGTCGTCGAACATCCTGAACGTATTTTTGAATCGCATTTTGAATCAGTTCATACAAATTCAAATATTGCACGGCATGTTTCGGATGAAAATCCTTCAAAAGCCCAAGCAAATCATGTAACACTTGAACTTGCCCATCGCAATCTTCCCCAGCTCCAATTCCAATGGTGGGAATGTTAAGTTCCATCGTTATGGATTTAGACAATGCTGCGGGCATTAATTCCAAAACCACACTAAACGCTCCTGCTTTTTCAAAAAGTTTAGCTTGATGAAAAATTTGTCTAGCTGCTTTTTCAGTTTTCCCCTGAAGATGATAGCCACCCATTTGGTAAATACTTTGTGGAGTAAATCCAACATGACCCATAACGGGAATTCCATTTCCAGTTAAAAATTTTGTAATTTCAAAAGCATTTACACACCATTCCAACTTAACGGCTTGAACACCAGCTTCTTGTATAAATTTTCCAGCCGATTGTAACGCCCATTCTTTTCCTGCTTGATAGGAAAGAAATGGCATATCGCCAATAATAATTGTTTTTTGAGTTCCCCGAACTACGGCACGAGCATGATAAATCATTTGTTCCAACGAAATGGTTAATGTGTTCTCCATACCCAGAACGGTTGTGGCGACACTATCACCTACCAAAATAGCATCCACACCTGCATTTTCTGCCATTTGTGCTGTCGGGGCATCATATGCCGTAATCATACAAAGTTTAGAACCAGATTTTTGCTTTTTAAAAAGATCCAACACATTATTCCGCATGAAGCTTCGACCCTTTTTGTAGACTGATCGGTTGATAATAAACGGTTCCCTTGCCCATTTTTTCCAGATGCAACAAGAGATCATCTAAATCCGCATCCCGATGAACAAAATCAATATCACTCGTATTGATCACCATTAAAGGAGTATCTCGATAATGAAAAAAGTAATAATTGTACGCTTTGTTTAATTCATCCAAGTAATCTGCCTTAATTTTCTTTTCAAACTTTCTCCCCCGCAATTCGATTCTTTTTAAAAGAACGTCTGTAGAAGCTTGCAAAAAAATTACTAAATCAGGTTTTAAAATCTGCACTTTTAAAATATTGTGAATTTGTTCATACAATTTTAATTCGGTATCCTCAAGTGTCAAATTCGCGAACAAGCGATCTTTATCAAAAATATAATCACTGATGATCCCTCTTTTAAAAATATCCATTTGCAACAAATCCTGTTGGTGATGATATCGAGAAAGCAAAAAAAACAATTGGGTTTGAAAGGCATATTTTTTCATATCCCTATAAAAATCTGTTACAAAAGGATTTTCCTCGACCGATTCTAAAAACAGACCGGTTTCAAGTTTGGAACTAAGAATTTCTGCCAAACTTGTTTTTCCAACACCGATAGGACCTTCAATCGCGATGTATTTATTTTTGAGCATATCGATATACCCTTGACGAATCTTTAACTGTTTCTAAAACTTCGGAAACGGTTTGACCGACAGTTTGAATTTTCAAATTAGGATTCAGCTCGGCCAACGGAACCAAAACATGTTTACGTGCCGCTAAACGCGGATGTGGAACACACAAAGTTGGCGTATTAAGAATGATATCATCATAAGTTAAAATATCCACGTCCAATGTTCGAGGTCCCTTAGGGAAAGTATAAACTCTTCCCATTTGATTTTCGAGTGTTTTACTCCAATTTAATAGTTCCAATGGCGATAATTCCGTTCCTAATTCGACCACTTGATTTAAAAACCAAGGTTGATCTAAATAATCCACAGGTTCTGTTTCATAAATTTCAGAAAATCGCACTTGATGAAATGCTTTTTGAAACGCAGCTTGCGCGCGTTCAAGAAAGCCCACCCGGTTTCCTAAATTTGAACCCAAGGACAAGTACACTTGCGCCATACATTCCTCACCATTACTATACATCATCTAAGATTAATGATGAACAATTGTATTCTGAAGTGTTCCAATTCCATCCACTGTGGCTTCAACAACATCGCCGACTTTCATGGGGCCAATACCAGAAGGCGTACCCGTAATAACAACATCCAGTGCATTCAATGTCATCACGCTTGAAATAAATACCAACAATTCTACACCTTTCCAAATTCGATTCGAAATTTTTGAATTTTGCTTAATTTGATTATTGACTTTACATTGAATGGTTTGATTATTTTCAATGAATTCTGTTTCCAACCAAGGGCCTAAAGGACAAAACGTATCAAAACTTTTAGACCGAGTCCACTGTTGATCTTTTGACTGTAAATCTCGGGCAGTAACATCATTACATATGGTAAATCCCCAAATTGCATTTTGTGCCTCATCAAAAGTGTCATTTTTAATCGAACGTTTTAATATAATTGCTAATTCCGCCTCATAATCCAGTCGAGATACGCCGGAAGGATAAACGATTTCTCCTAAATGAGGCAAAAGCGCCGAGGAGGGTTTTAAAAATAAAATTGGCTCTTCCGCTCTTGTATTTCTCATTTCTTGAATATGATCTTGATAATTCAGCCCAACTGCAACAATTTTAGATGGAATGGTCGGAGGTAAAAAGGTAGTGTTTTGAAGTGAAAAAGATTCCGGATAAATATCCATATTTTCCCATGGACACAAAGATGTAATAACACGATACACATCTCCATCAATTAAGACCCATTTTTTTTCACCTTGATGAAGAACACGCGCAATTTTCACAATGTTGAATTCACATCAGAATTTAAAACATCGTTCATATCATACAATCCACTCTTCTTTTCTGAAACAAATTTTGCCGCTCGCAAAGCACCATGTCCAAAGGAATCCCTGCTTTGGGCTCGATGGGTTAATTCAATCCGCTCTCCATTCGAGGCTAATAAAACAGTATGATCACCTATAATATCGCCTGCGCGAACGGCATGAAGCGCAAGAGTTCCCTTTTCACGAACTACATTTGACCCATTCCGATTGTTAACCAAAATTTGACTTAAATTTTTATTCCATACCTTTGCAATCAGTTCGCCCAGCCGAATCGCAGAACCAGAAGGTGCATCTTTTTTCAAATTGTGATGCATTTCAATAATTTCCACATCGTAATTTGTTCCCAACTTTTTTGCCGCTTCTTGAACCAAATTAAATAACACGTTCATGCCAAGACTCATATTTGGAGAAAAAACTATTGGAATTTTCAAAGCAGCCTCTTGAATAATGGATTTCTCATGTTCGGAAAATCCGGTCGTACCAATAACCATGGCTGTTTTAAATTCAATTGCAGTATTGATATACTGTAACGTTGCCACTGGACTGGTAAAGTCAATTAACACTTTGACCCCTTGCAAAGCCTCACTCGGATTCCCCGTTAAAATACAAGAAACGGGTATTTCAGGAAAAATTTCATTGAAAGATTTCCCCAAACAAGGATGTGATGGGGATTCCAATGCGGAAACAACTTTAAAATACTTCTCCTTATGAGCCAAGCCAACAATCGTTTTCCCCATTTTCCCAGTTATGCCGGATATACAAATCGGAATCGTCATTTGGGAATCTCAAGGGGTAATAATTGAGCCTGATTTAACAATTTTTCCATTTTTTTTCGATCCTCCATTTGCGCTTCCACAAGTGGCAATCGCAACTCATTTTGAATTTGCCCACATAAAGATAAAGCTAATTTGATTCCAACTGGATTGGCATCCGTGGTCATAATATTTTTTATAAGATCATAGTATTTCAAAAACAAATTTTGAGATTCCACAAATTGATTTTCAAGAAATAAATGAACCATAGAAGTCATTTCTTTCGGTAGTAAATTTGAAAAAACTGATATCACTCCAACACCCCCAATTGATAGCACGGGTAATGTTAGCGTATCGTCACCTGATAAAACATCAAATTCGGGAGAACACATCTTGCGAATTTTAATCATTTGTTCTAAATTTCCACTTGCTTCTTTTATACCGACAATTCGTGGATGTTTGGATAATTCTAAAACTGTTTCAGGCAATAAATTAATGCCTGTACGGGACGGAATATTGTAAAGAATTTGTGGTATTGAAATTTCATCCGCAATTTTTAAAAAATGAGCCCGTAATCCTCTCGCACTTGGCTTGTTATAATAAGGACATGTTAATAAAACTGCATCGGCTCCTAAATTTTGAGCCAATCTAGAATAATGCAATGCTTCAACGGTAGAATTAGATCCTGTTCCCGCAATAATTGGAATTCGCTTTGCAACTACTTTAACTGTAAATTCAATAATATCTCGATGTTCTTGTTCTGTTAATGTAGGCGCTTCCCCCGTTGTACCACAGGGAACTAATCCATCAATGCCGTTTGCAATTTGTCGTTCAATGAGTGCTTCCAAAGCCTCATAATCAATTTTATAATTATGAAAGGGAGTAATTAAAGCGGTAAAAACGCCACGAAACATACGATTGCCTCCACATTATTTTTAATAAGTTAAGTTACTTTAACATAAAAATGAGCATGAACCTATTTTTTAATCCATTGAATTTCATTCTGAATTAAATCATTCCACGTTTGACGCTTGCGAACAATTTTCCACATTTTTTTTCTGACGGCTACCTCGCAAGCATATGGGCGAACATTATAATTGCTTGCCATTGAACTTCCATAGGCTCCCGCTGAAAAAACGACTAATAAATCTCCTGATTTCAACACTGGCATTGCTCTATTTTGAGCTAAAAAATCAGCTGATTCACAGATAGGACCAACAATATCAACGCGTTGTTGGGATTTTTGTGATTTATCCAAGGCAGTAATCTGGTGGTAAGCACCATACAAAGCCGGTCGAATTAGATCCGTCATCCCGGCATCCACAATATAAAAAATTTTATTTAGCTTTTTCTTAACATATGAGATACGAGTTAATAATACACCGGCATTCCCCACAATATAGCGACCTGGCTCAACAATAATATCAACATTTTGATCTTTCAGTAATTGAACAATTGGATTTGCATAGGAACTAATTTTGGGAACTTGCTCTTTATATTGAATTCCATAGCCTCCACCTAAATTAACTGTTTGAATTGGGAACGCTTCTCCGCGCAATTGTGAAACTAACTTGGATAAAATTTGTGCCGCACGAGTAAGTGATCGAGTTTGAGTCATCTGACTTCCAATATGAGCATGAACTCCGTTCCATTTCAAGTGTTTCGAATTACGCACCACCTTAATAATTTCATTTAAGTTATTTAAATCAATTCCAAATTTATTTTCTCTTTTGCCCGTAGAAATATAATGATGCGTATGAGCGTCGACATCTGGATTAAATCGAATGGCAATCGATACATATTGTTTGAACTGTTGAGCCATTTTATCAAGCAATAAAATTTCTTCAATGGATTCAACATTAAAAATTCGAATTTTCATCTGAATCGCATATTTAATTTCTTCTGCAAGTTTTCCAACGCCTGAAAAAATTATTTTTTTAGGGGGGATGCCCGCCTTAATTGCCTTGAAAATTTCTCCGCCCGATACCACATCTGCTCCAGCTCCTAGTTTAGCCAACGTTTGAACAATCGTTAAATTGGAATTCGCCTTCATGGCATAAGCAATCAAATGGGGTATGGATTGATAGGCTTGATCAATTTCAAAATAATTTTTTTCAATAGTAGATAAACTATACACATATGTTGGTGTTCCAACTTTTTGAGCAATTTTTTTTAAAGATGTTTGCTCAACAATCCATTCATTTTTTTTAAATTGAAGTTGCTCCATATTTTGTCCCGATTTTAATTTGATTAACCCATTTTCGAGTCTTTTGAATAAAAAGCGTTAATTGTTGAATTTGTCGATCCACATTTGAGGGTGCTGTCCCCCCAATTGATTTTTTTTGATGAATCGATGTTCTCAAATTTAATTTTTTGAATTTTTCAAAAGTAATTGATGTTGTGAATTTTTGAACCTCAGATGCTGAAAGATCCTGAATGCGTTTATCATATATTAAACAATACTGTATCATTTTTCCAACAATTTCATGTGCTTCGCGGAATGGAACTCGAGACTGTACCAGTAAATCGGCAACATCTGTCGCTAAAATTCCTCTATCGCTCTCAACCGCCTCTTGCATCTTCGAACGATTAAATCGAAGTGTTTTGAAAAATCGAATCATCACTTCAAGCGACATGCTCACCGTATCGTATGAATCAAAAATAAATTCCTTATCCTCTTGTAAATCTCGATTATATGACAAGGGAAGCCCCTTCATTACGGTAAGCAGCCCCAGCAAATTTCCATAAACTCTTCCAGACTTTCCGCGAACTAACTCTGGAACGTCAGGGTTCTTCTTTTGAGGCATTAAGCTGGAGCCGGTTGCAAAAGCATCATCCAATTGGATAAAATTAAATTCCGTTGAATTCCAAAGTATCAGATCCTCGGACATTCTTGAAAGATGCATTTGAACTAACGAAAGACTCGATAAAAATTCAATAAAAACATCTCGATCAGAAACAGCATCCAAGCTATTTTCAATAATTGAGCTAAATCCTAACCGTACTGCTTCTCGCGCTCGGTCCAGGGGAAAATTGGTACCAGCTAACGCACCCACGCCCAGCGGAAGTCTGTCTGCACGTGCATAGAGGTCTTTAAGCCGCTCGACATCCCGACCTAGCATAAATGCGTAACTTGCTAAATAGTGTCCCAAAGTTACGGGCATAGCCCTTTGCAAATGCGTATATCCGGGCATAATCGTTTCTCTTTCCTTGGATGCCCTATTTGCGAGTTCGGCAATCATTTTTAACAACAAATCCATTATGTTGTGTATCGCTAATTTTAAAAACAAATAAAAATCCGTAGCGACTTGATCATTTCTAGATCTTCCCGTATGTAATTGTTTTCCAATTTTCCCAATTAGTGAAACCAACTTTCCTTCAATTGCACTATGAATATCTTCATAACGATTTTTATCTGGAAATTTATTTTCTTGAATCAATTTTTGAATTTTTTTTAAGCCCCGAATGATTTTTTTTTCATCTAATCTTGAAATAACCTTTGCCTGGGTCAAGGTTTGAACGTGAGCAATACTTCCTAAAATATCCATCTTCGATAATCGCTGATCATAATTTAATGAATGCGTAAATTTTTCGACCCAAGGGTTTGTTGGTTTTTTAAATCTTCCACCCCAAACTTTGTTCATTTAGGTTCCTGACTACGATTTGGCCGGCGTTTTTTCATTAAGCCGACAACTTTTAGTGGAAGTCCAAATAAGTGGATAAAACCTTCTGCATCCCTTTGATGATAGACTTCATCAACCCCAAAAGTAGCTAATTCCTTACTATAAAGTGAAAATACTGAACGAATGCCTGTCACCATGATGAAATTCGGAGACAACTGCAATCGAACATCCCCCGTTACCGTTTCTTGCATTTTTTCCCAAAATGATTCTAAAGCCTCTCGTAAAGGCGAAAACCATTGACCGTTATAAATTAATTCTGCATATCGGTGTGAAAGATTTTGCGCATAATGCAACAATTCCTTTTCAATCGTTAAACTCTGTAGCGCTCGATGTGCTTCATATAGAAGCGTCGCACCCGGCGTTTCATAAATTCCTCTGCTTTTCATACCCACTAAACGGTTTTCAACCATATCGACCCGCCCAATTCCATACATCGATGCCCAATGGTTTAATTGCTCTACAAGTGGAACACCTTTTAATATTTTTCCATTGATTTTTTTAGGAATTCCTTTTTCAAAACTCAATATCATCGTCAACGGTGTTTTCTTAGCCTGTTTATACGATTTAGTGATTTGAAAGACATGATCCTGAGGTGCATTCCAAGGATCTTCCAAGTCTCCCCCTTCATGACTTAAATGCCATAGATTTTTATCCATGGAAAATGGTTGTTTTTTATTTACAGGGATTTCAATATTTCGAGCTTTTGCATAGTCAATGGCTTCCTCACGAGAACGAATGGTCCATTCACGCCAAGGTGCAATTATTTTCAATTCAGGGGCAAGCGCCATGGCTGTCAATTCAAATCGTACCTGATCATTGCCCTTTCCAGTGGCTCCATGCGCAATCGCTTGGGCTTTTTCTCGAATTGCACAATTCACTAAACCTTTTGCAATAACTGGGCGCGCTAACGAAGTTCCCAAAAGGTATGCGTTCTCATACCGGGCTTGTGCTCGAAGAGCTTTGAAACAAAATTCTTCAATAAACTCTTGCTTCAAATCATCAACAATAGCTTTAGATGCTCCCGTTTTTAATGCTTTAGAATAAACTTTCTGTATTTCATCGCCCTGCCCGACATCTGCAATATAAGCAATCACTTGACATTGATATTTTTCCTTGAGCCAAGGAATAATAATCGAAGTATCTAGTCCCCCTGAGTAGGCCAAGACAATTTTTTGAATTGATGACATGTATTTACCTCTTAAGTTTATCATTGTTTAAAAGATTAATTAAAAGCGCCTTTTGTACATGCAAACGATTTTCTGCCTGTTCCCATACCAATGAACGATCCGACGCCATCACTTCGGCAGTTACCTCTTCGCCTCGATGTGCCGGCAAACAATGCATAAAAACAGCATTCGGAGTTTCTTTTAATAATTTTTGATTGATCTGAAATGATTTAAATTCCTTAAGTCGTTTGCTGCGTTCCTGCTCTTGCCCCATACTAGTCCAGACATCCGTATAAACCACATCTGCACCGGCAAGTGCCCCCTTTATTCCGTGAGTCATTTGAATCAAAGACTTATTTTTAGAAGCTATGACCTGTGCCTCTTGAAAAATTTCTGTATTAGGTTTGTATTTTTTAGGGCAAATTACTTTGAAATTTATTGACATCATTGAAGCTGCAATTAGCCAACTATGTACCATATTATTTCCATCACCCACATAAACTACCTGTAGACCTTTTAATTTATGAAAACGCTCCCTTAACGTAAACAAATCTGCTAATAGTTGACAAGGATGATACATGTCTGTTAACCCATTAATAACCGGTATTGAAGCATATTGAGCAAATTCTTCCACCATTTTTTGAGAAAAAGTTCGAATTACTATTCCATGAATCATTCTTGAAAAAACTCGAGCAGAATCTTCAATCGTTTCTCCCCGACCTAACTGTAAATCATTCCGATTTAAGAATAACGATTGCCCTCCTAACTGAAACATACCCACTTCAAAGGAAAGTCGAGTTCGAGTTGAACTTTTATCAAAAATCAATGCCAAAGTTTTTCCACGCAATGCATCACTATATTTCGATGGAAATTTTTTCAGATGTGTTGCTACGTCTAAAAGTTCTATTATTTCAGTGGAAGTAAATTCTTTCAATGTTAATAGATGCCGCGGCGAACAGATCTTTAATTTGACGTTTTGAATACTCATTCTGAAATCACCTTCATCAATTTCTCAATCGCAAGATCAATCTCGCTTTTAGTTACTATAAGCGGCGGCAATAATCGAATTACATTGTCGCCTGCACTACTTATCAATAGTCCTTTTTGAAGACAGCCTTGAACTAAATCACGGGCAGAGACCGTGACTTCAATACCCCACATAAGTCCTTGTCCACGGATTTCAACTATTTTTTCAGGAAATTTACTCCGAAGATGCAATAGCTTTTCCTTTAAATAGTCACCTTGCTGGGTCACATTATCCAAAAATTGAGGTGCAGAGATAATTTCAAGCATTGCTAATGACGCCGCACTAACAATGGGATTGCCCCCAAAAGTTGTTGCATGATCACCCGGATGAAAAGCCTCTGCCACTTGGTCCGTCACTAAAAGGGCCCCCATTGGAAGTCCTCCTCCCAGCGCTTTTGCTGAGGTTAATATATCTGGAGTAATTTTATAATGTTCATAGGCCCACATTTTTCCAGTACGACCTAACCCAGTCTGAATCTCATCCAATATCAACAAAATATTATTTTCCTGAGTTAATTTCCGTAACTCTTTTAAAAATTTTTCTTCACAAGGGAAAACACCACCTTCACCTTGAATGGGTTCAATAAGAACGGCAGCTGTTTTAGGTGTTAAGACAGCCTTGACACTATTTAAATCGTTTAAGTGTGCAAAACGAATTCCAGGCAAAAGGGGTTCAAATCCTTTTTGATATTTCGTTTGGCCAGTAACTGAAAGAGCACCTAACGTCCTCCCATGAAAGGATTGATGAAAACTAATAATCTCATATTGCTCTTTTTCTTGACGAGCAAAATATTTGCGTGAAATTTTCATTGCGGATTCAATGGCTTCGGCACCTGAATTGCAAAAAAAAACTTTTTTTGCAAATGAAATATCACATAACCGTTTTGCTAAACGAATATTGGTTTCGGTATAAAAAAAATTGGAAACATGACTTATTTTTTGAGCTTCGGTTATAATCGCTTGAACTATTTGTGGATAAGCCATGCCTAATGCATTTACTGCAATTCCGCTTAAAAAATCCAGATATTGAACTTGATTTTGATCTATTACATGTGTTCCCGTACCTTGCTGAAGCACTATGGGAAATCGATTGTAAACATGCAATAAATGTTGAAGACCTTCTTGAACCATTTCTTGTTGGTCCACATGCACTCCTTAAAAAATAGAAAAAGCCCTTTATCAAAGGATTCAGGACTTTGACTTTAGACCTATAGTTTATGATGCGTTTCATTATACATATAATTTATGAATTTTAAACCCGTATTGATGGAATTGTTAACTTCTCATACTCTTCGATCGCAAACCGATCTGTCATACCTGCAATATAATCACAAATAATTCTCTTTTTTGAGGATGTTTTTTGTTTTTGAATTTTACTGAATGTATTTTCTGGAAGCACCTCTGGACGGGAATCATAAATTTTAAACAGTTCTTGAATAACCTTAATGGATTTTGTTTCGATACGAACCACTCGATGATGTTTATACATTTTTTGGGACAAAAATTTTTTTAAATCATGATGCTGTTGTTTTGCTTTACTAGAAAATGTTACTAATTCTTCATGAAAGTTTCTAACATTATCAACCGTTTTAATTTTAAATCGCACTATTCGATCCAACGTAATCGTTACTAAATCTGTAACTAAATAATCGATTATTTTTCTAACAATAATATGTTTAACTTTGCTTGACTCCAAGTGGTTATATTTTTTATTAATTTCGTCCAGAAAACACTGACAAAGTTTAACTTCTTTTAAATCTTCCAGGGTTAATAAACCCGAAGTTATCCCATCATCAATATCATGCGCCGTATACGCAATTTCATCTGCCAAATCTACCAGTTGAGCTTCAAGTGTATATTGAGTTCCAACATTTTTCAGTGATCGGTCATATCGCGTACGATGCTTATCAATACCTTCCAATACTTCATACGTTAAATTCAATCCACGAAAGTCGGGATATGGATCTTCTAATTCAGTAACTAACCGATAGCTTTGAGCATTGTGTTCAAATCCTCCATCCTTTTTCATTAAGTCATTCAAAACTTTTTCTCCACAATGCCCAAATGGGGTGTGCCCCAGATCATGCGCCAATGCAATCGATTCAGATAAGTCTTGATTTAATTTTAATACTCGAGCAATGGTTTGCGCTATTTTCGCAACTTCTAGCGTGTGCGTGATTCGAGTTCGATAATAATCGCCTTCATGATTTACAAATACTTGAGTTTTGTATTGAAGTCGCCTAAAAGCCGTTGAATGTATAATACGATCTCTATCTCTTTGATACGCCATTCGATATTCATGTTCGGGTTCTGAATAAAAGCGTCCTTTAGACTCTTGCGAACGCTGAGCATATGATGCTAAAACCTGATCTTCCAACAAATGCAAGTTTTCCAAATAACTCATAAATTTTTCCAAATTTTAGTTTTAAAATCAATACCGGCTTGCCCAGGGAATGTTTTTATCATTATTTCCCACATTTTTAATCTGTATCAATTTTAATTTAATCTTT
Source organism: candidate division FCPU426 bacterium (assembly GCA_027366525.1). Lineage (GTDB taxonomy): Bacteria > Oederibacteriota > Muellerivitia > Muellerivitales > DAHXKG01 > DAHXKG01. The sequence continues at coordinate 262,025 of DAHXKG010000002.1, forward strand.
TAAAAACGCATACTAAATTAATTTTTAAAAATCCTTTTAATATATTGAAATTCATCTTCGGTTAATGGGCTGTCTGATAATTGTAGATTTAACTTAACTTGATCCAAGGTTCTAAAGCCAGGAATTACACACGAAACACATTCATGATACAAATCAAATTGTAGCGCCGCACGAACCAAATTTTGAATTTGAAATCCAAACTTTTTTTTCAAATCTTCAATTTGCGGTTGTATTTTGAGTAAATATTCAGGTGAAAATCGAATATCATTTTTTCGATGATCTCCCGCTTCAAACGAAGGAATATTTTGAGGATTGAATTTTCCTAATAATATCCCTTGATTGAGTGGAGAAAAAGCAACAAAGCTTATTTTATAGTTATGCATCAAATTTCGAATTGGAGAATTTTCTTTAATAAACTGATCGTCCATTATATGAGCCCAACTTTGAAGAACATTGGGTTTAATCCGAGGAACTAACCGAATAAAGTCTTCTGCGGAATATGCGGAAAGACCTATTAAACGTATCTTACCCTCCAAACGAAGGCGATTCATCATATCTATCGCTTCGTCAAGATATTGGTCATTTTCTCCAAAATCCCCATGATGAAAATAATAAACATCAATGGTATCTCGCTTGAGATTTTGAAGTGATTGTTCACACTGGTGTCGAATATGAATAGCCTCGTATGCATGAGCTGCCGTTCCTGGAAACCATCCTATTTTTGAGGCAAGAATAATCTTTTTATTATGCTTTTTTAAAATTTTTCCCAACATTCTTTCCGCACGACCATTACCATATACATCGGCATTATCAAAATGATTCACTCCTGAATCAATAGCAAAATCAATGGCATGTTCAATCTCTGTTTCATCAACATTAGCCCACCCATTTGGTACCCCATTAACCCAATTTAACCCTCCTAAAGTCCAACAGCCCAAACTAACTTCAGAAACTAAAATATTTGAAGAACCTAATTGTCTGTATTTCATTTTACCCTCGTTTTATAAATCGCTCGTTTAACTGTTTTTATTCCTCAAAGGAATTCATTATGATATGCATAAAAATAATTTCAAAAAATAGTATTATGAAATTGTTTTTTTAAAAAAATAATATAAAATTCTATTTTACGATTGAATGGGGGCGTAGCTCAGCTGGGAGAGCACTTCCATGGCATGGAAGGGGTCGTGGGTTCGATCCCCATCGCCTCCACCATTTGTAAAATAATTTATCTACTTAGATAATTAGATAAAGTAAACCCATTGACTTGATTACCTATATTCTTTACACTTACTAATCATCCAGTTTTTCTCTTTTATACTTGCAAAGCAAAATAAACATTCTAAAAACTTATATCTAATTTTAAAGAAAATAAAAACAAATTCAAGCGTATAAACTTTATCGCAATGTGAGATTTAACATATTGATATGGAATGTATGTAATAGATACTTCTCAAATTTTCTGAAACAGCAAAGAATATTCGATTCTTGTGACACTAGATAAAACCGAAACTTTGGTTCCAGATTTTTTTAGAAACTATTATTTGAATATTTGGATTTGTCAAGATGGTCCGCTAAGCAAC
>DAHXKG010000002.1:263614-273637 GCA_027366525.1 candidate division FCPU426 bacterium
GGAAATTTCGTGTTCTCCGATTTGCGACACTGCATGGGGATCCATTATGAAAGACGAGGTAAACAATTCAGTCGCCCTGACCATCTCAGACCCCAAAACCCACGCTGATGCTAATTGGAAGCCGTAAAGTCATAACCATTCTAAAAGATGGTGGGCGAAACAGGATTCGAACCTGTGACCCCCTGCGTGTAAAGCAGGTGCTCTAACCAACTGAGCTATCCGCCCTAATTTAATTGTTTTATTGAAAATTCAAGAAAAGAAACGCTAAATTTTTTCTGTAGCAAGTAAAAACTTAATCGCGCTTTTTTTTTCACCATCAATTTCCAAATGGATAAATTCTGGTTTACATGTGATATCGACTAAATCTTCTTTTAAAAATCCACGCGCAATCGCAATAGCTTTAACTGTATTATTAACGCTTTCTGGCCCCATCGCTATAATTTCAACCATTCTTGCATCACGGATATTATTTGCAATAGCTCCAGCTACAGTCGATGGGTTACTTTTAGCTGCAACCTTAAGAGTAGCAATCTCCATACCTAATATCCTTTAAAAAATTGTCAAAAATAATTTTTTACAGTTGGATTTATATCATACTATTAAAGGCTATGTCAACCTCCCGAATTTATCAAATTGGCTGATGCCAAGAGCCCCAAACACTCTACTCTTAATTTAATTCTATTCACCTTTAGTTTTTCGTTAAAATTTAGAAAACTCATTTAGGCTTATTCAACTTCCACTTCCACGCGATGTTTTGTATTCGGTTGCTGAACTGGAATTAAATTCCCATCAATAACTTTTCCATCTAGTTTAATTGTTAGCTTTTGATGCTCCTGTTTAGCACTCTGAAAATTTCGAACAACGATTTCATATTTTGCACCACGGAAAATTCTCCAAACCTTATATTCTTTCCATTCAGGTGAAAAACAAGGTTGAATTCGAAGCCCTTTATAATCCGGTTGAATTCCTAAAATGTATTGAGTACCCGCTATGTAATTCCAACTAGCTGTTCCGGTCAACCACGAATTACGCGCAAGTCCAAAATCGCGATGCTCTCGAGAAGCAATTGATTGAGCATATACATAGGGCTCCGCTTTATGAATCTCTTGAACACGATTTCGAACTGGCGGGAGTAGTTGCTTATAATATTTAAATGCATTTTGGGGACGATTTAATAATGTTTCTGCAATAACCGCCCAGGGATTTGCATGGCAAAAAATACCTCCATTTTCTTTTAACCCGGGTGGAAAAGTACTAATCCCCCCCAAATGTGGATCAAAATGTTTATAGCCAGGATACAGTAATGCAATTCCATGCTCCGAATCTAAAAATTTCTTTACTGCATTCATGGCTTGAATTCCGCGATCATGATTTGCTACACCAGAAATGACACTCCAGCTCTGTGCATTTAAATAAATTTTTCCATATTGTGACTTTTTAGATCCAATGGATTTACCCCATCCATCAAATGCCCGAATATACCATTCGCCATCCCAAGCTTTGTCATTAATTCGTTTAGAAACAATTTCTGCAAGTTTTTTATATCGTAATGCATCCTTATGTTTACCCGCTATTTCTGCTAATTCTGAAAAATCTTTAGCGCATTTAACAAAAAAATGAGCAACCCAAACACTTTCTCCTGGATTAGGCCCATTAATATGCAGGGTATCATTCCAATCTGCAAAACCCATTTTAGGGATTTGATGACGCCCAACATTTGTAAATGTATACTCCAAGGGAGCTTTCAAATGGTCATACATTGTTGCCTTACCACCATCTGCCCATTCAACTTTTTCATTAAGAAAATTTAAATGACCTGTTTCTTTTATATAAGCAATTGTTGAAAGAATAATCCAAAGTGGATCATCCGAAAACCCTTTTCCATCGCCTTCACCTGTTAGTCGGAAAAACTGATGATAACTGGTGCCATCTTTAAACATATTTTTTGCTAAATCCAAAATCAATTTTTTAGCTTTCTGGGGAATACTGTGCATTATTCCCAATAAATCTTGGTTACTATCACGAAATCCCATACCTCGCCCAATACCCCCTTCATAAATTGAAGGTCCTCTAGACATACTAAACGTAGTATGAACTTGATATGCATTCCATTGATTCAAAGATAAATTAACATCTTCATCGGGAGTTTCGACTTTCAATGACTCTAATTTTTCATCCCAATGCTTTTTTAAATCGACCATAACTTTTTGAACACTACTGGTTGTTTTATACTGATTAATTAATTTTAGACCATTCGAGATTGAATTCGACACTCCCAAAACATAATTAATTACCTTAGTTTCTTTCGGATTTAAACTGATTGAAACTTCCGTCGCCGCAATTGGATTTCCACCATCGGCGGTGGAATTTGAACATTGCCCTTTTTCTACTGCAATAGGAGATTCTTCTGAATGATATAAGCCCAAAAATTTTTCACGGTCACAATCAAATGAGTTGATTTGGCCACTGCTACCAAAAAAAGCGTAATGCCCTGCATTTTCAAACATTGTTAAGTGATGAATAGCTCCCTTTTGTTCAAATGCTTTCGCGATATTATACGTGTATTGAAAATTCATCATATCATTCTGAGCCGCCCATAAGCAAAGCTCTGCATATGAAAATATTTTTAATTTTCTTTTTATCGAATCATTATTTTTAAGTGTGAGACTCCATATTTCAAGGTTATCCGTAATGGGAACCACATATAATGTTGAAGACTCAATTTTATTATAATTCGATAAAATACGCGTGTATCCAAAGCCATGCCGCGTTTCTGTCTTATATTTTGAAAGTTCCTTCAAAACTGGTTGCCAGCTTGCTGACCAAAATTCACCAGAATTTAGATCTTTAATATACAAATATCGTCCTGGACGATCCATCGGAACATTATTCAATCGATATCGTAAAATTCTTTTATCTCGAGCTGAAAGATGAAAACTATAGCCACCCGCATTATTAGAAATCAATGCACAATATTCTTCATTATGTAAATAATTCATCCAAGGCACAGGCGTATCTGGCTTTTCAATGACATATTCCCTATTTTTAATATCAAAATATCCGTAACGCATATCCCCTCACTTTTCCTAAAATTATTTCAAATTATCCACTACCAACTTAGCTCGATATACAATCTTTTGAATTTTTTAGATCCCTTTAACCCTCCAAGGAACATTGCTAAATTTGATCGATACCGAACCCATGCCCATAATAAAAAATTTGATGATGGTTGAATCTTTAATACTGGAGCAAAGTACTTCAACAAGAATAAAATAAATAAAAACCATAAAATCAGAATTGATGTCGTGCTAAAAATAATACCTAACGTTACTCCTTGCAGTAATAATAACAGTGTATCCACAATTGCCCATAAACCAAATAAATGCATAAAATGAAAATCACCCCAATAAATCATCGTTTGGAATGGAAAGGGTACTACAATAGAAAATTCTCCAAAATATTGAAATCGTAATTCAATAACTTTTTTGGCATGTGTTTTAATTGCCAAGGGATGACCAAATCCATATCCATTCACTTGTTTACAAAATTGTTTTAGGCTAGCACGATGCATATGTTTAACCACCGCGCTGGGTTGAAAAAACAACTTAAAACCCGCTTTTGAAATTCTTAAAGAAAAATCAACATCCTCTGCGGTAATTTCATCCCAAAAGTTATTGCCAATGGCTTGAGCCGCTTTCTTGCTTACGGCAGCATTGGCCGTTGCAAAAAAAGGACACGTTTGGCTTCCATTAACTTCACGAGGTAGATTAAACTTTACTGGCGGATAATATCCACCTGATTTCAGGTTAACGCGATTTCCAACCGATAAAAAACCAATTTGTTCACAATAATGCTCTACTTGATTATTTGGATCAAACTGAAGTGTATATACTTCGCCTCCTACCATTCCAATTGAAGCATCGTTTAAGAAAGGTTCAAGCATTTTATCCACCCAATCCGCATTAGGTGCACAATCCCCATCGGTAAATAAAATATACTCACCTTTACAAATTTTCAGTGCAGCATTTCTAGCATGTCCTGGAGACTTACATTTAGGGATCTGCGTCAATTGAATACAATCATATTTTTTTTGCCAATTTTTTATAATTTCAACCGTATTATCCGTACTATCCCCATCAGCTAAAATAACTTCTAAATTTTTTTTTGAATAACTTATACCAGAAATTTTACTTCCATTAGATGAGGTACCTCCAAAAAGATAAACAAAAGTTTCATCCATTGTGCGCCCAGCATTTCTCACTGGAATTACAATAGAAACAAACGGCTTTTTATCTGTTTTCATAACTTCTGGCATTTTATTTATCTCCCTTGTAAGTAATTTTATATTTTGGTGGGTGATGCAGGGATCGAACCTGCGACACGCTGATTAAGAGTCAGCTGCTCTACCAACTGAGCTAATCACCCCATCCCATTCTTTAAGACAACTCAACTTACACTTCATATGGTACGCCTGAGAGGATTCGAACCTCCGACCTACAGATCCGGAATCTGTCGCTCTATCCATCTGAGCTACAGGCGCCTTATTGTACTTCAACAACATGGGGTGAGAGACGGGACTTGAACCCGCAACCTCCTGGGCCACAGCCAAGCGCTCTAACCAATTGAGCTACTCCCACCACTTAAATTAATTCAGTGATACTTTTACGTCGTTTACAAATTAAATTTAAAGTTTAAATTTAGACTAATTAAATGTAAAGATTAATTTATTTCAAAAATCATTGTAATATTAGCTTATTTTGAATTTTTAAAACATAGCAACCTCCAATATCCTAACGGTCGTATTGGAATATCCTCAAAGTCTTTTACATTTATTTGTTCCAAAAACTCGTCTAAATAAAATAAAGGTTCGAAACCAATTATTGAAGAAAAAAGCGATAACTTTTTTTCAAAAAAATTCATTAGTGATTTTCGTTGACTAAAATGATTGAGAACATAAATCATTCCATTCGCCTTCGTAACTCGTTTCATTTCATTAATCATCAATACTGGGTTAGGCGTGACGGAGGCTACAAACATTGCAACACTTTTATCAAAAGAATCATCAGCAAATTCAAGATTTTGCGCATCCATTAACATTAATTGAACATTTTTCAATTGGAGTCTCTCCATTTGATGAATTGCTTGAGAAAGCATATCTTTGCTTAAATCCACACCAACAATTTGGACATCTTGTGGATATAATGATAATGACATGCCAGTACCTACTCCGACTTCTAGTATTTTTTCATTTTGGTGAAGGTCCATCTTTTGAATAGCTGTCGCACGCCCAGGATTAAAATAGAAAACATAAAATTTTGAAAAAAACTTATAACTTGATAGAATATCCGCTTTATCCATAACAACTCCTGATATTAAAAAATCAAATAACTAATTCGTTTTCAATGCATGGTGCGCCTGGACGGAGTTGAACCGTCGACCCACTGCTTAGAAGGCAGTTGCTCTATCCAACTGAGCTACAGGCGCCTATATTTTAACGTAAAGTATTACTGAAACTATGACTAGATTAATGGTCGGGGCGGTGAGATTTGAACTCACGGCCCCCTGGTCCCAAACCAGGTGCGCTACCGCTGCGCTACGCCCCGCTCCCCTTTTGTTGATACAACCAATTCTGCGCTTGTTTTAATGCCTGTCCTCGATGGCTAATACTATTTTTCTCTTCAACCGATATTTCTGAAAATACTCTTGTTTTTCCAGATGGCAAAAAAATAGGATCATATCCGAATCCATTATCCCAAATGGCATTTGTTGTAATGTGACCCTCAATGATTCCCCAAAATTGAACAGTCGATTTTTTAGGCCAAACAATGGTTACTACAGTTTTAAAGGTTGCAGTTCGTTGCTCAAACGGAATTTCCTTTAAAGCATTTAGTAACTTGTTAACATTATCGCGATAACTACAATTTTTTCCAGCAAATCGTGCAGAAAATACACCTGGAGCTCCATTTAGTGCATCAACAAATAGTCCGGTATCATCTGCAAGTGCTGGGTATCCAGTAAAACTTGATAATTCCTTTGCTTTTTTAAGCGAATTCGCTTCTAATGTATCTCCATCTTCAACAACAGCCGGAAAATCAGGAATATCATATAATGACATAAATTTATATGGTAAATCTTTCAAAACTTCTAAAAATTCCTTAAGCTTATCTTTATTGTGCGTTGCTAAAACAATTTTTTGCATTAGTATTTAAGAACCTTTTTCTGACTTTTAATCACTTGTTTTATTCCCGATTCCGCCAAATCCAATAAGTCTTTTAAGTTTTGTTTTGAAAAAGGAATTTTCTCTGCCGTACCTTGAATTTCAACAAATTTTCCAGATTCCGTCATAACTACATTTAAATCCACATCCGCCACAGAATCTTGTTCATAACACATATCTAGAACCATTTTTCCATTAATCATCCCAACACTAATTGCACCTAAATATTCTTTAAACGGATTTTTTTTGATTAAGCCCTGTTTTTGCATTTTTTTAAATGCCTCTACAACCGCAACATAAGCCCCATTAATTGAAGCAGTACGAGTTCCGCCATCCGCTTGCAGTACATCACAATCCACTAATATTTGCCGCTCACCTAATATTTCAGGAATTAATACTGAACGAAGAGATCGCCCAATCAAACGTTGAATTTCGTGTGTTCTACCGGATATTTTTCCTTTTACTGATTCGCGTGCACTTCTCTCGCGAGTACTTCTAGGTAGCATTGCATATTCAGCAGTAATCCAGCCTTTATTTTTGTTTTTTAAAAAACTTGGAACTTCGTCAACAACTGTTGCGTTACATAAAACCTTTGTATCTCCCATCGAGATTAAAACTGATCCTTCGGCATAAGTTGGCACATTCATACTCAAAGTCAGTGGTCGAATTTTAGTCAAAGTGGTATCCTTAAATAATCTGTTAGATTTGTTAAAATAATAAAGATAATCAGTTTATCTAACAAGAACTTTTTATTTGTTTTTAAACCCCAAAATAATATTCAAAGCTGCACTCATGCTACCTGTTCTTAATAAATAAAATTTCAATTCAAATAATTTATATTTTTTGTTGTCTGCGTGTTCTTAATTGTTTGCCATGATTCTTGTCTTCTGTTAAAAACAAAATAAGAGAAGACATCCACGTTATTAAAAACATTAATAAAACCAAAAGTAAAAACCAAATAAATTTTTCAAGTTCAGAATAAATCCCCAAACTAAAGCTTCGATTAATTACCGGAGACTTTTCGGCAACCCAAAATGCTTGCCTCATATTCGACTTGCGTAATTTTTGCAATTCGCTTATTTCTTGTTGAAGATGATATATCGTTAACATAAGCGTATTAATCTCAGCAGTTTTATGAGGAACAAGTCCTTTACTAAGGACAACTGGAAACCTTGTATTATCAACAAGCCAAATATTGGAATGCGCCAGTCGTTTTTTAGCTGTGATTAAATCACTCATTAATAGATGTGCTTTTTTATTATGGGGTTCTAAAGTTAACAGTTTTTCAACATTAACAAGTCCATCATCATATTGAGCGGACATGTAATCTTGCAATCCATTCAAATAATATTTTTCCATTTGATGTAGTCGAAACCCATCAGACTGCTGTGCCATTACATTGTTTTTTGTAATCAAAAAAACAAGACCAATGAAAAAAAACATTTTTTTAAATTTCAAATAACACCTCAAATCCCGTATTTATAATTTTTGCTCACTAACTTTTTCAAGCTTCTTGCAAAATTGATTCAACGTATAATTTTCAGAATCATACTCTAATGCCATATGTATTAAACCGTCTGCTTCAGATATTCGACCCATTTTAAAACATTTTTTGGCACGCCTATAATAAGCTTTTGCAATAGTGCTCATTGGGTGGGCTTCAACCGAAATAACTCTTGATGAAATTCTTTTTGGAGATTTGGTGACCGCACGCACAAAGATATTATATTTTTGAAAATTAATTGCATTATGTATCAAGCAATATTGCGTAGATATTACTTTGCGATTGCAAATAAAATAATTTCTCCAATTATTTTTTTTAATATAAATATTAAAATTTATTTTCCCTTCTGCATTGCTAACTTTCCAACTTAAATAAATCTTCTTATTTCCAACCATACTTTTCACATCCCAAATTTTAACTTGGGGATGCTGGTTTTTTAAATGAGCAGGAAAATACCATGTCAATGAAATTCTATGGCTATACCCTAATGATGAATGACTTTCGAAGGCATAATCCAATTCAACATTAGTCATTTTCCATCCAATTCCGAATGTAATCTGTGCTGGTATTGTGAAAAAGTTTATATATCCTACTCTAAAAGCCAAACTTCTATTTAAAATCCACTGTTCAGCCCCTATCCTGACCTGAAATTGATGTTCACTAACATACGAAATCCCATCGACTGCAACGGTCGTCATTTTATTTATTTCCATAGCAAGACCCGAAGCAATTTGTTCAGGAATGTTTTGTAAAAATCCATTCGTGTACTTTAATTCGGAAAAAAGATTTGAGACATTAATCCCAAACTTTAAATCAGTATGTAAATTAACTGGTTGTGTATATAAAAAACCAAACCCTAAACCTTCTCCACTAGAACTATTATTTTCCAAGTTAGAATAAAAATAGTTCAATTCCGCACCAAAAAATAATTTATTATCTCGCATTAATGGAATAGATATTGCTAAAGAGTAATTTTGCTCGCTACTTCCGGATAATCCCAAGAAATAAAGTTCATTTCTACTAATTGATAAATGAATTTGATGCGGCATTGGCCATGCAATTGAAAAATAGGTATTTGTAATATCGTTTGAAAATAAATTTCCATACATTCCTAGAAATTCAAATTTATTAATCAATCCAAGCCCACTTGGATTCCAATACGCTGCACTTGGATCATTGGCAATAGCAACAAAAGCTCCTCCCATTCCAATGGCACGAGCCCCTACACCCAATCCCGAATTTTGATAAAATTGTGCAAATGCATATTTTGGCAAAAACAAAAGCATTAAAAAAAGAATTATTTTTTTCATGTTTTTTCTCATTTAATAACGGCTACTTTTATAACTTTAGTTATTATTGTTCCATCAGAATTTGTGGCTGTTAAAACAACCAAATAAAGACCCGATGCCACTTGTTGGTCATAGATATTCTTTAAATCCCATATAACTTCATGGCTTGGTCCTAAATTTAATTCCTTAATTAATTCACCTGTAACATCATAAATTTTGATTGAAAAATTAGAAAAACTTAAGTTTTGAGAGTTAGATACATTCAACAAAATTTTTGAATTATTGAGTGATAAATTGGGGCGCGCAGTAAATACAATATTGGCATTCCCTTGCCATGGTTCAACAAATACATTTTTTATCATTGTTAACTTCTCCCCATTAAGCAATTGGGTTTGAAGTTCTACCTGATAAACGCCATTATCAACTAACTCGCCATTACTATCTAAGCAATTCCAATTCGCAATAAAAATATTATTAAGATAAATTTTTACAAAACCTCCATTTGAATGTTCAGATTGAACAAATGCTGAAATTTCAAAATTATAGCTAGTTGCTTGAGACAATTTAGTATTAGCAATAATTGAACGAACCTCTTCTCCAGATTCATTATAAATTTGAATAACAATTTCATTAAATGCATTTGAGGTCGGAGTGGGAGAAATGTTACTAATTACCGTAGCAGTAGATGTCATTGTCGGGGTATTCGTCACGGTATTCGTCGGTGTGTTTGTTGGTGTACTCGTCGGAGTATTCGTTGGTGTGTTCGTTGATGTACTGGTGGGAGTATTCGTCACGGTATTCGTGGATATGTTTGTTGGTGTACTCGTCGGGGTATTCGTTGGTGTGTTCGTTGATGTACTGGTGGGAGTATTCGTCACGGTATTCGTGGGTGTGTTTGTTGGTGTACTCGTCGGGGTATTCGTCACGGTATTCGTGGGTGTGTTTGTTGGTGTACTCGTCGGAGTATTCGTTGGTGTGTTCGTTGATGTACTGGTGGGAGTATTCGTCACGGT
>DAHXKG010000030.1 GCA_027366525.1 candidate division FCPU426 bacterium
GAAGCGCCTGCCTCTGCACGACGAGCGGTGGAAAGCTGCCGGAAAGTTCGGCAGCGTGGGGTGGCACACCTTCCGCCATACCTATCGTTCCTGGCTGGATGACACCGCAGCGCCCATCGGCGTGCAGCAGAAACTCATGCGGCACGCACAGGTTTCAACCACAATGAACGTGTATGGAAACGCCTTGATGACGGCCAAGCGTGAGGCGAACAGCAAGGTGGTCAGAATGGCGCTGAGGAGCGCATAACCATGGAAGGAACCCTGCAGCAAAAACCCCAGAAACCCCGTAGCGTTTGGATAGGCGCTCTTAAATGGGGTTATCTGGGGTTGGCCTTGCGGCTAAATGGTTGCGGGGGCTGGATTTGAACCAGCGACCTTTGGGTTATGAGCGACCGGGAGCTCAGGTATCTAACGGACTTTGCGGCACTTATGGCGACCCGGAAGTACGGAAAAGTACCCTCTGGACACCCTATTGGGAGTCTATCGGGAGTGCGTTTCGACCGTTGGGCTTTTCACAAAATGGTTGTTGCATAGGATGACCCGCAGTCGGACCTTAGTTTCGTTTGCTTCGACT
>DAHXKG010000031.1 GCA_027366525.1 candidate division FCPU426 bacterium
TCCATCTGATAGATGAAGGAACCAAAATACTGGACATGGGAGCATCACCTGGAGGATGGAGCCAGGTGATTTCCAAATTGAATCCGGACGGCCTGAATGTTGCTACAGACATAATCCCCATGGATCCAGTTCCTGGTGTGATTTTCTCCAAGGGTGACATTTTTTCCGATGAGGCCATAGACAGACTTCTGGAAAAATCAGAATTTGGATACGATCTGATACTTTCAGACATACTGCAACACACGTCTGGGCAAAGATCAATTGACCATGCAAATTCCTATTTCATTGCAAAGAGAATTTTGGAGATGGCTGAACGTCTTCTGAACAGAAATGGGAAAATGCTGGTGAAGATGCTTCAGGGTGACCTGACGGATACAGCCAAGAAGGAATATATGGAAAAATTCAGGAAGGTCAGGATAACCAAACCCCCTTCCTCTTCCCCTAGCTCATCTGAAGTTTATATCCTTGCAGAAGGTTTTCTAGGTGGAAAACAACTCCGCTGAACCTTTCCACTTCTATGATTGCAAGTGTACTGA
>DAHXKG010000032.1 GCA_027366525.1 candidate division FCPU426 bacterium
CAGAGACTTAACCATCCTTGTAAACTTACTTTTAAATAATACATCTTCTTCCGCTCCGTGCCAGTTCCAAAAAATATAATAACAACCAGCCGGAAGATTTTTTAAAAAAAATATTTCATCGGATTTGTGGTTGGCAGGTATCAGGGTAGTAAAATCCTGATATGCTTTTAAAATCTCTTGAGATGTCATTTTAAAGCCTCCCTTTAATTCAAGCGATTTAATAAATTTATCGCTTGCTTTGTAAAGTCGTCTTCGTATTTTAAAATATGTTGCTTTAAAGTTATAAACATTTTTAATTTTTCGATTTGCTCTTTTGTAAGCAAATCACTATTGCCATTATTTAAAGCATAAAGCCTGTTAATGTTTTTAACTACGATTTTTAAAGCGTTAAATTTATCTTTGCTATATACTAACATTTTAAAGCCTCCAGATTGATATTTTTTTAAGTCAATGCGATTTTTATCTTCATTATATTATACAATGAATTAAACCGCATTGACGGTTTTTTTTAAAAAAGTGATTTAGTGCGTCTTTTT
>DAHXKG010000033.1 GCA_027366525.1 candidate division FCPU426 bacterium
GACTTATAATATTCCAATAAAAAAATTAGTTTATTATAAATATTATATGTTTGTTAATGGAGGAAAAAATGAATAAATTAATAGGTATAACAGGTTCACATAAATTTACAGGTATTGGTGAATATTCAAATTCTATAAATAAAATAATACCTGTATATTCAATAATACTTGGTAAGCAATTTATAAAAAGAGAATATATAGGCACAAAATTATATACTTATTATCCTCCAGTAACAACTGGTTTGGCGCTTAACAATATTCTAATACCTATACATTTACATTTACATTCATTTCATAAAGTGCATTATTTAGAGCCGTTAAATCCTTTAACAATTAAAAAAGGTATTGTTTCTATTCACGACACTTACTTTTTACATCGTAATGTTGTTAATGAAAGATATCTTGATGTTATTTATAGGTTATTTCATAAATGGAAAATATTATCGCCAACACAGAATACTAAAAATGAATTGATAAAATATCTTCATTACAACAGTGAACAAATAACTGTTATTCC
>DAHXKG010000003.1 GCA_027366525.1 candidate division FCPU426 bacterium
CTACTCCTTCATCCTCTCCTACTTCTACTCCTTCGCTTACTCCCACTCGGACTTTAACCGCTTCCCCTACTCCTTCATCCTCTCCTACTTCTACTCCTTCGCTTACTCCCACTCGGACTTTAACCGCTTCCCCTACTCCTTCACCTTCTCCTACTTCAACCCAAACATCTACTCCAACATTCGTATCCACTCTAACATTTCAACAACAAGTCTCCTCCCACTCGACAATTCCTTCTGGAACTGTAACTTATGTACTCACACTCAATATTTATCAAGCTTCTACTACACAAATTCAAGTTCAAGATCAATTACCATTAGAAATTTCATCCGTTATTTTACATAATGATCCTCTTTCAAATTCTGGAAAAATTCAAGGATCTCGAATCACCTGGAATATAAATAATCCGAATCCTGGCATTTACCAATTTTCATTTGAAATTCAAGTGAGTCCAACTGCCCCAAATGAAACAATTTTAAACAACCAATCTCTTGTGACGCTAGGGAATGGATTAATCCTTCAATCTAATAGTGCCAATGTTACTGTTTATCAACAAACGCCTACTCCCACGCCCTTGCCCATTTCTGATCAAATTTCTAATCCCTATCCCAACCCTTCAACAGGAGGACCTATTCATGTTCAAATTCACGTGATACATCCTTCCATCGTTCATTACTTCATATTTACCACTTCCTATCGAGTGATTTTTGAAACTTCGCAATTCATGAATGGCTCTGGATTTATTCAATGGAACTTACGAGATGAATTAGGAATTCCCGTAGCCAATGGACTCTACTTCCTTCAAATCCAAATTCAAACTTCTCATGGAATTATTGAAAAAATTGATAAAGTACTGATTTTGCGTTAGTCTAAATATTTAACATAGATATTTCACAACCGCGCTGGTTATGGCTTGTCAAGAAGACGCATTCCATTTAAAATAGGGCACATTATGTATCTAAGGTAATAGTTTGAAGATATAAATGAGACCATACTATGTTTGAATATTTGTTGACGATTTACCACAAGTTGAATGTTTTGGCTTCAAATCATAAAAAAAAATTTTTTCAGTTATTAATTGTTCTATTAAGTATATTGATTTTTTTTGCCGCATTATTCAGTCATTACGAAAAAATATCATTTTTCAATGCATTTTATTGGGCATTAACGACTGCTTCTACCGTGGGATATGGAGACATTGTTCCTCGTACTCATGCCGGCAAAATTATTGCTATGTTTCTGATGATCATTGGAGTCGGCGTTCTTGGATTTTTTTTAACCAGCTTATCCTCTATTGTATTAGACTTTAAATTAGGACGGTTATTTGGAACTATGGAAAATCACTTTTCAAAAAATCATATTGTTATTTTGGGTTTTAATAACTTAGTAAAAAATGCTATTGATGAAATGTTAAGTGAATCTCACAAAAATATTGTTCTCATGTCCGATATTGATACTAACCCATTTGAAAGCAGCCATCTAATTTTCATTAAGGGAGACATTACTCAAGAAAAGGATCTTCATAAAACAAAAATCCAAAGTGCCAAGTTATGCATTATTTCTGATCGTGATGATGCCCGAACTCTCATTGCGGCCATGACGGTTCGGAATCTTTATAAAGATATTTATATTATTGCGCTCGTTGCTAAACGCGAGTTAGCTAAAGCACTCCAAGACCTTGGCATCAATGATGTCTTTGCTTCTGGAACTTTTTCCAGCAAACTCCTAATGAAATCCACACGGATCCCAGGAGTTTCAAAATTTTTCAATCAGCTCTTAGATGACAATTTCAAGGAAACTCTATTAGAAAAAAAAATCCCTGTGCAGTTTATTCATAAAACATTTGAAGAAGCCTTCCATCAGATTAAAAAAGAAACTCATGAAATTTTAGTTGGGATCAAACGAGATGGACAAATTTTTATAAACCCCTCTCAAGAAAATTTCACACTGATGGAAACCGACCGTTTTTTACTAATCGGAGAATAGCTGTTTTAATTTTTATATTCTCACCTCAATGCAATGAAGGTATTTGACTTGCCCCTATTTATTTTTCAAAGACCTTGGATCGAATCTGATTCATCGATAGGTGTCGATCTATTTGATATGCCATTTGCTCAAAAACACCCTCCATATCTTTTTGAGTATCGCGGATGCGTGGATTTCTTAAAAATCCTAATTCATGAATCAATGCGGAGCATATGCAGTGATTTTCAAAAAGTCCATGTAGGAGCGTTCCCACAATATTTCCCTGTGCATCGGTAGAACCTTCTTCACTTTGAATCCGTTCTTGATTTTGCATCGTTGTTTTAAAAAGTGATACTCCCGGTCGCTCCACTTGAACTTGCCCCATATGAATTTCATAGGCATTTATTTTTTCCCCAATTTGTCCCTGAGTTAAAAAACTATTTTTTTGAATGCGTGCTGAAACTTGAACTGTTTTCTTGAATTTTTGAAACCGGGTTGAAACAGATAAAAAACCAAGTCCTTGAACACATGGTTGATTGGATTCAATGTGATACGGATCCTCAATAACCCGTCCCATCATTTGATATCCACCGCAAATACCCAAAATCGGTCTGTGCTTTTTTATTCGATTCCTAAGCATTGCTTCAAATCCTTGTTTTCGAATCCAATGTAAATCAGACACAGTCGATTTAGTTCCTGGGAGAATGACTAAATCGGCTCCTGCACCCTCCCTAGGATGCTGAATATACTTTACCTCCACTTCGCTCATTCTTTCTAATGGAAGAAATTCATCAAAATTAGATAGATGTGGATATCGAATAATCGCAATTCGTATTGAAGATCTTAATTTTGAATCTCTACTGGTGTAGTCTAGAGAAACTGCATCTTCTTCAGGTATTCTCAAATTTGGGAGATAGGGTAATACTCCTAAAACAGGTTTGAAAATTCTTTTTTCTAAGTTATGAATGCCGGGTTTTAAAATCCGTATATCCCCTCGAAATTTATTGATAATCAATCCCAAAATACGATTTTTCTGTTTACTCGTTAGCAATTCAATCGTTCCTACTAACGAAGCAAAAACGCCTCCCCGATCAATATCGCCTACAAGAATAACTTGAGCCTTTGCCCATTGAGCTGGTAATTCATTAGCTAAATCTATGTTTTGAAGATTTAACTCCGCAGGGCTTCCTGCTCCTTCTAAAATAATCAATTCATATTGACTTCTCAGACGATCAAGTGCTTGTGTAATTATAGATTTTAATTTTGGGATGTATTTTCGATATGTTGGAGCTGTCATTGATCCTACCGTTTGACCTGTAGTAATAATCTGCATCCGATGTTTGGATTCGCACTTGATTAGAACCGGATTCATATCCACAGAGGGTACTATTCCACATGCTTGAGCTTGAACCGCCTGAGCTTTGGCCATTTCCAATCCATTTGAAGTCACAAATGAATTTAAGGACATATTCCAAGCTTTGAAAGGAGCCACCTTCACGCCTTGATTTTTGAAATATCGGCATAAAGCTGTTGCCACAAAACTTTTTCCAACACCTGAAGCTGTACCCTGTATCATCAATACGCGAGCAGCCACTAAAAATCCACTCCTGGTTTGGCAGGCATTCCATGGTCAAAGGGATGTTTAATTAATTTCATTTCGGTTACTAAATCAGCCATTTCAATTAAAGCGTCTGGCATATTTCGGCCTGTTAGAACCACCGTGAGCTGAAACGGACGCAATTTTAATGTTTGGACAACTTCATCTAATGAAAGAAATCCGTGTTGAAAGGTATAAGTAATTTCATCTAAAACCAAAAGAAAATACTGATTGGATTCGATTAATTGTTTGGATTTGGCCCATGCCGCTTGAGCCATTTTTTTATCGATCTGCAAATCTTCACTTTCCCAAGTAAATCCATGTCCTAACGTCAAAAAATCTATTTGAGAAAAAGAAGAAGCAAATCGACGTTCCCCGGTTTTCCATTTTCCCTTGATAAATTGAACCACACCGACTTTATGACTATATCCCATCGCTCTAAAAATCATGCCCAAAGCAGCCGTTGTTTTTCCCTTTCCATCACCCGTATATGCAATTAAAAGTCCTTGTTCTTTCGCTGATCGTGTCTTTTGAGAATCACCCAATATTTCTTTCCTTCCCATCGGTTTTTTAAAATAAAACAATAGCTTGGCAATTCAATTAAAAAATGATGATCTTTGAGAATTGTCCATTAACATTTCTGAATTTCATACAATAATTCTCGCAAAGGCATTTTGGGTAATGAATCCAATTGAAGATCAGCTTGGTCCAACGATAGTTGTCTCGTAATATCATTGGGAATGGCTATACAGTAAATCGATGCTGCTTTAGCTGCCGCAATACCATTAGGAGAATCTTCAAATGCAATGGCTTGATGTGCTTCGATCCCCAGCGTTTCCAAAGTTAACCAATATAATTCTGGATGGGGCTTCACTTGATTAACATCTTCAAAGCACCGAATGGAGTCAAAATAGTCGGCCAATTGAAATCGAGAGAGATGTGATAAGACCCAGTCTTGATTCGAACTAGAAACAACCGCTAATCGGAGACCCAACTTTTTAGCTTCATGAAAATAATTCAAAATTCCTGGGCGTATTTCTTCTTTTTGCAATTGTCGCTGATACTTTTTTTGATAAGTTTCATAAATCTGATTCAACAAATCTGGTGAGAATAACTTTGCTTTGAGGTAAGACAAGGGATGAAACGAACTTCCTCGAGTGCCAATACATTGTGCCCATTGATTTAACGGCAATTCTAAGCCATATGATTGAAATATAGACTGCCAACTTTGATAAGCCGGAGTTTCTGTATCTAAGATCAATCCATCAAAATCAAATAAAAGCGCTTCAATCATAATTAATCATTCCTATTTCAAAAAATTAAAAATTCATTTGAACTTGCACACCAGATCCATCTGCTTCTGCCATTGGCTGAATGGATAGAGAAAGCTTTTTTAATTCTTGCAAATGATGAATCGTGAATGCACGTCCTATAATATATCCTAAGGTAGCTCCAAATACCGTATCGGATAACCAATGAACATTCACATCCATTCGAGACACCGCAGTCAGAACTCCTAGTGCTAAGGCGGGAACCCCCAATTTCCATCCATACATTCCCATTAAACTTCCTGCAACTGTAAAAGCAGCCGATGTATGACCGGAGGGAAATGAAAATTTATCTGCGCCATTTGGTCTTTCTCGAAGCACGATTCGCTTAAGAATTTGAACAATTGTTCCATCGACAGCCAAGGCTTCCAATTGAGCCTCACCATATTGTAATTCATGAGGATCATTTTTCCATAATCCATAACCTACACAGGCGCTTCCAAAAATCACTCCAGGAATACCAGTTCCCCAGAAATTTCCAACGACTTGCCAATTTCCAATCCGATTATGGTTATAAAAATATTGCTGTACCTGATGATCATAAGAAAAGGCAACACCTGTCGCAATGCTTCCACCTATAAAAATAATTGCATCCTGCTCATTTGGAATATCCTGAATGCCCTCCCAAACACTTTGAAACGGACGATACGGCGGAAGCGATTGTGCCCAAAGAAATTTGCCTTGCAAAACTAATATTCCTAACGTGATACTAATGATTTTTAAAAAATAAAATCCTTGCTTATTCGAATATTTTTCATTAATCGACATTATGGCTCCTTGGTTTTTATAGTTCCGTTTATTATGCTCCCAAGGCCCATGGATTCCAAACCTTTGTAAAAAATTTTTCTGGATTTTGTTGATGCGCCGTACCAATAACTGTTATATGTGGAAATTGCTGCTGAATCAATTGGTAGAAATAAGCTTGAAGCTCCTCTTCGAGTGCCGAGGTGGCTTCATCCATAATTACCCATTCAGGCTGATAAAGAAACACTCTTCCCCAAGCAATACGCTGTTGTTCTCCAATCGAAAGAACCATTTCCCAATGCTGACACTCTTCCAATTTATATTTTAGGTAATCTAATTGACAAAGAGTAAGAACTTTTTTAACTGCTTCATGAGAAAAATCTGTTTCTGGTTTTGGATAAGTTAAAGTCGCCTTAAGCGTTCCAATCGGTAAATAGATCTTCTGTGGAATAAACATCATTCGGGCACGAGAAGGTATAATCACTCGTCCTTGTGCATAGGGCCAAATTCCTTTCAACACACGGATCAAAGTACTTTTTCCACATCCTGAAGGACCTTTCATCATCACTGACTCACCTGGATATAACGTCTGTGATGCCATCGATACTAATACTTTTTGAGAATTCGGAGCTAAAATAGATATTGCCTTAATCTGAATTGGCGATTGTTCTGAGTTGCGTTCTAACAAATGTTGAGCTTGTTGGTAGGCTTGTTTCGTCCGATTTACTTCACACTCAAACCCTTCCAATCGATCTACAACTGCGCTCCAGTAAGCCAGTTTTGCATAATTATCCAGTATCCAAGAAAGGGCTCCCTTAACTTGATAAAATGCTCCCCAAACTTGAATCAATCCCCCATAACCCATATGCTTGGTAAAATATCTTGGAGCTGCGACCACTAAAGGAAAAATATCTGAAAATTGATTGTAGCCGCTAGAAAAAAAATCCAAATACAACATTTTTTGAATAATGGATTGAAAATTAGAAAAAACATGCTGAAAAGATTTTTTTAAGCTTGTTTCTTCCATCATTTCTCCATCGCTTAACGCAATATTTTCTCCATTTTCTCGAAGTCGAATGAGTGAAAATCTGAAATCAGCCTCTAAAAGCTGTTGATTATAATTAAGTCCCACCAAAGGACGACCTATTCGATGTGCTATCCAAGTTGAAATGCCTGCATAAATCAAGCAAGCCCATACCATATATCCCGGGATGGAAAGTATTCTTCCGTAACCAAGGGAAATATGCAAAGGGCCTGAAAGTGTCCACAAAATCGCAATAAATGAAACAAACATGGCTACTTGATTGATTAATCCAACAAACAAAGATAGGCTTGAAGTCACAAATTCTCGAATATCATCAGAAATTCGTTGATCAGGATTATCGGTTTTCTGGGTTTCCAAATGCCAAAGATAATGGCTCTTATTTTGAAGCCACTGCTCCAGAAACCTTCGAGTCATCCACCGTCTCCATTGATTTTGAAGACTTTGAACAAGATACTTCTGAAAAGATGAAACGATCACAATCAGCAAAGTCAAAATCAAAAAATATCCCAAAAGTGTCCAAAAAATACTTTCATTGAATTTTTGGATGGCATTATAAAAATGTCGTGTCCAAATGTTAACCAGAACCATCAAATAAACGTTGCCTAAGGTCAACAGTAGAACCACGAATAATAATCCACGCCCGCTTCCTCCATCTTTAGAAATCCAATAGGATCGTCCTAATTTCCAAAAACTTTTCAAATGTGACTTGGTAAAAGGTACAGAAGAAAAAAACCTTGGATTACGGGAGTCCATTGATTGTTCTCCTTTATATTCGATAATTAAAAATTAATTTTCGTTCCGATATAAGTTGAAAAGCGAGCTGTTCCATAGCCATAAATTTCTTCGTATTGTTCATTGAATAAATTATCAATACGTCCATAGAGTTGCAGAGTGGGACTGATCTGGTATGATGCAGTGAGATTGACTACAACATAGGAAGGCATCGTCACTAATGTAACCGGGTAAACCGAGTAATTGTCATCCTCTCGTGTTCCAACATAAAAAATATTGATCCCGCAATGTATTTGGTTCCATTGATAAAAAATATCTGCGTTCCATTGGTTTTTAGGACACTCCAGCAATGCAAGTCCCGTTTGA
This sequence comes from candidate division FCPU426 bacterium, assembly GCA_027366525.1. Classification (GTDB taxonomy): domain Bacteria; phylum Oederibacteriota; class Muellerivitia; order Muellerivitales; family DAHXKG01; genus DAHXKG01. The sequence continues at coordinate 7,776 of DAHXKG010000003.1, forward strand.
ACATTGAGCGCCAGTGTATAGGTGTAATTTACGGCAATATTCAAGTGTTGAATTTCTTGATCAGAAATGCCGATTTCAAATCCTTGAGTTTGAGCCAGCCCAATATTTACATATTGCCCATATGGTGGAGTTGCAGTCGTGTTAAAATCAATCAAGTTGGAGAAGTCGGTGTGAAAAAAGTTAAAATTACCTCGAATTTTTCCTTGTTGAAAAAATTGATCCATTCCAGCCTCCCAACTCTGATCTTGTTCTGGCTGCAAATGTACATTCCCATAGGGTGAATATAATTGATATAACGATGGTATTCTAAAGCCAGTTCCATACGTGATCCGCAACTTACTTTCCCATCCTGGAATCCAATACGCTAACCCTTCTTGATGGGTAACATGATCACCAAAGGAAGTCCAATGATCATTTCGAACATTTAAAGAAACATGGATTTGGTGAAATAATGTTGTTTCATCTGCCGCAAACTCACTTTGTGTATCAATCGACTGATTAAACAATGTTTGATTCAATCCATATCCATAATTCGCCCAGTCATTAATACTGCCCCATGCACGCTGATCTCTCAATCCAATCATGACCGTTTCGCCCGAACACAAATCGAAATTATTTTGCCAACTTGCTTGAACTGCACGACCATCGAAAACACCTTGTTCATAATGAGAATTAGGGTAAGAACTAAATTGATCGGTATAGTTTTGTAAATCACTCGTATTGGAAATATTTAAAATCTGTTCCCAGGTTTGATGCAATAATTTCCATTTTACCTGATCACCGGCAATCCATTGTTGTTCATTTAAAAAGTAATTCGGATCGTCTCCACCAATACCCGCTTGAGCATCCAAATGAGTTCGAGACTGAATATCGTCGATCAAAATCGTATTTGTTAAATTCGATGTTGGAGCAATTTCAGCATGAATGGATGACGTTGTATTACGATCACCATCATTGATTTGATTTCCAAAGGCTCGATCCGCTGAAGGAAATCCCTGGGTATTAAATTGAGAAATGAAAAGATTCACCTGAGCAAAATGATTGCCTGCTGAGGCCTCAGCTGATTCATGAAATGTTTGATACGCTCCCCCTTCCAAATTGACAAATCCAGATAGGGGGCCTGAACCCGATTGAGTAATAATATTAATGACACCAGACCCTGCATTCGTTCCATACTCGGCACTTAAAGGGCCGCGGACAATATTAATGTGATCAATATTACCGGCAAATAGCTGATCCCAATTACTGAACGAATCATTCGTGGCAATCGGATCGTTAAGAGGTATCCCATCCATGAGTACTAACACTTGCCCTGAACTTGCCCCCTGCACATGGACTGAAGCAATCTCACCTGGAGCTCCATCCTGAGTCAGAAATAAGCCAGGAGTACCTTGTAATGCTTGCAAAACACTTTGAGCTTGTTTTCGTTGAATGTCTTGAGCCGTAATCATCGACAACGAATCTGCAATATCTTTCCAAGCAGTTTTTAATCGAGTGGCCGTAACCAACATCGTTAACGGCTTTGAAACTTGACGTTCTTGATGATTGGATTTTATTTTCGCTGTGATTGTGTTTTCACTAGCATTTATGGTCAACGTTTTTGAAATAGAAGGAGAAAGCTTCCAAGCCCAAAGTGGGGCACTCACTAGCAACCAAATCCACAAGATGAAAAAACATTTCCAACCATAAGAAATACGCATGATCCCATCTCCCGAGGAAGAAAGCTTTTTCATGCTTTGAAAAAGGAGATGTCTATCTGCATATCCACTTCCCATAGCCCGAAGAAGCTGTCTCAAAATAGCTTGAGGCCGGTCTCCTGACTTAGGGTTGATTCACGAATAAAAGCCTTCCCATTTAAAATAGTGACTTTTATTCCAGTTACTGCCCAACACCCTTCACAGTGGCGGGTCCGTACCGGAATTTCACCGGTTTCCCGAACACCTCAAGTTGTTGCATTAGTCATACATAAAAAATCAAGTCCTGTCAATTTTAAAATTTTTCATCTTTTCTCCAATATTTTTAATTTTTATGGATTATGAAATCGTTCGCTTTTTTCGTCAACAAATTCAAAATTGAAAAATTTTTAAAATTTTACCACAAAAATCCAATTCGGAGAGAGGGATATGAATAAAAGTGATTTACCGTGGAGCCAATAAGCCTTGTATATTTATTTTTGGGCTTATTTTTGTTTTCTATAGTTATACTCGATATTTGTTTTTCTTGATTTATTTCTTAACTCTAGAAACTTTCCAATTAACTCCGAAAACCTGAGTTCAAACTTCTGAGTCAGCCCTGAATATGTATTAATCAAAAACGTTAGTTTTTAACTTTTTGACCTCACGATGGATCCACTCCTTCATTCGCAAAAATTCTACTGGAGCAATGTTACTCAATGAACTTGAGAGTACTATGTGCTACACTTTTTCTTCCAAACTTATTTTTTCTTTTACGTCTGTCCACCCCAAAAAACAATGTTGATTTATCATTTCTTTCGAAAGCTAGAGTAAAACAAATCGATAAGCGAATTATCTGCTGGTTGTGAGTTCTGTCCTAAAATTCAATACAATTTAAAGTAGTGTTTTTTATTTCCACCTATGTTCACGATATCCACAAGAATCATATTTATACACTTTGGTTAAATTCGTGAAATTGTCACTGCACAGTCTATAGGTCTTGAAAATAGATTAATAAATTCTCAACGAAGTCAAGTTTCGATGTAATTTTCCAAGCCGTATAAAAATCTTGATTCCGCACAAACCTTGTTACTAAATCTTGAATTTTTTTAGATGTACGTTTTATCAAATTAAAAATTGATGTTTTGTTTTTAAGCTTGTTTCTATGAATATAAAAAATCGTTTTAAGGAATAAAATACTTAATTTCATTGATTTTTACTGAATGCGTTCTTCAAAAATATTCTAAAAACGTGTTTTTTCGTTAAAATTAATAACATTTAACGATCTACTCATTATTTTTTTTATGATACAATATAAGGAAAACGATTTAATGAGTATTCACTAGGATTGTTATGTTAGCAAGATATTCTTTGAAAATTCTTATCTTTAGTTTAATCATTCACATTTTCTTGGGAATTTTTTCGCTGGTATTAGCCCAATGCACACCTGCAACCGCCCAAATCTGTGTAGCAGTGGATGATTATGCAGAAGTTTATATTAATGGCGTTTTTTTAGGTCAAGTAAATTACTGTAATTGGAATGGTGCCGGAACTTGTCCACCAGGTTGCTTGAGTGTCCCTGTCTCTTTATTAACCAATCCTATTTGTATTGCCATTGAAGATCAGAACACCGCACCAGAAGTTACTTACGCTTCATGGGATTTAGATATTACTTGTAGTAGTGGGTTGCATTCAGAAATTACATCCTCTGATGGAAATTATCAAGGTTATTACATTTCCACTGGAAATCCAGCACCTACCCCAGGCCCTGACTCGAGTGGGAATCCTTGGTACTCTCCCAATTATAATGGAAGTGGCGTCTTTACATTACCTCCTGTAACTGTAGTCAATGGAGATACTTGGGGACAACCCATTTTTAACCCAGTCACTGGACAACAAATCCCATTTATTGCTAACAACAATACTGGAGACTATGGAGATAGTGTTGGTGCTGTTTTCTGGAGGCAATGTGGTGTGACTATCCCAACCCCTCAACCTACGATAGGACCTGCAACTTTCACAATCACCAAAACATTGGATGGACCCGTAACTGCCAATGGATGTGGAACAAATGATTTTTGTGTAACATTTACGATTGTTGCTTGCAACACTGGAGGCGCCATTAATACTCCTGTAACCATTATGGATAATCTCATTACGCCTGCAGGATTTCAATTCGTAAATTGGGGCTATGATGGAACTTATCCTTACAATAGCCCTCCTAATGGAGAAGCACCCGTACCAAATTCAAACATGATTTATTTTCCAACAGGACTCGGAAATGGATGTGTAACTTTGCAAGCTGTAGAAGAAAATTATTATTGGCCAAACAATCAGTGTCAACAAGAAGTAGATGAAGCCTCACTTAGTTATGGAGGAAGTGTTAGTATTTCTTCCGCTCCAATTACCGTAAATATCCCTTGTTTTACCCCCACTCCTACCTGGACTCCTACTTTCACTCCCACTTGGACTCCTACCTGGACCCCTACTTGGACCCCCACTTTCACTCCTACCTGGACTCCTACGTGGACTCCCTCTCCAACACCAACTCAATCAACTCCTACTTTTACTCCCACTCCAACTTTTACACCAACTAAAACGCCTACGCCTACAAATACTTTTACTCCAACAAAGACTTTAACGCCAACTAATACCTTTACACCCACTCAAACACCTACGCAGACTTCCACTCCGACACCCACTAATACGTTTACTTCTACTAGTACTTTTACTCCAACCCAAACCCCCACCTCAACTTTTACTCCCACTCCGACCCCTACGCATACTCCCACCTCGACACCCACTAGTACACCTACTCCAACCGCTACGAACACGCCTATCCCATCCGCAACATCAACTAATACCCCCACCAATACTCCTACACCGACGCATACTTTCACCCCTACCAACACTTCCACTCCCACTCCCACTAATAGCCCAACCGCTACTCCTACTCAAACTCCAACCTCTACACCTACTTCAACACCCACTAACACATCTACCCCAACTGCTACTAATACACCTGTCCCATCCGCAACATCAACCAATACCCCCACTAATACTCCTACACCGACACATACTTTCACTCCTACCAACACCCCTACTCCCACTCCCACCAATAGTCCAACCGCTACGCCTACTCAAACTTTTACACCTACTCAAACTCCAACCTTTACGCCTACCTCAACACCCACTAACACATCTACCCCAACTGCTACTAATACGCCTGTCCCATCCGCAACGCCCACTAATACCCCTACCGATACTCCCACAGCAACTCATACCTTCACCCCTACCAACACCCCTACTCCTACTCCCACCAATAGTCCAACCGCTACTCCTACTCAAACTTTTACACCCACTCAAACTCCAACCTTTACGCCTACGCAAACTGTGACTAGTACACCAACCAACACAATTACAAATACACCCACCTTCACACCTACTTTTACTCCAACTTCAACAACGACAAATACACCTACTTTTACTCCAACTTTCACATCAACTTATACACCTACCGTGACCAATACCCCAACCAATACCCCAACTGCCACTTTCACCAGTACTCCCACTTCGACACCAACTCCCGTTGTTACCGTTGTCCTGAAAAAGAATGCTTCAAACGCTAATCCATCGTCTGGAGATCAAGAAACGTATACCATTCAAGCAAACATATTTAATAACTCTGCCAAAAATATTGTTGTCTGGGATACTATTCCCACGGGCTTAACTTATGCCGGTGGTATAACACCCAACGGACAAGTCATTCCCCTACCAACGCCAGGTTCTTCTTCAACAGGTACATTACTTGTTTGGAATTTAGGCTCCGAATCTCCAGGATCTTATACCTTCAGTTATCGTGCAACCGTTAATCAATTGATTTTAGGGGGGACGGTAATTACCAACTGGGTTGCCTGGCAGGATTTAGAAGAACCTACTCCACTATTAGCTCAAGCTCCCATTACCATTACGGGTGCCTATACCATTAAAATTGGCATTTACAACGAATCCGGTGAAGAAGTTAAACAAATTTTAGAAACCCAACTTTCTCAACCACTGGATACCATAAATTTAGAAGTCTCTTCTAATATTACGACGGTGAATGGAACCGTGACGATTTACTATCAAGGGGTGAATTTAGGAACATGGAACGGAACTAATACGCAAGGACAGCTCGTGACAAATGGCCAATATTATGTGAAAGTTGACAATATTGATCCCGAAGGAGCTGTAACTTCCGTCACTAAAGCTATCACGGTTGATCGCGCTCTTCAAACTATTACCGTTTTGGTTTATAACGAGTCTGGAGAAGTAGTTCGGCACTTATATGAAACTAATGAAAACTATAGCTCCACTAATAACATTACAGCGGAAACCGTTAGTTCAACGGTCCTCGTTCCTTCTACGGCGATGAACTCTCCTCTACTCACCATCCAGTGGATAAACAATTCAGGAGCTGTCATAGGAACAACCACTTGGGATGGCCGAAATGATGCTGGTGAAATCGTAACTAATGGAGAATATTTTATAGCGGTAGTCTCAAGTACGGGAACGGGAGCCAATGTTTCACTCACCAAAGAAGTGACCATTAATGGTACTGGAGAAAACCTGGGTCAGGTCTACGCAGCTCCCAATATCCTTAACCATGGTAACAGCTTACTAAACCTACGAGTCATTCCGCCTGCGGGAGCTGGAAATTGGACCATTAGTCGAGTCCGCGTTTATGATGTAAGCGGCGAATTAGTGGACGAATTCGCCGGATCTCCAGGCTCTAATTCGGCCTCTTATAACCTTTCAACATTGGCGAGCGGACTTTATCTAGTCGTGGTGAATTTGGAAGATGCTCAGGGCCATTTATTAGGTCATCAAATTATTCAAATTGTTATTCAACACTAAAAAATTATGGTGATTCTTGATCGGATAGTTAATTTGATTCCATACAAATCGTTACTGGACTTCATCAATGACTTCCGGTGTCGCTTTGATTGAAAAATAAATATTTATTGTTTGAGCATCTGAAATTTTAAATTTTTTTAAACTTATTTTTCGAGGACTTTGATGAAAGAGCATACACATCCACTCCTCAACCACCCCATTGATGTCAGCAGGGAATTTTCAAATTTAGAAAATACCCTATTTCTACCAAAGCAATTGTTGAATTTTAATCTCAAAACTATGATGGGTCAAATTGACTGGAACAGATACGCATATAAAATTCGCACAGCTTTCAATCAAGAAGGATTATCTCTGGTTGAACAATCGTCATGGGAGTTCCCTCCAATTTATGATCCTTATTCTGAATTGAACTCCTTTAAAATTACCTTTTATGGCAATCGAACCGTGAGAATACAACTACATGGTCGATCTTATCCTCATGCTTCAACCTCTTCGCTTATGTTAGTGAATCATTTAAAGCCCTCCCCTCCCTGGCCAGTGAAGCACACTAAAAACCGTATTATCTATCAAAGCTCAGCCGGATCGCTCATTATTCATCAAAAGCCTTGGAGACTTGAAATCCGGGATGCCTCCCATCAAGTACTTACTCAAACAATCAATCTCGAGGATCACCGAAGTCTGCGCAATACGGATCCCCTTCCTTTTTGTTTTATTCGACCCACACCTAATTATGCCCGAAAATTCGCCGCTACCTTTCAGCTTCATAATTGTGAAAAAATTTATGGCTGCGGGGAATCATTTACACGTTTAGACAAACGAGGACAAAAGTTGGTTTTGTTTACCTATGATTGTCATGGGGTTCAACATGATGGGATGTATAAACCCATTCCATTTTTCATGAGTAATCGAGGCTATGGCATGTTTCTTCATACCACCAGTCCCTCTACTTTTGATTTTGGCTATTCCTATGGCGAAGCAACCACTTTATTTACTGAGGATGAGATTTTGGATCTCTTTATATTTTTAGGCTCTCCCAAGGAAATTTTATCCGCCTATACTCATTGTACAGGCCGAAGTCCCATGCCACCATTCTGAAAACTCAATTTTAAACCACATTTCTAAACTATTTGTTCCATCTGTAAAATCCGAATAATCTAAAAGTATCTCATATCCATCTGGAGGTATTGGTATAAATCCAAGATCAATTTGCTTTGGGCTTTTTTTATTTTTCCAATAACTATTAAGCGCGGATGCGTTTGATGCCCGTTCCAGCCTTTTCAATGAAGCCAACACGATGCAACAGGTCCCCGTCGTGGACGACCGGGAACGGGATTACTTCTGTTCGTTCAAATAGAAAGCTTTTACTTTTTGGGCTTTGTTTTCCGCGTTCAACTCCACCACATCAAGAACCTGATTACCGTTATCCCGCCGGTAAAGGACCGCGTAACCGCTGGGCGCGGAAAAAACCTGCTCCAGGGTGAAGTGGATATGAGGCGCCAAGGAAAGTCCCAAGCGGAAATGCTCGCGCAACTCCGTTAATCCATGAAGTTTTCCATCGGGTTTATGCCAACGCACCACCACCGTGTTGGCCTCAAATTCAATCGTGTCGGCATAGTGACCCATGATTCGATCCAGGTCATGGGCGTTCCAGGCCTCGATCCAATCCCCAGCGATCGTCCGTAAGTCGGCAATATTTTTGAGCATGATGAAATTACCTATTCTTATTTCACTTTTTCTTGTCGACTCCGGGTCCCCGTCGTGGACAAGTAAGCAATGTCAAACCGTCGCCACTAGGAACTCTTCGCCACTGAATGGCCTAAAGCCATCCTTCCGATTCGAAAAATACCGCTGGGCCAATTCATCCGACGAGACGTGGCGAGCTTTTTGAAACCCAGCCTCGCGGGCAAGGGCCGTCATCTCCTCCGGCCTGAAGAAACTAACAAAAGGGGTCCCGGCGGCTTTGGCGCCTGCGACCGCTCGCTCCATCCCCACGCGGATCTCAGAGGCAACCATCTCGATTGGAAAGATGAAGGTCATAGCAAGCGTAGAACCAGGAGCCGACTGGGCGATGCGATGCAGAGTATCAAAAACGGCGTCCTTCGTAAGGTACATGGAAACTCCCGTGGAGGCTACTACCACTGGGTGGGAGGAATCAAACCCTGCCCCTTGAAGAGCCAGCTTCCAATCCTCCCCAGCCTCAAAGTCCACTGGAACAAACTTGAGCGAATCCGGGACACCAAAACCCAGTTCCGCTAGGCGCCGAACTTTCCAGGCTTGTGTACTGGGCTGATCCACTTCGAAGACCTGAAGCTTCTTGGACATTTCCGGCCTACGTTGGACGAAGCTATCCAAGCCAGCGCCGAGGATCACATACTGACCAACGCCCCTTCCCACCTGATCCACCACTAAGTCCTCCACAAACCGAGCTCGGGCCACGATGGAGGCCTGGAAATATTTCGTCCATTCGGGATGCATGTCGGGCCGGTCACGCCAGCCCGCTTCGGGTGCCACCAGTTTCAGACCAATTTCATCCTCGAAAATCGGAGGCTTGTCGTCCACCTGAAGGTGCATTGCCCGCCAAAGAGCGGTTCTAACGGCCGTTTGATCAGGAATAAGCGGTTGTATGTTTTTCATGCCCCTATCTCCCACCTACTTTTTTTAGTGTCCCCATCGTGGACAAGTTTTCGACTACAAGTTGTACGTCTTTACTTCAAAATATCCTTCGGAAAACTTGTGCGAATCGCCGTTCTTACCTTAACGGCTAAGGCCGTCGTTTCTTCGGCTTCCTGCCGATTCATGGGTTCCCAATTCCCCGGATAGCGGCCCATCCAGGCATAACTCGTTAATTTTTCCTGCTCAGCAAGGGTCAATGGAAAACTAAAACCCAAAGGAAAAAGTTTGACGATTTCCGCGATGTCATGGCTTTTCGGGAAGTCGATCGAGAGGTAGACTAGGCGTGATTTTAAATATTTTTCGATGCATTGTTGGGCCAGGAAACAAACCACATCGCAGGGGCAATCATCGCCCATTTTTAGGAGGTTTTGAAAAGCCTTATGATCGTTTTCAGCCTTCTCGATCCATTGGCGGACAATCGCAAATTGTTCAGGCGGCACGCTCATAGAGAACTTTCCCCTCGTGAACAGCCGTCTTGATAATGGTCCCCACGATATCCCTGAACTTTCGGACCTCCTCGGGGGTCACCACAAAAACATCCTTTGCCAAACCTATCCCACTCAGGGCAAGGCGCACCTCCACACATTTATCGACATGGCGACCTGCGAAGGGCATAACAACTAAAAGGTCCACGTCGCTATCCTGGCCGGCCGTCCCCCGGGCATAGGAACCGAAAAGGATGATCTGAACCGGGTTAAATTTTTCGACGATCCGCCGGACCATTTCTTGGATGATGTCTTGAGCGCTCACGCTTTGCATTTAATTCCCTTTATGACTCGAATAGGCAATAACGGCTTCAACGATATCCTTGAACGACATTATACCGGAATTTCCCAGATGGCATTGTCTGGCAACGTTGACGGGTAACTTGGTGTTCATTATATCGCCCCCCCCCCGCTTTTTCCATCCGATTTTGGGGTCAGGACCCAACCTAGGCGCCAAGCTTAGTCTCCTCAAGCCTTTGGAGACCCCCAAAGCAACTCCGAAATGGTTTTTTCCTCTCGTGGACAGACACCTATCCCTTTGAGATTTTCAGACAGCCGACTTTTTGACCCTTCCTAAACTACCCGAGCCCCGGCGCCCGTGGCCTCATGGATCCCAAGTCCCGAATCCGGTCCAGAATTTCGGAGAACAGTTGCCTGGAAACAGCCACTTCCGCCATCCGGAAGACCACGTACCTAGAATGCCGCACCACGTGGGCCCCGATCTTGATAAGTTTTTCCCGCAAGCTCGTCATTGACCAGTGCTTCACGGGTTCCGGCAGTACCAGACGGCGCAGAAAGTTGCCCAGGTTGTAGGCCAGGGTAAAAAGCTGGAGCCGCACTTGGTTGTCCACGAAATCATGGCAACTTAGCCGCGTCCACTTGACTGCGTTTTTCCCCTCTTTGATCCACTGCTCGGCTGTGCCTCGCCCGTTGTAGAACTTCACCACCTGCCGCGCCCAATACCGGAGGTTTGTCACGATGAACCCAACGCGTGGAAAAAGTTCCCCGTTGTGGTGTTCGATCTTCGCCACCACCCGGCGGGGTTTTCCCCAACTGGCAGCCTGGTACTGGAAGCTGTGATACCGAACCAAGGGTCTGTGGGAAGGGCACCCTACGGGACGGGCCAAAAAAGGCTCGACTTCCCGCTCCAACACGTCATTGGAAGCCAAGCGAATGACGTAAGAGTAGCCTTCCTTCTCAAGGAACTCATACAGCTCCGGCCGGGCAAACGCCGCGTCGCCCCGGAAGAATCGCTGGATGGGCAGGTCTCGGTAGCGTTCCACGATGGGTTCCAACATCGAACGCCACTGGTCGGCGCTAGCGACGTTTCCATTCCGCAAAAAGGCTCTTTCCAGGTCGCCGAACTGGTTGAAGCAGAACAAAGGGTGATAGCAAGCATTGGGAGGAATGGCGGCATCGCTTCGTGGAGGGCTCTCGCTAGGGCTTTGTGGATTTTCATTTTGGAGTCACGATATTGGCGGTTTTTCTCATCCTCCCAGTTTAGAACTATATCGGCGGTGGGTGCCATTTGGCATGCTGCTGTCCCATAGCCGTTGTCATGGAGTTCCTCCGAGAGAGCCTTGGTTTTATGGGCAATCATTTGAAAACGAATTTCGCTTATCCGTTGAATTGCGGTATCGGTTAATGCCTTATCTTTATGCGCAATCCCTGGATAGTTGTCACCAAGGTCATCCTCTCATGCGACCGCTTTTTTTTGAATATCCAAATGATCTTGTTTCCTGGCTTATTGAAGATGAATATTTACTCGGTTCAAATTTACTTATTGCACCTCTTTTAGAAATTTCACTCCAGCGTCCGGTTTACCTACCTCCGGGTGAATGGATCGATTATCAGTCTTCCGTACAATATTCAGGAGGCCAATGGCATATCATTGAATCTGGAAAAATTCCTTGTATTATTCTCGTAAAAAGCGGAACTGTACTCCCGGAAACCTCTGTTGTACCCTCGACACAATTCATCGATTGGTCTCATTTGAACTTAAATCTCTATGGCTCCGAACACGAATTTCAGGGTCTGATTGCGCTTCCCCATCGTCCACATCTTCATCCTATTCAAATTCAATGGCACCAAAATCAATGGAAAATTCAAAAAGGACATCTTTCAAACGTCATTTATCACATTCAAAAAGTAGCTCCCTAGTTCGATAACTAGGGAGCTACCATCTTTTTAATTATCTTGTAAAAATCCGTATAAGGTAATTCCATTTCTCCAAACTAAAAGTCTAAGTCCTTGTTTTAAATTACTTTTATTCAAAACACGGGTTAATTGAGCAGCAGTATACACTCGTTGATCATTCGCTTGTATGACCACATCGCCCGGCTTGAATCCAGCTTGACCCGCAGGTCCATTAGGATTTACATGAGTTAAAATGGGGCCTTTAGGAGCCCCTGCTGGCAAGGGATGATTGGCGGATGAATTAACATATGAAATGCCTAAATTATGAATGGTATTGCTCCCGCCTGTAGTTGTTTTCTCCTCCTGTTGCTTCATTTTCTTTTCAAATCCCGGTGTTAACGCTTCCAACGTAACATGAAGCTTTTGAATATGACCATTTCTGAAAATCGTCAAAATAATATGCTGCCCTGGATTATAAGTATAAAGTTCTGCAACCAAATCCGTTGAATTAATAATTCGAATACCATCCAGTTTGAGAATGATATCTCCTGTTTTTAATCCCGCTTTTTGTGCTGCACTTCCTGGGTTTACATAGGAAACCAAAGCTCCTTCTGTTGTATTCAGTCCAAAACTTTTAGCCATTTTATAACTCAAGGATTGAACAATGGCACCTAGTCCCGCTCGAATGACTTTTCCAGTATCCACTAAATCTTCTGCTACTTTTTTGGCTACATTAATAGGAATGGCAAATCCAATACCTATCGATCCGCCGGATTGACTATAAATCGCCGTATTAATTCCGATGACTTCACCCTCAATATTACATAGCGGACCTCCCGAATTTCCTGGATTAATCGAAGCATCCGTTTGAATATAACTTTGATACGTTGAATCTTCGCTAATCGGAATACTACGACCTTTGGCCGATACCACACCACTCGTAACGGTATGATTCAATCCAAAGGGATTGCCAATGGCAATGACCCATTGCCCGACTTGAATATTATTTGAATTGCCCAGCACTACATGAGGCAAATATTTATGCGCATTAATTTTAACAACTGCAATATCCGTTTTGGGATCCTTCCCAATAATAGTCCCCTTGAAATGCTCGCCATCCTGAAGAATAACCGTAATCCGTTTTGCTTTTCCAATGACATGGTTATTCGTCAGAATGTAGCCTGAAGAGGTAATAATAAACCCTGATCCCAAAGCCTGTTCCTTTTGTTTATACTCTGGGATTTGCCCACCTTGCCCTCCATTAAACCAAAAATTAAAAAATTGATTCAATGAACCAAAATTATTCATTGGAACATTTTCAGTCCACTCAGAACTAATATTCACGACTGCCGGACTAACTTTTGTTGCAACGTCAATAAACGCTTGCTGCACAGCCAAGGCTGGATTACTGGAGCCTAATTGAACCGGTGGAGGGCCTGAGGGCAGCTGCAATGTTCGTGCAGAAATTTTTGAAACGATACTCCCTGCAATAAAAGCCAGTACTCCTAAAAAGAGAACTAATTTAATTCTTTTTTTTAGTTTTCCGTTTAAATTTATTAAGTTCATGTGATAACTCCTTGGATAAAAATGGTTCCTCCGAAACTTTGAATTTTTCTTCTGAGGAATGTTTCATCAATGACAACTGTTGTAAAAACACTTTTTCAATCTCTTCATTTGAACTCGACAACTGAACAAATATTCGGACACCTGCTAGATTGACACCACATTCTTTGACCAAAAAAGTAATACGTTCGAGTCGCTCCACATCGTCTTTGGAAAACATACGAATTTGATTAGCAGATCGACAAGGTTTAATTAATCCTAATCGTTCGTATTGACGAATCGTTTGCTCATGTAATCCCAAAAGACGAGCTACCACTCGAATAGTAAATACAGGATCTAGCGGATCGACATCCATTCTTATTTATTACCTTTTAAAAGTATGTTAAACTTCAACAAATTCCCGAAGTTTTTCGACCTGAGTGGATTTCCGAATTTTATTCATTGCACGTTCTTCAATTTGTCGAACGCGCTCTTTAGAAATATTAAGTCGTTTACCAATAGCATCCAGTGTTTGTGCTCCTTGCCCATCCAATCCATATCGCCATACCAAAATTTTTTCATCCCGCGATCCCAATTTGCTGAGAATGGCTTGCAAATCTCTTGTTAAATCTTGATTCATCAGTTGCTTCTCAAACGCCTCGGTTCCGTGCTGTGGATCCTTCAAAAAATCCAAAATCGGATGTTCCTGATCGCCAAGAACAGTGGTATCAAGTGATAAATATTTCTGATTGAATCGTTGGAGGTCATTTACGACTTCTTGATTGAGATTCATTTTGTCCATTGCTTCGGATTCTTTGAGGACTTCTCCACTCGCTTGTTGGAGTGCCGCTACTTGCTTGTTCAGTTTCCTCATTTTTTTAGTTTGACTTTGTGGAATTCGAACTACTCCTATTTTATCCATTAATGCCGCTAAGATCGCTTGTTTAATCCACCAAACTGCATATGACACAAATCGAACGTTGCGCTTTGGATCAAATGTTTTCGCAGCACGAATGAGTCCTAAATTACCTTCATTAATTAAATCCAACATTGCTAATCCACGATTCGAATAATTTTTAGCTACCGAGACCACAAATCGAAGATTGGCTTCAATTAGTTGATCAAATGCTTTGCTGTCGCCCTGCAAGGTTTTTTCAGCCAATTGTTTTTCTTCTTCAGCGGTTAACAAAGGAATTCTTGCTATTTCCTTGAGATATGTTGAAAGTGATTTTTCTTCGTTAAAATAAGTCAAAACCATAATCGCCCTCCTCTATCTTGTAAATCCTGGGATTATTTGGAATAAATTTTATTTAGTTTTAAATATAATATAAGTTGAGCCACTTCATGTCAAGTGTATTTATTTCAATTTTATAGGTTAGACGTCTGAGTCTTGAAAAAAGTTTATCTGAAATTGAAGTTTTGAAGAATAATTATATTGTTAAATATTTTATTCTTTTCTGGAAATTGCTTTATTATAAAAAATATTTCGAATCGTATCTAAATACAAAGTAAAGGCCACGGCCATGGGAATCAAATAATAAACAACCCGAAACAGTAAAATGGCAATCAAGACTTGATCAATATGTAGCCCTAAAGTATAAAAAAGCCCTGTCACCGCACTTTCAGCAATACCTATTCCACCTGGTACAATATTGAGATTGGATAAAAGGAATTGGATAGAAAATCCCACCAACAAAAATCCAAAAGGCAGTGCAATGTTCACGGCACGAAAACAAAAGTAAAATACCAATACCGTAAAAGTCCAATCCATAATTACCCAAAATAATGTAATCCCCAATTGCAACCATCCCTGATGCAATAATTGAATGGATTCATCAAAATTGTGCAGCATCCGACTCCAAATTGAATTTCTGGATTTTTTTCGAAACCAGCGAATCCAAACCCAATCCCAAATTTTAAAACTATAGTTTAAAACCTTATGACGAAACACTGTACTCAAAAAACCAAGCGCAAAAAAAAGCACCATAATTCCTAACCCGACAATAAGCACACCCACCAAATCTATACCCCATCCGGTATAAATTTTTTTCCACTCCAAAAGATAAACTCCTCCACTCAAACATAAAATCAATAACACGAAATTTGTTAACATCCCTTGAGCTATTGAAATCGAAATGCCAAATGAATATGAAATCTTAGCTTGTTTAAAAAGAAATGCGCGTACCGCTAAACTAGAAAGCCCTGCGGATGAAACAATATAATTAAATGTTGAAGATATGAATGTGATCGAAAATAACCGCGGAAATGGAATCGTTGTTTTAATTAGTTCAAATAACCCACTAAAGGATAAAGCAATCGAAATGTACGCAAGCGTCGTACAGATTAAAGCAAATATTAGCGCTGAAATTTTCAAATGATCCAATACACTTGGAAGCTTTGAAATATTAACTAAAAATGAAGCAACTAATCCAAACAAAAACAAACCGAGAATGGCTAATGCAATCAAACCATGTGTAGGACGAACGGAACGAGTCATGCGCAATCCTCGACCAAAGTGATGGTGTTGTTATTGAATAATTTCACCATCGTCCAAATCTTTTTCTAAATCCTTTACAAAGGATTTAGACGATGGAGGCGGTCCAGAATAGCCTGGGGGGGCACCCGGTAGCCCAGGTGCCGCTCCTGCCACGGAAGACTTGGATGCCGTTTCGGTTGAAGGTGTTGAAGAAGTTGGCGATGAAGGTGGTGCGGTTGATTGAGCTGATTGAGAATTTGTCCCATTGGATAAGGATGGAGATGGATTTACAGACTTTGCCGGTTCAGAACTCCCGATTGGTTTAGGGGCCATCGAAGCCAGCGGTGGAGTTGCTGGTGATGGTGCTGAAGCCAAACTTGGAGAAGGAGGCACGGGACTTGGTTTTTTGTTTAAAAGAGCTTCTAATCCTCCGGAAAGCGAGTTGGACAACGACGGTGTGGGTTCTGATTTGGACATGGAAGATAAATTATCCAAAGTACCTGAGGATTTAGTGGCAGACTCGGTCTTTGATAAGAGTGGCTCAATCCCTCCCAGCGGCGACTTTACACCCGGAGTCATGGTTGAAGTCGTTAAGGGAGCGGTAGGCTTTGAAGCATTTCCCGACAATTCCACCGTAGCTGTGGATTTTGATTCCTCCCGTGGTAAACCAGATATTGGCGGCTTCCCGGTAAAATTAAAAGAACCTAATGCATCCAATGAGGCTGATTTTAGCGTTGCAGCTTTTTCACCTCCGCTACTTGCAGAACCTCCGGCTGTTTTAGGTGTAGTCGATTTCATCTTTGCTGAAAAAGCCAAGCTTAATCGGGTTCCTGGATCTGCACTTTCAGCAGTAATCCATCCTCCATACGTCACTAAAATAGTTTTCACTAACGCTAATTTTAATCCCGTGCCAGCCAGTTGAGGTGATCCTGAATGCTTCACATCGTAAAACTCATTAAATACATTGGATAAATTATCGGGCGCAATGGTAAGGCCAGGATCTTGGATTGTTACTTTAATCGACTCCCCCACCGATTCTAAGTGAATCGGGATCACCGAACCCCGCGGGGCATCTTTAATAATCTGCAGAAGAATAATATTCCATAATTGAACAAATCTTTTACGAACCACCGATATGGGTGGTAAATCTAGCTTGGATTCTAGTTTGAATTTTAAATTTTTAATTTCCGACTGACTTTGAAAATTAAAAATCAAAGCTTCAATTTCATTCGATAAAACAATATCTTCCTTAACTGCTGTTTCCTTTTCAATTTCCACCATATAAATGTCTAAGATATCATTAATAAATTTCTCCAATCGAGCACTACGATTAATTACCATGCCCAAAAATTCCTGTTGCTTTTCGGAAATACCACCTTGAGCGCTTGAAAGCGCCGATGAAACATATCCTTTGATAATACCGAGCGTAGTTTTTAATTCTTCGGACATCGCCTTAATCGCATCCACTCGAACCTTGGAAACCTGAGTGCTGGATGTGGTGGAAATAATTTTAAGTAATTTCTCTTCGGCCTCTTTGGATTTTGCTTCGGCTTGGATGAGTTTATTTTGAAAATCCTTTTCTTTTTCTTGTAGATTCGTAATTTGCATTTTCATTTTAGAATTTTCGGTTCGAACTTGTTCCGTCTGAGATCGAAGTCCTTCGGTCATATTTTTTAATGCCGCCAATTCCGTCAGCTTATCTTCTAATTGTTGATTCTTTTGCTTAAGATCTTCTTCAAGTTCTTCTGCCTGATGTTGAAATTGCTTTGTTTCTTCCATCAGTTGATCCAGTTGAGTCTTGGCATTTTTTTTAATAGTTTCTAATTCTAAACCCGTCGCTTCCTTTTCTTTATTCAATCGATCCGTCCAAGAAGCTACAATTTGGAGCACCTGTCCTACTTCATCTTTACGGCTTAAAGCATTTCCCGGAAGCGGGTTGGAATTTTTAGCAGACTTAGTTAAATAATCCTCAATCTGATGCCAGGGCTTCTTTAGCGATCGATTTTCCAAACTTCCGATGATTAGAATCCACAGCACAATTAAAATTAATGAAGCACTTAAAGGGCTTTCTTCCAAGGCTTGTATGGATAGTGGGTGTTTCATTCCACCCATGGAGGTTGTTGATGGCATTGCGATGCTCTGAACAATTCCAAATGCCCCTAAGCCTAAAGGCGTAAAAACATCAACTTTTTGACGATCTGGATTTATCGAAAAACCCGATTTTCCTTTTTCAAGATCCTGTTGAATTTTTGATAGCCATGGACGCTGCTGTGGATTAAATGCCGTTGGAATCAAGGATACATTTGAATCATAAAAATACTTTCCCAAATTCGGTTCTAACAGCCCAATGTTCCCGCCGTTCAGCGTGGCAGTTGCAAAAAAAGTATTTAAATTCAGAACCACTCCTAATATCCACTTGGGTTTTACAACAGTCGTAAAAATGAGGGCCGAATACGGAAGTCGCTGAGTAAAAAATTGGTAGGGAGGATGAAATGCCGGGTTTGAAAATTTTTGTCGAATAATTTTAAATTCATGCGTTGCTGCATAGTTGGGTGGAATAAGCCCTGCATTGGATGGAAACATTTTCAAAAAAACACCTTGTTGATTGACTAAAAAAGCTCCCGCAAGCTCTGGGTGATCCACTAGAAATTTTTGGATGCCTGAATCGGTTTCAGGCTGATGGGTCCATTTTTGCATCTTTTGATAGGTACTCGTAATTGAATGCAGCAGATCGGAAGCAATATTTTTTTGTTCCGACTCTACGGGCGCAATCAATGACTTTAAATGAATCGTTGGCGCAACATTAGACGAACCTGCACTGATTTTAGGGAACCATGGTAGCGATTGAATAAACGTAAAATAAAACCCTGCTCCCAACAGTAGCAGTGGAATAATCGTCATCCCAATTAAGATTGAAAAAAATTTTTTATTCACGTATTTCCTCCTCTGATTCTCTAGGAACAGAAACCACTGAGACTAATCGATCATTTTCTTCAAGCTTAATTAAACGCACCCCTTGAGCCATACGACCCGTAGTCTTAATTTCCTTTACTTGTTGGCGAATAACTTTTCCCTCGGCTGTCATTGCAATAAATTCCTCTTCATCTAATACCGTAATAATGGAAACCACTATGCCGTTTTTAGGAGTGGTTTTTATGTTCAAAATACCTTTCCCCCCACGGCCTTGACGCCGATAAGCCGTTAGCTTGGTTCGCTTTCCATATCCACGATCGGTCGCTGTCATCAAGGTTTTGCCTTCGATAATTACCTGCATACCTACAACTTGATCATTTTTATCTAAGCGAATACCGCGTACCCCTTTGCCGGCTCGCCCTACTTCACGAATTTGTTTTTCTGAAAATCGTATACCCTTTCCTGTGCGCGTCGCAAGAAAAATATCTTGTTTTCCATTAGTAATTTCTGCAGAAATCAAGCTATCACTTTTTTCCAAGGTAATGGCAACAATGCCTCCCGATCGCGGCTTTTCAAACGCGGATAAGGCTGTTTTTTTGATCAATCCATGCGCCGTAGCCATTTGGACAAATTGCTGTCCTTGAAATTCCTTTACGGGAAGGACTGCAGAAATTTTTTCTCCTTCTTCCTGACGAATCAAATTGGCTAACGAAGTCCCCTTGGCCGTTCGGGACGATTCGGGAATATCGTAAACCCTCAGCCAATGCACTTTTCCTAAATTAGTAAAAATCAATAAAACATCATGTGTGGAAGCTGTAAAAATCGTTTCAATAAAATCCGACTCGCGAATCCCGGCGCCGGTAATTCCGCGGCCTCCTCTTCGCTGCTTTTGATAAAGATCCATGGGCATGCGTTTCACGTACCCATCATGGGATCGGGTAATAATCACCGTTTCATTTTTAATCAAATCCTCTTCCCGCAAACTCTCTTCTTTGCCAATAATTTGAGTCCGACGTGGATCGGCATATTGTATTTGAATTTGATTCAGTTCTTCTTTGATCACCTGCCATAGTTTTTTTTCAGAAGCCAATATACTTTTCAAACGCTCAATCAATTTAATAATTTCCAAATATTCGTCTTCAATTTTTTTGATTTCCAAATTCGTCAATTGTCGCAATTGCATTTCCAAAATCGCCTGAGCCTGAATATCCGAAAGGCGAAATTGACGCACTAATTCTAGTTTAGCTTCTTCAGAATTTTTGGAATGCCGGATCACCTTAATCACCTGATCCAAATTGACAATGGCTATTTTCAGTCCTTCTAAGATGTGGGCACGACGCTCTGCTTTTTCCAAATCAAATTGAGTTCTTCGAATCACCACTTCTTTACGATGTTCCAAATAATAATGCAATAATCCCTTAAGATTTAAAACTCGAGGTTGTCCATTTACCAATGCCAGTTGGATGACTCCAAACGAGGTTCGCAGGGACGTGCTTGTTAAAAGATTATTTAAAACGACCTGTACATGAGCGCCTTTGGAGATTTCGACTACAATCCGCATCCCTTCTCGATCCGACTCATCTCTCAAATCTGATATGCCATCTAGCTTTTTATCTCGAACCAATTCTGCAATTTTTTCAATTAATTGAGCTTTGTTAACTTGAAATGGAAGTTCTGATACAATAATTTGCTCTCGATCATTTTTAAGATTTTCGATGCTCGTTTTAGCTTGAAGTCGGATACTTCCACGTCCGGTCGTATAGGCATCCGTAATCCCCTCGCGCCCCAAAATAAATCCACCTGTTGGAAAATCTGGCCCTTGAACATATTGCATTAATTCTTTGATTGAGGCTTCCGGATGATCTATTAAATACACCAAAGCTTGAATAATTTCTCCGAGATTATGTGGAGGAATATTGGTTGCCATTCCTACCGCAATCCCCTGAGCTCCATTTACCAAAAGATTGGGAAATCCGCATGGAAGCACTGTCGGTTCTTCTCGAGTATTATCATAATTGGGAACAAAATTTACTGTATTTTTATCAATATCGCGCAGTAGTTCTTCAGCCAGAGGGGACATCCGAACTTCTGTATATCGCTCAGCCGCAGGTGGATCTCCATCAATGGAACCAAAATTTCCCTGGCCATCTACTAACACATAACGCATAGAAAAATCTTGCGCTAGCCGGACAATCGAATCGTAAACACTGGCCGTTCCATGCGGATGATAATTACCAGTCACATCTCCAGTTACTTTAGCCGATTTGCGATAGGGTTTTCGAGCAGTTAAGGAAAGGTCATGCATTCCCATAAAAATGCGACGATGAACTGGTTTAAGTCCGTCTCGAACATCGGGCAAGGCTCGACCCACAATAACACTCATCGCATAATCTAAGTACGATTCTTTCATCTCCTCTTCAACATACGTTGAAACAACATGGCCTCTCAAATCGCCGCCACTTGAAGAAGATGATTGATTTTTTAAAAGAGGTAACTCATCCGATCGAAAATCATCGCCAGAATTATTTTTTCTAGTTTTAGGACGTGCCATGGATTAATGTTGTTCCTTAATTAAATATCTAAATTTTTGACTTGTTTCGCATAGGTTTGAATAAAATTTCGACGCGGCTCGACGGCATCACCCATTAAAAGATCAAAAATCTTGTCTGTTTCCACCTCATCTTCAAGTTTCACTTGCAAGAGCGTTCTTTTCTGAGGATCCATGGTCGTTTCCCATAACTGTTCAGGATTCATTTCTCCTAATCCTTTGTATCGTTGAATCACCAATCCTTCTTTGCCAATCAATTTTACTTTTTCAACAACTTCATACATTGATTCCAAGAAAAATTCATGCGAATGATATTCCACGCAATAGCGCATGACGGGCTTGGCTTTAGTGGGTTCTTTATCTACGGGAAGTAATTCCTGAAGATCTACGTTGCGGTCATGCATGCGCTGAAGCACCTCTTCCAATTGCTTGACTTCTGCCATATCCTTAATGGCGCGAATGTTGACTTCATCTTTAAGTGTTCGACTGGTTTCAAAAATAAAATCCATTCCTTCAACAGTCTGACCTTTGTCCGCCGCTTTTTTTAATTCACGAAGTCGTTTGTGAATTTTCTCCAATTGATCTTCCTTTTCATTCTCGCTGTAAGCATATTCAATTCCCAAAGGACTTTCTAATTCATACAGTGGTATTTTCTTTTTCCCATCTAATCGAACTTCCAAAAATGATTTTAAATTCAATCCGGTTTTGCCTAACGATTGACCAATCATTTCCAGTCGTATTAAGTCGGACAATAAATCTTGAAGTTTCTCCGAGGGGAACTGAATTTTTGATTGATTTTTATTTAAGTGAAACAATCGAATGTCATTCTGGCCCTCTTCCAAAAGAAATTGTGTGAGTTCTGCATCGGATTGAAGATATACTTCTCTTTTACCGCGTTTAACTTTATACAGTGGAGGTTGAGCAATATAAACATAACCCGATTCCAAAAGAGGACGCATTTGACGATAAAAGAAAGTTAATAAAAGGGTGCGAATATGCGCTCCATCTACATCGGCATCCGTCATAATGATAACCCGGTGATATCGAGCTTTTTCTAATGAAAAGTCGCCTTCGCCTATGCCAGTTCCCATTGCCGTGATCAGTGTACGAATTTCTTCGTTGGACAAAATTTTATCAATACGAGCTTTTTCGACATTTAACACCTTGCCTTTGAGGGGAAGAATGGCTTGAAATTTTCGATTGCGACCCTGTTTGGCCGATCCACCAGCGGAATCCCCTTCGACCAAATAAATTTCACTTTGAGCTGGATCGGTTTCTTGGCAGTCTGCTAACTTACCTGGAAGCGATGAAATTTCCAAAGCACCTTTACGCCGAGTCAGGTCTCTTGCTTTTCGAGCAGCTTCTCTAGCCTTTGCAGCCATCATACATTTGTTGACAATTTGTCGAGCCACACTGGGATTTTTTTCAAAAAACGTTCCTAAGCCTTCATGGCAAATCTGTCGTGTAATACCTTCCACTTCTCCATTACCCAGCTTCGTTTTCGTTTGTCCTTCAAACTGAGGATCCGGAACTTTCACTGAAATAACCGCAACGAGCCCTTCTTTGACATCATCACCCGAAATGGACGGATCTGACTCCTTCAGCATGTTATTTTTTTTGGCATAGTCATTGATGGTTCTGGTTAACGCAGACCGAAATCCTTGCAGATGCGTTCCACCTTCAATTGTATTAATATTGTTAACAAACGAAAAAACATTTTCCGTATAGGTTTCGTTATATTGGATTGCAACTTCAACGACTACTCGATCTTTTTCTTTTTCAAAATAAAGCGGAGTCTTAAAAAGTGTCGCTTTTGTTTCGTTCAAATGTTTAACAAACTCGATAATACCGCCATTGTATTGGAAAACACTTTCTTTTCCTTTGCCGCGCTCATCCACCAGCTTGATATAGATTCCCTTATTCAGAAAAGCAAGTTCTCTTAATCGTTTGGCTAAAATATCAAATGAAAAAATCGTTTCTGTAAATATTGTCTTGTCTGGCAGAAAGGTAACTTTGGTTCCTGTTTTTTTGACTTCCCCACTGGATTTCACTTTAAATTCCGGAACTCCTCGACGGTAGCGTTGATTAAATATTTTCCCGTTGCGTCGAACTTCAACTTCCAGCCAATCGGATAAAGCATTGACTACCGAGGCTCCAACACCATGCAAACCTCCAGAAACCTTATAAGTTTGGTGATCAAATTTTCCACCCGCATGCAGTTTCGTCATAACCACTTCCAACGCTGAAATCTTTTCCGTAGGATGAAGATCGACCGGGATACCTCGACCATTATCAGAAACGGATAAGGAATTATCTGAGTGGATGACCACTTCAATGGCGTCACAATATCCTGCCAATGCTTCATCAATCGAATTATCCACAATTTCATAAACCAAGTGATGCAA
Source organism: candidate division FCPU426 bacterium (assembly GCA_027366525.1). Taxonomy (GTDB): domain Bacteria; phylum Oederibacteriota; class Muellerivitia; order Muellerivitales; family DAHXKG01; genus DAHXKG01. Next base: position 31,523 of record DAHXKG010000003.1, read on the forward strand.
TCCGGTCGAAGCCGTTGAACCAATATACATCGCAGGACGTTTTCGAACAGCTTCCAGCCCTTCAAGAACCGTGATTTTATCTGCTGAATAATCCCCGGGGGCAGAGACCTCCGCTTGCGTTGACTCTGGTATATGAGACTTCACAATCGGACTCACCGGAGTTTTTGGTGATGCCTTTTTATTGGATTTTATCGTACGCGCCATTGTTTATTATTTCCTTCCACTTGCAATACGAAATTCAACTTGTTGAATATTCAATTCAGGAAATTTTTGTTGAAACAACCGTAGTCCTTGTTGTTTGCGAAACATCATTTCTTGCAATAAAATCGGATGATTAAATTCTAAAATTAATTTTCTGGATTTTAAATGAAAGCGGTTAAAAGCATTGGACGCCTTGTCGCCAATCCATTGACGAATCAATTGTTCCAATTGAAAGCGATCTTGCTCGGATTTCATCCCCAATTTTTGAAAAGTTCCAGACAAAAAATAAGACAGCGGTGTCATTTCTTTTCGAATGCCATATGATTTTTTATCTTTCAGCGATTTAGAACTCATCAGTTTTTATTACTCCCCTCGTTTTCTAAAGCAACGCGACCAGCATCGACTTTAAAAACCCGAGCATCCCCTAAAAATTTTTTGAAATCCTGCTTGGAGGTTCCAGTTAAAAACGTTTGCCCTTGTTTCTGAAGATGAGCAAGGAAAAATGCTTGACGTTGCTCGTCGAGCTCTGCCATCACATCATCAAACAGGACTAAGGGATGGGAGCGTTGCTCACCCAACAATGTTAATTGAGCAAGTTTCAAAGCCAAAGCTACTGTTCGTTGCTGCCCCTGACTTCCAAAATGCTTAATCGATTTTCCATTCAGGATCAGCTCTACATCATCTCGATGAGGACCCACCAAGGTAATTTGCCTCATCCTTTCTTCCTTTTGAGCTTGCGTCAATTTTTCTAGAAACAATTGCTGCGTTTGATCTATCGATCCATTCCATGAAATAGAAGCCAAGTATCTCAAGGTCAATTGTTCCTGATTACCCGTTAATTCCGACAATGCATGCTCGGCAATGCGCTCCAAGTGTTGCACCACTTCTTGACGACGTTGGATGACCCGCGATCCCGCCTGAGACAACGTGCGATTCCACACTTGCCATTCTTTTTCAAGAAATGTTTCTTTTTTTTTCAGCAAGGCATTTCTTTGTTTTAAAACTCGTTCATACTGCTGTAAATCCGCTAGGTAACTCAGATCCCGTTGCCATAGTACTGCATCCAAATATTTTCGGCGTAAACCCGGTCCGCCTTTGACTAAATATAAATCATCTGGAGAAAAAATCACCATGGGGATTTTCCCGAGAATCAAGGAAAGTCGTTTTTGTTTTTTCTCTTCAAAATAAAGTGTTTTTCCAAAGCCTTTTTTAAATTCCAAAGCCACTCGCTCACTTCCATGATCATCCATTAATTGGGCTTCTAAGCGCATGGCTGTCTGATCAAATTGGATAAGTTCGTCTTCAGAAACCATTCGAAAGGATCGTGTGGTTGAAAGACAATAGAGCGCTTCTAAAATATTGGTTTTCCCTTGCGCATTATTCCCCAAAAATAAATTCATCCGAGGATGAAATAGGATTTCCAAGGTATCATAATTTCGAAAATGCGTACATCGAAGCCATTGAACATGCAATCCCTTAAAATCCTTATCCTATGATCTGTTAACCTAATTTTCAAATTTTCGACGATCTCGAGTTAACTCTATTGCCGATGAATGTTATCGCACACACCCCTAGCTCAAAAAATATCTTTTATTCCTTATCATTATAATGCAAAAATAAATATTTCAGTATTAAAAAATAGAATAATTCAATTTGTTAATCGTTTGTATCTTGAAGATCGCCCACAGAAGCAACTTATTGAGTTTGATTAAGAGCGTTTATGAAATGTTATTCCCAAGGTCCATAAACCTCCCCCCACTAACGAAACAATTAGGAGCAGTATACTTCCTCGAAACCCAGGATGATCTATCATTAATAACACGGCCCCGAGCGTTAAAGCCCGCAAACTATTATAGAAGACCCAGATTTTCTTGGATCTCAAAAGAGCCACTTGATCGGTGGAAAGCGAACCGGTCGTCGTTGAATTTAAGGATCGAAATCCTTTTTTTATCCATGATCCCAGTCCTCCCCCATTAAGAGCTCCCATCAAAATCAAAAATATAACCGCCATTTGAATGTATGCTTGATGACTGGCTTGAATTTGAATGGTCAAAAATATCCCTGTGACTAATAATAACAATAAAAACCAAGAGGCCTGTCGATTACAAGTTCTAGCCATCGTCACCCACGAGCGAACGACTTCTACATTGTCGAATTGCTGAATCCGGGTCAAGCCGATTCCAAAACTCCACATCAATCCCACAAATCCTAATACTCCAATTAAATGCAGAAATAAAACCAATCGAAAAATAAGACTCATGTTGCCCTCCAAGGACTTAGTTTAATTACATCTTCAATAGAACACCTTCATTTATTTCAAGCTAATACGGATGTCCTTCTTCATTCACAAGTCGTGCTCCATTTATTTGACGAGCCGTTGAATCATCGAATAACGTGCTATCCACACGAAAATAACTGTCCACGCCAGCATAATGCCCATTGCCATGAATTGAAAGGGCAATCCGAGTGTTAAAGTTCGTACTAGTGAATTTACCGCAGTTAGGGGAAAAATCCAAGCAATATACTGCAAGATCCGGGGAAGATTCCCAATGGGATAAAAAACACCACAAAAAAGAAACATTGGAAAAACCAAAAGATACTGTGGATAGGAAAGTTCATCAATCGTTCGTGAATATCCGGCAGAAGCCAGCCCCATAGCTGAAAAAAGCATCCCACCTAAAAAGCAAACAGGAATTAAGGTAATGAGGGATTCTAAATAAAAATGCCCTGCAATTACTCCAATCATACCGACCACCTCGGCTGCAACGGTAGCTTTGGTGGCATCCCATAATAGTTCTCCCCACAAAACTTCTGAAAGTGTTACTGGTGTAATTGCAATCGCTTGAAAAATCTTTTGATAATACATGCGTACAAATCCACCAAATCCCCCTTCAAAAAAACCTTGAAAAAGAAGCGTTTGAGCAATGATGCCTGAAAAAACAAAACTTCGATATGACAAAATTCGTCCCTGCGTATGAATATTGCCCACCAAGGTTCCCACGCCAATGCCAAATGCCAATAAATAAAAAATAGGTTCCAAAAAAGTAGTTAAAAGATAATATGGGAGACTTTTTAAAAAAGCGACGTAATACCTTTTCCAAACGCATTGAATGTTCCATAATGAATCTGACATTATTTACAATCCTTCTATACCCAGTCGGCTTCCTGTCAATTTTAAATAAACATCTTCTAAATTCGGTTTGCGTTTCCAAATAACACCCGGACGAACTTCTTCCTCAACCATTTCTCGAATAATATGCTTGCTAATGAGCCTGTCTGGCGAATCAATATCCAATATTTTTCCAAGATGCAAAATGGCAATACGATCACAAAGTCGTTGCGCTTCTTCCATATAATGGGTCGATAATAAAATAGCTACGCCCTTTTGTCTCGCGGCCACTAAAACATCCCAAAGCATGCGACGAACATCAGGATCTAAACCTGTTGTAGGTTCATCTAATACTAAAACAGAAGGATTAGAAACCAGCGCTCGTGCTACCTGCAATCGACGTTTCATCCCCCCCGACAGCGTTTCGACATTGGCTTGAATATATTGCATTAATCCAAATTGTTCTAATAATTTCTGACTTCTTTGATAGGCTTCTCTTTTAGCAATTCGATAATAACTGGCATGCAAAATCAATTGATCGATTACATTGAAATCGGTATCAAGCGTTTCCTCTTGGTTACAAACACCCAGTCTAGTACGAGCTTGCCGAGGTTGTCGATGAACATCATAGCCCTCAATCAGGACTTGCCCACTCGTAGGCGGAAAAAAACCGGTGATGCACTGAATCGATGTTGATTTCCCAGCACCATTCGGTCCTAATAATCCAAAGCACTCTCCTGAATATACTTGAAAAGAAATATCCGAAACTGCTTCAACAATTAAACTTTTTTTCTTATTTTGATAATGTTTACTTAAGTGTATAACGGTTAATGGGCTCTGACTCATTCTGTAATCCATACCATCTTAAATTCTGAATATAATTTCCACTCATCATTTTAATTGTTTTACAATGCCCGCTGTTAAATAAAATACTCGTTCAGCTTGAGCGGCTATCCTTTGATTTGCAATACCTTGCAATCGAACAAATTGGCGAGCTAGGGCATTAGAACCAATGACACCCAATCCAACTTCATTAGAAACGATATAAACACTGGCTTTAATTGTTTGAAGAATTCCTGTCAAATGTTCAAGTTCACTGACAATCTCTTGCTCATTCATTTTTTTACCGCCAATACCCGACAAAAGATTTGAAAGCCATAATGTAAGGCAATCCAGGACAAGAAGATCTGTTTTTTTCCACGACGCATTCTGAAATACCTGAGAAATCATATAAGGTTCCTCCATAGTAATCCATTGGGCTGCGCGTTGTTGCTGATGCATCTGAATCGCTTGTTTCATTTCCAAATCTAAAGCACAAGCGGTAGCTAAAAAATATCGTTTGGAAAAATTTTCCATTTCTCCTTTTTGAAGCGCATATTTGGATTTCCCGGATTTAACGCCTCCTAAAATCAGCGTTACTGTTTGAAGGGAATTTATATGATTTTTCACACTAACCTACAAATTCAAAAAATTTAATTAACTCTATTTTACAATGAGAACGCTTAATTTTTGGAAGATTATTTTTATCAATATCAATACTGATCATTCCAATAATGTTTGAAACTACTTTAATGCAACTGACCATCCATAAAAAGTGAGCCGTATTCACATACAAAGGCATGATTAACATAGCAATCCGTAACTTCAACTGGATCTGATGCATTCACGGAAATCGCCGTTGGATAATACACCAAGCTTCCTGAATTCGTCCAGAAGAGTTTGTCTTGAGACGAATATTTTTCAATCTGGTTATTATATAATCTGCCACGTAAACATTACCTGCTGGTTCTAAAGCCATCTCCAGTGGGTAATCAACACCTCCCCAAAAAGTGACAGGCATCCCTGAGACCATAAGATTTGGATCAAATTAGCATTATACGCTAGGGCATCCCTATGGTCAGAACACTGATACAGACCTGGGTTGCATAACTTCCTGAATACCTTGTCCCAAAACCAAAGAAGCCGGAGGGTGAGATTGTGTGGGTTTGGCTATCAACCCATAGCTCCGAAAGTCATTGGATTCGTATTGGATTTACACGCTCAGGTAAGTCAAAGACTGCAGACACACAAAAATATCCATACAAATGTTTTCCCAAAATTATTAAAAACATATACTCACTGAAAACCAATCATTTTATTTATTTCTTTAAGGATAGATTGACGATTGAAAATCCATTCGCTACAATGAGATGCTGACAGAGAGTTTTAGGATTGATCGATATACCTAAGGACTCACTTTTAAAATTATTTATCTTTTAAGAAGGAATTGAGGTTCATGAAACGTACATACCAGCCGAATCGGCGAAAACGCCAGAAAGTCCATGGATTTCGTCGTCGAATGAAGAGTGTGGGCGGACGTCGAGTTCTCAATGCTAGGAGAAAAAAAAGACGTAAAAAAGTAAGTGTTCAGTAAATAATTGGTTGGAAAGAATTTTATGCCGCGTTTTTTAAAATCAGAGCGGCTTCGGCATACGCAAGAATTTAAAAAGGTTTTTCAACGTTGTCGAAAATATGAAAATGAGTGCTTTGCATTTTATATTCAGCATCACTCAGACGTAATGATTAGAAAATATGGAATTTCGATTGGACGGGCTTATGGTAAAGCTCATCTTCGAAATTTGTTAAAAAGGCAGATGCGGGAAATTTATCGGGTGGAACGAGAACAATTTCAAGGGGGGTATTCCATGATTCTTCTTCCCAAGAAAATTTGTTCCAAAGTCTCTTTTCATGAGCTTAAAAAAGCGTTTCAATTTTTGGCTCAAAAAGCTGGACTTTACTCCCGGACGAAAACCATCGAGGGTTCAGACCTCACGGTATGACTGTGAAGAGACAAGACGATTTAAGATCATTTGAAGGAATGCTTTGATGAAATGTGGAATTTTATTCATGATTAAATTATATCAGCTTTATATTTCACCTTTTTTTCCACCTTCATGCCGGTTTACACCGACATGCTCAGAATATACTTCTCAAGCTATCTATAAATATGGGATCCTCAAAGGAATCTGGATGGGTCTTAAACGCCTAAGTCATTGTCATCCGTTTTCGTCGGGAGGTTTTCACCCCGTTCCTTAATTTTAAATACGGGGGGCTTTTTTGAATAGTAATCTTCGTTTTTTGTTCTTTATTGGCATTTCAGTTTTGATTTTAGTCGCCTTTGGGTATTGGTTCCCATCGTCGCCACCTTTGCCATCCACGCCTTCTTCCGTGGCGCCAGTCACGGTCAATTCTCGGCATTCTTCTGTACTTACGTCCAACCATGCCCTCTGGAAACATACCAATCCATGGGTTCGACCGTCTAATTGGAAGTCTGTTCATCTCCAATCGGTAACCATTCAAACCAATGAATATACCGCTATTTTTACCAATCAAGGAGCCTTGCTTAAGAGTTTTCAATTAAAAAAATATTTCAACCAAAATAATCGCCATCCAGTTCAATTGGTGGGCCAACTTCTGCATCATCCACTTCCATTTGAAATCCAGTATGCTGGATTGACTCACATCAATCATAAAAACTTTCAAATTTTAAGTTCATCTTGTGTTTTAAAGGCTCAGCATCCAACCACCCAATTGATTTTTCAATATACCGATCGCTTAGGAACCGAAATTCAAAAAATTTATCATTTTCAATGGAACAGTTATTTAATTGGACTTTCAGTAAAAATTATTCAAAAAGGTCCCGTTCGAATTCCGGCATCTTCGCTAAAAATTCAGTGGGCAGATACTTTAGGACCCATGGAATATACGGGAACGAATGCAAGAACCGAAACGCAATGCCGCGTGCTTACCTTAACGGATACCAACACGCTTTCGACCCAATCAGAAAAGAATCATAAAGGTTTGATCCTTGTCGACTCCCCTATTCGATGGGCTGCTTTGGCTGATCAATTTTTCACCGCCATCTTAATTCCCAAACTTGGTGAAGAAACCACCGTTCAAATTATTCGAAGAATACCCGCACTTCGATCCCCCACCCAAAAACATCCAACCCCTCGCGTTAAAAAAGGTTGGTATGCTCCCCAACCAGTTTTAATTTTTCCATGTAATTCTCTCTCCCAAGGCGAGCGTTTGTCTCGGTCGGTTCATGTTTTCTTGGGACCCCAAGATTATTTCTTGCTGAAAAGTTATCATCTTCAAATGCAACGCATTGTCAATTTAGGCATCTTTGGATTTATTGGCATTTATATGCTTTATGTGCTCCGTTGGTTTGATCTTCTGGTACATAACTGGGGATTGGCCATTATTCTGCTTGCTCTATTAGTCAAATTGATTCTTTGGTGGCCGACTCACTCGAGTTATCGCAATATGTACGAAACACAAAGAAAACTCCGAGAAATTCAGCCTAAAATTGATTCCTTAAAGAAAAAATATCCCAATGACCGTCAAAAACAGAATCAAGAAATGATGGTGCTTTACCAACAAGCCGGCATCAATCCTTTAGGTGGCTGTCTGCCCCTCATTGCACAAATGCCTGTCTTTTTTGCTTTATATGCAACACTTGAAAACTGTATTGAATTGCGAGGAGCTTCCCTTTTGTGGATCCCCGACTTGACGCTTAAAGATCCTTATGGCATTTTACCGATCTTGATGGGGCTGAGCATGATTGTTCAACAAAAAATTTCTGGACAAGCCATGGCCTCATCGATAAGCAGTCAACAAAAATTCATGATGTGGATTTTCCCGATTTTTCTGACTTTGATTTCCTTCCAATGGCCATCGGGACTATTGCTCTACTGGGTGGTGGCAAATCTTCTTTCCATCGTCCAGCAAAGAATGGCTAATAAGCCGATATCAAAAAAAGAGGTAAAAAATGAAAAATGAATCACGTTCAACTCATAATAGTCGACATTTCAAAAATGCAGCAGAGAAATCAAACTTCTCCTCTAACTACCATTCGAAATCTTCTGCATCCTCCCAAGCTCGACGAAATGGATCATCTTCTAATTCCCGCTCTTATAACAATTGGAATCGTCCTGTAAGCAAGCCACGGTTTTCTTCTAATACGTATGCTAATGCCAAACCATTTCGCAACTCATATTCTAAATCCAAAGATTTAAACTGGATTGAAATCAGTGGGCGAACTTTGGAAGAAGCCAAACTAGAAGCAGCAAATCGCTTTCAGGTTTCGCTAGAAAATCTGAAAGTTGAAATTCTGGATGAGGGCAATAAAGGTTTTTTAGGTATTGGATCTAAACCTACACGAATCAAAGTTGCGCTCCATAAAGAAGCCTTGCCTTCTTTTGTGGAATCCATCGTTGCTCGTCTTTTAAAAGAAATGGATTTTTCGGACCAAGTCCATGTTCAACATGATGCTGACGGTAAACTCCTTTTAAATATTCAAGGGCCTTCGAGTGCTACTTTGATTGGACGTCATGGGCATACCCTTGAAGCCTTACAATATCTAACGACTAAAATTGTACAGCGACTTACGGGTGAAGAACGCATTCATTTTAGCATTGATGTTGAGAACTATTTGAATCGTCAAAAGGAAAAATTAATTGAATTAGCCAAAAATATTGCCTTCAAAGCTAAAGAAATTGGATCCGAAATCCCTCTGCGCCCAATGGATGCCAAGGATCGTCGTATTATCCATATTACTCTTAAGGATCATCCTGACGTTACCACTCAAAGTCGAGGCGAAGGACTCCGACGCCGCGTTATCGTTATTCCTAAACTGAAAACCGTGGCTCCGGCCTCTCCCGCTTCCACTCCAGAAGCATCGCCGACAACACTTCCCTTAGATTCTGAATCTGCGTCCCCCACACTTGAAGAACCTTCTCCGTCCACGATGTCTGCTTCAGAGGCTAAGCCAGTTTCAAATATCGATGACAATTTTGGGAATCGATAATGAAGTTTAGATCCTCTTATTTTCGGATACGGAAGTGTATTTCTTAGGCGACACAATTTGTGCCATTGCGACGCCGATGGGGCGAGGTGGTGTTGGAATTGTTCGAGTTTCTGGCCCCCAAGCTTTTGCTTTAGCTTCTTTAATCTCACGCAAAAACCATCTGATTCCTACGTTCGCTCCGCAAGTCTTGGTCTCAAAATTTTATCATCCCCAAACACAAGAATTGTTAGATGAAGGACTTTTATTAATCATGACTGCACCTAAAAGCTATACCACGGAAGATGTTGTTGAATTCCAGATTCATGGAAGTCCATTTATCTTATCAAATTTTATTAAAATTTTAACGCAACAGGGGTGCCGTCTCGCCGAGCCCGGAGAATTTACTTATCGCGCTTATCGACATGGTCGAATTGATTTAACACAAGCTGAAGCTGTTGAAACCTTAGTGTCGGCCGCCGGAGAAGTGACCGCCCAACAAGCTCTTCGCCAACTTTCAGGAGGCTTGTCCAATTTTCTTGAACCTTTAGAAGAGCTTTTAAAATCACTTTATTTGGATATTGAATCCCGACTGGAATTTTCTGAAGATGGAATTCCTCCTCTCGATGAAACCACTTTTCAACAAACGCTTCATCAAACTCAAACTACCATTCAAACCCTGATTGCCAGTTATGCTCAAGGTAAAATTCTCAAGCAAGGATTAACCGTAACTTTGGCGGGTCCTCCCAATGTTGGAAAATCGAGCATATTAAATCATCTTCTTGGAAACCAGCGATCTATTGTCACGCCCTTGCCGGGAACCACACGAGATCTTATTGAAGGAGAACTTTTCATCCACGGTATTAAAATCCGTTTTTGGGATACTGCGGGGCTTCGAAAAACCCGCCATTTGATTGAACAAGAGGGTATTGCTCGTAGTTATCAAATGATTAAAGAAGCCGATATGATTTGGTGGGTGGCTGATGCTTCCCGCTCTTTGTCCCGAACTTCTCTTAAAGTTATCCAAACGCTCCCCGCAGATCGCACTTGGTTTCTCTTAAATAAGCAGGACTTAGTTGTTCATCCATCGTCCCTTACTTTCCCATTTCCGGAAAACCGATGTTGGAACCTTTCTTGTAAAACACAACAAGGATTCGATTCTCTTTTGAATTTTTTACATCAGTGGGTTTCGGGAACCGTTGAAGGAGATCAATTGATGCTGCTTTCGATTCGTCATTGTTTAGAACTAGAAACTGCGTTGTCCCATTTGAAAAATATCAACCAGCTTATTCAAACGCATCAACCCCGCGAACTCTGGGCAGAGGAGCTCAAAGAAGCCGTATTGGCTATTGGAAAAATCCGTGGAAAAAATCTTCAAGAAGAAGCTTTTGAAGCAATTTTTAAAAATTTTTGCGTTGGAAAATAGCTATGCGCTGCAACTCTCCACATAAACTTTCATTCCATTTGGGTTAAATCAGAAATTCGGCAACTAAAAACGTATGATCCGACGCTTTCGCTGCGGATCGTGGCTCCTTATCAATCCAAATGGATTTGAGCAATTGCCGCATCGATTCCGTGCCTAGAATGTGATCAATTCTCCATCCACGATTCAATTCAAAATTCATCGGTTGACGATAATCCCAAAAGGTATAGTGCCCTGGACCCTTTTCCTTTTCTCGAAAAAGGTCAATCCACGTTGATCCTTTGGTTTTTTCAAATACTTGACGGACTTCCGAATGGAAACAAACATGATTTTGATTGTGCAAAGGATCATATAAATCAATTTCGGTAGGAGCAACATTAAGATCCCCTAACCATAGGGCACATTGCGTGCGAGAAATGGTTTGATGAAAATATTCTTGTAATCGACGAAAATAATTTAATTTAAACTGATATTTTTCACTTTCAATTTGAAAACCCTGCGGAATATACGTATTTACAACTCGAATCTTTCCAAAGGTCGCTGCAATAAATCGAGCTTCTTCTTGAACAGAATCTGGGAAAAGCAATGTTTCTATTTTCTGGGGATCGCTTCGTGAAATTAATGAAACACCATTATAGCTCTTTTGTCCTCTAAAAATAACCTTCCATCCTTGTTGCGTGAAAGCTTCTTGTGGAAAATCTGCATCTTGAACCTTTGTTTCCTGAATGGCTAATACATCAGGACGATGTTGATCCAACCACTTTAAAATAATCGGCATCCGCATTCGGATGGAATTCGCATTAAATGTAGCAATTTTAAATACCGTAGATTCCATATAGCACTAAGCTTCTTCTTGAAAATCAATGACTCGACGTTCTTCGGCTAACGTTTTAATCCATTGTGCGACTTTCTGATGTTCGGGATGATGAATATATTGATTCAACTCGTTGAGCGAGTTAAAGCGGGTAATCAGAACAATATCACTTTTGGATTCCGAGCTATGGTTTATATTAATGCCAACCTCGAGATTTTGAATTTCATGAATCAAATTTTTAAGTCCCTCTAATTTTTGTTTCATTTCTGTTGCTTGAGCTGTTTGTTTTAATCTCCATACGACGATATGTTTAATCATTGTAATTCCTTTCCAATCATTTTCTTAAGCTTTTAGTCGGAGTTGCTTAAATGCCCATCTTTAACTTATCTCCTGGTGTGATTTTCTCCAGTTCCATAGTTCTACAACGCCCATCATTAAATGATACATCGAGCTTGATGGAACTAATTCTTTTGAAGGAATACCGTTTTGGGTGATTCGATCTTCCCATATGCCCCGTGGAGTACAATTCAAGTAATATTTGAACAAATTCTGTTCAATTTGTTGAACGTGGATATGACGACTTTGATCCGTAATTTTTTTTCGTACCAACCAAGCTTTAAGAGCTTCCGTTTGAACCCATAATCGATGTGTAAATTGTGTAATTTCTCCTTGATGACTTACTTGATCATAAACTAATTTTGTTTCATGATTAACACCCACTTGATCTGCAAAATCAAGTAATTGATAGGCGATATTTTCATTGACTGCCATATGATTTTTAGCTCTGAGTATTAGCCAAGCCCACTCATAATGATGCCCTGGTTCCACTAAAATTTTTCCATTTTCATGAATCGGGTTCCATTGATCGTTGAATAATTCTCTTAAAACACCATGCGGTATATCGATTAATTTTTGTTCAGCTAATTGATACATTCTTTTCGCTTCAGTCAAAAATCGTTCATCTTGCGTTACCTCAAATCCAAACACCATTGATTCAAACCAGTGCATATGTGGATTTTGACGTAAAATAGAAACCTCATCCTGGGATTGTCGATAACCTAATCGTGAGGATGAGATTAAAGAGCCTTGAACTCTTTTCAAGGTTTTCCATACTAATTGAAGCACTTCCTGCTTTTGAGATAATTGATAATACGTTACTAATCCTAAAACAATAAATGCCGTATCATAAAGATTCATCTGCGCATCCAAAATCTTTCCATCACGAGCAATGCGACTAACCCATTCCCCTGTAGAAATCTGGCATGTTGCTTTGATGAATTCATAGCCTTGTTCTGCTGCCTTCGGTGCCTGATCATGCCATTTCAAGAGCGCTGCCATGGAAAAACAAAATAATTGTCGCCCTTGGACTCGCACGCGTTTAAATTCCACATTAGAAATGCTTCCGTCTGGATTGAGGGACTCAATAAACCCCCCATATGTATCATCGACTCCTCTTTGCACCCAAAAAGGAAGTGCTTCTGATTTCATCCACGACACAAGATCCATGTTTGTTTCATTCATGATTGGCCTCATTAAAATTAAGTCTCATTTGCAATTACATAGCATGATTAATTTTACTCAATACGTATACTCAATATTTTCATTTTTTTAGTTTATGAAACAACCAAATTCTTTTATGCTATACCTAGTAACGGTCATTGAGTGCTGTTCTACTCTCACCAATTCAAGGAGAAATTATATGGGACTATTATCGGGGAAAAAAGCTTTAATTCTAGGTGTGGCCAACGATCGTTCCATCGCTTGGGGAATTTCAAAAGCTTTTCATCAAGAAGGTGCAGAATTAGGATTTACATTTTTAGGTGAAGCGCTTGAAAAGCGAGTTCGACCTTTGGCCGAATCCATCGGCTCCAAATTCATTTTTCCTTGTGATGTTTCTCAAGATGATCAAATTAATCAGCTTTTTCAAGCGGTAGCAAAACAATGGGGTAAATTTGATATTCTGGTACATGCGATTGCTTTTGCCAACAAGGATGAACTTGGTGGATTTTTCTATAATACAAGTCGTCCTGGATTCCATTTAGCTCTTGATATTTCAGCTTATAGTCTTATTGCCGTTACACGTCCAGCCGTCCCTCTTTTAAATCCTGGTGGCAGTATCATCACGCTAACTTATTACGGATCCGAAAAGGTGGTTCCTAATTATAATATTATGGGAGTGGCCAAAGCCGCTCTCGAAGCTTCTGTTCGATATTTAGCTTATGATCTTGGCCCTCAACAAATTCGAGTGAACGCTATTTCAGCAGGGCCCATTAAAACCCTAGCAGCAAGTGGAGTCAGTGGGTTTAAATCGATGTTAAAAGCTTCAGAAACCACAACTCCTTTAAAACGGAATGTTTCTCAGGATGAAGTTGGATCCACGGCTCTTTATCTAGCCAGTTCGCTAGCGTCGGGGGTTACTGGAGAAATTATCTTTGTGGATGCCGGAGCCAATATTATCGGAATGCAATTAGATAAAGAAAATTGATGGCTTAAAAGGACTTGATTAAGGATACGTTTGTATTCTAAAATAGATGAGTTAAAAATTTTATACTTAATCTATTTAGGACCGACACTATGGGCATCAAGTCCGATCTAACCAGTAAACAACAGCAAGTTTGGAACTATATTCAAACCTGCATTCTACAAGATCACTGTCCTCCTACTGTTCGACAAATCATGCTTCAGTTTCATTGGCACTCGCCTCAAAGTGCTCGAAAACATATTCTCGCATTGGAACAAAAGGGATATTTAAAGCGACAATCTAAAACTTCTCGTGGAATTTTATTAAGTCACTCGCCTTCGCTAGCTATTGCTTTGCCCATTTTGGGAAAAGTATCTGCTGGGATTCCACTCCTTGCAGAAGAAAACCAAAATGGAACGATTCTTGTTGACGCGGGAATGGTTCGTAATCGCAAGAATCTTTTTGTGCTTGAAATTCGTGGAGATTCGATGATCGATTCTCATATTTTACCAGGCGATAAGGTCATTGTTCAACAAACAGCTCAGGCCGAGTCGGGCGATATTATCGTAGCTTTGATCGATGGAGAAGCCACGGTAAAATATTTCAAAAAAATCAATCAACAAATCTTACTCATGCCAGCTAATCCTAAATACAAACCTATTCTAATTAAAGATCAAGAATTTCGAGTTATTGGAAAGGTTGTTGGCGTGATTAGTGTACGACAATCCTAAAAGGATTTATTTTTAAGTTCGATTTTATTCAATCGGATTGATCTTTATGCCGTATCCTCGCAAATGTTAAGAATTATTCCAACGCTTCGGTGTGCCATTTTTCATAGACCCTGTGGAACGGTGTGAATAGCCCACCTAAGCAAATTCCCTCCTCATGGTTTGATTGCCTTGTAAGGTATGAACAATAGCGTAGCCATCTATTCATCGGACAACCGACATGATTTTGAATTGTTAGAACATTACTGTTATTTTTTCAGGATGCTGTCGCTGAAACTCTCTTAAGAAATAAAAGGCAACAATGACCAAAGAATGACGGATTATGCCTTGAGTAATCAAATTGGGAATCTGAATTAAGGGATGAACCTCTACCTCTAATTCTTCGGATGGATCTAAATGAAGTTCTGAAACTTTTTGAACTCCTAATGCTAAAAAACAAAAGCATCGATTATTTTGAATCGCTGGATTAGGATAAACTGAGCCCAATTGAGCCCATTCTTGAGCTTGGCACCCTGTTTCTTCCAAGAGCTCTCGCTGTGCTGCTGCTTGAGGCGTTGAATCATTGGGATCGATGGCCCCCCCTGGAATTTCCAAACTAATTTCTTCCGTTCCATGTCGATATTGTGAAACTAACATGACATGAAAATCCGGTGTCAAGGCTACAATATTGACCCAATCATGCGTCGAAAGAATCCAAAATGGATATTGTCGATGACTTTGAGGCGATCGGCTCTGATACTTCAGGATGCGAAACAAACCACAATTATACTCGATATTTTGAGACAATTTTTCCCAAGGTTGCATATAACCCTCATTTATGTTTTTTCTTAATACTGCCCTTTTTTTTATGAATCTTCACGACTCGTTTTCTTTTGACTGTTTTCTTTATTTTTGAACTACGTGTTTTGATTTTAGCTGATTTATGCTTCTTACTCGCTCGAAGTTTAAACCCTGACATGAATACCGCATGGATTGCTGCGGTCGAATCGATGGTCTGAATGGGCCGTCCAAAATTATTATTATAAAGCTTTTCTGCTTTTCGAACCCATGAGTCCTTTAATGGAGGAAGCTCGCCTGCTTTACAATTATCAATGGCTTGTCTTAAATTTCTAATCCCAGGGATGGTGGTTGAAACCTCAGGATATGCCAAAGTCCATTGAATGGCCGTCTCCGCCATGGATTTTGAAGATGCAGCTAAAAATTGAAGCTTTTTCACTTTTAATAACGTTTCTTGAAGTGATGAACCCCGATAAAGATTTTTTCGATGATCATCGCCCAAAAAAATCGTTTGAGCATTAAATCGACCGGATAAAGCTCCAAAAGCTAACGGAACTCGCGCAATCATGCCGATTTTATATTTTTTTAAGATTGGAAATAACTTGGAAATGGGCTCTTGGTATAAGAGATTAAAAAACACCTGAAGTACATCCACCTGTCTCCATTGAATCAACTCATTTGCCGCATTTGGTTCTTTATCCTTAAGTGAAATTCCAAAAGCTCGAATTTTTCCTGCTTGTTTCAATTCAGCAATTGTTTTCAAAACACTCGAGCACTGATCATTCCATTCTCTATTCCATGTATGCAATTGCAACACATCAATACATTCTGTCTTTAAATTTCTCAAGGACGTTTCCACTTGGTCCTGAATGGATTCAGCTGAAAAGACATCTTCCAATGGGGTTCCAACGGAATTATTCCAATTTAAATTTTTAGGACGAACCTTAGTCGCTATGATAGCCCGCTCCCCTCTTTCCTGGAGAACGGAAGCAATCAGTCGTTCACTATGACCATTGCCATATGCCAAAGCTGTATCAATAAAATTGCATCCCATATTGAGTGCCTGGTGTAAAGCTTGCCGAGAATAAAAATCATCCTGTGGACCCCACATGGATCCTCCAATGGCCCATGCTCCAAATCCAATTTCGCTTACATAAAGCCCCGTTGTTCCTAGCCATCGATATCGCATTGCCCGCTCCTTCATTTTCAGATTTTTTTGAAATTATTTTAGATTTTTTTGGTGATCCTCTAAATATACTTCTCGATAAATAGAAAAAAAAGCAAGTCCCAAGGAAAGTATAATGGGTCCTAAAAAAATACCTAAAACGCCATAAACTTTTAACCCTCCAATGATAGTAAAAAAAATTAGAAAAAATGGAAGTTGACTATCATTTCCGATCATCCATGTTTTGACCAAATTATCCGACAGGTTTACTACAATAATCCCCCATAATGACAAAAGAATCGCTGCCCCAATATGTCCCTGATTCAATACCCAAAGAATGGTGGGAATCCAAATCATAAAAACACTTAAAAAGGGCACAAATGAACTAAAAAAAACACTGACACCTAATAAAACAGGCACCGGAGCCCCTACGATGGCAAAGCCGGCTCCTGCTAAAATTCCATGAATCAAATTCGTTACTACTAAAGCTCGAACTACTGTTACAACGGTTTGAGTAAATGTCTTTACTACTTTTTCTCGATGGTCCGGTTCGATCGGTAAAAAATCTATAATCTTTCTAGAATATTTTTCACCATCTCTTAAAAAGAAAAATACAGCTACAATCACGAATAATCCATCCATTGCAAATAACGCAATATGTTTAAAAACAAAAGCCAATTTATTGAGTGCTAATTGCGATAGTTTTTGAATGGATGATGTAATTGTCTGATTAATCAATGATTCTGCATGCACTGGATCAAATCCAAATTTTTCCATTAAAATCAGGATACCCAAATGATTGACTTTCGATTGAAGCCAATCTTTTTTTTGATCCAAACTCATCCTTGAAAACGTGTGGTACAGATGTCCGATTTCTTGTCCTAATTGAGTCAGCATCCAAAATCCTGGTAAAACAATAATAATCATCATTAAAATTGTTACCAAGGCAGCTGATATATTTGCTCGTCTTCCCAACCATTGATCGATCCGTTGATAAAACGGATAAAAAACAAGAGCTAAAATCAGAGCCCAAAAAAAAGAGACAAGAAATGGTCCAAAAAGAGTAATGAGTAAAACCAGTAGTCCAATAAGAATTACAAAAAAAGCTATTGCGAAAATATTTTTTTTGTTAATTACCGAAGTAGCCAAATGTGTCATCCTTCACTATGATCTAAACTACTTTACATTTGCCTTTGGCTTTTTTACTATAGTTAAATCTCAATAAACAAGACTCTTTTATAAAAAACTTGCTTTATGTTATTATGTTTTCTACTCTAATTTAAGACAATTTATAGCGTTATGCTATTCAAAAATGCTAATGAATTCATGAAAATCATGAAATAGATCAAGAGAGCCAAACCGGTGAAACGAAATTCAAGATTTCTGGACTGGATTCAAACTTTATGTCCCTTTTCGATGCGTACCGCTTTACGCCAAGCCATGGATATTTTTTTTATTTCCTCCCTGATTGCCCTTTTATTCAATTCATTTTTTACCTATGGAATTAACCTTAAAGTTCACCCAGTCATTCCCATTTCGATTCAACAAATCTTAAAAAAATCCAAAGCCATTCATTATGCAGGCTGGAACGCCCCAGGCTCCCCAACTACTCCTCACATTAATAAAATTATGTTTATTAACCTTCAAGGAGCCAAAAATCGATTTGATCAACACGTTACCTTTTTAGATGCCCGTTCTCCCATGGCCTATCGAGCCGGACATATTGAAGGCGCCCTGAACTTTTATTCAGAACACTTGAATCAATCTGCTCAAAAAATACTTCCACATCTTTTGAATAAAAAGAAAGAATTAGTCACCTACTGTGAAGGAGGATCTTGTGACTTAGCAATTCGACTCGCTCAATTTCTTCATGAGCAAGGTTATTCGGATGTGGATGTTTTTGTTGGCGGTTTCCCTCAATGGGCACATGCGCATTACCCTATTCACCAAGGATCGCACCGATGAAAAAAAAATTACACCCCTCCCATCTATGGATTCCAACCCTACTACGAATTATTTGTGGGCTTATCCTTGTTTATGCTAGTCTCGACAAGATTGGACATGCCGCAACGCTCATGCACATTATTGAAGCTTATCAAGTTCTTCCTGTGGCTCTCGTTCCACTAGCCGCCGTTATTATTCCATGGTTAGAGTTTTTTACTGGTCTTTTACTCTGCTTGGGCGTTTATTGGCGAGGTGCCCTCTTAATCTTCTGCACGTTAATGATCGTTTATATCTTTGCGCTTGCTTCGGATTTGATTCGAGGCATTGAATTAAATTGTGGATGTTTTTCAATTCGATCAACCGACATGATTAGCTGGTGGACCGTCCTTCGTGATCTTGGTTTTTTGGGTTTGGGATTATTCACGCTGAAAAGTCCTAAGACCTATTTGTCATTCGATCCCTCTGATTCTTCCTCCAAATCGTAGCATGGATTTCTCAAAATCCATTTCTAAATATTTCTGGTTTTTTTCATTACTTATTCTTGCGATGGCCTTTCAGGGATCTCGAGGCATATGGGAGTCCGGTGAAGGTTATTATGCCGGTGCCGCATGCTCGATGTTTCAAAATCACCAATGGATGCTTCCCTCCATTTATGGAAGCCCTTTCCTTGACAAACCCCCCCTCTTATATTGGGGCATGATCTTGTGCATGAAATGCTTAGGTCCCCACACCTGGGGAGCAAGACTTTTTATCGCCTTATGCTTTCTTGGAACAACGTTGATGATTAAAAAAATTGGAGATGACTTTTGGAGTCCTGTAGAAGGACAATGGGCTGCAATCATTTACGCCACAATGTTACTCCCTTTTGCTGCGGCCAATATTATTACGCCTGATACTCCGTTAACTTTTCTTAGTACAACTATGTTTTTCTTTTTTTTAAAAGCAGTACGCGCCCCTGTTCAGAACTTCAATCCATGGAAAATTTTATTTTTTGTTTTTATAGGATTGGGTTTTTTAACTAAAGGGCCTGCCATTTTAGTCTTGATCCCTTCTTTGATGATTTATTTAATTTATCAAAAAAAATTAAAACAATTCTTATTACATTGGGATATCGGTTTAGGAATTTTGATTTCCATGATTCTGGGACTGAGTTGGTACGTCTGGATCGCCGTTCATATTCCCGGATCGCTGAAATATTTTTTAAATAATGAAGTCGTTGGCCGATTGTTCACCGCCCAATATCACCGTAATAATGGGTTTTGGGGAACTTTCATTTATATTCCGGTTTTAGTCCTCGGAACTCTTCCCTGGAGTATATCTTGGATCCCTCAGATTTCTAAATCATATCACCAGCTTCAAAAAAATTGGAACTATCGATTTCAACAGCATACGGCCTTTTTATTCATTTTATGTTGGATTTTACCCTCGTTTTTAATTTTTTCGCTTGCTCAATCCCGGCTGCCACTTTATGTACTCCCGCTTTTCCCGCCTTGTGCATTGGCTACGGCACGCATGTTAAAAGTGTCTGACTCGACTTTCGGCTTAAAATACACTCTAGTTAAAAAACATCTAAACTCATTACTTCTTGGATTATTGATCATTGGTTTATTGATTTTAAGATGGAGTTTGGCTTGGATTCCAACTTCTCAAAATACGCAAACGCTTTGTCATACATTGCAGAAGATTATTCCAGCTTCCGAACCCATTGTTCTAATCAATCAAAATATCTTTGGAATGCAAATGTATCTACCTAATTCCATTCTTTGTACTAAATTGGGAACGAATTATCCTTTATTTCATCTCCAAAAGAATCTGACGACTATCTTGCCACATATGGATTTGAAAAATACCTCGGTTGCTTTCTTGATTTCAAGTCAGCAAAAAAAGCAAGTCGAGCATCTTCTATTACAGTTTGGAATTCTGGAAAAAACTATTCGTTTGCCTTTTCAAAGAATGATTCTTTTTTATGATTTGAAATCACAGGCTCATTTATACAAAAATAGAGTTAAATCCACCGGATGATAGTGGTCAAAAATTTTTACTTGCCGCACTGGCAGCTGCCTCGCAAACCTAACAATTTCCGCCGCATTCACTGAAAATCGATTGGATTCCTGAAAAACTAATTCTCGATTGAGAATATTAAATGCAACGGCCTTTTTCGTTTGTTTCAATGCAACCGTAAGTATGCTTTTCATATACTTCCAGTTATCCTGAATTTGAATATTGAAAAGACCCGATAAAAATGAAAAATCAAAACGCCCCGCGGGATAGGGTTTCATCAAGAGATGCCGCACCTCAAAATAACCTTGTGGATTCATTTGTTGAGCAGTTTGGAGTATTTCTGGAAATAAATCAATGCCGATATATTGAGCTGAAATTTTTTTGCGATATAAAAACTGACAGAAAGCGCCAAGTCCACAACCGATGTCTAAAAGTTTCTGATGATTTAATTCTCCAATTTTTAAAAATATTTCAAATCGCTCTTTTTGACCTTTTTTTGAATTCCAACCCACTTTCTGCTCCAAATTTTTTTGAGTTTTGAATTGAGTCATATAATACGCTCGAAATTGAATTAAATCTGTTCGAGAAAATCCCGGAAAATATTTTTGACGAAACATGGAATTCAAATGATCCGATCGTGTCATTAATTGATTACGCTCGAAAAAAACGAACCGTTTTCTGTGTTGCTTGTTGAAGAACATTTGACGCTGTTTTAAAGGGATGGGAGCTATTAAATTTGTGATCGGCCTCAGGAATCAAAAACGTTTCCATGTTTTTTGAAAATTGCGCTAGCTCCTGCGTTTCTTGAAAGGGAACGGTGTAATCGGCTTGCCCATGGACAGCAAGGATGGGAATCGATAATTTTTCTATGCAACCTTTTATATCGCCTTGCAATTCCCAATATTCCAGATCTTCCAAACAGGATTTCAAATATTGCAAGGTTTGGCCCGTACGTGAACTTTCAAATTTTAAAAAGCCCTGGTGTTTCCAACTCTGTTTGACTTCATTGGAATATCGATTGACATGCGCAATGGTAGCCCAAGTGCAAATTTTTTTAACTTCAGGAGTTAATGCAGCCACAATGAAGCTAAGTGCTCCGCCACGCGAATGCCCCCATAAATAAATGTTTTTTCTTGAATCCAATTCTTTTATCACTTGTCCTTCTTGAATTTTCTGAATTAATATTTGGCATTCCTGCATTTGCTGAGATAACGTATCCTTTTCAAAAGAACCTAAATCGGAAAATATGCCATCATTTGACGTCATTCCCGTACCTGAAAAATTAAAACGAATCGTTGGAAATCCTGCCTCCGCCAAAACTTGGGCTAACCATGGAAAAAAACTCCAGTCTTTATAGCCTAAAAATCCATGAATCATCAAAATACAAGCCGAAGATTCATGATCTATGGGATTTGGAGTATGCAATGTTCCTCGAATCATTCTCGAGGAGGAAATTTCTGTTTGAAATTCAATTGTTTTTCCTTGATCCATAAAAACTAGTCTCCTATCTCTTTGAATACTTCATTCAAATCGGTCATTGGTTTTTGACAATGATAATTTTGGCAAATGTACACTGTATCTTTCCCTACCATTTGATGTTTGCCTTCCATCCATGGAATATCGTTTGTGATTGTTTGTATCACTTCTGGCGTTCCCGAAAAAATCATTTGATAGGGCATAAATTTTTTCCAAAGTGCTTGAAGTATTGCACTCGGAACCATTGATGCAACCACCACCACCTCACTCGGCGGTGAACTGATCCACTGATAAGCTTGAAGCATTTGAGTAAAATGTTCTCCTTGAGTTGCAAGACTATCCTGAAAATATTCCAAGATATGATCGGCCTGTTTTCTGAAATCATCTTGAGCGCACCAAACTGACAGTCGATACAAATTCAAAGCGGCTATGGAGTTTCCTGAAGGAATAGCTTGATCCCAGCCCTCTTTCCATCGAATTAAAAGATGGGGATCCTCTTGATCGATACCCGTAAAATAAAAAGCGCCTGTTGAGGCATCTCCAAACAGATGATCCATTTCATGCTTCAAAAAAACAGCTTCCTTTAAATACTGAATTTCAAAAGTGCTTTCAAACAGATCCAACTGACTTTTTTGAAAAAAAGCATAATCATCAATGAAGGCCTTGGTTTTTACAGAACCTTGACAATAGGAAGCATATAATCGGTTATCTTTTTTTAAGTAATTCAAAATAAAATCAGATGCGCTTCGAGCCGCTTCTAAGTATTTCCGATCTCCCAATACCCGATAGCCGATTGCCAATGCGGAAATAGCTAAACTATTCCAAGCCGTTAGAATTTTATAATCCAATCGAGGGCGTATGCGTTTTGCCCGGGCCCGAATTAAATCTGTTCTACATTGTTCAAACCATTTCCAATCCTTATTAATCTTTTGGAGTTGTTGAAATAAGGGTGATTTTAGAAAAAGAACGTTTTTGCCATCAAAATTACCGGAGGGAGTTACATTAAATAATTCAATCCATTTTTGGGCATCCTCTGGATTTAATTCATTATAAAAATCATCCAAATTCCAAGTATAAAATTTTCCTTCAACACCCTCACTATCGGCATCTTCGGCGCTGAAAAACCCTCCTAAAGTAGGATCACGAAGCTTATTAAGCAAATAGTCTAAAATTTCCGAAGCCACTCGTCGATATTCTGAATTTTGAGTTAGTTGAAATCCTTCCAAATATACTTGTGCCAGCAATGCATTATCATACAACATTTTCTCAAAATGAGGGATTTGCCAATATCGATCCGTCGAATAGCGGGAAAATCCACCTTCTAAATGATCGTAAATACCTCCTTCAGCCATTTGATTTAGTGTTTGATTCAACCACGTTAAAATCCAAGCATCTTTGTTTTTTTGATAAAAACGCAACAAAAACGAAATACGTGTCGGTTGAGGAAACTTGATGGAATATCCAAATCCTCCATAAATAAAATCAGCTTCTTTTTTAAGTGTTTCCACCACCTGGGTTTCCCAGGCAACATCTATTTTTCCAGAAGAAATTTGAGGTTTACTTAAGCTTTCACGAACCTGATTAAAAATCGTCATTCCACTTTGAATTAATTCATTTCGATGATTCATCCATGATTTATGAATCCCTAACAAAAGTTCCTTAAATCCAGTTCGACCATATCGAGTTTCCGGAGGAAAGTATGTACCACCCCAAAATGGCGTTAAGTCTGGCGTCAACCATAAGCTGATGGGCCACCCACCCTGACCCGTGAGAAGCATCACCGCATTCATATAAATTTGATCTAAATCAGGTCGTTCTTCTCGGTCGATTTTGATAGCGATATAAAATTCGTTCAAAATCCGTGCGATCGTTTCATTTTCAAAAGATTCTTTTTCCATCACGTGGCACCAGTGACACGTTGAATACCCAATCGAAAGGAAAATGACTTTGAATTCGCTCTGGGCCTTTGCTAAGGCTTCATGACCCCATGGATACCAATTTACAGGATTATGGGCATGTTGAAGCAGATAAGGATTTTTCTCATAGATCAATTGATTGGTAAACGAGGACTCTGAAGCCATATTATTTTAAATTTATGTCTTTCCTTGATTCAATTTGTTCATTGTATCATACCCTGAGTTTTGTCTTTTTCAAAACATCCCTACTGTATTTAAAAATTTTTATCCCTTTCAAAATCCATTTATTCTTAAAGTTTAATTAAATTATTAAACCTCATATGCATTTTTATTGGATTTTTTTAATTTTAGCAATCAAACTTTGAGAGCCTTTGTCTCACTCATCCCCTGATTCACGTATTAGAGATATGCGGATGGAGTTAGAAATCAATCTCGCTCAAATCGATTATGATGATGAAAAAAACGCAGGTTCTCTTTATCCCTAATGCGTTTCCATGGGGGTTTGTTCGATCAACTTTATTTGTTTTTTATTATAAAAATTAATACCTAAGATTCCCAAAAAAACTATCCATCCTATCGCTGAAATTAATAAACCTATATAAACCCACTTGGGTTGGTATTTCATGGTAACAAGATGATGGCCTGCTGGAACAACCACTGCCCGAAAGGCTCCATCGGCTCTAAAAATTTTGGTGGATTTTCCATCAATTGAAGCCTTCCAACCCGGGAAATAGGGATCCGATAAAAATAAAAGACCCGCTCGTGGCGCCCAATACCGAATGGATACCTCATTATCCCGATAATTAACAATTCGAGCTTTTCCATCGATTGCCGGATTTGAATCGCCTAAAAATTTCGGGTGATGCGTTAACAAGATGATCTTACGTGCTTGAAACCTTGGACTTAATAGCGCATTTTTAGTTGCAAGAATTCCTCCTTTGACTATTTGGTAACCACTCGCTATAAACGTGCGTGGATCGGTTTTTTGATTAACCCAAAAATTTGGTCCTTCTTTTTTCTTAAATCCAAAATCATTTGGATAAGCTGAATACTTCAGATTAATTAAATCAAGTAGTGGATCATTCCCAAGTTTGGTTGGACCTTCAATAAAGATACCCATTTCACTTAAAAAGCATGTATCGGGACTTGAGCGTTGCGAAAGATGATAATACATATTGGCGCAAACACGATTGGCAGGATCCACTCTTGGAAAAGTTGGATCATGAAGTACTTTTTGAAACATGGGCTGAGGGAAAAGCGGATCTGTTACATAGAATAGGTGATGTGTTGTATTTAACAAAGTTGCCTTGAAAAATGGTCGCCCGAAGTGAACTAAATCTAAAACGGTTCCAATTAATAAAATTCTCGCTATCCACTTCTTCCATATTAAAAATGATTGTGGTTTTTGATCTGATGAATATTGAAATATATAATTGAACACTAGTCCCGCACCAAGCACCATTGAAAAATCAGTGATAATCATCATCCGACCCAACACTCTATTTTTTGAAAATCCAGGAAACCAATGGTAGAAAATTTGGAAAATCAGGCTTGATAACGGCGTTGAACTCCCCATCGATAATAATAGTGCCAGAATGGCCATCCCCCATAACCATAATAACTGAGGAATTTTTTTGAATAAAAAAATTCCAATTAAAAATAGGATCAACGGAATAATCCCAATATAATTCACCAATGACTGATATCCCCAGCGTCCATGCCACGTATTGGTACAAACACTTCCTAAAAAATTGGGTTCTATAAAATGCCATAAATTTATTGGTGCCAAATAATCGGTCATACAGGACCAATAACTCATATGCCATCGGTTGGTATGAATCACGAATTGATACGAAGGTAAAATTTGGCAAGCCGCTAAAACAAAGAAAAAAATGACAAATAACAATCCATTTTGTATGGCTTGCTTCAGAGTAATTTTTCTTGAAATCCAAAAGCAAAAAATCCACCACGCACATGCCATCAATAGATACAACGCAATTTGGGGGTATCCCTGAAAAAGAGTCCATGCACAACTTGCTGCTGCCAATCCAAATAATGTTTTGTTTTTTTGATTTAATCCCTTATCCCAGAAGTAGAGAGTCCAAGGAATCCAGGGTAATGCACATACTAACGCATACTCACCCGTCACCATCTGTGCGAGTGGATAGGCTCCAAATGCATAAGCAATCCCCCCTAAAATTCCACATTCCCACATACAGCCTTTTTCAATCAAGAACACATAAACCCCTAGAGCCGCTAATCCTAAGCTGAAAAAATAAGTTAATGTTGTGGCATAAGCTGGATTAAATATAAAATAAAATAAATTAAAAATCGAATAGGCTCCGATGGATGGACACGCTAAGAAAGGTTCTCCCATACTCGCATATGGATTCCACAATGCTGGTGTTCGGTTCTTTAAGCTGTTAATCCAATAAACCTTATAGGGAAGAAAAATCGTCATATCATTCCCCCCAATCAAGGCTTGAAAATGAAACAAAGGGAAATGAAACATCATTATGTCATAAATTAATAAAAGGAAAACACCCCACCATATTTTGTAGTTAGAATTCCATTTTGTTGTGGAATCAGTAGAGGTCATAATGCGCTTCAAGTTCATTTTTCAAAATAAGTACCTGCCTTCTAAAATATCTCAACTTGAATACTCCTATTAGTTTTATATTTATCCATTCTTATTCAAGGTCATCAAACTATTGAATTTTATTTTGATTTTGTTGTCGTAATGCTTCATAGATTACAATACCCACCGATGTTGACAAATTCAAGCTACGAATTGCATCCGAATACTGCGGAATTTTAAATAATTGATCTTGATACCGTTCGTAAAAATATTTTGGAAATCCCGCTGTCTCTTTACCAAAAATAAAATACGAATGGTCTTGAACTTTCATATCCCATAAACTTCTTTGCCCTCGTGTTGAAAGAAAATATAACTGCGAGAGATCCTGCAATGTCTTTAAAAAATCCTCCCAAGTGACATGGTGAACCCAATCCACTTTTCCCCAGTAATCCAAGCCTGCTCTCTTCAATTCCGGTGAATCCAAATGAAACCCAAGTCGCCCCACGAGATGAAGACGAACACCGGCGGCTAAGCATGTTCGGCCAATATTGCCTGTATTCCAAGGAATTTCCGGTTCAATCAAAACGACGTGCATCATATCATCATGAAACGCTTCAAATTAATTTTTAAATACTTGGCCTGTAATACGCTCATACGCCTCAATATATTTTAAACGAGTTTTTGCAATGACTTCATCGGGCAGCGTAGGCCCTGGCGGTGTTTGATCCCACTTCAAGGTCAATAAATAATCTCTTACAAATTGTTTGTCAAAACTCTTTTGAGATTGGCCTTCTTGATACCCATCTAAGGGCCAAAATCGTGAAGAATCCGGGGTTAAAATCTCATCAATTAAAAGCAATTGACCTTTATATAATCCAAATTCAAATTTAGTATCGGCAATTATAATTCCTTTTTTTTCAGCTAAGTCCCGTCCCAATTGATAAAGCTTTAAACTGATGTCCTTAATTTGATTGGCTAAGGCGTTATCTTTAAGAATTTGCTTCATCGTTTCAAATGAAATATTCACATCGTGACCTTGGGTTGCTTTGGTCGATGGTGTAAATAAGGGTTCCGGAAGTCGAGACGCTTCTACTAACCTCGGTGGAAGAGATATGCCAGAAACTTTACCGGTTTGCTGATACTCTTTTAATCCCGAACCTGTTAAATATCCGCGAACAATACATTCGACGGGAAGCGGTTTGCATTTTTTAACCAGCATACTTCGCCCCTCAATTTGGGGGTTTTCTTTTTTTTGAAAAATTTCTGGAAAATCCGTTGATGTGATTGAAAGCGCATGATTCGTAATGATTGAGTGTGTTTGTTGAAACCAATAATGCGAAATTTGATTTAATACTTTGCCCTTATCCGGAATTCCACTGGGTAATACCACATCAAATGCAGAAATGCGATCGGTTACCACAATCAACAATTGATCTCCTAAATCATAGATATCACGAACTTTGCCTCGTTGAGGCAAAGGGACACCTGGAATAGTCGTTTGTAATACCACTGCATCCGCCTGGGTCATTTTTCATATCCTTTATTTTTATTTTTCAACAATTGTTGGACATACGTTGCGATGCCTTCCTCTAAAGAAATAAATGAATCTTGAAATCCGACATTGCGGGTTTTAGTCATATCGGCTTGAGTAAAATATTGATATCCATTTCTAAACTTTTCAGGCGTTGGAATCCATTCAATATTGACAGGCACTTGTAACGTTTTGAATAAACTTAGCGCCATATCATAAAAACTCCGGGCTTGTCCTGTTCCACAATTATATATTCCCGATGCTGGTCTTTTTTTTGAAAAGAAACAACATAAGCGGACAATGTCATCAATAAAAATAAAATCCCTTTTTTGTTGTCCATCGGGAATATCGGCGCGATGCGATTTAAATAAAATCATTTTTTTCCCGGTTTGAATCTGATGAAAACCATGATAAATGGTTGAAGCCATACGTCCCTTGTGATTTTCATCAAATCCAAAAACATTAAAAAATTTCAATCCATACCATGCGGGAGGCGTTTTAGGCTGTTGAAGTGCCCAAAGATCAAAATCCTGTTTGCTTTGACCATAAAGATTCAGTGGTTTTAATTTGAAAATTCGGGCATGATCATCGGAATATCCAAACTCACCTGAACCATACGTTGCCGCACTCGAAGCATAAATAAGTGGAATCTGTCTTTCTGTACACCATTTAAAAATCGTACATGTATAATCCGTATTCCATTTTTTTAAATAGTTTTCATCCGTTTGCCCTGTATCCGTACAAGCACCCAAATGAAAAACTATTTTAATTGAAGTTAACCTGGGTAATCGGTCTAAAAATTGATCTCGATCAATAAAAGGAACACTTGCTAATCCTTGGGCACAAGATCGTGAACGACCATTTGAAAATGAATCGACTAAAAGAAGTTCTTCTTCTTGTGTTTGCAATAACTGATGCGCTAATTGACTTCCAATAAATCCATAAGCTCCCGTTATTAAAATAGCCATGATCTCATCTAATATATCAAATTTTAATTTAAACTTTTAACCGTATTACTTTTATTGGTTTTTAAAAATTTCTGTATTCAATTTCTTAGATAAAATTAATGATTTAAAAATATGAACCTCAATTTTTCTAGAAAAAAATTACGGCAACTTAATCCAACTCTTCAAGCTTAAGTCCGGATTCAATTCAATAATCGAGTTATTATGATTATCATAAGTCCACACATTACCCTTCCCATCAACCGAAACTTGCCAACTCGCAGGGGACGTCAAACTTGATGTATGAATCACTTGCTCCGTCGCTAAATCTATTTCAGAAATTTGCCCCTCACCATCAACATAATAAATATCCGTGTTCTCATTATTCAAGGTGATTCCCGCTAGTTCCGATGCACTGGCCGGAATTGTCTTTAACAATACCCCATTCGAGGTATATTCATTAATAGCCTCTGTGTCATAATCAGCAACATAAACTTCCCCTTGATTGCTTAACGCGATTCCAAAAAAATCATCATAACTTTTTGATGCTCCTGGCCACTGCTTCAGAACTACTCCCGTACGGGGATTAAGCTGTAAAATACCATAACCTGAACCACTATAATAATCACTCGCTTCCACTTGATCGGATGCATTCACGGAAATCGCCGTTGGATAATATATATCAGGTCCTGAACTCGTCCAGAGAAGTTTCCCTTGGGGCGTATACTTTTCTATACGGTCATTATAGGTATTCGCCACATAAATATTGCCCGCCGGCCCCAAAGCCATATCATACGGATCAACAAACCTTTTCCAAGAAGTGACTGCCATTCCGGAGGGGCTATAGATGTTGATCGCATCTTTACCATAGTCTAGTACATCAATATCGCCAGAGCCACTGACACAGACTTGAGTTGCATAACTTCCTGAATAACTTTGGCCTAAAACCAAGGGAGTCGGAGGGACGGATCGCGTGGGCTCAGCCACAGGCACCATTGAACCTGAAGTCATGGGATTTGTATTGGACTTGCACGCTAAGGGTAACCAAAGACTGCCAATGCACAAAAGTCCCAATAAAAATTGTTTATTCGTCATTTAAAATTCTCTTTTCAAAAAATGGATTTAACCTTCATCTCAAAACGCATTAACTATAATCAATTCAATGCGTGTTGTAAAGAAATTTATCCACGCTTTCAAAATAAACGATACGTTATATAGCTAATCGTTGTGGCAAAAAAGGATCTAAAGACAATTCCGGCTGCTCATTTAAAATGGACTGAGTAATCAATCGGGCGGTTCCTGGTGCTTGTACAATGCCATGTTTATAATGCCCGGAGGCCATCCAAACATTTTCGAGTGGACTTAATTTTCCTAAAATCGGGTATTCATCTACGGATTTAGGACGTAGTCCAGACCAAGTTTTTTCAATCAACGATTCTTGAAATTTTGGAAATACTTTGCGTGCTCCGTTTTTCAGTTTTGAGAGTCCTTCGGATGTAACGGATTTATCAAATCCGACATCCTCCAGTGTACTTCCAACAAAAATACGTCCATCCAAGCGTGGAACCACATAAACCGTAGGCGTAAATAAAATATGTTTCAATTGAATTTGTGGAGAATAAAAAAGTATCGCTTGACCTCGAATGGGTTTAATCCAATTAGGCATGCCTAATTGATTCAATAAAAGGCTTGTCCAAGCTCCGCTAGCAATAACCAATTGATCAATGGGAATACGTCTTTGCGAAGTTTCGATGGATTCCACGCGATTTTGATGAATATGGAATGCTTGAATGGTTTCATGTGTATGAAACAACACCTGACGATGATTTAAAACCTGAGTTAAGGCTTGTAAAAGCCGGGGAGATCGTACTTGACGTGTAACCGGTAGATACAAAGCGCGGGCGATATCGGATGCGATATCGGGTTCGCTCGCCTGAACTTGTTTTTTCGAGAACCATTCAAAATCAATCTGCCTTTTTTGCATTCGATCTTCGACGACCTTCATTTGTACTTCATCTTCCAAAGTCCAGCCTAAGGTTAAACTTCCCGAGCGTACATATTCGGGATCCACCGTACTCTCTTGCTTAATCCGATCAATAAATTCCGGAAAACAATCATAGGAAAACTTGCACAGTGAAAAAAGTGCTTCTTCCCCCCAAGGAATATTAAAATCTAGATAGCCCGCTGCTGCCCAAGAAGCCTCTTGCCCTAATTCATTTTTTTCAAAAATTTGAACCTCACAATTTCGATACGTCAGATATTCAGCAATCGAAAGTCCAATCAGGCCGCCTCCAATAATGGTGATCATATTTTTATCTCCTGAAAATTTTTTGAAAATGTCGCCGTGGAAATTTCTGCTCGTACTTTTGGAAGACTTTGTGGATATTGTTGCTGGAGGTAAATAACGACTTTTTCTCGTATTGCACATCTTAAATCCCATAATTGAGCAGAGTCCTTGGCAGTTACCAGAATACGAAGTTGCATGGCCTGTTCATTCGAATCTGTGACTTGCAAATTCCAAAGTCGTTGATCCCAAAGCGGCTGGGTTTCAATTACATCTTTTAACATTTTACGCAGTTCCTCCAAAGGGACCGTATAATCAACCCAAATAAACACTGCGCCGATCAATTTTGAAGATAATCGAGTCCAGTTCTGGAACGGTTTTTCAATAAAATAACTCAAAGGAATCACCAATCGACGATCATCCCAAATATGCAGAATGACATATGTCAACGTAATTTCTTCAATACGCCCCCATTCACCTTCGATAACCACCACATCATCCATCCGAATCGGCTGGGTTAAAGCAATCTGAATCCCTGCAAAAAAATTTGCAATGGTTTTTTGCACGGCAAATCCCAGTACAATGCCCGCGACGCCAGCCGAAGCTAAGAGGCTCGCCCCCAAATCTCGTACGCTCTTAAATAACATCAAAATAGAAATCAATGTAAAAAATGCAATGAGCGAATACAAGATGCGCCCAATCACCCGAACATGGGTGTGAATTTTTCTGGCCTGTAAATTATTAGTCGTATCCAAACCATATTGTTTTAAGATGGTTTTCTCACCCACCTGAACGATTTCATAAAAGACTAATGCTATCGCGATAATGAATACTATATTTATGATTTGAGTCATTATGGGTTGAGCTGGCATAGATAAGTTCAAACGCGTGATGACCCAATCCACGCTGATCACAACAATAAGAATACGTAAAATTTTTCCTGCAAGTTGAATGAACAATTCATTCCATAAGTTCACCGTTCGGGTTTTCCAAGTTTCAAGGATACCTTCGAACCAATAGGTCCATTGGAAAACCACCCAAAATCCTAAAATCATTAAGATCAAATCCATGAGGCGATTGATTTTTTCTAAACCCATGGCATGGCCCATGAACCAACGGGTCATCAGCGCTCCCATCATCAAATATCCTATGACTGCCCATAAAATAAGGATCAAAGGTTTTTGAAGGCGTTCATATGAAAGATTTATTTCTTGAAGAGTAACGTGTTTTTGGGGATCTTGCTTTTTTTTGAAAATTTTTTTCAATCCCAGATGGAGTCCCAAACCTATCATCAAAAAAATTAATGAACTTTCAATGTTGCTCCATGTGAGCCCTCCAAGTATCGATTGCTGAGCAAGGGAGCCTTCTAAGGAATTTAACTCATGTTGAAATACGCTAAAAATTTTTAAGCATATTCCGCTGGAGGCAGCATTAAATGTCAGCTTCTGGAGTCCCACCAATTCACCTAGTTCATTTCGAATATCATGAACACTAGCTTAAAACGGATTCGGTTGGAGTTCAAGCGGTCCCTGGTCAAATCCACTTAAAAAAGGATGGCACTCCCGCTTTCACACGTTAACGATTGAACGCGTCATGCCGACTTGATCGAAATTAATTTGAAAGGAATTTTTTTTTCAAAGCGTCTGGGACGGCAGTGGGTTTCAGTCGCTGGTTTACAAATACGAGAACCTGTTTTGCATCGGCAATTAAGGTTTTATCTTTTTTCAGGCGAAATTCATACGCTAAGGTTATGGATGTTTTCCCGATTTTTTCAATCCATCCGGAGGCGATCAGGCTATCTTCAAAATGAGCGGGGGATTGATAATTGATTTCAACGTGAGCCATTACCGTCCAAAGTTTTAAATCCCGGACTTGCTTAAAAGAGAATCCATAGGCCTTCGAAAGGGCATATCGAATACGTTCAATAAATCGTATAAATTCCGTATTATTAACAATTCCGACATAATCCGTTTCAAAAGACATAATAACAATTTCAATTGAAACTTTTTTAGATGCAGTTTTCATGCTGAATTCAAATTCTCATCGGCATGATTACGCAAAGATAATCTGCATCCGCTTTGCTCTTAAAAATACAAGGATTTAATGGTTGCGTAAATTGCAATTCGACTTGTTCATTTCCAAGATTTTTAAGTGCATCCAATACATACTTGGCATTATAGGCAATGGTGGTTTCTTCGCCTTCGTATTGAATATCTAAATCCTCTTTGGCTTCACCCATGTCCGGCGTCTTTGAAGATATCGTGATCTTGCCTTTTTGGATTTTAAAGCGAATAGAATAGGATTTATCCGAAGCTAAAATTGAAACCCGTTTGGTGGCCGCTGTTAACTCTGGAACGGACATCGTGGCTTGTTTGTCTGTTTCTTTGGGAATCACTTGTTCATAGTTGGGAAATTGGCCTTCTAAAAGTCGTGTGACTAATTCAACACCTCCCATCAGAAACTTCATTTGATTTTCGGTTGAAAAAATTTCAACTACAGCTTCTTCTTCCTGCCCTTTAAATACATCTGCTGTAATTCTTGAAACTTCATTCAAAGCTTTTGTGGGAATAATCACGCTTCGATTTTCTGGCAATTTCGTATAGTCAGCCTTTTTTTTAACCCAAGCTAATCGATGGCCATCGGTAGCGACCATTCGCATTTGATCCTTGGTTAACTCAAAGAGCACACCATTTAGAACATAGCGCGTCTCATCTAACGAAACAGCAAAAATAGTTTTACGAATCATTTCCTGAAGCACGAGTGCTTTTAGTTTTAGTGGATTATCCTTTTTTACTTCAGGAAGAATAGGATAATCATCTTTGGCCATTCCATGAATTTTAAATTGTGATTTTTTACATACTAAAATAACTCGATGGTTTTCATCGGTTTCAATATCAACACTTGCGTCTGGAAGTTCTCGACAGATATCCGATAATTTTTTTGCATTAACGGTAATGGATCCTGGATCCACAATTTCAGCAGGAATAGAGCATTTGATCCCGACATCCAGATCGGTTGCTGTTAAATCCAATTTGGTATCCCGAGCTTCTAAAAGAACATTCGATAAGATCGGCATGGTTCCCTTGATAGGAACCGCACTTAAGATGGTTTGGATACCTTTTTGTAAGTCTTGACGACTAAGTACAATTTTCATGAGAACTCCTTTATCGATGATTCGGTTTATAAATTAAATATATAAATAAATTAGTAGTACTAATAGTACCTGGAATTATGTGGAAAAAAATCTAAAACCGCATGTTTTTAAGTCATAAACTCTTAATTTACTCATAGAATAACTTGTGGATATTATAAAGGAAATCCACCGCCTCGCAATAAAATTGATAGTTACACACAAAATTCAGAAATGGAAAAGGCGATTCTGAATAAAGCGTGGATAAAAAGTATTTATGCATTAGAGATAGAAGTTTGATGAATCCGCGCTTTGAGGAGGTCTATTTCATCTTGTAGGAGAATGTTTTGATGAAGCAATTCGTCAATTTTTTCATAGGCATGAATAATTGTTGTATGATCTTTCCCTCCAAACTCAGCACCAATCTCGCTTAGGGAATGCGAAGTAAGTTCTCGAGAAAGATACATGGCAACTTGACGTGGAAACGCCACTTGTTTCGTTCGACGTTTGGATTTCATATCTGAAAATTTGCAATTATAATGCTCGGCCGTAATGCGTTGAATAAGATCAATCGAAATTTTTCGAACTTCTCGAGCAAAAGTATCTTTAAGAATGTCTTGAACGAGTTTTAGCGTTACGGGTTGGGAGGTCATAGAAGCATATGCGATCACGCGCAACATAGAACCTTCGAGTTCTCGAATATTAGCTTTGACATGATTGGCAATAAATTGCGTGACTTCATTCGAGACAACAATGTGTTCATGTTCAGCTTTTTTCCGAAGAATCGCAATACGTGTTTCCAGATCAGGTTCTTGAATATCCGTAATCAATCCCATTTCAAAACGATTACGAAGTCGGGCTTCGAGTTTAATTTCTTTGGGGTGGCTATCGGAAGTAGCCACAATTTGTTTTTGAGCTTCATAGAGAACATTGAACGTATGAAAAAATTCTTCCTGCGTAGCTTCTTTACCTTCCCAGAATTGAATATCATCAATGAGGAGCACATCCACGGTTCGATATTTGTTGCGAAAATCAAATTGTTTGCCCGATTGAATGGAATGAATAAAGTCGTTCATAAAGCGTTCGGAAGAGATGTAAAGAATTCGTTGGGAAGGATTTTTCAGCTGAACATAGTTACCAATGGCTTGGAGTAAATGGGTTTTTCCAAGACCGACCCCACCATAGATAAAAAGCGGATTGTATGATCGGGCGGGAGCATCTCCAACGGCTAAACAGGCAGCATGAGAAAAACGGTTGCTATTTCCAACAACAAAACTGTCAAAAGTAAATTTAGGGTTTAAAATACAATCCGAATCCACTCGAGATTTTTCCGGCGTCAAGGATACGGATTTTGAACGTTCTAAAGGTTCCGAGGAAGGAAGAAAAGGCTCCGTTACATTCGATTCGACGTGACTCGGAATTTCAAATTGAATTTCTAATTGTTGAGGATAAACCTGATTTAACGCTTGTTGAAGTTGAACGTGATAATGATCTAGAATCCACGTCTTAAAAAATTCACTGGGAACGGTGATTTTTAAAATTTTATCGTTTATTAAAGCGGCTCGAGTCGGTTGAAACCAAGTTTCAAAGCTTTGCGAGGTGAGGTTTAATTTTAACTGCTCTAAACATTGATCCCAAAGCTTAGAAGATGAATTCATCCACAAGGCCTTTCTTTTCTAAAATCGGTTAAAAACACTTTAAAATCAACCATTTTTTAATTGATGGATTGAGTTATTCACGATTTATCCACTTTAATATAGAAGCAAAATAAATCGATTTTTTAAAATCATACACCACTTATACACAATTTGTGCATAAGTGGATCAATCGTTGGAGCATGATTACTTATATTTTTAAAATACATAAAAATCACCTACCATTTTTTAAAAAACACATTCCTTTCGGAGATCTCTATTCAACATGGATTCTAACTTTAAAATCAAGTTACGAATGCCCAGCTTCAAAATCAGGCAAGTGAACAAAGTTCAAACATATTTTTTAAAAATCAATTCTGTTAATACTCTTTTAATTCTTTTTTCATTGAAGTCAAGAAAAAATTTTTTTTAAAAAGCCTTATAAATTCAAAATTTTTATTTATTTTTTTCGCTTGATAATTTTTAAAAAATATTTTTTAAAAAAATCAAGAAAAAGAGCATTCCTAAACACCCTCCTAAGGAGATTTTTAAAAGCCGAAGTCCGCGAAGGAGGTCTGAAGATTTCGGTCGAGACGCGGAGGCATTTAAAAAAGGCAAGACATATTTTTGGCCTTCATAAACATTGATGCCGCCTAAGCGGACTTGAAGTGCACCTGCAAAAGCGGATTCCGCATGAGCCGCATTGGGGCTAGGATGGCAACGGCGATCGCTGAAAAAAACGCGAAGACAATCTCGAAACGAAAAAGGCCCCCATAGGGTTGCTGGAGCAATGAAGAGGATGGAGAGACGAGCCGGAAAAAAATTAAACAGATCATCCAGTTTAGCCACGGCCCAGCCTAAACGCTGATAGGGAGGATCCGGATGACCAATCATGGAATCACCGGTGCTAATCACTTTGAATAGAAAAGCCAGAGGCACACCGCCCAACAGGCCCCAAAAAATAGGCGATAAAAAACCATCGATAAAACTTTCCGATAAACTTTCAAGCGTGGCTCGTGTAATTTCGGTTGAAGAAAGATGATCCGTTTCACGTCCGACTAAGTGTGACAGTGTTTGTCTAGCGTGGGCGAGATGATGTCTTTTTAAATCGTCATGAATCGATGTTCCGAGTTGTATTAAACTTTTAAACGATAGACAAAAATAAAAAAGAATGGATTCGATTCCAAGAAAGGCGATCGCGGAGTAGTGATGGATCCAGGAGAGTAAAATCCAAAGTGGTAAAACGAAGGTCATGCTAATTAAACACACCAGTAAGCCACCTTGAAATCGAGAAGCGTTTTTAAAAAAATGTTGACCCCAGGTATACCCGAAACCCATCCAACGAACGGGGTGCGGCCAAGTCTCCGGGTCGCCTAGAATTAAATCGAGACCAATAGCGATCAATAGGGCTTGAGCATGATTTTCAATCATACAATTCAGCGGTTTGGAGTGCATGAACGAGAAGATCATTTTGAGCGTTTGATTGAAGACCAATGCGAAAATAACGATCACCAAGTCCGGGATGGAATGATAAAACTCGAATAAACATTTTTTTTTCTTTGAGGAGCCAAGCTTGAAGTTTTTGGGCTGAAAAAGATGGCGCAAGCCCTTGGAAGGTAAAGGCCGGCAATACCGAAGGAGCGATCTTAAATCCAGAAAGTTGAGCGCATTTTTTTTCAAAGTCCAATTGAAGGGCATGATTCAAGGATTGACTGTCCTTGATCCAGGCGCAATGTTCCAGAAGAAACCGTCCCAGTTCGATCGCCAAGGTAGAAATGGGCCAAGGTTCTTGAGATTGTTTTAAAGTTCCAGCCAGCCAATCCGGAACTACAAGCCAGCCTAGACGCAACCCCGGAACACAATATCCTTTCGAAAAAGAGCGAAGAATAATTAAATTGGGGGGTAAGGGATATTGCAGCATTGATTCACAGGACGTGTCGGCTAGATCAAAACAAGTTTCATCAATTAAAAAATAGATTTGCGGATATTGTTGGATCCAAGTGTCGATAATTGTTTTAGGGTAACAATGACCTAAAGGATTATTAGGACGTGTGATCCAAACCAATTGAATGCCAGCGTTTAATTTTTGTTCAAATTCAAAATAAGGGATGGCCCAATGTTCCTGTTCGATTCCCAACAGAAATTCAAATGAAATATTTAACGTTTGAAGCGCGCGGGCATAGTCCGAATAAGTGGGTCCTAAAATCAAAACTTTTTGTGGTTGTAGAATTTGAGGCAGGAATCGGATAAATGCAGTCGATCCCGGCCCAACCAAAATTTGTTCTGCCGGAAATTTATAGTGTCGGGACAACGCTTGTTCCAATTTAAAGGCCCGAGGATGCGCTACAATTTGGGGAGTGAGTGTTTTTAAAAAATTGGCGAGAGGAGGTGGCGGACCCTGGGGATTCAGTAAATTAGAAAAATCTAAAAGATCACGAGGATCACATTGAGCCCAGTTCGCGGCTTGTTCTAATTCGCCACCGTGATCAAAAACAGGAAAATTTAAGTTTGCGGCAGTGGAATTCACGGTTAACCTCGGAAGCCCAAAGAGAGATACGTTAAGATGAGTAATTCGCTTAGTTCAATGATGAATCCCAATCCATCACCGGTTAGTCCACCGAGTAGAGTTTTAGAAAGATAAGTGACTCCCCAAGCCACCAAGCCAGCAATGAGCCAGGGAATGAAGATGGCCAGATGTAGAATTAATAATCCGATCCCAATCGTTTCTAGGGTTGAAATCCAGAAGAAAGATAAAGGCAAGGGAATATAAGAAGCTCCTAAGCCCGAAGTTTGTACGGGAGATTTTGAAATAGTGCTTGAAAAAGTTACCGCCCAACGGGATAAGACTGGGATGATTAATAACCATCTCCAATTAGAATTGAAGGTTAAGAGGTGGGTTAACAAAAGATATTTTCCTAAAATCAATAGGACAATTCCCACGAGTCCAAAAGTTCCAATTGAGGGATCTTTCATGATCCGTTTTCGATCGGAAGCGTTTTTCCCTCCGAGCCATCCGTCTAAACAATCGGCCACTCCATCCAGATGGAGGGCTCGTGTGAAGAAGACCCAAAATAGTAAAACCCAAAAGGATGTCAAGGAGACTGGTAAGCTTAACCAACGTGGAAGAGCAATAAAAAATCCAATCAACAAACCCACCCAAGGGTAAAAAATCATGGATTGTTTAAATGTAGTTGACTTTAAAGCGGGATCAGGCGAAAGGGGGATAATAGTTAAGGTAGAGACAGCGAGTAAAAGAGCATTAAGCATAAAGTAAATTCCTTAAAAGTATTATGAATGAACAGGTTTTTTGGAGGGAGGACGCGTCGGTAGTTTTTTTGAAACTTGGGCACGTTCAAACGTAGCCATTTCGTTATGAAGATGTAGCGCGGCTTCTAAAATGGATAAGGCTAACACACCTCCAGTACCTTCTCCTAAACGCATTTTCAAGTCAAGCAGCGGTTTAGTTTTCAATCGATTGAAAAACTGGGCGTGGCCGGGTTCTTCTGAACAATGTGCAAAAAAACAAAAATCTTTTACACGTGGATTGTTTCGATAGGCAACTAAAAAGGCAGCGGAAGAAATAAATCCATCGATCATAATAGGGATGCGGAGTTGAGCGCACCCTAGAATGATGCCGGTTAAAACAGCGATTTCAAATCCTCCAAGTGTTTGAAGAATGGCAAAGGGATTTTGAAGCTTTGAATGATGCAAGTTCACTGCGTGATGAATAATTTGACATTTTTTAAGCCATTGAGCTGAAGAAATGCCGGTTCCATATCCAACAACGTCTTCCACGGCACAAGGCAACAAAACCGACATTAGGGCCGAAGCCGAAGTAGTATTTCCAATGCCCATTTCGCCCGTTACGACAATCCCGATGTGATCACGATGGGCTTGACGGGCTAAATGTACTCCATACGCTAAAGCTTGCGAACACTCGTTGGGAGTCATGGCAGGCTCTTTTTTAAAATTACGGGTTCCGGGTCGAATTTTATTGGAAGTTAATTGAGGGTGAGGAGGCAGTGGTGCAGCGACTCCGGTATCTACGATTTGTAATTCGGCGTGAAGATATCGAGCAAGAACATTAATGGCCGCACCGTTGTGAAGAAAGTTTTGAACCATTTGGGCCGTCACTTCTTGTGGATAAGCTGAAATGTTTTCTTCTGCAACGCCATGATCACCCGCACATACAATGACTCGTTTTTTTCCTAAAGAAGGAGTCACTTTTTGAGTGATACCCGCAAGTTGGATTGCTAATTCTTCAAGTCGGCCTAAACTTCCTTGGGGTTTCGTCAGTTGATTTTGATGTGCTTGGGCTTTCTTAATAATGCGTAAATTGAGGGATGGGATTTTTGAGGTCCCTTTAGGAAAAGGCATGCAATCTCCTTTGAAATTAATAGATGAATGTTTTTTTCTATTAGTATTTAATAACTTACAAAATTTGAAAAGAATTTTACATAATTTTGATACATTTAAGTATAAAACAATGCAGAAAAAGTGAATCTAGGGGAAGACGGAGATTTTAAGGATATCCGTCTCAAGGAAATCGGATAAAAGCTTGATATTTATTGTAGTTCTTTATAGGATGGAAAAGATGTTCAGGGGATTGAATACGTTAATTTTATGGGTGGAAGATCATCAGTGATTTTTTTAATTCAAACTTTAAGGAGTGGGCAAGTATGTCAAAGCCACATTGGTTAATTCCCTCCCAGCCAGTTGAGACTTATCAAGAATATTTGGAACAGTATCAAGGTGTTTCTCCAATTTTAAAAGCTCAAGCTATGGGAGCGGATGCGGTCATTACTGAATTAAAGAAATCAGGATTAAGAGGGCGAGGTGGAGCTGGATTTCCGGCAGCGGCTAAATGGGATACGGTTCGTAAGGATCGATGTCCAACACACGCAGTGGTTTGTAATGCAGCCGAAGGCGAGCCAGGAACATTTAAAGATCGTTACATGATACGAAAAAATCCCTATCCACTTTTGGAAGGTGTGCGTATTGCGGCTCGGGTTATTGGAACTCAAACTATTCGGATTGGAATTAAAGAATCGTTTAAACGGGAAGTTGAACGCTTAAGACAAGCTTTGAGTGAGTTAAAAGCATTGGGGCTTTTTGAAGGCGTTGATATTCAAATTATCTTAGGTCCGGAGTCCTATTTATTTGGAGAGGAAAAAGGATTGCTCCAAGTGGTTGATGGGATTGGACCTTTTCCAAGAGAAGCGCATTATCCTCCTTATGAATGGGGATTACAACCCACCATTACCTCACCCAATCCTGCTTTGGTGAGTAATGCGGAAACTTTTTCTCATGTTCCTTCTATTATTCATTATGGAGGGGATTCTTTTCATCAAATTGGAACGCCGGATACTCCGGGAACCATTATTTTGACTTTATGTGGAGATATCCAAAAACCCGGGATTTATGAGGTTCCAACGGGAACCACGCTCAACTGGGCGGTCATGAATTTAGCAGGCGGTCCTCTTCCAGGTCGAAAATTAAAGGCTATTTTATCTGGAGTATCAGTGCCTGTTATTCTTCCCGCTCAATTTGAAACTCCGTTAGATTTTGGGAGTATGCGTAAGATCGGCTCAGGGTTGGGGTCAGCAGGGTTTATCATTATGGATGATCAAACAAATATTCCGCGAGTTGCACAAGCCGCAGCGCGATTTCTTTTTGTGGAGTCCTGCGGACAATGTCCTTCCTGTAAGATGGAATTAAACTTGGCTTCCACAA
Organism: candidate division FCPU426 bacterium; assembly: GCA_027366525.1. Lineage (GTDB taxonomy): Bacteria > Oederibacteriota > Muellerivitia > Muellerivitales > DAHXKG01 > DAHXKG01. Next base: position 73,196 of record DAHXKG010000003.1, read on the forward strand.
CCCTTGATCAGCTCATTGATCAAGCTGTTCAGGGGTCCTTGACCGTGGAACTTAAAAATCAACTCTTAGAAAGAGTGAAGTATGGCGTCATGTCAGCTCCACAGGGGAATCGTTGTTATCTGCCTACGGGAGCTAAAGTGGTAGTTTCTAGTTTAATGCAAGCATTTCATGATGAATTTGATCAATTGGTTCAAAATTTTTCAAATCCTCGCTATTTAATCCCTAAAATTATTGATTATGATGAATCCAAACATGTATTTGTTTATGATGAAAAACAATGGTTAAAAACTCCGGATTGGAGTTATGAATATAGCCATGCTTGAAGGTTTTCAAATTTAACGCCATTAGAATCCATGCCACGAGTAGAGTACAATCATCGCAAAAATAATAGAAAGTCCCATTTCTTGTATTCCTAATTTCATCATGGGCAATCGAGGATTTCCTTTCCAACCTGCAAGGCCAATTCGCAATAAGGCCATTAGAGGGCCGAACGTCAGTTGCCAGTGTGGCCAAGCAAGATAGGCTAGACCGGTAATATAAAGGACCCCAGCTAAAATCGATCCGCGCAGGTCCAAGAATTTTTGAGTATACGAAATGACTTCTCCTTTTCGAGATCGAGCTAACCAGGATTGACGCACTTTAACATAAATGAGGGCTAAACAAAAATATCCACCCAGAAGGCTCCAGAGCACCATGGCTTGAGTAAGTGAATGTAAAGGATTGGTTAAGTAAATCATGGAGGCCAACAAACTGATTTCTAAAAATCCAAGCATTTCAATTAATAAGGAGCGCCACGTTTGTTTATAACTTACCGCGATAAAAATCAGACAAGCTAAAGGACCGGCAATCAATTTTAAAAGATTGAGATCTAGGTGGGGCGCTTGTTGGAAAACAAACCCTCCAGAAGTGATCAGAATTAAAAATAAAAGAAAAGCAAATTTTAAATTTTTTAAAGCATAAACCCGATCCACATTCCAATAGTGGCGAGCAGTGAGTAAAGGGGCTCGGAGAATAAAGCCCGCTATCCAAATTAAACTTAGGGCCAAAGCTGAAAAATTCCATGATCCTAACAATATCCAGCCCACGAAAAGCGATAGAATCAATAAATTCCATGCGCCATGTTCTTTAGGTAACATTGGACGTTCCTTGTTGCAACGACGCTGTATTAAAAATTGTAGACCTTATCTGGAGAGTCTAACTATGTATCAATCCTAACGACGACTTCATTCACAGCATATAGGGTATCTTGAGGCGTTGAAATCATAAAAAGCGAATTATAAATTGATTGACTCAATCCGATCATGAAATCAACGGATAATTTTCAGGATCCTTCGCGGTAATCCCTTAGATCTTCCAGATTAAGGAAATCCATTGATCCAAGAAACTGCTTGGGAAGTTGAAGTCGAATTTTTAAAGGTGAACGTTGCAGGACAAGTCCATAATAAAGAAGAATTGGTAAGTGCTCCGGGAATCGTTGAGTCTAAAATGGTTAGGGTAGTATTGTATTCATAAGTATCACTGGAGGATGTTAGAGAAACGGGATCAGGTGGCGTGGTTGAAACTTCGACTGTAAGAGAAGAAGGATTGGTAATGTCATTTACTTGAAGGGTGGCAGTAATACTGCTGGAGGCAGGGCTCCAACTTACACTAGCTCCATTTGAAGCGTAAGCAACCGTATAAGCATTAATGTCTGTCACACCTACGGTTCCGTTAGTAATGGTGAGGGTAATAGGTTGCGGTAAGGAAACGCCTGCATTTAGCAAAGAAGCGCTTCCGGAATAAATAGCATAAACATTGCCGTTTAAAGTAGTCGATTGGGAAAATGGGATGGTTATCAAGGTGGAGGGACTACTTAGCGCTACAGCAAGATTAGTTAAAGGTATTCCTCCAACAGCGATATTTAAACTTACAGAGCTACTAGCCGACGATAACGAAACAGCTGAATTGAAAATTTGAATATTGGTCATCGGGACTAGCGGGATGAGTGGCGCGGAGGGGATGGCGAGTTGTTGACAAGAGGAAGTGAAAAAAAACAGATTGGTGATTAAAAGAATAAAAACAGTTAGAGCATTCCAATTAAATTTTTTTCTCATTGATCGTCCTCAGGAGTAATCCTTTAATCACTGTTATAGTCCAGATTTTTAATCGAAGAAGTTTTAATGTTTAAAGATTTCCGTTAGGCCATTGTAGCAAGAAATGGCGAGGAAAGACTATTTTTATGGTCGAACCGGTTCATCAAAATAAACATTAAAAATGTGTGAAAACTTGAGCGGCATAGATTAAAGATCGGGTATTTTTTCTTCAAGGTGTTTTTGGATTTGCTGGTTATAGTCAGTATCAGAGATTTGGGTTAGATTGATTTTAATATTTTCTTCTGCGGCCAAGGCGGCGCAACGAGACAGTAATTTGGCGATGGTCCAATCGCTTTTTAAATAAGGAGAAACTAACGGTTTTAAGGTTTCGATGATGCCTTGCGGTTGGAGTAATTGAAGGGATAATTCACGTACGCGAAGCGGGACAGTAATAGCATCTTTAAGCGCTTGATGGATCAAGGACATTTTTTTTTGCTGGTCGATTTCAGTAGAAGCTGGCTGTTGGCGTGCTAGGAGATAATGATTGAAAACTTGGGTGTCTCGTTCCGCTAGAGTCAAGGCCTCATGCAGCATTTCTGAAAGTGTGTGGGCGAGTTGAGTTAAAAGAGTGGGCTGAGCAGGAAGCTTGTTTTTTTTTAGCAGGAGTTGTGTAATCATGGAAAGTAGCGACACTGCTTGAGCTAAAGAGATGGCTGCAACAGCCCCTCCGCCAGGCGTGGGATTAGCGCTGGCAAGCTGTTGAAGATATTCTAATAAAGTAAGTTGAATAAGCGGTTTAGCGAGAGTCATGGGAGACATTCGACGATAAGTGATAATTTTCAAATAATCGAACCGCATTTCGTAAACACATCGCAATCGTCATAGGCCCAACGCGTGGGATATAAATGGTTGCTTTTTCTTTTGCAAGGTCCTCAAAATTTTGGTGGTCTGAAAAGTTAAGACAAACTGCTTCGGGACGAATTTCTGAGGCTTGAATTTTTTTAAAGGTATTGGGAACGCCAGTGATGACGGCAGACGCACGTTGGAGGGCTTCTGCTCGAGAAATTGAGTAGGGTGATTTTTCAAAATGAGGTTGTGTGGAGTCGTAGAGGATTTGATTTTGAGGTCCAAGCACGAGGAGGCTATTGAGATCAAAAGAATAAACATAAGCTCCGTCATTGGAAAGCATAAATGCAAGTGGTTTTCCTACTACGGTTGAACGATTAAAAATGGTGATGTGTTGTTCACTAAAAGGCAGGCCGAACTCGGATCGCAACGAGGTTCGCTCAAGTAGTTTCAAAATGGCAAGCGGGGTACAAGGTAAAATGCATTTATGTTGCTGGAGCGCATCGTCGAATCGTTCATTCTTATAAAGTTTTTCCATCCAATATGTGGTTAATCCTTCAACGTCCTTATGGGGGTGGATGAGATCTTTGACATGATGATCTTGTTCATTATTAAAAATCGGATAATAAACAAAAAGACCATGAACGGTCGGGTCCAGATTCGAAGCTTGAATCAAGTCTGAAATTTTGTCTGGCGTGGTTTGAACGAGATCAAAATGAATTCCCACCGATTGGCAACTCGATTGAGTATATTCGGCATAGATACGGGAGGCTTTAGTTTGAGGGACCAAAAATCCTTTCAAATGAATAGTGTATTTTTTTTGCTGAATGAGCGTACGGATTTCATTGCGATGAAACGATGCGAGGATGTCCGGATCCCAAGTAGCCATAACAAATTCCTTAAATAAGGGCATAGTATTGGGAATTGGAATACTTGTCAATCCTGGAACTTAAGAAGCGGTGCTGGGAGGGGTTGAATGTTTAAAGTGTGCCAAGAGGAGATCATTTTTCAAAAAGAATACGCATGTATTCTTTTTGAAAAATGTTTCACGTGGAACATTTTTATCGAGAGATCCAGAAATCTGAAGGATGAAGGCCAAGGAAATTGCAGGAGCTCTTTCAAATGGATCCCGGTGCTTTTTATAAAGGTTGATTTGAAATTTTTGAATGGAGTCGTGGATAAGTGGATAAAGTTTTCCCCAGCTTTTCCACAATAACCAGCGAACGCGGTTGATGACTCGAAGATAAAGAATAATGGAGTTTTTCAACGATTTTAGATTGAAGAAGTTGGAGTGCCTTGTGGGATTTATCCACAAGATCTATCTGAGCCTGCGTGACCCAATTCACAAGATATCCACCGGATTTTAAAAGAGGAATGCCATATTCTAAAACAACCGGGAATGGTTGTACCGCACGGGCAACAATGAGATCCCAATGTTCGCGATAGGAGGGCTGGTGACCGAGGTTTTCGGCACGTCCCCAAAGCGGATGGATATTTTGAAATCGTGGGGTTGCAAGGCAGGCTTGGAGAACTTGAATTTTTTTACGACGGGCGTCAAGCAAAGTCATGGAATGTTCATATCCCAGACTGATCGAAAGCGGTAGGCCGGGAAACCCATTGCCGGTTCCAAGATCAAGAATCGAGGAAAATTTAGAAGAATTCATCCGAATCCAAGGCAGAAGTTGAAGGGAATCAAGAATATGAAAATTAAAAATGTCTTCATCGGAAGTCCATTGCGTTAAATTGATAGTTTGGTTTTTTTTAAGTAAGCAGGATATAAACTCCGTTAGCACTGTTGCAAAGGAAGCATCCAGAAACGAGAAAGAAGTTTGCGAAAGTTTTTGTTGCAACCATTCGGAAGTCAACGCAATCCTTTAAGAAGCAGATTTAGAACTGGTGGAGGTTTGAGCAAATCGGCTGAGCGATAAAAGAAGTACTGATAAATCGGAGGGGGTAATCCCTGGAATGCGTGACGCCTGGCCAAAAGTTTGGGGTCGAATTTTTAAGAATTTTTCCTTAGCTTCTCTTGAAAGGCTTTCAAGGGAGGCATAAGGGAAATCTTCCGGAATAAGGGTTTGTTCATGATGGTTTTGTTTTTGAATATCTTGATACATTTTTTTAAGGTATCCCTCGTATTTTAATTCGATTTCGATTTGAAGACCAATATCGGAATTCCACTGGAGATCATGAGGAAGAAAAGGTCGTAAACGCTCATATGTTATTTCAGGTCTTCGAATAATCTCATCCAGTGTTCGATTGCGATCCAAGAGGGAGACGTTGAGGGTGCTGGAATCAATGGCTTCCATCGGGAGCAGATACGTTCGAAAGGCTTGAAGGCCGGACTTTAATTTATCTTTTTTGTCTAGGATTTGGTCTCGTTTTTCTTTGGAAATTAAACCCAATTGGTATCCCTTTTCCATTAATCGTAAATCAGCGTTATCGGGGCGTAATAAGAGACGATATTCTGCTTTGGAGGTAAACAGTCGATAGGGTTCTTCAGTTCCGCGTGTGACTAAATCATCAGTTAAGACTCCCATATAGGCTTCGCTACGAGATAAGATAAAAGGAGGGCATCCCTGAATTTTTTGGGCCGCATTGACGCCTGCTAAAAATCCTTGGGCGGCAGCTTCTTCATATCCTGAAGTTCCATTGATTTGGCCGGCTAGGAAAAGGTTTTGAATACGATGGGTTTCGTATGCGTGTGAAATTTGAGTAGGGGGGATAAAATCGTATTCAACCGCATAACCGGGTCGAACAATTTCGGCATTTTCCAATCCAGGAATAGTTTTAAGAAAAGCGTATTGAACTTCTAAAGGCAAAGAAGTGGAAAGACCATTTAAATAAAATTCATGGTTGGAAAGTCCTTCAGGCTCTAGAAATATTTGATGACGTATTCGCTGAGGAAATTTAACAATTTTATCTTCAATCGAAGGGCAGTATCGAGGCCCAATGCCTTGGATAGTTCCCGAAAAAAGAGGGGAACGGGAGAGGTTATTCAAGATAATTTGTTGGGTTTGATCATTGGTATAGGTAATATAACAAGCGACTTGAGTTTGTTGTGGAAAGTGGGTTGTGAAATGAGAAAACGGGATAGGATTTTCGTCTCCCCACTGTATTTCGGTTTTTTCAAAATTTATTGATTCGCGCAGAACACGTGGATTGGTGCCTGTTTTCAGGCGGCCAACTTGAAACCCAAGTACCTTCAGGTGCTGGGAAAGGTTCTTGGATGGCAATTCGCCCGTGCGTCCTCCTTCGATTTGAGTTTCCCCGATATGCATTAATCCATTTAAAAAGGTGCCGGTTGTTAAAATTACGGCTCGGGCATAAATTTCTTCGCCGTAGTGAGTCCGTACACCATAAACCTGTGATTCACGAATTAACAGGGACTCAACGGAAGCTTGTTTAATTTTCAAGCAAGGTTGAGACATCACGCATTGCTTCATGGTTTGATTATATAAATCTTTATCACATTGAGCCCGGAACCCCCAAACTGCAGGGCCTTGAGTCCGATTAAGGATGCGCGATTGAATGGACGTGGCATCTGTCATTTTGGCCATTTCGCCTCCCAAGGCATCGATCTCTCGAACTAAATGGCCTTTGGCAAGCCCACCGATAGCTGGATTACAGCTCATTTTGGCAATGGTATCGGGATTCATTGTGAGGAGAATCGTTTCTAAGTTCATACGGGCACAAGCCAGTGCAGCTTCACATCCCGCGTGACCTCCGCCGACCACGATCACGGCATATGATGATTGAAATCCCACATCCATTCCTTTTTACAAAACAGTGAAGTGTTTATAGCATACTTTAGAATCCAACTCAATATGGTTCTGAATTTGAAAATGTTCCACGTGGAACATTTTTTAAAAACATACAAATGTATTCTTTTGTGAATGTTGGATTTTTGTCCTGAAGACAATATTTAGGGCCTTTGTATTGGCGATGAAATGAAATTTAATTACAGTACTAGATATGAAAGCCGGATTTATCAAATTTAAATTTCACGTTTTATTGATTCTAATCAGTGGAGGCATGCTGGGTTATTTAGGCATCGCGTGGCTTCGGCATCAATCCATGTCGCTTCCCGTTGTTTGGATGACTATTTTTTTAATATTGGGTGGGATTTTTTTCGGAATTCGCCATCAGCCGTTAGCGCCATGGATTCGATTGATTGCCAGCACGGCCCTAGCTGGAACAGTAACTCCACAAGTCTTCAATCCACACTCCCCCTTTTATGGAATGGTGTTCATCAGTATTCTCTGGGTTTTTTATCGAATGAGTCGTCCTCGCCCGATTAGAGTGAGTCCATCCCCGCTTTCATTGGGCAGATTTCCCTTGCAAATCGATCAAGAGGGTCAATGGTTTATTCCCGAAGAGTCGCTGAATTATCATGTGCAAGTGATCGGAGGAACCGGGAGTGGAAAAACTCGATTTGTGCTTAAACCCCTTATATATCAAGACATCGTAGATAATCGGATCGGATGTTTCATTTATGATGTCAAGAGCAACTTAGCTCGAGAAGTGCACTATATGGCTTCGTATGCCCATCGAGAGAAAGAGCTGTTTTATTTGGATCTAGCTCATCCGACTCTTTCCCAATCCTATAATCCACTGTTCGGGAGGGATCCCGATGTTATTGCCAATCGCATTCTAGCGGCATTGTATATGCAAGAACCTCAAACCCATCCGTATTATCGAGAGCTGACATACGCGTATCTATCCAATATCATTGCCTTGCTTTTAAGAGAATTTGAATGTATGACCTTTCAAGATTTGCTGGAATTGACCCAAGAATTTGAAACCTTCAAAAAACTTCAAGATTTATGCAGTAAGTATTTTTTTACAGCGGAAAGTTCATTTTTTTATTCATGTTGGATTCATAAACCAGTTCGCCAACGTCAACAAGAACTTTTTGGATTAATCAATAAATTGCAGGCCATTTGCAGCCGTTCATATGCATCGCTTTTCAATGTTCGTAAACCTCAGATTCAGTGGAAGACGCTTTTAAATCAACATCAAATTTTTTTGTTTGGTGCTTCGTCGCTTCAACATCCTGAAGATTCTAAAATGATATCAGCGTTATTAATGATGGATTTAGCCAACTCGATTGAACCTCGATTTATCCGAAAACCGGATCAACCCTTTCGTCTTTATCTAGATGAATTTGATCAACTTCTCTATCCAGATTTTATTCATTTACTGAATAAAGCGCGCGAAGCGGAAATATCTATTATTCTGGCGCATCAAGCTTTGGGCGATTTAAAAACATCAATTCGAAATTTTTCAGAACAAATTGGTATTAATACCCGAAATAAAATTATCTTAGCGCTGGATGATCCAGAAACAGCATCCTTTTTTTCTCGGTTATTGGGATATCAACTTGAAAAACAAAGTGCCACAGAGTTTTATAATGCACATGATCAAAAAACGGGTTATCGGTTGAGTTCGGCGCTCCAATATAAGTACCCGCCGGATGAGATCAAAAATCTTCCAATTCAAAAAGGCATCATACGAATCATTTTAAAACAAGGACCGGTGGATTACTGCGTTCAACTCAATCATCCGGTAAACGTTCCTGAAACCTATCAACCTATTTTTCGGCGGGCGAGGCGTTCTCGGGTTTCTTCCAAGCGTCGGAAGACCTTGAAGTCCAATCATGCAGGTTTAGATCTAGATCGATTCAATCAAAAAATAGATCCTGAACGAACGTCTCCTTCTTCCCATTTTCAGAAATCGAGGATTTCCATTTGAAGGAACACGCATTGTCGTGTTTAGAGATGGAGATTCTTTCTTATATTGAAAGTAATAAGGGTATGGTGTTAGAGCTTTTAAAACAAAAATTTTTTGAATCGTCCTCGACCAAGTCCTTTCAGGCAGTAATAAAAAAACTTGAGATTCAAAAATATCTGAAAAAGTGTCAGCAATATCCGAAAGCGCCTGTTTTTGTTTTTTTAACGTTGAAAGCACGAACCCAACTGCAAAAGCAAGGCGGGGCTTATTTACCGGCTTCGCTGCGCCAACCGAAAATCAATATATTTGAAAGACAGCATGATTTTTGTGTTCAGCAAATTCGAATGAGCATTGAGAATTCAAAAAATGCGTGGAAGGATTTCGTGTGGCTTTCGGATTATGAAATGCGGTGTGGAATGAATTTATCTTGGAAGAAAAATAAAACGTTGTTGCGCCCATTTCAAAAATATACTCGAATTCCCGATGGCATTTTTGAAATACGGCTCAATGGGCACTTAGTGCATTTTGTGTTGGAATATGAACATGCTGCATATTCGCATAGACAAATTCAAAGAATGGTTATGGGGCTTCAAAGGACTTTTCCGGATTTTTTATTTCTCATCGTGGCTCGAAATAAAATAAGGACTTTGCGTCTTGCTCGTATTATAGATCCATGGATTTCACACCAATCGTCAGAGCGTGATCGATGGATATTTTCTTTTTATGAAAAAGCAATTCAATTGCCTTTTGAAAAAATTCCGTGGGTTAATTTAAATACTGAATATGCTTTTTTTGTGGAAGATTCCATAAAGAATTTTGAATCCCTCAACCCTAAGTAATTTTCTCCATAATCACGGTTTTCAGACTGTATTAATCCGATTTCAAATTTTAAATTGACCTCGTTTCGGAGGGTCAGCGGTTTTGATCAAAATTCATACGTGGAGATGAGCACGGGAAGGTTGCAGAGTGGATCCCCGAAGAGGATCAAGCGTCAAAAAGAAAAAAGCATATTTTGTTTTTATTGCTTGTAGTTTTTTTAGTTAAAGCTATTCTATATATAAGAGTCCGTCATGTTAAACGATTGAAAGGCAATTTATTTTCAAGTTCAGCATGAAAGACTGGGCCGGAGCATTAATAAAATCTAAGGAGGATTGTGTTCATGGCAACTGCAAAAAAGAAACCTGCTAAAGGAAAGAAGAAGTAGAAGCAATAGTATTAAAAGCAAGCCTAGATCAATGATTTAGGCTTGCTTATCAGAAGGTTGCCTTGAAATAAAATTTTTTATAAACCTCTCCCATCTCTAATGAAATTACGATTACGCAAATTTAAAAGTGAATAATTTCATGATTCCATTTTCAAGATAATGTGGCCACGACAACCCTTCATTCCTTTTAATCCACTAGGGCTTTAACCTAATTGTTGGATGCAAAGCATCCTCCTTTGATGTTATAATAAACCTGCGTTAGTTTAAGATGGAGAGTTGGATCCAAGTGCGATCATAGGGGTTGTTTTAGGGTCGAGATTAGTTTGTTAATTTCAGTTTGTTTTTGATAAAATTAGGGCGATATCAAAAAAGTAGAATAAAAAAAATTGAATGCTAAATTATGTCAAGGAGGTCTCATGTGGTGGAATTTCTTTTTTTGAAAACATGGCCATGGTGGTTATCAGGGTTAGCCTTGGGACTGACAAGTCTTTTGTATTCAATGTGGACGAAGAAAAAAATAGACTTGATTGAATCGTTTTCAAATCAAGGTACGCCTGCCACAGCACGAAAATCGATATTCCAATCTAAAATTATTTGGTTTTGCTTAGGATTAATTTTAGGTGGATATATAGCAAATGCTTACGATTGGGGTTGGAGTTGGACTTATGGCCGCATGGATGAGATTACCTCAGGCAATTTCTTTTTAAAATGTTTTATTTTAATTATTGGCGGTGTTTTAGTTGGATTTGGAGCAAAATGGTTAAATGGTGGACCGGGAGAACACATTCTTCAAGGGATTAGTTTTCGAAGCTGGCCTTCGCTGATTATTTCGGCTGGGTTTTTAATTAGTGGGATTCTTTTTGTAAATTTTATTTATAGGATTATGTGATGCCAACCAAAAAAACGATCAAGAAAAAAAGCCCTTCGTCTACTAAAAGGGAAGTAAGAATTAAGCCCGTCTTAGAAAAATCAAAACTATTAGAAGTTAAGCCCGTCGATCAAAAATCATTTTGGGCTTTTTTAATTTGTGGACTTTTGTTTGGATATTTCCTCTCTAAAACGGGAATCACCAGTTATAATTCGGTTGTGAAAATGTTTTTGTTGATGGGCAATCATATTTATAAAGCCATCGGCTTAGCGATTGCGATCGGATTATTAGGATTTGGTTTTTTTGAAAAACAAAAACGGGGACAAACTTTTTTTTCAGAAGAAGTTTTTAAAAATCCTGTTGAAGTTCGTTTAGATAAAATTCTTGGAATCATTATGTTGGGAGCTGGAGTTGCACTAACTGGAGACACGTTAGGAACCGCTTTGGTTCAACTTGGAGAAGGGAAACTGGTTGTTGTTTTTTCATTGGTGGGAATTAGTTTAGGTATTTGGATTTATGATAAGTTTGCGGCTTAATTTAGGATACCAGAGATTCAAGCCGATCTAATTCTAAACTAATTTCATTCATTAAATCAGCTAGTAGAGGTTCTTCAAAATTAAAGCGAATACCCGCTTTTTGAAAAATTTCAGGTAACGGAAGGCTTCCACCTACGGCAAGTCCTTCCAAAAAAGAATGTAAACCATCTTCAAAATGCTGACGAGTATTTTTCCAAACTTGGAGAGCCCCGAGTTGTGCAATTCCATATTCAATATAATAAAAGGGAACTTCAAAAATATGCAATTGTCGGTGCCAGTGACTTTCTAGTGCGTCTTCCAATCCATCCCAATTTTCAAGACCACTAAATTTTTTCCAAAGAATCAACCATTGCTTCGAACGGTCTTGAGCCGTTTGATCAGGATGTAGATAAATCCAATGCTGAAAAGCATCAACCAGTGCAATCCAAGGAAATAAAAGAACGATATGCTCGAAATGATCGATTTGAGATCGAATGGCATCCGAAGGATTCGGATAGCAATAGTGTAAGAATTGATTGCCGAGTAATTCCATGCTCATTGAAGCAACTTCGCAGAATTCCATGGGAGCATGTTGATAGGGTGAAAAGGAGATTGTGCGGGAGGCAAATGCGTGCATGGCGTGGCCACTTTCATGAAGTAGCGTACGAAGATCCTGATCTAGGCCCACGGCGTTCATGAAGATAAAAGGAAGTCGGGATTCAGAAAACATAGTATTATATCCACCGGGTGCTTTTCCCTTTCGGCTTTGCAAATCTAGCAATCCCAGTTGAATCATCGTTTGAAATTGATGACTTAATGTGGGAGAAAGGGCTTGTAGAATTTGATCACATTGCTTGATGAGTTGTTCGATTTGATCAAATGGATGTAAAGGAGGGCGCCCCAGCGGATCAACGCCGAGATCCCACGGCCGCAACGTATCCAGCTTCATTTTTTTCATCCGGCGAAGTTGTATTTTTTTTACAAGTGGTAGAACCGTTTTTTCAATACTGGAATGAAAGCGTTCACAATCCTCCGGAGAATAATCAAAACGTTCTTTGAGTTTAAAAGAGTAATCGCGGAAATTTTGAAATCCTGCGTTTTGTGAAATCGTGGTACGTAATTTCAACATCTGATCAAATAAGTGATTGAGTGTATGTTTTTCTTTTAAACGACGTTGGGTGATTAGATGCCAGACTTCATCTCGAATCAGTCGATTAGGCGATTCTAAATAGCGAGACATTTCTTGTAACGTTTGCTCCTTTTGATCATAGGTAATGGTTAGAGATCCGGTAATTTTTTGATACTGCTGTGAGAGTTGTTCAAGTTGGGTTTCCAGAGGGATATTACTTTCGCGATAGAGGCTCAACTGATTTTCAACAGTGCGATTAAAGAGGTCATATTGATTGGTGTTGAGTAAGCGACGAGCCGGGCTATTCCAATATTTTTGCAATAAAATAAAATTATATTTTTTTTCCAAAGGAGCTATTTCTTGAATAAATTCAAGAAATAATTTTTCAATTTCTGGATTATCAGTTTGACAGGTCATTTGAACATATCGAATTTCAGCTTCCTCTTGTAAGACATCGGTTAATTCATTAAAATCATCTAACCAAGTTTTAAGTTCATCGGGTCCTTGAAGGACGCGTTGATCTAAGTCGCGATAAAAAGGCTCAACGGAATTCCAATTTTGAACTTGAAATTGTGGAGGCAAGTATTTTCTTTTAAAAATATGTGGCAAATTTCTCAAATTATGTGTTGTACTCATAAGGGGGTACGGTATCAAAAATTAGCGTGAATTTAAAGAGGCTTTTAATGTTGAAAAAAAATAATTTTTTAAATATCGCCATCGGGTTTTTATTCTTAACGCTTATGGCTGGATGTCAACTTCCCAATCGAGGTTTAGATAAAATTGAATTGGCCCGAGAATTAAAATTAGGCGCTAGTGCTGGTGAAATTTTGTATCATTGGTATATGTTTTCTAAACGACCTTTACAATCGGATTCCGTTCTGAGTAATAAAAGTGTCGTGGCCTATCGAGGGATAAGTTATCATGTCAGTGTTTCTGGATTTTATATCTTTTTTAATATGGCCACCCGAACACTAGTCAAAGTGGAATTTATGTACAGGCCTAGTATGGCCAAAGAAAAGGAGAAAAGCTTGTTAAAACAGTGGACCAAAGCCTTATGGAAACCTGAAGTTATTCGTCAATGGGGAGGGCAAATTTATTTGTGGCAAGATAAATATGCCCAGATTAAATTATATGTTTCCAATGGTATTTGCTACTTCGAGCAATTACTGACCCAAAATCCAGTTCAAAGATAAATTTCATGGATATTTTTTCCTATTCGCGGATTAGTACCTATTTTAATTGTCCTAAACAATATAAGTTTCGGTATGTTGACAAAATTCCTTCACCAGTGCCGGAAGGCATCGAGCTGTTTTTGGGATCCCGATTTCATGAAGCGATGGAATATCTTTACCAAGAAATTCCTCGAGAGGTACTTTCGTTAGAAAAACTTAAAAAATATTTTCAAATGCTTTGGGAAGAAAAATGGAATGAATGTGTAAAAAAACAAAAGGAAAAAAATTTCCAAAGCCCGATTCGCATTGTTCGAAAAAATGAAACCATGCAAGATTTTTTTCAAAAGGGCCAGCTTTTTTTAGAGAATTATTATAAAAAATATTATCCATTTAATCAGGACTATACGGAAGGCTTGGAGCTCAAAGTATTATTTGATTTGGATCCAGAAGGTCAATATAAAATGCAAGGGTATATTGATCGATTAGCGAGAGACAATCAAGGCATCTTGTGGATTCATGATTATAAAACCAATAGTCGAAAATTATCCAAAGACGATGTGAATTTTGACGATCAATTAGCCTTGTATCAAGTTGGAGTTAATCAAAGTGCTAAATATCAATCATTTTCTGGCGTGAAATTAATGTGGCACTTTGTGGCTTTCTCCAATAATGAATCGCTCGTGAGTGAGTGTACACAAGAAAAATTAGTACAGTTGAAGCGAAAGTATATTTCAAAAATTCAAAAAATCAAGGCGGATCAAGTTTATCCTACTCAAGTTAGTCGTTTATGTGAATGGTGCGAGTATTTAACGTTATGTCCTGAAGGTCAAAAAAAAATTCATGAGTACTCAAACATATCTCCCCCTCTATCCGAAATGGAAAAAAATGCACCAAGTGATCATTCTTTATTGAAAAAGTCCTTGGATTTTCAGAAAGATGTTTCTAGTTATAATACTTCCGAGCAACTTCCATTGTTTTAAATGCAGGAACCCTAGTTTAAGTACGAAAGCCAAATACAGGGTCGCCTTTCCACCTTAATAAAAAGGCGATTTCTATTTTTTCAAATACTTGTGATGGATACGGTTGCAAGTTTTTTTAAAAATCCTTTGATAAATTTCAAGTCTGTAAAAATATCTATATTTCTTTTGTTAACGGTTATTAAGTGTATGGACATCATAAAGTTATGACAGCGTTTTGATGGGATTGAGTAAACGGTCAGGTGACTTCTTCAAAAAACATAAGGAATTAGTAGTAGAATTCAAAAGTAAAACGAATCACCAAAAATCGTTATTCGCTCATTGTTAAAATAGCCCAAATATTGTCAAGCTACAAAAAATAAAAAAAAACTAAAGTGTATAAACAAAAAAAATATTTAAAATAAAAGTTATAAATCAAGCAATGATATGAAAAATATTTCAAATTAAAAAAGAGGGACCCAGCTATGTTTCCTTATGATTACAAAGAATATTATATCCTCTACGTGGATGATGAAGAAAAAGCCCTTAAATATTTTAAAAGCACATTGGAACATCGATTTAAAATTCTCACTGCGATTAATGCCAACGAAGGATATAAAATTGTAAAAAAATATCAGCAAGAGATTGCAATTGTTGTAACAGACCAACGCATGCCCGTAGAAAATGGTGTTCAGTTCTTGGAGAAGGTGAGAATACTTCTTCCTAAAACCGTGCGTATTTTGGTTACCGCTTTTTCAGAACTCGATGTGGCCATTCAAGCCGTAAATACGGGAGCGATCTATAAATATGTTTCAAAGCCTTGGAACCTTCCAGAATTAGAAGTCATGTTGATGCGCGGCATGGAATATTTTAAAATTCAAAAAGAGCGCGACGCGTTGTTGAATGAAAAAATATCAATTTTGAATAACATGTTAATGACGGATCGATTAATTAGCCTTGGATTTCTTGCAACAGGGTTAGGACATCATCTTCGAAATTCGATGGTGGCTATTAAAACTTTTTTAGACTTAACACCGCTTAAGCTGGAGCAAGAAGTTGTTTCTTTAGATCGAATTCAAAATCCTGATTTTTGGAAAAATTATTACACACGGGTTCAGGAACAAATGAATAAAATTACCGAACTACTCAATCAATTAGTTCAGATATCCGAAAAACCGAAAGCCTATTTTCCAGATAAAATTAAATTAGAAAAAATGGTTAAAAACGCACTCGAGAAATATCAAAAAGAGGCCAGCAAGAAAAACATTACTGTTGAAAATTATGTTACGGATATTGCCCAGGTGCTTCAGGTGGACCAAATCAAGTTTGAAAGATTTCTAGATCTCCTTTTAGAAGATGAAATTGCTAGTGTCAAAGAAGGTGGATCAATTACGTTAAGATCATTCAATTCTGAAAAAAATTCAAATGAAATTATATTGGAAATACAAGACAGTGGGAGTGGTTTCTTGCACCAACGAACGAAGTGGATATTTGATCCATTTTATACGCGTAATCAAGATCCAAAAAATTGGGGACTGAATCTCATGGCTTGCTTTTTTATTGTTCATCACCATGGTGGTCGGGTGGAAATTTCCGAAGCGAGTGTAAAGGAAGGCAACATTATCCAGTTTATTTTTCCAGTATGCCCGCCAGAAATTCCAAAAGACGAAGACCAAAAACTCATGAATCGCATTTTATTAAATGAGGAACTTTGGGAAAAATTATTGACCGGACATGAAACGGCCATAGAAATTAATTCATAAACATTGGTATTTAAAATTTGTGGGCAATTCTTGGTGGATTTGTCGCTAAGGATTTTTTCAGTAACCCGTCTAAAATAGGTTTTAATGGATCGTGTGAATCCATTTTCGGGAAGTTGGATGTCCAGTAACGATTATTAATTTTTACCAAAGCTTCCAGAGCACTTTTCCGAACTAGAGTCGAGTAACAATAATGAAAAATCCGCTTTTTCAAAATAATATTGGTGAGAAATGGGATCGCATTAAGATATAGAAGATCGCCTAGCATTTGACAAGTAGAAATCAAAATCAATTCGGAAGATCGATTGAAGTGTTCTCGATATGCGATTACTTTAAATATCAGTGGCAGTAGATGTTCACGACCAGCGTATCCTAGTGCTTGAATGGCTTTAATGACCATTTCTTCTGAATCGTCTAATAGGAGAAGTTTCAAAAGTAATTCACTTGAAAAATCATTGGAAGCCTCAATCGTTTGAATTAAATTTAACTTAAGTTGGGTTGAACCTTGAGCAACCCATGGGAACAATTGAAAAGAAAGTTTTAAATCAATCCCGAAAATTCCGAAAACGGGGAATAACTTTAAAAGTTCTTCCTCGGTTTTGACATCCGCGACCATATCTAAGAGAACTGAAGAGATCCGATTTCGAATTTCCGGAATAAAATTTAAATAAGAAATTATAGTCTCACTGAGGCAATCATCGATTGGTAAAAATGGATTAATGGATGTTACATTGGAGTAAGGAGGAAAAATAGCTTTTCTTGTTTGTTGAATGAAAAAAATTATTTTTTGAATCAGGATAGGATTCAATTTTTTTAGGAGCCATACTCGAATCATTTGACGTCGTTCTAAAGTAGCCGGTTGATCATTTTCTATGTGAGAATGAAATGTGAAAAACAAATGAAAAATAAGTTTACTCATGGAAAATTGAATGGCCATGTCGAGCAGATCCCAAATTAGGAGCAATTCAGTTTGATATAGGGAATCATCAGTTTCTTTGGATAATTGAATAATTAAATTTTTTAATATCAAGTGAACCCATCTGGGATTTTTAATCCATGGACGGGAATCTTGAAGATGATTTAAAGCCAATAGTCGGTCAGTTGGGGTTGACTGGAGATTTTTGATGAGCTGAAATAAACAAGAGCGTATCAAAAAATATTTTTGCTGTTGTTCCCAATGAAGAATACACTCATTGATTAGGCCTACAGTTGCAGGTTCTTTTAGAACATTCATCCAGTGATTTTGAATGCAACTCTCAACCAACTGGATCATAGGTTCCATTTGATTTTCTTGCAATAAATCTCCTGTTGGAGTGTTAAACCAATCATTGATATATTGGAATGAATCACCAATTTTAGATACTTGATTCAAAAAATAAGAAAAAAGTTGTTGCATGGCTAATTTTAATTGAAGATGCTTTAAGGATATAGAGGACTCTCTCTGGAGCGCCACCAGTTGATTCCAGCCTAAAGCAATTGCTTTAAGAACAGTGGCTTGAGTGGAATTTTCTGTAACGGGGGGAATAACAGTTATGGCTTGTAAGGGAAGAGTAAAGCTTTTTTTTGAACTTATTGCAGATGGATTCAGATAGAAATCGTCATTCAATTTTTGGTGAGATAAAAAATTAGTTGACGGATTAATCTCAGTGCCGATCATGATTTTTATCCAGGAAGATGGCAATAAAAACATTTTTTTAACGCAATTAATAAAATCATCCAAGGCAAGGTTATTACAAGAAATAGCATTTAAAAATGAAATCCAATCAGCGGTCTTACGTGACATATCGATCATTGGATTAAAAAAAATCGAATCAGCTAAAAAAATTTTTTTAAATGAAAAAACTGGATTGCATATTTCCCAATTGGATTTAGCAATGATAAAAAAATTCGGATATTTGGATAACGATGGAACAAATCCCAAGGATAATACTTGAAAGGGTTTCATAATTCACCTCGTACGTTGATTAGTAATGAAACCGTATTTCAAGCGGATAATTTTCAAACTTAGAATATCATCAAGAGGGCCTCAATGTTGAGAAAAAGAAACAGGCAAAGAGGAATTCGTTTTACTTGTAAGATGTTCAAAAATCAACTGGCAGGAACGATTAAATCAAAAGATTGAATTTTTTCAATACATTCTTGTATCAAATAGTCAGGGGTTGATGCGCCAGCAGTAATACCTACCTTTTTTTGATTATGGAACCATTGGGGTTGAAGCTCAGAGGCGGTCTCCACATGAAAAGTTTTTAAGGGAAGATAGGTTTGACATGTTTGCGCTAACTTGTGAGTATTAGAAGAATTGCGACCGCCAATAACAATCATAAGATCAACTTGCTGTGCAAGAAGAGCAGCTGAAGTTTGTCGATCCTTCGTGGGTTTACAAATAGTGTTAATAGCGACGACTTGATCACAATAACCTTGAAGAATATGAACAAATTTGTCAAATTTTTCTAAAAGAAGTGTACTTTGACAGATGACGCCAATTTTAGCATGGGGTTTAAGTCCAATCAAATCAGATTCTTCATAAACAATGATTGGATTTTTCATCCGGCTAGCAATCCCTTTAACCTCAACATGATTCGGATCGCCAATAATGACAATTTGAAATCCTTGAGACTCTAATTTCCAGCCTTCTTTATAAATTCGGGTCACGAGAGGACAAGTTGTATCAATGATATCAAAATTTTTTGATTTCATTTCTTCAATTTTTTTAATGTCGAGTCCATGCGCTGTAATGACGACTTGATTGCCATCAATTTCTTCTAAATCGTGAACAATGTG
This sequence comes from candidate division FCPU426 bacterium, assembly GCA_027366525.1. Classification (GTDB taxonomy): domain Bacteria; phylum Oederibacteriota; class Muellerivitia; order Muellerivitales; family DAHXKG01; genus DAHXKG01. Next base: position 92,229 of record DAHXKG010000003.1, read on the forward strand.
TTTTTTCATTTTAGACAAACGTTCAACTTCTTGGGGATTATGAATGAGAGATCCAAAAATAAAAGCTTGATCCATACTTTCTGCTTTTTGAATCGCTTTTTTAACCCCAAAACAAAAACCAGCAGCTTCCGCAACTAAAATTTCTCGAGGCATAACTTAATCCTGAATACAAGACATTGAGACAAATATGCCTTGAATGACTGAAAATGTCAACTAGCTGCTTTTGAATGTACAAAAAAATTATGTGAGAGCGGTTTTTTACAGATTTTTATTCAGGTAGTATTTTACAAAAATAATAGACCCATTGAATCAGTCTCATATGCGACCGATGTTGGCATAATTTTATGAAAAGTGAAATTACCAGAAATTTCTAGGTTATCTACTTTCTACAATTGTTCGTTCTTCGGAAGATCGGTATAATATTCACTTCCTTGAGCAGATTAGCCGCCGATTTTGATTCTTAAGTATCCTAAAGCTGATCGATATAAGAGCCCGAGTAGTGTATTTCAACATTAGGAAAAAAAAAATTTGCTTTAATTATAAATTAAGTAACAAATATATTAAAGAAGAATCAAATTTGATTTGAAATTTTTTAAAATCCAAATGATACAGGTTGCTTCTGGAAATTAAACTAATTGCATTGATGGTATCTACGTATAACAAAAAAAGTTACTATGAAGAGTATCGCTTATAAATTTAGATAAAGATTTAAAATTGGGAAGACATGGCTAAATCCACTTTGGATTGAGGCAATAAGGAATGATAAAAAAAATACTTTATACGGGATCATTTGAGGTACTAGAAAAAGGATTGGCTCAGGAACTAAAGACGTTTCAATCCAAAAAAGAACTTTCAGAACTCAAGATAATCGTTCCTAATTTTCAATTAACACATTATTTAAAATTGGAAATGTCTAAACGTCTTGGATTTTTGTTTAATATCGAATTTAAAACCTTACATGATTTTTTAAAAACAACTATTCAGGAGAAGCAGATTCAAGAAGATTGGAAAATAATTCCAGATGAAATAATTCCTCATGTTTTGAAAAATCTTTTGCAATTACCCATGGATGTTCCAAGTTATTTTCAATCCGTTCGAGAGACTTCTGGCTTTTATCGATTATTGGCGAATACGATTATGGATATCCATCAAGGATTATTTGATTCACAAACGATTCGTAAAGCGGTTCAGCGCTATTCTAATAATAAAAGTTATCGTCAACGGACTAAAAAATGGGAAGAAATAGCAAAGTATGTTGAGATCTATGGTAATTGGAAGAAAGATAAAAAAATTTTAGATAGTTCAGACTTATATTATCAGAGTTTGAATTTGGTTTTGAAAAGCCCCATTTGGATTTATGGATTTTATGATGCAACAGCTTTGCAAAAAAAAATATTAAAGCATGTAACATCATTTTATCCATCAATATGGTTTGTTCCCTATGAAGATAAAAAGGCGTATGGGTATGCTGAGCCCTTTTTAAAATGGATTCAATCTTTGAGTTCAAAGCCAACCCACATGGATTTTGAAAATGCAGTGAGTGAGAACATGTATCAGTTACGAGAAGTATTATTTGAAGATAAACCAAATCAACCGATGTTGGATATTAAAAATAGTTGTAAAGTAATTTTATCGTCGAATGTGGAACAAGAAATCAGCGATGCCGTCAAATATTCGATCAAATATCTTGAAAAAGACAAAGATAAACAAGCACCCCGATCCATCGCTTTTTTATTAAGGTACAGCGATCCATATCTAAAAGTATTTAAACCCGTACTAGAGTCGCTACAAGTGCCTTATGGATTTCATTTGCCACAACCATTAAATGAATGCGCGGAGAGCCGAATTATTAGCTTGCTACTAACCTGTTTAGAAGATGGATGGATGCCGGAATGGGTTATATCAATCTTAAGTTCGCCGAAAATTCAATGGAAATTCTTTAAGATTCACCAAAGCAAATGGAATAGGACCAATTGGATTTTTGAAATTCGAAAAGCCTATAAGCAATTTGGAGATCATTGGATGAGCAAGATTTATTCGAAAGAATCTCGAACGTCGAACTCCAATATAAACTTAGATTTAATGAACGTAATTCATGTACTCCAAAAAATGAAAGTGGAATTTCAAAATCAAAAAACCATATTCCAAAAAATGGAATATTTGGTGAAAAAAATTTCACAATTATTTTTAGAAACCGATATTCAAAAAAAAATACTGGGAAAATTAAAAAATTTTGAGGAGTTCATGAATCCGCTGGATCTTTTAAATCAAGAAAAGCTAAGTGTTATTGTTCAATCATTAATGAACTCCAAAATATATGCCATGAATCAAGACATCAATGGAATTCAAATTGTTGATATTATGGAAACGCGAGGCGTATCATTTGACATAGTAATCCTTCCAGGCTTGATTGAAAAATGGGTGCCTCAGTTTTTGCCACAAGATCCAATATTATTAGATGACGAACGATCCATTTGGAATCAAATGAGTGAAGGAGAACAATATCTTCCATTAAAATCCGATCTACTATTAGAAGAGCGGCTTTTATTCTATTTATCTGTTTGTAGTGCTAAAAAACTTTTAATTGTTTCAGCTCCCATATGGGATTTGTATGATGGCAATCCACAAATAATTTCTAGCTACCTTTTTCAACTTTTGAATCTTTTATATCCTCAAATTGATTTCAAAATTCATCACCTGATTCAACAAACTGAAAATGTCTTTTCAATTTTCCCTGAAAAATTAGAAAATTGCGTATCAGAAATGGATTTTTTATTATTTTATGGAAAAAGAAGCCTTCAAAAAAATTCTAACGATTTCTTTTCAATAGCTCAATCAATTCCATTTTTTATAGAAGGATTGCAATTAATTCAACATCGAAATTTACCTACATTTACTTCGTTTGATGGAATGATTCAACCCCATCAAACATTAAATGATGTCAACTTACATAATTGGACAGCCTCAAAATTTGAAACTTATTTACAGTGCCCTATGCAGTATTTTTATCAATATATATTAAATTTGGATGTTGAGTCAAACGATCAAGATGCACTGCGCGTGGGAGCGGATCAAAAAGGACAATGGATACACCGATTTTTGGAAAAGTGCGTCCGATTTGGTTTGGAGCATCATTGGTTTGATGGGAACTTAAAACAAGTGGAGTCGCAAGAAGTGGAATCCATATATGATCAAATCAGCCAAGAATTTTCAGAATCGAATTCGCGGAGTGAAAATATTTTTTGGAAAAATGAATCCCTTCAATTGAAATTTCGGATGGTTCAAATATTAAAACGAATATTGGAAGATCAACAATGGGTGCCTTGGAAAGTTGAAGTCCCTTTTGATGAACAGGGTCAATTTGTGAATTTTCCATTACATAATGGGAAAACCATTCGACTAAGAGGAAAAATCGATCGTATTGATATTTCGAGAGACCAGAAGAATCTACGAGTGGTCGATTATAAATCAGGGCAGCTTTCAAATTACCCAGAAAAAGATATTCAAGAGGGCAAAAAAATTCAATTACATGTCTATGCTTGGATTTGTAAACATAATTATCCAGATAAAGATGTCGAATCCGCTCGGTATGAGTTTATTGATCAAGATAAAAAAAAATATTCTAGAAATGGACCCTCGCTTAAACCTTTTAAACAATTTGAGGAAAAATTGTCTCAGTGGCTTCAAAACATTTGTGAAGCAGTAGAACTTGGCAAGTTTCCGTCCTATTTTAATATTGCCAAACCTCCTTGCGACTATTGTAAATTTAAAATGAATTGTGGAACCGAAATGAAATCAAGAGCAGAATTCAAACAACAAGATCTACAAATACAATTTTTAAAAGAAAAAGTGGATTTTTAATGGATTCAATACCCCCAACTGCAAATGCTCAAACTGGTGATTGGGATATTCGAAAGGAAATTATTCAAACTACCAAAAACGTGTTAATCGATGCAGGGGCGGGAACAGGTAAAACTACGCTCCTGTTAGAACGTATACTTTTTTTAATTGAAAATCAAAAAATACCACTGACTAAAATGGTGATTATCACATTTACTGACCAAGCAGCCAATGAATTAAAAGAGCGTCTAAGAACTGTTATATATAATAAATTTCAAAAAGCATCTTCAACCAATCGGGATTTTTTTTGGAATGCATTTGAATCGCTAGAAAAATCAAAAGTAAGTACCATTCATTCATTTTGTTCATCAATTTTAAAAGAATTTCCCATCGAATCAGGGGTGGATCCTCAATTCCGAATTTTAGAGGAATTTCAAAAAAAGCATTTCGAATCTCAATGCTGGGAACAATGGATTCAGAATTGGCAAATGAAAAGTCCCGATGTTTTCTTCAATGCCACTCAATTAGGAATTTCTACGGCTGATATTTATCGGTTAAAAGAAAACATGAAAAATCAGCAATATTCAAGTTTGTTTATCAATCAAAGACTACCCGATGGGACTGAACTTCGCAAAAAAATGGGAGAAAAACTTCATGAATTTTGGAACACTGAAATTCGGTGTCATCAAAAAGATGATCGACTTTATCAGGATTTGATTCAATTACGAAAAGAATTTTCAGAGTTTGAGAATAACTCTTCCTTTTTTTCAAAATCCAATACGATCTTTTTTAATGAGCAAGGTGAATTAAAATCATTTCAGAAGCGTGGAAACCAATCGAATTGGGATTCGGTAGAACAATTAAATAAAATTCGAGATACATTTGATGCCATCGGGCAGAGCATGAATCGTTATGTCCAAGAATTTGAGGATGTCGTTTTAAAAAATCTTGAAAATGAGTTATTGGCATATGTTCAATACTATCAATTCCAAAAAATCAAACATGGCTTTTTAGACTATGATGATTTGATTTTAAAAACTAGAGATTTATTGCAAAGTTATCCTGAAATTCGACAAGAACTTAAACACCGATTTGATAAAATTTTTGTCGATGAATTTCAGGACACAGATCCGATTCAAATGGAAATTTGCTTTTTTTTGTCTGAAAAAAACGGAGCCCATGAAAAAGAATTGAAACACATTCAACTTCAGGAAGATAAACTCTTTTTAGTAGGAGATCCCAAGCAAAGCATTTATCGATTTCGAAAGGCCGATATTGAATTATATCAATCCATTAGGAAATATTTTTTAAGCAATGATTCAACGGAGGTCAAAATACTTAGCTCGAATTTTAGAACGGTTCCAAAGCTAATTGAATGGATTAATTCAAAATTTTTAAATTTAATACCCGAATATATATCTTTGCAGTCAAATCAATGCCGGACGAGTGACCAGTATATACCAGAAGTAAAAATCATTCAGGTGGAAATAGAATCTAAAAATGCTGATGATCAACGGGAAAAAATGGCGTTCCAAATTGCTCAATGGATTCGTGAAGAGTTGCTTTCTCATCAATTTAAAATTCAAGATCCAGAAACCAAAATGGAACGGTGGATTCAGGAAAAAGATATTGCTATTTTGTTTGATAAATTAGAACCTCAGGAAAATTTTTTTCAATTTGCTTTTGAAAAATATCATATTGCTTATCAAATTATTGGGGGCAAACGATTTTATTCACAACCTGAAGTGGTTACGTTCCAGACTCTTTTAGAATGTCTTAGTGAGCCCAGTAACGAATCTAAATCTGTAGCAGTTTTAAGAAGTAGTATTTTTGGATTTTCAGATCAAGAGTTGTATGAAATCCATCAGTCTGGACAGCCTTTTAATTTTCTTTTAGAAATTCCAACGGGAAAATTGCCAAAAGCATTGCATGAAAAACTTTGTCAGACCTTTAATATGTTAAAAAATTGGTATGAGCGAATACCAACTTTTTCAACGTCCGAAGCAGTTGTATGGATATTGGAGCAAACAAACTTAATAGCTTTAAGCTTCGTTCGCAGTCGAACGGAACAAATTATTCTGAATTTGAAGAAACTGGTTCACCTATCAAAAAAATTAGAAACTAGCGAAAAATTGACTTTTGCAGAATTTTCAAATTGGTTGGGTAATCAAATTAAAAATAAACAATTCGATGAGCAAGTTCAAAATCCTGATTTAAACGAAAATTTAATTAAACTGATGACAATCCATAAAAGTAAGGGACTTGAATTTCCGGTTGTGATCGTTGTTGGAAGCGAAGAATCTATAAGTGATCAATTTCTATGGAATGCTCAGCAAATGAGGCTGGAATATAAATTAAAATCTCATAAAACTGCTGGTTTTGAGGCATTGCTTCAACGAGAAGAAAAATACAGTATAGACGAGCAAATGCGGCTGCTCTATGTGGCATGTACGCGTGCGCGGGATGCTTTAATTATTTTCACTCCTCAAAATTCCGATAAAAATTTTTCATATCCACTCATGAAATTGTTAAATGAAACGGAGCGGACATCATTAAAAATTGATAATAAAAAACACGAAGAAACTAAACGCATACAATCGATTGCAATTGCTTCCCAGCAGAATGGTTATCAATTTCCTCAAAATTCAAACGAGGGAAATCTTCTAAAAGAAATTAATTTTCAAAAGGAAACATGGCTTCAACTCGTAAAAACAAAATTAATACATTCTACTATAAATCATCCACATCAAACTGAACCTGTTCAAAGCCATCAGGACGATCAATCTCAACGCAACCCAAATAGTTTTGAAGTTTCACCTGAACAGTTAGGGATTTTTGTTCATGCCATGTTGAAAAAATATCTGGATAATACTTTGAATTTTTCAAAAAAAGATTTTGAAAAATGGGGTAAAGTTTACTCATTTAAGAAATCAGTTATAGACGAATGTTTTACGTGGATTCAATTGGCTTTAACCTCGAAGGTCATTCAACGTGCCCGGGATTCAAAAAAAACATTCACAGAGCTTCCTATTACGTTTTTTAATGCAGCTCTGCAACACTGGGATACTGGAATTATTGATTTAGCCTTTCTTGAAAATGAAAAGTGGATTCTTTTAGATTATAAGACCGATAAAACAAAACAATTTTTAGACTCGTATAAATTGCAAATTGAATTTTATTCAGAATTGTTAAATAAGAGTACCCCGTATCCTGTTTTTCAGAAATATATTTATTTTTTAAGATTAAAGGATTTGGAAGAAATAGTTTAAATAATCATAAAGCGTTCACTACAAAAGAGTTGAACAAAGTCGCTACCCAAACTCCTTGCTCAGAAATAATAACTATTTGATGGGTTCCACCATATAAAGTAAAATTATTTCTGCAATAGGACGGCGGAAAATAGATTAGTTAATCAATTAATATTGAGAAAGGTCTTAACCTTTGAAGCGGCTAAATAACCAGAAAGGCAAGCACTTTCTATAGTAGCTGGAAGATGCGTTTGAGTCCAATCTCCCGCTAAAAAAATATTTTGAAAGGATGTTTCAGAACTGGGCCTTAGCGCATCATTAGTTTGGTTCCAAACAAAGGTAGCGGCCATTTCGCGAGTAACCTTTGAATACAATATTTTTAAATCAGGGTTAATTTTAAATCGTGAACGTAACACTTTTTCTGCTTCTTGAATCCAAAAAGCATCTGAATTAAGAGTGTCTTGGGAAGACGCGCTTCGAACCAGAGATAAGTATTGTTCTTGAGTTTGATAATTCCAATTTTGTGTTTGATTAAATATCCAATCAAAAGGTGAATAAGGCAAACCCAGAAATGGTTCGTGAAAAATAGCTTGGGATAAGACCAGATGAACGGACATAATGGATGATTTGCCTAAGGATTCAAAATTCAAAGTTCGGATCCACTCTGCATTTAAAGAAAATCGATGGATGGAATAAGGAGGAATAGCAAGAATTAAAGCATCTCCGGAAAAGCATTTTTGATTTTTTGAAATCAATTCAAAAGTCTTATTTTGAATTTTGATTTCCTGAATTCCTTCGTGATAATGAATCAAGCCATGATTTGATTCGAAAATTTTTTTAAAATTAGGGAAGAAAATTTCACTTAAGGGTTTTGAAAAAAAAACAAGACGACTATCCATGATCGATTGAAAAAAAGCTTGAGAGAATACTTCTCCTAAGGAACGAATAAGAGCGACTTGGGGTGGTAAATTCAAGATGGATTTACACAAGGGATTCCAAAAAAGCTCTTGGGTATTAGGGGACGCCTTTATATAAGACAAAAAATCTTCGACTGTAACAAGATGAGTGGGGAGTGAAAAAGGTTTCTTTTTAAATCGATGAAGGGATTGAACCAAATTCATTTTATCTTTCCAAGTAAAAGCTTTAGAGTTCCAAAGGCCAAATAAAAGATGAAAGGGTGCGGGAAGATTGGAGCAGTGTAAAACCTGTTTTTGCTGATTTGGAAGGACCCAGCTTAATTGAAGGGGATGCATCATAGTTAGTTGGGATAGGGCATTTATTTTTTTGAAAAGGCGTAAAGTTTCATGATAACACCCCATCATCAGGTGGGGTCCGTTATCGATTGGGAAGGGAAAATTTTGAGTAGGTGGAAAAGAGTAAAAACGGCCACCGAGCATCCCACGTGATTCGATAAGTTCAACTTGTACATTAGGGCTTTGGAGTTCTAAGGCTGCTGAAGCTCCAGCAAATCCTCCGCCCACGATGATAACTTTTTTCATGCCAATAACCTCAGATGGAATTATTTTTCTCGAAGCCAAAGCTTCCAAAGCAAGCATTGACTCGTAGCTTGAAAAGTTGAATAAATCTTATCAAAAAGAGTCAAGTGAATCGTACCCAAAACGATTTGGTTACAATGGGTGCGAAGCTTTTGATGTAACCGAACATATACGGAAGCAATGGCTTCAGCCGTCATTAATTGGCTTCGATTGGACTTTGAAAGATATTGTCTAGATTTTTTCAAATAGCTCCAAGCGCGATCCAGCTGATAGTGGAAAAAAGCCGTGACTTGGGGTGTTGAATTATTAATTTTGTAGGGATCCAGATGAAATCGATGGAAATCGTTCATAGGTAAATATTGGCGATGGAGTGATAAATCTTCTTTGAAATCTCGAATGATATTGGTCAGTTGCAAAAAAACACCCAAGTTTTTTGCATAATTTTGATGAGCCAGATCTTTAAATCCAAATATAGACATGCTCATAAGTCCTGGAGCAGCAGCAACATTAAGTGCATATTGGTAAAGTTGCTTAAACGTTTGAAAGGAAATGGTATAAAGGTCCGCTTCGATGCCCTTTAATAAATTTAAAACGTAGAAATGCGATATTTGAAATTCAATAAGAACTGTAGCAAAATCTTTTAAAAAGGGATTAGGGGGCGATCCGTTTAAAGTGGCGATACAATCTTTTCTAAATTTTTGAAATTGTCGACGTTTGGTACTTAAAGGCTTGGGAGCATCCGCTATTTCATCCGCCAACCAACAAAATCGGTATAAAATTTCAAGTGCTTGACGTTGAGAGGGAGGTAATAAAAGCAATGGAAAATAAAAACTCGTTTTTTGTTTTAATGAAGAGTATTTGGGGTTCACAAAACCGCCTTAAATTAACGTAATGATGGATTCGGTGAAAATAACATTCGAGTTAATAGCGCTATTTTTTCATAAACTTTCCAAGTTGGCTGGCTTTGAAAAACATTATACTGCATGGCTTCGATTTTTTTTAAAATTCCTAAACCTCCAAAATAAGTTGCCTTGATTTCAAGATGAAGGCGTCCTTTAAGTAAATAGAGGAGTGGAGTTCCCTTATTAAAGTAACACGTGGTATAGTTTGCAACATTTTTAACTAAAAGCTGGGTTTGGGAATTAAATGAAAGGGCTAAAAGATCTGGGATTGAAACCTTTGCACGTTTTATTTCTTCGAGGGGGTAATAAATGCGGTTATTTTTAATATCACGAGAAGTATCTTGCCAAAAATTGATGAATTGTAATCCGGTACAAATAAAATCAGAATAATAGTGTAAAAGGGGATCATGAATATCAAAAATATGAAGCAGTATTTGTCCAATAGGATTAGCACTATGCTCACAGTAAAAATGAAGTTGATTCCACGTAGTATATCGCTTTTTTTTAAGGTCCATACGAAAGGCTTGGATGAGTTTGAGTGGTAGTTGGATGGGAATTTGATAATGTTTCAAAACGAAAGCAAAGGCCATCAAAAAGGGATGGGTGGAATGTCCAAGCTGCGCTTGTTTCAAGTTCAGTTCCCATTTTTTGAGTTGTGTTAGTCGCTGGGATGCAAATTGGGGTTCATCTGCAAAATCATCAGCCGTGCGAGCAAAAGCATAGAGTGCAGAGATAGCCAATCGCTTGGATTGTGGAATAAAAAAAGAGGCCACCGGAAAATTTTCATAATGTGATCGAGCTAATGATTGACAAGCTTCAAAAGCTGGAACAAGGTGGTTAGGAATGATTTGATTATTCAAGGGTTTTTGTATATCTTAAAAGCAAGATAACTTAGCATAAAATGAATTTTAAAAAATTGGAATAAAAATTTTATTTAAAGAAAGTTATTTTTTGAACCTAAAAGAGGAAAATCGACACATAAAAGTGTTCGGGGTGATTCTTGTAATATTTTTGTGCAATATAGCTCTAGCCTTAGGCAAAATCATTATTGGAATATCAATTCAAGCGCTTTCGATGATCTCAGATGGACTGCATTCTGGTCTAGATGCAGTTTCTAACATAATGGGCTTAGCTGGAATTAAAATTTCTGAAAAACCACCAGATTTCGATCATCCCTATGGGCATCAAAAATTTGAAGTATTTGCTGCAATGGCCATTTCAGTTTTTATGGGAGTGACTTGTTTTGAAATTATTCTGAATATCCTTCATCGATTAAAACATCCTCAAATCATGCCCAAACCAACACTAATGGCTTTAGGAATCATGATCATTTCCATGGGATTGAATTTAATGATGTCATGGTATGAGCGAAAAAAAGGGAATCAATATAATAGCCAATATCTTTGGGCCGATAGTGCTCATGTCGGAACAGATTTTTTGGCATCCGTATCCGTTTTAGTGGCGTTGATTATATCCAAATTGCACTGGGGAAACATTGATGTAATAGTCTCTGGATGGATTGTGATCATTATTTTGCGATCAGCCTATCAAATTGTTACTCAATCCCTGCAAATTTTATCTGATCATAGTGTTTTAGATCCGGCATCGGTAGCGAGTCTTGTTACGAATATTCCCGGTATTATTTCCTGTCACAAAGTGAGAAGTCGTGGAATGCCAGGCAATATTTTTATAGATTTACACATTCAAGTTCCAGCTCAATTGACTGTAAAACGCTCTCATCAGTTAGCGCATCAAGTGGTAGCAGTGATTAAGGAAAAAATAGCGGGTGTTAATGAAGTTTGGGTTCATACGGAACCAGCCAAACAGAGTGATTATGTCAATCGACAAAAAATATCAAAGATTAAACGGACATCAAAAACTGTTTAAAAATTTGTTAGTCTTTTATTAGAATTGGGCCACTTAAAAATAAAAAAGAATTATTAGTATTTTTAAGGGTTGATTTAACGATAGTTTAGAAGAGAATAAAAAAAATATCATTTAGGGTTGCGTTGTGGAAATAAAACGAAATCTACAGACATTGGATGATCTTTCCTCATTGGAATGGATAGAAACCAATGGTTTGGGCAGTTTTGCATTTGGTACAGTTTCAGGGGCGCATACTCGAAGATACCATGGCTTATTTTTAGGGGCGCTTCATCCTCCGGGCGATCGCATCTTGCTTCTTTCAAAGCTGGAAGAAAGACTATATTTTGATGGACAAGCACCCGTTGATTTGGCGACCAATTATTATCCCGGTGTAACGTACCCATCGGGTTATCAGCTCATTTCGTATTTTAATACCTTTCCTTGCATTACGTGGCATTTTTCAAAGAACAATTGGAAAATTCAAAAGCAAATTTGTATGATTCAAGGCCGACAAGGTGTTTTAGTGCGATATGAACTACTAGAAGGAGAGGCTGCAGTTTTTAGTTTGGCACCCTTATTAGCGTATCGAAATTATAATAGTTTAGTTCGTGAAAATTCATATATTAATCATACCATCAGCAATCCGGAACCCGGTATTTTTGTTTTAAATCCTTATGAAAATATGCCCGAACTTGTATTTGCGATACCGCCGAATGCTCAATTTTCATCAAGTTTAGATTGGTTCCGTAATTTCCAGTATCGTGTAGAAAAAGCACGTGGGTTTGACTTTCAAGAGGATCTGTATAATCCGGGCATGATTTCATTAAGATTAACTCCCAAAATGCCCTTTACATTATGGGTGGGATTAGAAAAATTTTCGTCGCAACTTCCGGAAGAAGCCTTTCAGAATGAAATTCAAGAACGAATGAATAAAAATCGGAGTTATCCTTTACCCGAGATGGCCCGAGCGCTCTCAATAACTGGGGAAAAATTTTTAATACGCCGGCAAGATGGTACACCAAGTATTTTAGCGGGATTTCCATGGTTTGAAGATTGGGGAAGAGATTGCTTTATCAGTTTACCGGGATTGTTAATCGAAACTGGAAAAACAAGACAGGCATGCGATATTCTAAAGTCTTGGATTCAGTATCTTAAAAACGGACTTTTACCTAACCGGTTTCCTGATGCGGGAGATCAAGCAGAATATAATTCTGCCGATGCGATATTTTGGTACATATGGGCTTTATCAAAGTATGTTTTAGCTTCGAACGATACCCAAACCCTTAAAGGTATTTTACCTAAAATTCAAAATGCATTGAAAATTCTGATTCAAGGAACGATTCATGGTATTCATGTTGATTTAAATGACGGATTGATTTTTTCTGGAGAACTTGGATTTCAGTTAACTTGGATGGATGCTAAGATTGGAAATAATGTGATTACACCTCGAATGGGGAAGCCCATAGAGATTAATGCACTCTGGATTTATGCACTCGATTTTTTAAATCAGATGTTTCCAAATGATTCGGTGTCAATAGAACTGCGTCCAATTTTAGATTTAGCTAAAAACAATTTTTTCAAAAAGTTTTGGAATGAATCCAAAGGATACTTTAATGATGTGATTGATGGTCCACAAGGCGCGGAAACCAATTTGCGCCCAAATCAAATTATAGGGTTAGCATTAGTGCATGAAATCCTTGTTCCTGAAAAAGCGAAACTGGCGTTAAAACAGTGTCAAGAACAACTTTTAACACCATTTGGGTTACGAACTCTTTCACCGCAGGATCCCAAGTTTCATTCAAAGTATCAAGGCAATTCGCTGGAAAGAGACTCCGCATATCATCAAGGAACAGTTTGGCCATGGTTGCTAGGATTTTATGGTGAGTCTCTCTTGAAATTTGGAGAACAAAATAAAATTTCAGAGTTCAAACAATTAATTTTGAATTTGCAGCAACATCTTCAAGAATTTGGGATTGATGGCATTTCAGAAGTTTTTGATGCAACGGTTCCTTTTTTACCGGGTGGGTGTCCATTTCAAGCGTGGAGTGTAGCGGAAGTTTTTCGTATCGGTAAAATTCTTAATCTTTGGTAATAGACATTGATTGTAATTTCAAATTTTTATCGATAGACTAATTTAGTTTGATTTGAGAGGACGTTTAGCTCAGTCGGTTAGAGCGTCGCGTTCACATCGCGAAGGTCACTGGTTCGAGTCCAGTAACGTCCACCATGTAATAAATGAGCGGAGAACGCTCGCTTATTGAGCATCGATATTCTAGTTTTGAAAACGAAGTTCATGTTTTTCTCGCTGGTAAAAATTTTTCCGATGATTCCATCCTTTTAAAAACGCTTAATTGATAGCTTGGGTACCCATTAACTTTAAAGAACAAGTTAATGCATCAAACAGATGGTTAGGAAAAGTGATCTAGAGTTAAGTTCTATTCCCACGATAAGTTCCAGAATTCGCGGCCGTTTCCCATAATGTAAGTTCATAGAGTTGCACATTGAATTTTTGAAAATCGGATTCAAGATAGTTCCAGATGACAATTAAAAGATTTTCAACAGTAGTTTGAAGATAAGGGTGGCTTTTAAATGGTTCAACTTCATGATTAATCAATCGATGATCAAAGCATTTATAAATTTTTTGATTCAAAATTTCTTTGAAATCTTGAAAATCCATAACGAATCCAGTTTGAGCATCGATTTTTCCCAGGATGGTTACTTTGAGTCGATACGAATGTCCATGTGGTTGATGCGCTATTTTAGGATTTTCAAGCCGATAACCGGAGCACTTTTTAAAAATAGAAAGATTTTTTTTACGACTCCAAGCAGGGTTATGGAGATAATGAGCGGCCTCGAATCGCAGCTCGCGTGTAATTTGAATTTCGGGTGGGGATAAAAGTTTTTTATTTAGGGGTTGATGTGGATTCAAGGGAGTATTTCCAACATCCTTTCTTTAATTTTTGGGCTGTTTGTTCCAATTTCAACAGTTTAAGCGTTTGCTTGGGTGATAAACCAGATGAAGGCTTTAAAACGCCTAGCCCCAATTTTATGGCCCAAGCAGTAATACTTTGATGGTTTTTAATGAAAAAAAGTTGAGCATGTTGACAATTTTGTGTATCGACCACAATGGATGGATATTCCAATTGAACAGATTGGTTTTTCAAGAGAGACCAATAAGTATAATAGTATTGAATCCATCGTTGGGTATCTTCCGGACTTTCAAATTTGGGACGCTGAATGCCAGCAAGTTTTAACGCTGTTTGATGATTCAAGATGACAATAAAATTCCAATGCGTGGAAGTAATCAGGGCCATAGAGTTTATGGGTAGTGGAGTAGAATCAGCATGGGGGGCAGGGGGTGGAAGACATTGAGTTAATTGAGCAGCACCAAAACACGCATTGGTTGAAAAACTCAGATTGCAAAAAGTTCCTGCTAGGGCCATGCCGGTAAAAATCCACAAAAATAATTCAACCAATAGTATTTTTATTCCATGATGAATCATAAGGGCTCTATGGATTCGTGAAATTGATGAGCAATGGGAAATCGGCGACCGATTCCAAATGATTTTGGTGTTACTTTGAGTCCAGGTGGAAGTTGATGTCGTTTGTACTCGGCATGGTCTAATTTATCTAGAATGGATGGAATGGAAATGGAGGTGGAGTTCAAATTTTGAATTTGAGACAGCGTTTGGTTGTCTTCAACATACGCTTTTAAAACGCGATCCAAAAGTTCATATGGAGGAAGCGAATCTTGATCCGTTTGATTTAGTTTTAGCTCAGCAGAAGGAGGTTTAGTGAAGACGGCGGTTGGAATAAAAGCTTGATTACGGTTTGCATAAGTCGCGAGCTGATAAACCATGGTTTTGGGAATATCGGCGATTACGGCTAAACCGCCACACATATCTCCATATAACGTGCAATACCCAACCGATAATTCACTTTTATTTCCTGTAGTTAAAAGTAAATAATTGAATTTGTTGGAAAAAGACATCAAAATTGTTCCTCGAATTCGAGCTTGTAAATTTTCCTCCGTAATGTCCGGTTTGGAATTTGAAAAATGAGGAGAAAAAATGCTTAGGAATTTTTTATACAATGGAGTAATAGGAATAACTTTGAATTCAATGTTTAGGGCTTGAGATAGTTGCTGAGAGTCTAAAATGCTTCCTTTGGAAGAAAAAGGAGAAGGCAAAGTAATTCCAAGAACATTGGCGGGACCTAAAGCTTCAACAGCTAAACAGGCCACCAAAGAGGAATCAATACCACCCGATAGGCCGATTAAGGCTTTAGTGAATCCACATTTTTGGGTATAATCACGAATACCAAGAACTAAAGCTTTGAAAATACTTTCAGTTTCTGTTTTCGAAGTGGGGTGAATATTTTTGTGAGCCGGGGTATGTGTGTCATAGGGTAGAAAGCCTTCTTGAAAATCTTTTGCAAGTTGTAAAATTTCACCTTGAGCATTTGTTATCATGCTGCATCCATCGAAAATCAATTCATCATTACCGCCGACAAGATTGCAATAGAAAACAGGAGCGTTTACTTTTTGAGCAGTTATTTTGAGAATATTTTGTCGAATCGGGAGTTTCGCCATATGAAAGGGAGAAGCGGAAAGATTAATGAGCATATCTACATGACTAGTCATTAAAGGTTGAATTGGATTTAAATGGTATTTGGGTGGTTTGAAAAAATCAGTGTGATTCCAAATATCTTCACAAATGGTAATCCCAATTTTGTGTCCTAGATATTCAAACGGCTTTTCAACAATCGAGGCGGGTTCAAAATAACGCGCTTCATCAAAAACATCATAGTTGGGCAAAAGCGATTTTTTTTGTACATATAAAATTGCCCCATTTTTCACAATGACGGCAGCATTATATAATGAATTTCCAGATCCTGGATTAGGAAGGATAGTTCCAAGCAAGGTTGCAAGTCCTTCACTCGAGCGCGCAATGGCCATTAGTGCTTGTTGTGCTTGATCAATAAAACTCGGACGTTCTAAAAGATCGCGCGGGGGATATCCGGTTAGAACTAATTCGGGAAAAACGATTAAGTCATATGATTGAGCGCGTAGCTGCTTTTGAATAGCTGCAATCTTTTGAATATTCGATTTAAAATTTCCAATAATGGTATTAATTTGGCAGAGCGCAATTTTCATATTTTGAAACCAGTGCAGAAATGGTGTAAATGCCTATTTTACTTGGATTAAATTAGGATGTCAAAAAGCATTCTGCTGTTAAAAACGAATAAATCCGGTAATATTAAGAGATAACCGGATATCCATTAATCCATGGAAGGATCCGGTCAGTGATGGAACAACGAAAAACTTTGTGGAATTGTTAAGAGGTTTTCTCTTTTGCTGAAGCCGTTTTGTGCTTTCTAGACGTCCTCAAAACCTTTCCTGCAAATAAGGAAGCACGGTCTCTCGACCGAGGATTTCTCTAACCAATACGTCTAGATAATCTTCATTAAAATCCATTGAAATCTCGATGGATTTTAAAATCTTTTCAAAAATTTTTCAACATAAGCTTTTCAGTTAAAGGATGATTGATTAAGAAATTGGACAAGTCACTTTCTTCAATTAATGAAGAGTGTGAATCAGGATGAAGAGATAATGAAATGACAAATTTTAAAATAGATTTAGATGACGGAGAGATAACGGTTAGAAAGCCACTATGATGATAAAGAATGAGCAGAAAGCTTAACAAATAAGCACCTTGATCATTGGGCATGGTGGGTAAGTTTAACGAAGGGTTTAAAATTGCTAACCACGCCTCTTGAAATAAGTTAAGCCCGTTGAATAATACTTCGATTTGAACTTGCTGAGTCGACAGAGTCGGGTCAAAGGACAAAGAAGTTAATTGAATCGATAAAGGTTGATCAGATATTTGTAGAGCCTCTTTTAAGAGAAATTCAAAGAAGGAGTCAAACCGATTTTGGTCGACGGGGAGAGGAGGAAGATCCTTTGAAATTAAGTTATCGACACGTATAGATTTTTTATTGAGGTCTGTTTTGAATTTTTGGATCGATGAATTCAAAAGCGCTTCAAGGGATAAGGTGTTTTGAAAGACAGGTGGCTTGGAAGGAATGACAGGCCAAAAAGGATTAAGAATATCCATAACCCGGTGCATTTTAGTTTGGATAGTTTGATAATAATTATTCCAAAATTGTGAAGAATAAAAAATGTTGTTAGGGGGAGGATCATTTTCTACCAATTCATTTGGATTAAATTGGAGAAAAGTTTGAATGGCACGAGTGGCATGCAAGATGTAGGGATTACACACTAAAGAAAAAAGACCCAGACTAAGGATGCGGTCAGTTAACATAATATAGTGGAGTGAAGAAATTTTTTCTTTTAATAGAGAATCTCGTTCCTGTTGAATTGAAAAAAAATCTAGACTTCGCTTCAGTGTCATGGATAAATGATTAAAATCCCAGGGTTTAGTGACATATTTGTAAATTTGCCCACTATTGACTGCTTGAATAGCGGATTCAAGGTCAGCATAGGCGGTTATAAGAATTCGAACAATTTGTGGATGAGCCCGTCGAACTCGTTCAAGGAAATCCACCCCTTTTTCTCCGGGCATGACTTGATCGGTAATAATAATTCCGATTTCTTGTTCACACTCTTGGATAATATTCCACCCTTCTTGAGTTGAAGAGGCAGTGAAAATTGTAAATTGCTCCTCAAAGGTTTTCCTGAAATATTTTAAAGCTAGAATTTCATCATCAATATACAAGATTTTATATTGTTTGTAATTCGTAAGTGATTCCATATGGCCTCCAAAGTAGCTATTATTTTTTAAACCGACTTAGGTAACTGAATCATGCCGGGGAGTTGAATAGTAAATTCTGTAAATTTTCCTGATTCACTCTGAACTGTAATCCGGCCATTTTGATCTTTGATAATTTGATAACAAATACTTAAGCCCAAACCCAATCCTTCGCCCACATCCTTGGTGGTAAAAAATGGATCAAAAACTTTTGAAATATTTTCTGGAGCAATACCGGTTCCATTGTCTCGAATATGTAGAAATATAAAGTTGTTTTCAAAACGACTTTGAATTTGAAGAGTTGGTTTTTCATCGGAATTAAAGTTTTTATTTTTCATAGCAGTCAAAGCATTTTGAATTAAATTTAATAATACTTGAATAATTCGGTTTTTATTGACTAGAACAAAATGTTCAGATGGAATTTGAACATCAATTTGAAATAGCTCAGGAATCTCATGTTGAATAAAGGTAAGTGTTGTAGAAATCAAGGGATGAACTTGAAACCAATCTTTTCCCATTGCATTCGGATGTGCAAAGCTTTTAAGGTTAGAAATGATTTTTTGAACTCGATCTAAGCCTTCTTCCATATCTTCAATCATATCAAGTATTTGATGCTTATCAGATTGTGTAGGGGAACCATATTTTTGTTTTAAAAGGTAGAGGGCTTGTAAAACATAATTTAAAGGATTGTTAATTTCATGAATGATGCCAGCGCTAAGAGTTCCTAAGGACGCCATTTTTTCATGTTGGATCAGTTGACTTTGAGTTTGTTTTAAAAGTTCAAGCGTTTCTTGAGCTTTTTGGTTCATTAATTCCAGATCGGCTTTTTGTTGTAAAATCTTTTTTTGAAATTCATGCGATTGTAAAATATTTTTAATTCTGATTTTTAATTCTAAGATAGAAAATGGTTTGGTTAAAAAATCAGTCGCTCCAGCGTTTAATGCTTCAATTTTCATTTCATCATCGGCTCGAGCAGTTAACATAATTACAGGAATGGTTTCTGTGTTTTTATGTTGAAAAAGTTCATGGCATACATCAATGCCATTTTTCCCAGGCAGCATCATGTCCAGGAGAATAATTTCTGGAGAATTTTGGATAGCAAGATGGATACCTTGATGGCCATCATTTGCTTCTAAGATTTTAAATTGAGACTTGAGAATTAATCTTAAAAATTCTCGCATATCGGGTTCATCGTCAATAATGAGAATAAGCGGCTTTGTGGATCGCTCTTGGGTGGCCAATGACTCTGACGGCGATGGAAATAATGAAGAAAAATGCAGAATACGGTTATGTAAGTCCATATTTAATTGTTGGAGCGGCAAAGGCGACAAATCTTTTTTGTTTTTCAACTCTGGAGTTGTACTGTTTAAGGGGGAGGGGTGGCATGGCAGGGAAACCGTAATTTGTGTTTTTTGATTTAAAACTGATTCGACTTGAATCGTTCCATGTTGAGCATCGACGAGTTCTTTGACGATCGAAAGGCCTAAGCCGGTTCCTGAATTTTGGTAGCTAGTATTGGGATCTGCTTTCCAAAATCGATCAAATATTTTAGAAATATTTTCGGGTGCGATGCCTTGACCAGTATCTTCAACGGACAAAATAAAGTTTTGATTTTCGTATCGGCTGATTACGGTGATGCGTCCTTCTGGCGGCGTGAATTTAATGGAATTGAAAACAAGATTGAGAATTATCTTTTCCAGTTGGATTTGATCCATTTCAATGAGGATTAAGGAGGGATCAAATTGAACGTCTAACATAATATTTTTGGATTCAGCGATTGTGTTCAATGAGAGTAACAGTCCACGTATGAAGGTTGGAATATCTGTCGGGGTGGGATTGAATGGCATTTTTTGGGATTCGAGTTTAATCAGATCAAGAATATCATTGATATATCGTAGGAGGCGTTGTGCATTAACACTCATCAAGTTCAAGATTTGATTGGTTTTTTCATCAAATTCTTTGGATTTTTGAATTCGCAAATCTTCCAAAGGTGAAATTAAAAGTGTCAATGGGGTACGGAGCTCATGGCTGACATTGGCAAAAAAATTACTTTTCAAGCGATCCAGCTCTAAAAGTTGCTGATACGATTTTTCCAATAATTTTTGACTTTGATCCAATTTATATCGAAGAGAAAATTCTTGGAATCTTAACCGGCTTTGAAAATAACTGGCAATAATTACAATAACATCGGTTAAAATCAGGAAGTATAAATTATTAATAAAGATATTAACGCTGATATTGCCAGGATGAAAAAAGCAGGCCATTGCATAAATCAAAATGACACAAGAGCCAACAATTAGATTTTCAAAAAAGGTCCATGGGAAAATGAGCCCCACACCTAAAAGTACTAAATTTAATCCCGCGTAATAGGGCGAGGCAGCTCCTTGGCTCATATAGATCATCCAAGCAATATCGGCAATGGGCAATAAGGGAAGCATCAAACTCCAAAACCGATAATGTTTGTAAAAAAAATCAGTTTGACAGAGTATCAAAAAAAGCAAGGCAAGGAATGCCGTAAGCAAACGCGAAATTAAGAATATCTTAAACTGATCAGGATAAATGACGTAATCCAAAACGAGGCCAAACGGAACCAAAATAATAATTAAGAGGGCTTCTAAGCGAATGTTTTTTAATCGAATTTGTTTATCATAATCAGCATAAGCGAATTCAATATCGTGAATGGAAATGTTGGAAAAAGGTTCAGTCATGATCGGATTTTCGTATTTCCATGAAGATATTAACACCCGTTGAATCGGATAAGACGTTCACTTGTTGTGGCTTGATACAATCGGGTGCAAGGGCGGATAATTGTTGTTCATTGCGATAAATTAAAAACCATTCGGCAAAATACTCCATAATGCTTTTAGAAGGATTGGATGTATGTACGTTGGTTACAACCAGCAAGCCGTTTGGAGCGAGCTGAGTATAAAAAAAATTCATTAACTGTTTGCAAATTTTATCCGACAAATAATCAAAGAGTCCGGCACAATAAATGAGATCATACGAATTCGTGGTTATTTCATTTGATTTAAAACTTTCTTTTAAGAGTTGCGTTACTGATTTTTTGATGAAGTGAATGTCGGACTGAAAATGATTTTGCGTTTTCAATGCACGAACCAAATTTTGAACATAATTGAGAGTTTCATCATTGAAATCAACAAGCGTAAATTCGGCATCTCGTACCGAAGATTGAGAGAGAAAATGCTGAACTTCCTGAGCAGGACCACATCCTAGGTTAAAGACTCGAATACGTTTCTTTTTTAGCGATAGCTTATACGTCTCATTTTCAATTTGTTGAATTAAATATTGAATACGATTTCGGTGAGCTTCAGCTGGTGGTGTTTTCCAGAAAAAAAAATTTATCATTTTTGAGAAAAGCGAAGATCCAATAAAAGGATTACCTAAAATCATGCGAACCATTTCATAGTCTCCGGCATATCCTAGCGGTTTATGAAAAATGCGATGCATAAAGGGGGAACAAAGGATTAATGAATGAAGTTGACGTTGGGCATAAATTCTGTGGATGGATTGAAGTTCGGGTTGAATAATTTGTGTGATTTTTTCAAAACGACTAAAAAGGTGATAGGTAGTTTCTAAAAACGGTTTTTCTAATTTTTGAATCGTTTCCTGCTCCAATTGGGGCTGAAGTTTGGGGGAATTTGTTTGTAGTTGAAATTCAATTTGTTCTAGCCACTGTCTTAGTTCTACTAACAGAACATAGATATCGGCAATAATCACCTTGAATTCAGGAATAATAGTATTAGTTTTTTCAAATTCTTTTAAGAAATGGTCGAACTCAAGTTCTATTTGATATTTTGGATGTGTAAAAAAAAAATCGATATTAAGCCATGAATTTTCTAAAGTCGCTTCGCAAATCAAAACGATGCCTGTATTGACCAGATTACTGACCGTGGCTCGGCCTGAGTAAAGAATTTGTTCTCCCAAAATAATTTGAAATTCGGTAAGAACTTCAGACAGTTGAATGACGCTATAAATATTATAAATTTCAAAAACAATTTGATATCTGGTTAAATGCAATGAGGTCGCTTGAAATTTAATTCCTTGACTGTTTTTCCCAATAACAAATGTATTCTTTCCAAGTGTGGAAATCATAAAATTTTTAGGTACCTTGAAATTTATAATAAATAATTTATAGACTTATTATACTCGTAAGCAGCATTGCATAGAAAAATGTAAGTAAAAAAAAGATTAATAAAAGTGTTTAAATTTTGTCCGAAATTATTAAAAGCAAATTGAGAGTGAATCGATTCAGAGAGCATGAAGTAAAAAATTTTAGTAGAGGGAGTGATGCAGTCTGCTCAATTGAGTTCGATCCGAAGTGATATTTGTCTAAAATGTTTATAATTCCAAATGATGGATAAGCGATGGAGTAATACAAATGCTTATTTGATAAATGGATATAAAATAAATGCTTTTTTTACCTTTTAAAAAGACAACAATAAAGTGGGCCATTTATCAAAGAGCGTCCTCTTGACTCTCATGGTAAAACCAAGCATTATATAGTTAGTACTAGGTGGCTTAAGATATTTTTTTAAGGAGATATATGTTATGGTTAATTTGACCGATGCGGCAGTTCAGAAGATCAAGGATTTTTCGACCCAGAATAGCAGTTATCAAGGCAAATTTTTTAGAGTTTTTATTCAAAGCGGTGGATGCCATGGTTTTTCGTATGGATTCACATTTGATCAAAAACGGGACAATGACGAGATTAATCAGATAAGCGATTTGGAAGTATTGATCGATTCAGAAAGTTCAAAATATTTGAGTGGCTCTAAAATTGATTATATCGAGGATCTACACGGCGCTGGATTTGTAGTGGAAAATCCTAATGCCAAAGGGTCCTGTGGGTGTGGAAATTCTGTAAATTTTTAATTGGCAAATCTCTAATCCCAATAGAATAAGACGAGAGGTGAGATGAGAGGATAGCTATGTTACCAAACGCCGTTGTTTTATCGACGGACATTTTAGCTGATAAATCAGGCAAAGTAACGGAACAATCAGTCACTGAGAAATTCAAGTTGTTCCAACCTGAAGAATACCAAGGCAAAAAAGTAATGATTAAGGGTTGCGCTCCTTCATGGGCGGTTTTAATGTTGCAACATAAACTTGAAGGAATTGCGGCAAGTTTGTCTTTTGTTCTTTACGATGGAAAAGAATATCAAATTTGGTAAGCTGATCTTACCATGTCCAATTCAACCCAAATTATTTCATGGAAACTTTTGCGATCATCATTTCAACCGCATTGTTCTCATATGCAGTGGGATCGAGAGCAATTTGAAGCATTTCAAGAAGACGATACTCCATTACTCCGATTTTATTCATTTCAAGCTCCAACGATAACGATTGGTCGATTAGAAGTCCAGCAGGGACATCGGATCCCATCGCATGTTCCGATTGACGTTCGACCGACAGGCGGACGAGCCGTGTATCATGGCTCGAAAGACTTATGCTATTCGGTGATGGCCCCTTGTTGGAATTCGCAGGTCGGTGGATCATTACTGGAAAGTTACCTTAAAATCAGTCGAATCTTGCAAGCAGCGTTCCTTGCGTTAGGAAAAAATGTTGAACTTGCATCACATCGGATACCGACTCAAAAAGCTAAACATTGTTTTTCATCGCCTTCATATGCAGAACTGCTTTTGCATGATAAAAAAATAGCCGGCGGCGCGCAATGCCGTCGTCAAAATGTTTTTTTACAGCAAGGTGTTATCTTATTGGACGTGGATCCAGAATGGGAATGTTTGAGTCCTGAATGGAGGGGAGAAGGGATGGCGGGATTAAATTATGAAAATGAACAATACATTTCTAGGCCACAACTAGAAGCAGCCATCATCAAAAGTTTTGAAGCGTGTGGCATTGGGTGGCTCGAATATGATTTTCATAATGGAAAGTAAAAAAGCATGAAAAAATTTGATGTCCTTGTTATTGGAGGTGGACCTGGCGGATATCGATCCGCATTCCATTTAGCGCGACAAGGCAAATCAGTAGCTTTGTTTGAAAAAGATAAATTGGGAGGATCCTGTCTCCATCGAGGATGTATTCCAACCAAAATGATGCAGGTAGCAGCCAATCACTATGTTACTTTGATCCAAGAATCAAAAGATTGGGGCATTGAGTTTGATGCGGTTCGATTGAATTTTCATGCGATTATTCAAAGATTGCAGCGAACGGTATCCATTTTGGAACGCGGGATTCAATCGTTGCTTCAAACCGCAAATGTAGAAATTATTCACGGCGAAGCGATGATTCGGGAACCTCACTGGGTGCAATGTGGTTTAGAAGATTATCAAGGTGAAAAATTGATTCTTGCAACCGGATCACGTCCACGTCAGATTCCATCATGGGAACTTTC
Organism: candidate division FCPU426 bacterium; assembly: GCA_027366525.1. GTDB lineage: Bacteria > Oederibacteriota > Muellerivitia > Muellerivitales > DAHXKG01 > DAHXKG01. Next base: position 116,724 of record DAHXKG010000003.1, read on the forward strand.
AGAAACTGTTGTTACGAGTGATGAGCTGCTGCTCAAACCCAAGCTGCCTAAATCATTGTTGATAATTGGAGGAGGGATTATTGGATTAGAGTTTGCATGTTTGTATGCGCACTGGGGTGTGCCGGTTCGCATTAGTGAAATTGCTGCAGACCTGCTTCCATCCCAGGATGCGGAAGTGAGACAAATTCTATTAAATGCGCTCCAGAAAATGGGTGTCGTCCTGGAATTGGGGGTGTCTTCAGTTCATCGCCAAGACGAAGAATTAGTTTTAATTGCGATAGGACGCAAAACGAATATTGACCTGGCGGGACTTCAAAATCTCCATCTTCAAATAAATCAAGAACGTGTTACCACGAATGAATATCTTCAAACCTCGCATCCCGATGTTTTTGCAATTGGAGATTTGACCACGCGCTATCCGTATGCCCATACCGCCTATGAACACGCAAGAATTGTCAGCCAATACTTGGGGGGAGCATCAAACATAAAACCACTCAATGATCAAATTATTCCACATGTAATATTTACATCGCCGGAAATAGCCTCAATTGGGTGGACTGAATTTCAAGCACGACAAACCAGTCATTCTGTTAAAATTATTAAAAAAAATTGGGCTGCTAATAGTAAGGCTCGAATCTTGGGAAAAATTCAAGGATTTAGTAAGGTGATTTATGACGGAATTTCAGGTAAAATTCTAGGTTGTCATCTTGTCGGGCCTTCAGCTACGGATTTAATTGGCGAAGCCTGCGTATGGATGGCAAAAAATCTTACGATAGAAGAAATTCAGACAGTGCTTCATCCACATCCCACGTTAAGTGAAATTTTTGATTATCAAGAACAGGAGATGTAAATATGAAAAAATATATTGCAGGGATAGGGTTGGGGGTTTTTATGATGGGATGGGCTATGATGGCATCAGCACGCGTGATTTATCAGTCCACGCATACTGCCAATTTTAACTGGAAATTTGGTCAACCAATTCGATCAACGTGGACTATCCGACAAAATCTACCGTATACTTCAAAATCGATAGAACCCAGGCCAACACCCGATATCAAATTGAATGATCCACGGCTACGAAATCAAGGATGGAATTGGTGATTTTGAAAGGATGAATCGTCATCAATGAACCTCGTATTGTATGGGAATGGAAAATGAAAGATACTTTTTGTCTCTCGTGGGATCAAGCGCATGGCGCTCGATTAGTGGATTTTCATGGTTGGCGGATGCCTATATCTTATGCTAAGGGCATTCTTTATGAACACCAAGCTACGCGTACGCAGGCCGGTCTTTTTAACATTTCTCATATGGGCCGTTTGTTTATCACCGGTAATGAGGCTACAAAATTTTCCAATTTTGCACTTACGAATGACATTGAGGCGTTACCGATCAACAACGCAGAATATGGACTTCTATTAAATCAAACTGGCGGCATTATTGATGATGTTATTGTTTATAAATATTCGCCCCACAAGATTTTATGGATTGTAAATGCTGGAAATTTAGAAAAAGATTTACAACATTTACAACAGCTAGCTCAAAACTATGAAATCACGATACAAAATATCTCGGAGGAAACGGCGCTTTTAGCACTCCAAGGACCTTGGTCTCAAAAAGTACTTGCCCCGATTTTTGAAGGCCAAGATTTATCACAAATTCCGTATTTTGGATTTACAGAAGGGTGTTTGCTAGGCCGCCATGTTTTGGTGATGGCAACCGGATATACAGGGGAAGATGGCTATGAATTGATGATGGACCAAAAAGATGCCATGCCTATTTGGGAACAATTAGCACAGATTTCGGGCGTGGAACCATGTGGACTAGGAGCTCGGGACTCTTTGAGATTGGAGGCAGGACTTCCGCTTCATGGAAATGAAATGGATGAAACTACGCAACCATTTGAAGTATCCTTGAATTGGGCAGTAAAAATGAATAAACCTGGTGGGTTTTATGGGAAAGAATCATTAAAACTGAACCCCAATCGCCAATTAATTGGTGTCAATCTAGTTAATTCAGTCATTCCACGGTCTGGGCAAATGATTTTTAACCAAGATAAAGTTGTAGGACATGTAACTAGTGGCAATTTTTCTCCGACCTTAAAAAAAGGCATTGCTTTAGGTTCTGTTCAAAAGGACAACTTAAATCAATCACTCACCATTGAAATTCGTGGAAAACATCAGCCAATATTTATTTCCAAATTACCTTGGGTGAGAAATATAAAAAAAAAGAAAGCTAAACGACCATAATAAATATTACTTTAAAATATTTTTTTTTTAGGTAATATCAATGCAAATTAACAATTAACTTTGGAATGCGATGGGATCCGATTTTTAATTTAAGAAAGGGTGATATGAAAAAGTTTTCAAAATCCCATGAGTGGTATGAACCAATCAATGATCATGGCATCCGCATAGGTATTACGCATCATGCGGCCGTTGAATTATCGGATGTGGTCTTTGTTGAATTTCCAGATATTGGAAAAAAATTAAGCGATCGACAAAGCGTTTGCGTCTTGGAATCAGTTAAAGCCGTTGCCGATGTTTATAGTCTGGCAGGGGAAGTCATCGCGATAAATGAAAAATTGAAAACCGAACCGCAATTGGTGAATCAGGATCCTCAAGGATCCGGATGGCTGGTGGAAGTCCGATTAAATGACATGAATAGTTTGAATAATTACATGACCGAAGAAGACTATTTAGAGTTTGTCAATTCATCGTCAACATAACTAGAGTTTAGGAACAGCATGAGTTATATACCCATTTCTTTTGAAGATGAACAAGCCATGTTGAAAACCATTGGAGCAGCCCGGATGGAAGATCTATTTGTTGATGTTCCACCGTCCGTGATTTTGAAAAATGGTTTAAATCTTCCTTCGCAAATGAGTGAAATCGAATTAAAACGGTATTTCCGATCTATTGAGAAAAATAACGTTGTAGTTTCCGATCAACCTTGTTTTTTAGGGGCGGGATATTATTATCATGAGGTTCCAGCCGTCGTTAAATCTGTTGTGACACGGCCGGAATTTTTAACTTCTTATACACCCTATCAACCAGAAATTGCTCAAGGAACATTACAAGTGCTTTTTGATTTTCAATCGTATATGGTGGAATTGACGGGTTTAGAAGTATCAAATGCATCTTTATATGATGGAGCTACCGCAGTTGCCGAAGCAGTTTTGTTAGGCCTTAGAGTTCAAAAAACTCAAACCGTGCTTTTATCACGTGCTATACATCCGGAATATCGACAAACAATTAAAACTTATTTATCGCCAAGAGAGATCCCTTGCTTGGAAATTCCATTGGAAGGGGTTCAAACACATTTGGAATTTTTAAAGCAAAACCTGGTACCGCAATCGGTTGTGGTTATTCAATTTCCCAATTTTTTTGGAGAGATAGAAGATTTAAAAGCGATTTCAGAATTAGTAAAATCCAAGGATGGATTTTTAATCGTTGCAGTAGCGGAAGCCATGCACCTCGGTCTTTTCCCTTCTATGGGTTCGCTGAATGTGGATGTTTGTGCCGGCAGTGCTCAATCTTTTGGAAACCCATTGTCGTTTGGGGGGCCTCATGCAGGGTTTTTAACCACGAAACTGGAATTTGTTCGTCAAGTACCGGGGCGTATTGTTGGAGAAACGATGGATCATCGTGGCAACCCGGGACTAGTGTTAACCTTTCAAGCTCGTGAACAACATATTCGACGAGAAAAAGCCGTCAGTAATGTTTGTACGACACAATCCCTAATGGCTAATTTTGCATCCGCTTGGCTTTACTTAAAAGGGGGTAAAAATGTTCAAGAAATAGCGCTTAGTGGAATTAAAAATGCCCATTTTTTAGTAAAAGAATTAAAAAAAGATCCGACTTTTTCAATTCTGTCTTCAGCATATACCAATGAATTTGTTCTCAAAACGTCTAAAAAGGGATTGACGAGTTTTTTGTCACAATGGGGTTTGATTGCGCCATATGATCTGTCGAGTGACTATCCTGAAATGGAACAATGTGTTTTAGTATCAACGACGGAGGTGACCAGTTTAGAAGATTTAAAAACTTTTCTCGCAGCTTGTAGTGAATTTTCAGGAAATGCTTTAGCAGCGCCGGCGTTAGATCAAATTGGAGAGATTCCTTCTTGGGTTATTCGGCGCTCCACCCCTAATTTTCCAGAGCACTCGGAGATTGAATTGGTCCGATATTATTCACGATTAGCCAAAACCAATTTTTGTATTGATGAAGGATTTTATCCTTTGGGATCATGCACCATGAAATATAATCCGAAAATTAATGAGGAAATTGCTTTGCAAGATGCTTGGACAAATCTTCATCCCTTACAACGCGAAGAAGAGGTTCAAGGGGCTCTTCAAGTGATGTACGAATTGGAACAATGGTTAAAAGAAATAACGGGATGTTTGGCATTCACGCTTCAACCGGCAGCAGGAGCACATGGCGAGTGGACGGCATTATCAATGGCTAAAAAGTATTTTCAGGACCATGGAGAATCTAACCGAGTACAAGTTTTAGTTCCGGATTCATCACATGGAACCAATCCTGCATCAGCGACGATGGTGGGATGGCAGTGCGTGAGTATTCCAACCAACACGAGAGGCAATTTGAATTTAGAAGCTTTAAAATCCAAGCTGGGAAAAAATACGGCAGTGCTGATGTTAACTAATCCAAATACGTTGGGTTTATTTGAAGAACAAATCCTTGAAATATCTAAGTTGGTTCATGATGCTGGAGGACTACTGTATTATGACGGAGCCAACATGAATGCGATTTTGGGCATTTGCCGGCCAGCCGATATGGGATTTGATTTAGTTCATTTGAATTTGCATAAAACTTTTTCAACACCGCATGGCGGCGGTGGGCCTGGAAGTGGACCCGTGGGAGCCAGTTTGAAACTGGAACCCTACTTACCTAATCCCCGAGTGATGAAAGAAGGGAATCGATATTTTTTGAAATATCACGACTCTACAATTGGACGCGTAAAGGGTAATGTTGGAAATTTTGGAGTCCTTTTGCGAGCTTTGGTTTACTGTAAACGCAATGGGAAATCTGGGTTGGAAAAAATTGGACGTATTGCGACGTTGAACGCCAATTACTTAAAAACCTTGTTAAAAGATCACTATCCGGTTGCGTTTGATCGAGAATGTAAGCACGAATTTGTCTTAACAATGGAATCCATCAAAAAAAAATTCAATATTTCGGCGTTAGATATTGCGAAACGGTTAATTGATTTGCATTATCATCCTCCCACGATATATTTTCCGCTGATTGTGCCTGAAGCCATGATGATTGAACCAACGGAAACAGAAACCAAACAAACGTTAGATGAATTTGCAAAAGCAATGATTCAAATTCGACAAGAAATCGAGACGGATCCCCAGAAACTTAAGCAAGCCCCTATATCTTCAATTGTTGGACGGTTGGATGAGGTTTTAGCAATTAAGGAGCCTCGATTAATTCGGAAATGGAGTTGAAAGTAGTTAGATAAAATATGGTTCAAGAATTGCGCCCAAAATTTCATGAATGGGTTAATCCCCACCCGAAGGTTCGCTTCCGTGAAGAAATAGCCAAACTGCCCATGAATGGGCTTTTTACGATTTGTGAAGAAGCGAAATGTCCCAATCGTGGCGAATGTTTACCCAAACATCGAACACTTTCCATAATGGTTATGGGCCGGATTTGTACCCGTCGATGTCCCTTTTGTTCTGTCTCCACTGGCAAACCTGAGCCGCTGGATCCATGGGAACCTCAAAAAGTATCGACGTTAGCCCAGACACTGAATTTAAAATACTTAGTAATGACTTCTCCCAATCGAGATGAACTGCCGGATGGAGGCGCTTCCCAGTGGGTTAAAATTATTTCTACTTTAAGACATCAGAATCCAGAATTAAAAATTGAAATTTTAGTTCCAGATTTTCAAGGGCGTCAGGAAGCTTTGGAGCAATTATTACAGAATCCCCCCGATGTTTTAGCGCACGATCTTCAAACGGTTCCACGATTATATCCAACCATCCGTCCAGGCGCACAATACCATCGATCCTTGTCCATCTTTCAATGGTTTAAACCGCGTTTAACTGGCCAAAGAAAAAATATATTTTTGAAAGCAGGGATGATGGTTGGTCTCGGGGAAAAACACGAAGAAGTTTTTCAGGTTTTAGAAGATTCAAAAAAGGCAGGCGTGGATTTTTTTACCATTGGTCAATATCTAAAACCCCCGGGATCCATGCTGGAAGTGGTGGAATATTTACCTCAAGAAGATTATGAGCGATTTAAAAATTTCGGACAGAAATTAGGGTTGCGTGTGCAAGCCAGTCCATTAACTCGGTCCAGCTATTTAGCAGATCAACTGACACAACAATAAATCATTTTAAAAAATTTATCCCTTGATTCTTGAGTAACTCGAGGATGTATCATTTGAATAAATCGTAGTTTGGAGGGGAAACAATGGAATCCAAAAATGCTGAAGAAATCAAAGGCATTGTTCGTGAACAATATGGGGTCATAGCTGAATCGCAAGGAAGGTCATGTTGTGGAAATAAAAAGGCGGGGTTCTCATATCGAGAAGTACAAGAAGAGTATTCCCAACTTCCAGGCTATCAAGTGGAAGCTGATCTCGGGGTAGGATGTGGATTACCAACTCAATTGGCTCAAATTCACCACGGCGATTGGGTATTGGATTTAGGTTGTGGAGCTGGTAATGATGTTTTTATTGCGCGCCATTTAGTTGGTGATCAAGGTCGGGTGATTGGGGTCGACATGACTTTTCAAATGATTGAAAAAGCGAATGCCAACAATAAAAAATTTGGATATTCCAACGTTGAATTTATTTTGGGAGAAATTGAATCGCTTCCCCTTCCCAGTACCTATGTGGATATTGTAATCAGCAATTGTGTTCTTAACCTTGTCCCCAATAAAAAACAGGCTTTTAAAGAAATATTCCGCGTTCTTAAATTGGGCGGGCATTTTTGTGTTTCAGATATTGTGCTTGAGCAAGACCTTCCATTAAACGCGAGGTCAGAAATGGCGCTTTATGCCGGGTGTATTTCAGGTGCCATTCAACGTTCACTTTACCTATCTTACCTTCAAGAAGCTGGATTTGTTGGAATCCAAGTTCCCAAAAAACGGAAAGTGACCATACCTCAAGAAATACTCTTGAAATACTTCAATACACAAGAACTTGAAGCCTGGAACCAAAACAATGGCGTTTATAGTATAACGGTTATAGGGGCCAAACCATAACATTGTTTAGTTAAAAGTGCGACTTAATCGAGTCCCAGGGATTGTAGATGACACTGAAATAAAAAATTTCCGTAGGATTGATCATGCTGAAAGGGGAATAAAATTGATTGATCAACGTCATAAAAATTTAAAAATTTTCAAGTCATGATCTTTGATAGAAAATCAAATCTAAAAGGAGTGAAACTTTTTAAAAAATGTGCCGTCTAAATACAACGAAGGATTATATTGAGGAGGAACGAAACATGAATAAATGGATTGCAATGGGGTTAATGCTAGTATTTTTGGCAATGACAATTAAGGGGCAGGCTCAGCCTATCTCGGGGAATAATCAAAAATCTAAAGTTCAAATTCAACAAATTCAAAAGAAAATTTTTGAGGATCAGCTACAGCTTTTGCAAGATCGGCACATACGCCAAAAATTAATGTTCGAAAAATTTCAGCAAAAAATGCAACAACGATTACTCAAAACGCAAAAAGTTAAGAACTCCATGAAAGCATATTTTTTGGAAAAGAAATTGAAAATCATGAATAGGGTTCAACCGATGTTAAATCAATTATACAAATTAAAAGAAGCGTGGTTAAAAGACCGCATCAGTGGAAATTTTAAAGCAGCCACGCAAGCTGAATTCCAGATTTTTCAACAACGGCGCCAGCTGCATCGTTTTTGGTTTATGAGATTTTATCGCAGAATGCAACGATGGAGTCAGAAGAAAAAATGGAGTTCGAAAATGATGAGTGAGGGTGGTCATATGGGGCCAATGCGAGGGAATTGGGAGTGTGGTTTAGGCCAATGCGAGCGCATGCAAAATTATTAAAAAAAGGCGGAGGAAAATCCAACGATTTTCCTCCGCAGTTAATTTGATAAATAATCAGAATAATAAAGTTAAACATTTTTAGGCTTAGATACGTTACAATGATATTCAAGCATTAAAAATATTTAGTTTACGAAAGGGAACCAATGAAGAAGAATCAGTTTTATTGTTTAATGGGTGTTCTGATATTTATGGGGATGTTAATTAGTGCTCGCGTGAAAGCCCAATCCTCAATGTCGAAAGTTCCGCCCGATTTGCAACGTGCTCAAAAACAACTTTGGAAAGATGAACAACAATTAAATCAAGCTCGATATCAGTTTGCATTACTTCGGATGAAATACTTCAAAATTAATCTGGATCAGAAATTACAACGTGAAAAAAGAGAAGGTGATCCCAAAAAGGAAAAATCGTTACAGGAAAAGCTAAGCTTACTGCCCAATGTAAAAACATTAGTCGATCAGTTGTATCACATGTCTCAAACAGTTCTGAGCTATCAAGAAGCGGGAAGATATGATTTAGCCGACCATCTTTCTCAAAAAATTAATAAAAAGAGTCAGGATTTACATCGCTATTTGATGATCATTCGGGGTCGATAAAAGCAATTGTTGATGGCGACTGTCAAAAAGGCAAAAGAACCCTGCGGTCTAACGTAGCAATGACCGCAGGTTTTTTTTGATATAAACCCGTCATGGATTTTTCAAATCGGATTTTTAACTTTCGGTGGAATCGCGGTGTTGATATTAAAAGTTTTCCAGTTGTGTTTTTAGATAAGTAAAGATTCTTTTTCAATCGAATGGTAAACAGGGTTTTAAATGAAGTGTCTTTTGGAAAAGGTGCTTGAGATAGATTAAGGGCCAGCGATTTCGTTCCATATCGCGCAATCCACGAAGCGGAATCTTTGGGATGAAGAAAATTATGAATAGTTCCCGCTAGACAATCCGTGTGATTAACGATTGCGTACAGCTTACAGTTAGAAGTGACTAATTTTTTACGCAGAAGATGTCGAAAGGCCACGCGTAATTGATCCCAATATCGGAAAACAAGATCTTCAAACTGTTCGACCCAAACTTTAATTTTGGGTTCAGCCGTGATCCATCCCTTGGCATAGTTATCATATCCCGCCGGATCCAAATGATGTTCATCAATAATGATTTGATGTGCTTTACTGGATATATAGATATGATCCTGCAGGTCAACCAAAAATTTTTGCTCTTGAGTTAATATATTTCCCATGAATCTATTATATCCTAAAGACTCATAAAAATTGAGTTTTTTATAAAAGGGGGTTTTCAGAGTGTGTGAGAAGTTATAGAATTTATGAAGCAAAGTGGAAAGAGAAAAATGAATTTGCTTAATCCTAAAATGGCGGTTGCAGTTGATTTAGTTGTATTTACAGTTGCGGCACGATCGCTGCAAGTATTATTGACGCAGCGGCAAGAAGAACCGTTCAAAAATCTTCGGGCGCTCCCCGCCTCGATTATCCATCTGAGTGAAACATTAGACGAAGCAGCTCGGCGTATTCTGCGGATGATTGCCAAAAGTGAAAATGTTTATTTAGAACAACTGTATTCGTTTAGTCATCCGCGCCGCGATCCCCGGGGGCGTGTGGTGACCGTGGCTTATTTTGCCTTAGTTAAAGCTGAAAAAGTGGCTTTAATTCCCCAATCAAGCGCAATCTGGTATCCAATCGATGCATTGGAAAAACTTGCATTTGATCACCAAGAAATTATTCAATATGCCCTAGAACGATTAAGAAATAAATTAGAGTACACTACGGCGGCGTTTCAATTGCTATCGCAGCGTTTTACATTATCGGAACTCCAAGGTATATATGAAATTGTGTTGGGAAAAAAAATTGATAAACGCAATTTTAGAAAAAAACTTAAAGCCCTAAATATTTTGAAAGATTGCGGAATGGTTAAGCGAGAAGGCAATCATCGTCCAGCGCGACTTTATACTTTTTCAGAATTCCGTTTTATTAAGCTGAGAGATCGAGGGATTCTTTTTCCTTTTTAGTTTGGGTAAGGAGCATAGTATGATGAAAATCAGAATTGCGACGATGAATATTTTGTTGGTAAAAGTTGATATTTTGAGGATAAACAGCATACAATAAACGAATAGATCATTGATTTCAAATTTATATCAATTTCCAAATTCGAGCAAAAAATTTGGATGGGATCCGTTCTGCAAAAAGTCATTTCCTTTTTTGAAATCAAAAGGAATTTATATAAAAAATTAGGAATTTGAATTTAGGTATTGAATCGATTTAAACTCCATGACAAGAACATCAGTGCAGTAATTAATATCAAAGCAATAAGGTTAAAACATACGGTGGGGAGTACCGGAATTAACGCTTCTGGAGAGCAAGCAATTGTGGCTCACTCGTTGAAAGAAGAATATATACAGGCCTTGATTCGTAACAACGCTTCAATGCCTCAAGTATATAATTCCCAAAAATTATTAGGTGGAGGAATGGATTTATGACAATTGAATCAAAAAAGGCATCTTTGGGATTAATCGGATTGGCAGTCATGGGACAGAATTTAGCTTTGAATATTGCGGATCATGGATTTCCCATTGCTGTTTTTACGCATACAGTATCGAAAGTCTCGGATTTTATTGCAAAAAATCCTCACAAGAATTTAATCGGAACCAAAAGTTTGGAAGAACTCGTGCAGGTTTTAGAAAAGCCACGACGTTTAATTTTAATGATTAAGGCAGGGGATCCAGTCGATGAGATGATCGCAAAATTAAAGCCATTATTAGAAGCCGGAGACATCATTATTGATGGTGGGAATTCTTGGTTTAAGGATACCCAGCGACGCGAAGCCGAATTATCCAAAGTTAATTTAAATTTTTTTGGATCAGGCGTTTCTGGAGGAGAGGAAGGCGCTCGATTGGGGCCTTCTTTAATGCCGGGAGGCAGTCGCGAAGCATATGAAAAAGTTCGTCCAGTATTTGAAGCCATAGCGGCTCAAACAAATTCAGGGCCATGTGTGACCTACGTGGGACCGAATGGGGCCGGTCATTTTGTTAAAATGATTCATAATGGGATTGAATATGGCGACATGCAACTGATTGCAGAAGCTTATGATCTCCTTAAGCGTGTCGTAGGGTTATCGAATACAGAGTTAGCGGAGGTGTTCCAGAAATGGAATCAGGGTATTTTATCCTCTTTTTTAATTGAAATTACGGCTAAAATTTTTTCAGTGATGGATCCGGAAACTAAAAAACCATTAGTGGATTTAATTTTAGACCAAGCGGGACAAAAGGGGACGGGAAAGTGGACGGTACAAATTGCCATGGAATTGGGTGTAGCGATTCCAACCATCACTGCGGCCATTGATTCAAGGGCCATTTCAAGCATGAAGGAAGAACGGGTAGCAGCTGCTCAGCGCATTCCAGGGCCAGCAGTTCATTTGAAAACGGAAGAAAAAAAGCAATGGATACAAGCCATTCATGATGCGCTTTATGCTTCAAAAATTTGTTCCTATGCCCAAGGGATGCGATTAATTCAAGAAGGTTCTAAAACATATCATTGGAATATTAATTTAAGAGAAACTGCTCGAATTTGGAAAGGCGGGTGCATTATCCGCGCAGTCTTTTTGGATTCTATTATGAAAGCTTTTGAGAAAAACAATAATTTGCCAAGCTTGATATTGGATGATGCTTTTCTTTCTAAAATTGTTGATTCAGAAGCTTCATGGAGAAAAACAGTAGCTTTGGCAGTGGAAAACGGAATCCCAGTACCTTCTATGAGCGCGAGTTTAGCTTATTTTGATAGCTATCGAACAGCACAACTGCCACAAAACTTGACCCAGGCACAACGGGATTTATTTGGGGCTCATACCTTTCAACGAATCGATCACCCAGAAAGAGGATTTGTACATTTTGAGTGGTTAAAGTAGAATGAGATCTCAAGGTAATACAGTTTAATTCAGTCCCAAGGAGAAGAGTTTATGCGCATCAATCCTAAAATTTTGATTTTAAGCTTAGGTCTTTTGTTAATGCCACTTTATGCGTTAGCAACACGAATTGATTATGGCGTAAAAGTGGGATTAAATGTTTCAAGTCTTTACGGAAGTGCAATTTTAAATGCAGTAAAGTACAAAAATGGATTGACGGTGGGAGGGTTTGTAACCATTCCGATATTGGATCCAATAGCCATTGAACCTGAAGTTCTGTTCTCTCAAGAGGGGGGGCAAAGTTCAACGGGCTCGGTTCAATTAAACTATATTGAAGTACCGCTTTTGATTAAATGTTATTTAATTGATAATGGACCAATTCGGCCAAATATCTATGTCGGTCCCGATATCGGTGCCCTTTTAAGTGCTCAATCAACAGTGAACTCCGTATCAGGAAATTTAAAAAGCCAAATTGATAGTGCCGATTATGGCATTGTTATAGGTGGCGGCTTAGATATTAATCCATTTACCATCGAGTTTCGTTATACGGCAGGGGAGCGACAAATTTCCAATATGGCAAGTGTGTCAAACCTAAAAAATGGAGTGAAGTCTATTTTAGTCGGACTTAATTTTAATTAAATTTTAAAGCAAATAAAAAATCTATAATTTTAACGAATTATAGATTTTTTATTGAATGGACCTCATATAAAAAAAAAGCTACATCGAAATATTAAGGCCGTAGGGTGGGCCAGTCTCGTGAATGATATTTCCAGTGAGATGATTTATCCGCTGCTTCCGATATTTCTTACTTCAGTTTTAGGGGCTCCAGCTTTAGCACTCGGGGTGATTGAAGGGCTAGCGGATACGTTGTCAGCCTGTATGAAATGGTTTTCAGGCGTTTTAACAGACCATTTTCATATGCGAAAACCCTTTATAGTTGCGGGTTATGTTCTGTCAGGGCTGGTGCGACCCTTAATGGGCATCACTCAAACTTGGCAACAAGTGCTTCAGTTGCGAATTACGGATCGATTGGGCAAAGGTGTAAGAGCTTCAGCCCGAGATGCCCTGATCACTGAAAATGTAAATGCGAATCAGCGTGGAAAAGCTTTTGGATTTGATCGAGCCATGGATCATGCTGGCGCTGCTTTAGGACCCTTAATTGCTGCCGGTTTATTTTATTTCTTCCATTGGTCGATTCGAAAAATATTTTTATGTGCATTGATTCCAGCCGGTATTGTCTTTGTAATTCTTTGGATTGGAATTAAGGAGAAAAAAAAAACACGCACGACCAAATCGACGCAACCAATATCATTTTTAAAAGCGGCTCAATTTTATGGATTAGGAACAACATTTAAGCTGTTTTTAGTTGCTGTTTTCATTTTTACACTAGGGAATTCTACCGATGCCTTTCTGATCCTCCGGCTATCTAATCTTGGAGTGTCCGCAGCTGGAATTGGATTACTATGGACATGCTTCCATTTAATTAAAATGGGAACCACGTATTGGGGTGGAAAACTTTCAGATACATGGAATAAGAAAGTTATGAATGGAATAGGATGGTTATTCTATGCGAGTGTATATTTTGGGTTTTCGTGGATTGATAAAACCAATAGCTTTATAACTTTGTTTTTAATTTATGGAATTTATTTTGGACTTACGGAACCGACGGAACGGGCACTAGTGGCTGAATTTTCTGGAGAAAATGAACGTGGAGTGGCGTTTGGTTTCTACCATGCAGCGGTTGGAATTGGGACTTTTCCGGCCAGTCTTTTATTTGGGTGGATATATCAAGTTTGGGGATTTTCCAGCGCCTTTAAAGTTGGAGCAGGGTTAGCTTTTGTAGCGGCGGTAATCTTGTTGATTATTCCGAAATCCAAAATCGAAGTAAAAAAAATGCATTTATCTAAAATTAAAAATTAACTAATCTTGCACGCATGACGTTTGGGTTCGCAAACAAAAACGGATGAGTCGTGGGATGTTTTAAAACAGTGCTTAAGCACGGTTGGATCTAAATTACCCATAATGTATAGTTAATCCTTTTAATAGCAAACATAGCTAATGGATGGTGGTAAGATTCATAAATTTTCATCAAGGATTATAGCTAGGATAAATAAAACCTCATCGAATCCAATGAGGGAGAGCAAGAGTGAGGAAGGGGACAAAAGTAATCAAAAGCACCATAATGTGTAAGATAATATACATTGGTAAAACCGATTGATATACTTCAGACATTGGCTTTTTAAATCGATAAGAGGACAGAAATAAATTAAGCCCTAAAGGTGGAGCAAGAAATCCAAGTTCCATATTTGCTAAAAAAATGATGCCGAGATGAACAGGATTAATGTGAAAGGCAGCTCCTAATGGTACTAAGAGCGGAACGACTACCACAATGGCTGCAAAAATTTCTAAAAGACTTCCAACAATGATTAAAAGAATATTAAGAATAATTAAAAAAAGCCAAGTGGAATGAATGGACGATTGAACCCAATGAACTAAGTGATTCGGAATGCGTGCAGCAACCATGTAATTCGTAAAACCAAGTGAAACGCCTAAAATCAATAAAACGCCTCCAACTAAAATGCCGCATTCAGCAATCACCCGAAAAAGATGTTGATTAAACTTTAGATTTCTGTAAATCAATAATTCAATGAGAAATGTATAAAGTGCAGTAAGCGCTGCGGATTCGACAAGCGTTGTTTTAATAACAAATAAAAAAATAAAAATAAGGAAAGGGAGGAAAAGCTCGAATTTAGCATCATTAATTGCTGCAAAAGTTTCTGACCATTGAAAAGTATGACGTTGAACTTCGAGTTTGGAGCCCTTATGAATACCCCACCACATCGTAAGAATTAAAAGCAAAACCCCAGGAATAAGACCACCTAAAAAAAGTTGATTAATAGGGGTATGTGACACAATGCCATATAGAATGACCGGGAGGCTAGGCGGAAAAAGCATGCCTAAGGAGCCTGCAGAAGTTAAAAGTCCCAGCGAGTCCCGTTCACTATACTTTTCTGCCAGTAAAATAGGCATAAGGAGGCCGCCTAGAGCAAGAATGGTGACGCCGGATCCACCCGTTAACGCAGTAAAGAAAGCACAGGCCAATGCGGTAACAATAGCCGAGCCTCCTCGAAACGAACCAAATAAAGACTGAAAAACACGCAGGAGCCGTTTGGAAGCGCCACCTTCGGCTAATAGATAGCCTGTTAATGTAAAAAGGGGGATGGTAGGAATTGTTGGAGAAACAACCATCTGGGATGTTTCAGCGGGGATTGAATCAATGGGAACACTCGAATTCCAAATTAATAGGAGTGCGGCTCCGCCAAGGGCAATAAAAATAGGTGCTCCCAATAGGATGGAGATTAAAAGCAGCCCAAATCCGAGAATGATTAAAAATGAAGGGGGATGATGAATTAAGGCAGATCCACTAAAGAGGCAAGCCGAAAGAATTAGTGTACCAAATCGGCTTTTCCAGGATGAAGCAGAATGAAAAATAAGACGAAAAAAAATCAAGAAAAAACCGATGGGTAAAATGGCTTCAATGATCCAGGCAGCAATGCCACAAACATGATCCCCACCTACGCTTGCATTAATTGCCACTAGTTGATAACTGGCTAAGGCTAAATATAATGTAATGGCTCCAGCAAACGCGGACGTAAAAATATGAACGATTGATTTAAAGCGTTCGGGAATCAACCAAGAAGAACTTGAAAGGGTTAAAAGCTTTTTCTCCCGAGCCGCAATAGCGCCACCTAACATCATGATAACTAACGTTAGATATTGAACAAGTACCAGAGAATCTGGAATTAAATAAACTTTGAAAACACGAGAAATAATATCAAAGATTGGCAGGCCAATCATGAGAATGAAAAAACATCCCAGGATAATGTCTTCTAGTTGATGCCAGAATGAACGTGGTTGTAAAGAAACTAACTCACTCGACTCCATCAAAGCTCCTTAAAGTATACATCCCATTTTTAGTTTATAGGAGTAGGATGAAGTTTTCGATATTGGGTTCGATAAATAATGGCTTTTTGAAAAGCTTGCACTGGGAAAAGTTGACCGATCATTTTAGGGTAAGCTTTCAGAAATAGTGATTCCCAAGACGATTTTTGAGCTGCAGTCAAATGGACCACTTTTAACCCTTTCTTTTTCATCACATGAATGGCTTCATGATCTTCCTTTTTAATGCTATTGATAAACTGGATTCCGGCTTGGTGTGCTGCATGTAGAATAGCCGGTCGATCTTCTGGCGGAATAGAATCCCATGCTTTTAAAGTCATGATGGTAGCGCCGACTAAAGGGGCAAATTTTAAATCCGTCATGTAATGTGCTAAGGCAAACCACTGAAAAGAAAGTGCAGTTAAAGGAGTGGTATCAAAGGAATTAATTAATCCAGTTTGAAGGCCAGGCATAATATCGGTTGCCGCCAATGGAACCGGGTGAAATCCAGCAGATTGCCAAAGGGATAGAGCGCGATTATCACCCGCCCAAATAAAAAAATTCATTTTTTTAAGATCGGCAGGTGTTGCAATTGGTTTTTTTCCAAAAAAACGAATCCAACCGGCATTGCCCCAGTTTAAAATAACAAACCCTTTTTTTAAAAAGCGTTTTTTCAAATAGGGCTTCATGTGGTTTAAAACAAAGTTTAGTTCACTATATGACCGGTACATCATTGGTGTTGCAAGTACAAAGGCAGAACGATCGATACTGGACAAACCGGCAACCGTCAAAAGACACGCTTGAATTTGACCGATGCGCATTTTCTGAATCATATCGGATTCATCGCCTAGAATGCCGCTGGGATAAACAATCAGGCGAACTCCTCCATCGGGGGCTTGGGCCCATTTTTGACCCATTTGTTTAAGGGTTAGATACCAAGACGATCCTTGTGGGGCAAGAGTTCCTAGGCGGATAATCGTTTTTGAAAATCCTAGTGTCGATAACGATAAAATGCCTATAAAAGATAATTGAAAAAACCAAAAATGCTTTATTTTTAATAACACGGCAGACTCCTTAATAATGATTTGAAATTAAAATTTTATTGAACAAACAAATTTGTTTGTTGACGTAAAAGCCAACGAGCACGCTTTTGCATAATTAAATTCATGAGGCGCCATTTGGGTTTTTTATTGACGTTAATTTGAAGGGCATGTTTTAACATGGATTTGAATTCCTTCAAGTTTTGTTCTTGAACATCAACACTTTCAGCAAAATTGACATAAGGCGAGGCGCTTAACCCATGGGTCAATTTAATAGCTTCTTTTAAATATTTTCTGGCTTTTTGAGGCGAACCTCCCAAGGCTTGGGGTAAACTGCCAACTTCGGTAATTAAAAAAGATTGAATAGTACCATCATCAAAATTTGGATTTAAGGTAAAAGCCCTTTGCACGAGCATTTTCGCTAAAGGAATATCTGCAAGCAATCGAGGATCATTTTGGCCCAGAGAAATCGCTCCCATCCAAGCGACACCGGTCCAATATAAAAGTGCAACATCGTGAGGACGCATAGCTTTTAATGCTTTGAGAGGATTTTTTTTGAATTCTTTGATAAAGGAAGGATGCGAGACGTTTAATCCACGAAATCCATAGTTTCGAGCGCGCAAATAAAGATTTTTTGCTTCGTGTCGAAGCGCCAAGGATTTGTGGTAATTCCGATTCATCAGAAAATCAGATTTTTGTTCGACAAATCCATAAGCATATTCTGTGAACGCCTTACAAAGTGTTGTAAGCAAACCATGATTTTTAGGCACACTTTGCAGGACGCTTTCCATTAATTTTAGGCTGAAAGGTAGTGCTTTAGCAATTAAACGCGGATCATTGTCGGTGGCAAAAGTGCTGGTACCGTGGGAAAGCGAATTGGCTAATCCCGACATTACGAGACTATTCAACGAACAGCCAAATTGAAAAAGAATTGTAAGGCTTAATCCCATCAGTATAAATTTAAATAATCGTAGTCGCTTCATTGTGATTGTCTACCCAAGTAGAATTTAAGTAATGATTGTACACTGAGATGGTCAAAAAATACATTAAATTTAGAAATGAAAATCTTAGGATACAAATTGTTACACAATTTTTAAGTGTCATCTTGATTTTTGTGTTATGAACTTTATAATTATACACTAGTCTAATTTCAAAAGGGAATTCATGAAAAAAAACGATTTTAAATTATTCCATTTCATGGGATGGATGGGTGTCGTTTTTTTTCTTGCCGGATGTGGCATACCGGTTGTTCAAATTGACAATAATGTTGTGGAATCTCCTTTGCGCAATGCTACGGGGATTACGACTCAACAAGTCATGAAGGCGGCGCATTCAAAACAACTTTCCTTGTGGGATGTTTATGCACTAGCAGTCAAGCGTACCGAATCATTGGCCATTCAATCCGAAAATATTCAACAAGCCTATGCCCAACGGGGCGAGGCTATCGGCGATATCTTGCCGCATATTGAATTGAATGGAACGGAAGGCGGCAATTCTAAATCATATACCTCTAATGCATTTACCGGTAATTCTGCGCTTGGGGCACTACCCTATAACACGCTGTATTTTTCTGGAGCCGAGACTATTTTAAGTGGCCTTAATCAGATTGCAGCCTTGGAGGGAGCCAGCGATCAAATTACCGAACAAACTCAAACAATGAAAAATGATGCAGCTCAATTGCTATTAAATATTGCCAATGCCTTTTATTCGATTTTGGAATTGAGAAGCTCTCAAAAATCAGAAGAAGATATTCTCCAATTAACTCAAAAAATACTTCGTACGCAAAAAGCGTGGGCCAAAATTGGACGATCCCAACAGAGTGATGTTTATAGTACGGAAGCACAACTTGACCAAACCTTGGCTCAAATGGAATCAATTAAAGATCAGCTTGTTCAAGCTTGGGGAACCCTTTCGGCATTAGCGGGCATTCAGCCGGATCAACCCTTGATTAGAACCGAACATGAAAAACGGCCACCCTTAAAGAGCTTATCTCAATTAGAAGCGATGGCTAACCATCGACCCGATGTTCAAGCCGCCGAAGCGGCCAATCAATTGGCATCGGCACAAGTGCTCCAAGCGGAAGGGCAATTTTTGCCCTCGCTAAGCGTAGTCGGCGATTATTATCTTGAAAAAACAGGCAGTTTTCCTTCCCCCACATGGGATATTGAATTACAGGCATCCATTCCCATTTTTACTGGGGGTGTTTTAGTAGATCAAGCCAAAATTGCCGAATCACAGAAACGACAAGCAGAACTTAATTTGCATTCGGTGAAACGCTTAGCCATGAATCAAATTCGCGAGGCGTATCAAAGCTTGCTCCAAAGTATTCGTGAAAAAAATGCCTATGCTAAAGCTTTAACGGCTAGTCGAAAAGATTATCAAGCTGTTTTAAGAGATTTTCATTTAAATTTAATGACCACTGTTGATTTGATGCAAACATTGACCAATCTGGAAACGGTTTCGAACAGTTATGTTCAGAGTCGCTATCAAGTACTATATGACCAAATTTGGCTTAAAGTTGAAACCGGACAGTTGCCGATTATACCAGGTTCAAGGATGCATTCATGACTTTATCCGATATTTCAATTAAAAATCCTGTATTTGCTTGGATGATTATGGCAGCTTTGATTCTATTTGGAATCATTGCCTTTACCCGATTAGGCATTTCTCAAATGCCGGATGTTAATTTTCCAGTTATTACAGTGACAATTACCCTACCGGATGCTTCGCCAAGCGTCATGGAAGCCGATGTTTCCGATATTGTTGAAAATGCGTGCATGGGTGTTCAGGGTGTGGATGAAGTCGATTCCGTGTGTACCGAAGGGAATGCTCAGATTACGGTTGATCTTCATTCCGATCGCAGTGTGGATGCTGCTTTTCAAGATGTTAGTGCAGCAGTGGAAGCGGCTGAAAAACAACTGCCAGCCAATATCGATCCACCCATCATTCAAAAATTCAACCCCAATAGCGAACCAATTTTATGGTTGTCGGTTTATACCGATCCTTCAATTCCCGAAAGAGATTTAATGCTCTATGTCCGAGATCATTTGGAAGATTATTTTGAAAGTCTTCCCGGAGTTGGAAATCTTTTTTTAGGTGGGTATGTAGACCGGAATATTCGAATTTGGGTGAATGACAAAGCACTCGCGGAACATCAATTAACGGCTCAAGACATTATCAACACATTTGCAAATCAGGATGTAGAGACGGATGGTGGTATTGTGCAAGGAAATCAATCGCAATACGACATTCGAACGATGGGAGGCGTCTATCATGTTTCATCGTTTGGCGAAATCCCAATTATTGCACGGGGTCCTCAACCGAACTATTTATATACACCACTTAAAGATGTAGCGACTATTCAGGATGGATTAGCCCCGATTACTCGTATTTCAAGATATGATGGCAAATCCGCTGTGGGATTAGGAATTGTTATGCAATCGGGGGCTAATGCTGTCGAAGTAGCCAACGAAGCTTATAAAGAAATGGCCAAAGTGAAAAAGCTTCTACCGCCGGGATTTCATATGGGAGTGAGTTTTGACGCGACAACATTTATTCGTGAAAGCATTCATGAATTAGAATTTACGTTAATACTTTCTGCACTCCTCACCGGATTAGTTTGCTACCTCTTTTTAGGCAGTTGGAGTTCAACGATCAATGTATTTTTGGCAATTCCAACTTCAATTTTAGGAACTTTTTTTGTGATTTATTTTTGTGGGTTTACTTTAAATACGTTTACATTAATGGCGCTATCACTTTCGGTGGGTATTGTTGTCGATGATGCAATTATGGTTTTAGAGAATATTGTCCGACATCGAGAACGGGGCGAAGACCAAGTAACCGGAGCCCTTAAAGGGGCGAGGGAAATTACTTTTGCAGCCATTGCCACATCCCTGGCCATTATTGCAATCTTTTTGCCGGTAGCTTTTATGTCGGGGGTTATTGGGAAATTTTTCTTTCAATTTGGGGTGACGATTGCCATTACCGTTCTACTGTCGCTTTTGGAAGCGATTACGTTAACGCCTATGCGGTGTTCTCAGTTTTTGGAAATTGATACCAAGGAAGAAGAAGCTAAAAAACATAACTTTCATCATTTTATAGCAATTCAATTTGATCGATTAGCGCGTATTTACCATCGGGTATTGGAATGGTGCTTAAACAATCGATGGAAAACTATCATTGCTTCGACGATGATTTTTATCATTTCACTGGGTTTAATTCATTTTATTGGTAAGGAATTTGTGCCCGCGGAAGATCAAAGTATTGTTTTGTTTAATTTAAAAACACCAGTGTACTATTCATTGTTAAACACGAATAGGGTGACGCTTAAATGTGAGCATTTTTTGGAAAAGCGAGGCGAGGTAAAACATATTTATGCAGCGGTTGGTGGATTTGCAGGAACTTCTACGGATACCGCATTTATATTTGTAACACTTAAACCGCCGAATCAAAGGCCGTTAACGTTAGCTCCCATGTATTCGGATGCTAAGAAATATAAAAATCGACCTTTACCTTTAGTACGGCGTCGTTTAAGCCAACAAGATTTTGAGCAAATGTGTCGATTAGCCATGCCGAAACTGGCTAAACATTTACGTGTAACTACGATTAGTTTGTCCATGCGAGGGTGGTCTGCTCATGCGGAGTATCCTATTGATATCATGATTCAGGGTCCAAGTTGGAGTCTTATGGCTAAAAAAGTACCAGAAATTGAGGCCGCCATGCGAAAAAGTGGCGATTTAACTAATGTGGATACCGATTATATTGCTGGAGAACCAGAAATACGTGTAATTCCCAATCGCAAGGAGGCGGCTGAACATGGTGTCAGTATGGGTGACATTGGTCAAGATGTTGAAGCACTAATGGGAGGATTAAAAATTGGAGAATTTGATCAAAATGGGCATCAAAATGACATTTACATGCGACTGATTCCGAAAGATCGACTTCAACCCTCAGATTTGAAAAAAATTTACATAAGGAATAATCGAGGATACATGGTTCCTCTCAGTGAAGTATCAGCCTACAAAAAGGTTCTCACCCTGCAACAAATTACGAGAATTGATCGGCAAAGAACAATACAAATTTTTGCGGGTCCAGCACCTGGAGTGACCCAGCAAGTGGCCTTGAAAAAGGCTTTAGCCATTGCGAGAAAAATAATGCCCACAAATTATACGGTTCAACTAACTGGAGCCGCTCAAGAAAATCAAGCAGCTTTAGGACAATTATTATTTGCAATGGTTTTAGGGATAGTCGTGGCCTATATGATTTTAGCTAGTCAGTTTAACAGCTTTATTCATCCCTTTACCGTATTATTAGCTTTACCTTTTAGTATTACGGGGGCCTTAATTACCCTTTGGTTAACCGGACAAACCATCAATTTATATAGCATTATTGGAATTATTTTACTTTTGGGATTGGTCAAGAAGAACTCGATTATGCTTGTGGATTTTACCAACCAGGTTCGTGCCCATGGAAAAAATGTGAAAGAAGCATTATTAACAGCCTGTCCTATTCGATTAAGACCTATTTTAATGACTACCGCGGCAACCATTGCTGGGGCTTTGCCAAGTGTGATAAATATTGGACCGGGATCGGAATTGAGAAAACCAATGGCGGTAGTAGTTATTGGAGGAATGATTGCGTCAACACTTTTAACCTTATTGGTGGTTCCTTGTGTCTATAGTTTATTTTCCAAATGGGAAAGAACGCCTCCACATTCTTTTGAATCGCAGGAAGAAGTTGATACATGGAATATTGCTCCAAAAACTCCAGAGCCACCTAAAATTTAAAATCCCCATTACAAGCTTTCAATTCCGAATTGAATTTTTTAGAATAGAGCAGCAAGAATGCTGCTCTAGAAATGATAGAGTTCGATAGAGGATCAATAAAGTGGTTGCACCTAAGAAAAAACGTAGAGCCCAAGCTTCTCTTCAGAAGACATCACGGCCTGAGGCCTCTAGTTTAAAGTTAGATCCCATTAAAGAAGAAGCTCGGGCTTTTCCAAATGCGCATTGTTTTTTTAAGAGTATGATGTTGGTGGGTCTAATATTAGCTGGCACTGGGTTTTTAAAATTATCTTATTCCAAGTCACCCTGTTATTATACTTACCACGGGGTGGTCATGTATATGTCGCAAACCTTGATTAATATTGGATCCATGAATAATTTCGTAGCAGTAATTGGAGATTATCGAAGTCTGGATACTTGGATTTTGGTACTCATGTTAACGGTTACAACCATCATGATCAGATTTAAAATGGATTTTTTCAATGTAGATCAAGATCAAAATTTTTCAGCACCACAAGGAAAAAACTATCAGCGATGGATTGGAGCCATGATTGGCATGATGGGTGGATTGGGTATTTTACAAATTCTTAAAATCAATGAAAGTGCAAAAGTGTTTGGCTTCATGCTCCTTTTATCCATCATATTGGGTTTTTTATTCAATGCTCAACAACGACTATCCTGGGGAGGAACGGCCGCAATCGCTCTGGGTTTCACGATGATGGGAACATTATGTCTTGAGCATGGCGGAAATTTTTTCGATTTTTCATTTTTTCCCATTTGTGTTTTTACACAACGAAAGTTTTGGAACGTAGTTGTTTGGGGAATACTTGGGTTTGCATGGGGTGACTTTTTAACGGCCCTATTGAAAAAAATTGACTTGTCACGTTAGGAATCGACATGGAATATTTATTTTGGATCGAAGGTCTTTTATATGGGATCGCTTGGTTTAAAATTATCATGTCTAAAAAAATACAATCCCGGTTATCCGCATTAATTGGAATACAACTGTTAACATTGATGGGCTTGAATCAAATCGTGGACCAGAAATCATTTCTCCATCAATCACTTTTAAAATCATACTTGAATGGGATTGGTTTAATGTGGATCATGCTTTTTGTTATGCAAGATTCTTTAATTCTTTTATTTCATCAGAAGGATTGAACGCAATGGTTTCAAAAAACGATAAAGAGTCCCGATGACGATTTTACATTTTCAAGAACCGTTCCTTTTAGTGTTAATTCCGGTCCTTGCGGCATTGGTCATGTTTTTAATGACTTCCACCCTGAAAAAAAATGCAGAAGCGATTGTAATCGGGACTCTTATTTTGTGGATGATTCAGTTGGTTATGGTTTTAATTCAGTGGGGGGGGCACCGCTGGATTTATGATGTAGGGGGATGGTTCCCCATGGAAGGCATCGCACTTGAACTGCATAAGAAATTCATGTGGGAAATAGGGGTGGTTTTTTTGCCGGCCATAGTCTTTTATTTTTACACGAAATCCAAAATCAATCGTCGAGCACCCGAGGAGAAAAATATCATCCTAGGGTTATGGCTTTTGTGCTTGGCTTCTTTGGTGGGCATGCTTCTAAGTGATGATTTAATGAATCTTTTTATGGAAATGGAATTATTTTTTGGGATCGCCGGAGCTTTGTTTTTAATTGATCAACACGATACTCGCGTATTCAAGTGGGACGCATTGCTTTTGGAAGGGAGTGCACTCAGTTGCTTTTGGATTTTAGGACTGGGCTTCTTTTTTATCAAAGAAGGAGAATGGAATCAAAATAATTTTCATTGGATGCGGCCCTTGCTGGCTCACTCTCAAGTGATTTTGATTGCATTGGGCTTAATGATGATTGGAAGTTTAAAGCTTTTGCTTTTAACTTTTCATGACCCAAGTCCCAAGCGCAAATGGAGGGCTTTGCTAGTTATCCCGATTTGGTTTTGCATAGAAATACAGCTGCTTGAAATGATTCTTAAGCAACTGTATTTCTAGTTCGTTTAGAGGATTTGATCCATACTCACCGGTCCGGAACCGCGTGAAGCAACGAGCAGTAATCCACCGATAATGGAGATATTTTTATAGAAATTGATCATTTGAATAATTTGCATCATTCCATGAAAATCCCAAAAATTATGAAACACAGGAGTGATAATAATCAAATAAACAAGTAGAATAAATGCACCCCAGCCGGCTCGATAACCCAATAAGACAGAGAGGCCCGCGCCTAGTTCAATCAGAACGGCGACAACATAAAAAAGCAATGCGGGGTGAAAACCATGAGCGGCAATCATTTGACAAGTTGATGAACGGGTGAATATTTTTATAATACCACTATAAACAAAAATAAAACTAAGAGCGAGTCTTCCTAGCGGCCATCCAATATACTCAAATAGCTTCATCAAAGAATCTCCTCATTAGAATTTTTATAGTGTTTTGTGAACACCGTCGCAAAAAGGCTTGTTTTTAGAATGCTTACATTGGCAAAAGTGAACGGTTTTGGTTTGATCTGCTTTCCAAATTAACGGCCGAATTTCAGTAGTGGAATGCGATCCGTCACAAAAAGGCTGTTTTTTAGATAAACCACATGCACACCAAGCATAAGTTTTATTAACTTCGACTTCAACAGCAGCAGGATATTTAAAGGCAATCTTAGGTTCTGTCATATGATTCCTTAATTATACAAAAATTTACATCAATTGTTGCTTTTATAATAAGAACAATGTATTTTTTTTCAAGATGTTATTTTGATAATTTGATCAAATTTTAACCGAGGAGAGCTTATGAAAGCTATTTGCGTTTTTCCAAAGCAAAAGAAAGTTCAACTGATGGAAGTCGAATCCCCCAATATTCAAACTTCGACACAGGTAAAATTGAAAATTTTGGAAGTAGGCATTTGTGGGACAGATAAAGAAATATGCGCTTTTCAATATGGCATTCCCCCTAATGGATCCGATTATTTGATTTTAGGACACGAATCTTTAGGGGAAGTGGTTGAAGTGGGATCGCAGGTGACTCAATTCAAACCAGGAGATTTAGTGGTTACAATGGTTCGACGTCCGTGTTCAGATCCAGAGTGTCAAGCTTGCCGGGCGGGAAGACAAGATTTTTGTTTTACAGGACAATTTCAAGAAAGAGGCATCAAGCAACAACATGGGTTCATGACGGAATGGATTGTGGATGAAGAAAAGTATATGAATAAAGTTCCAGCTTCACTGCGTCCGATTGCTGTTTTAACAGAACCCCTGACCATTGCTGAAAAAGCTATTGAGGAAATTCAGCGGATTCAACAACGCTTTCCGTGGACCACCTCCATGAAACGTCCCTTGCGAGCGGTAGTTCTGGGAGCAGGTCCAGTCGGTCTTTTGGGTGCGATGGTTTTAATTCATTCTGGATTTGAAACTTATGTATACTCTCGAGAAGCGGTTGAGGGGCATCGCGCTAAATTAATTCAATCCATCGGAGGGAAATTTATTTCAGCGCTCAATGCGGCGCTACCCGATTTAGTCAAACAAGTTGGAGGGATTGATTTAGTGTATGAAGCGACGGGCGCCTCGAAAATTTCATTTGAGCTCATTCCCTTTTTGGGAGTCAATTCCACGTTTGTGTTTACGGGTGTTCCAGGACGCAAGGGTCCTATTTTGGTCGATACCGATTTATTGATGAGAGATTTAGTTTTAAAAAATCAATTAATTTTTGGAACGGTTAATGCTGGCAAAGAATCCTACCAATCAGCTATTGCTCACTTGGAAATTTTTTACAAGAAATGGCCGGAGGCACTGCCAGCCTTAATTACAGGCAAGTTTTCGCCGGAACAGTATGAGAATTTGTTATTGAAAAATCCAGGTGGCATAAAAAATTTAATTACTTTTTCGAATTAGTAATAGATCAAGGAAACTAGTCCATGCGTGATTCAAGCAAAGATACGGCGGAATCCCAAAGAATCCAAGAAGATATTCAAAGGATTAAGAATTGGAAACGATGGGGTACTTATTTATCCGAACGTCAATGGGGTACCGTTCGAGAGGATTACTCGGCCACGGGCGAATGCTGGTCCTATTTTCCCCATGATCATGCGCGAAGTCGAGCGTACCGCTGGGGTGAAGATGGACTTTTGGGGTTTTGTGATCGAGAAGGACGATTGTGTTTTTCACTTGCGCTCTGGAATGGCAAGGATCCCATTTTAAAAGAACGATTATTTGGACTTTCTGGACCGGAAGGCAATCATGGGGAAGATGTAAAAGAGTATTATTATTATTTGGCTTCAACGCCGACCCATTCTTATCAAAAAGCTCTTTATAAATACCCTCAAATAGAATATCCCTATCAGCGGTTAATTGAAGAAAACCGAAATCGTGGGCGCCAGCATGGGGAATTTGAATTGTTGGATACCGGCATTTTTAATGAGAATCGATATTTTGATGTATTTGTTGAATATGCCAAAAACACGCCGGATGATATTTTGATTCGAATTGAAGTTGCGAATCGCGGATCACAATCCGCAGAACTCCATTTACTTCCTACGGTGTGGTTTGCCAATACTTGGAGTTGGGGTCGCCAAGGACAAGAAGGATATTGGAATAAACCCCAATTGAGTTTTCAAGATCCCAATCAGATTTTTGTGCAACATGAATCATTAGGCGAATTTTATTTTGTGGCCGATGATTTAGAACCCGTGGAGGATCGACAATTTTGGTTTACAGAAAATGAAACCAATTTTCAAAAACTATTTAACATGAGTGGTCCAACGCCCACATATGCCAAGGATGCGTTTCATGAACGGTTGATTCATGATAAAAAAGAAGCGATTAATCCGGAGAGGAAGGGGACGAAAGCCTGTATTTATCATCGCGTGATTGTTCCGGGGCAATCATCGATGGTTTTAAAACTTCGACTTTGTGCTAAAAATGAATTTTCCAAACCATGGTTTGGAAAGAAATTTGACTCCATTTTTAAGAAGCGAATTTTTGAAATGGAAGAATTTTTTCAACAGTTAATGCCTAGTGCGATGCCCTTGGAGGAACGTCGAATTGCTCAACAAGCATTGGGAGGGCTTTTATGGACAAAACAATTTTATAAATATGTTGTTAAGGATTGGATGCATGGCGACCCTACGCAACCCGCTCCAGACCCGAACCGTCAATATGGACGAAATACCGGATGGGAACATCTGTATAATCGAGATGTTTTGTCCGTGCCTGATAAATGGGAATACCCGTGGTATGCCGCGTGGGATTTAGCTTTTCATATGGTGGCCTTTTCTCACTTAGACCCTGAATTTGCTAAAAAACAGTTGATCCTTTTATTGCGTGAGTGGTACATGCATCCCAATGGTCAACTGCCCGCCTATGAGTTCTCATTTTCAGATTTAAATCCACCAGTACATGTTTGGGCTTGTTCAGAAGTTTATCATCGATGCCTTTTAAATGGAAAGAAGGATCGAGATTTTTTAGAGCGAACTTTTCAAAAACTGCTTTTGAATTTTACATGGTGGATCAACCGAGAAGATCGAGCGGGCAATAATTTATTTCAAGGTGGATTTTTAGGACTCGATAATATTGGCGTGTTTGATCGATCGAAACCTTTGCCAGTGCAAGGTTATTTGGAACAATCCGATGCCACCGCGTGGATGGGATTTTATTGTACCCAATTATTGGCCATGTCGTTTGAACTTTCAGAAAGCGGGAAATATCCCGCGTATGCCGATATGGCCAGCAAATTTTTTGAACATTTTATAGCGATTTGTGACTCGATGAATCACATGGGAGGATCTGGGTTATGGGATGAGACGGACGGTTTTTATTATGATCTACTTTTAGAGAATGGGAAAATGACTCCCTTAAAAGTCCGTTCATGGGTCGGCATTATTCCACTATTGGCAGTAGAAGTTTTAAATCAGGAATTAGTTGAGAGCCATCCGGGATTTCAAAAAAGGATGAATTGGTTTTTGAAAAATTATCCGGAGTTGGCCATTAATATTAGCTGTGGTGAAAGTATCTCGCACCATACCCAACGATTATTAGCGCTTCCCTCCAAGAGACGACTTCAACGAATTCTTCAATATCTTTTGGATGAGGATGAATTTTTATCACCGTATGGTATTCGCTCGGTTTCTAAATATCATGAAAAACATCCATTTGTTTTTTGGGCGGGCGCTCAACAATTTGAAGTCCATTATGTACCGGGAGAATCAGATTCAGGGTTATTTGGTGGAAATTCCAATTGGAGGGGCCCGATATGGTTTCCATTAAATTTTCTTTTAATTCAAGCACTTGAGAAATATTATCAATTTTATGGTGATACCTTCCAAGTGGAATGTCCGGCTAAATCGGGTCAATGGATGAATTTACAACAAGTTGCCCATGAAATTTCAAATCGATTAATATCAATTTTCTTGCCCAATCCTCAAGGGTTCATTCCTGGTTTGGGTCAAGAAGCAAGATATGTTAAAGATCCGTGGTGGAAAGATTTAAGCTTATTTTTTGAATATTTCCATGGTGAAACGGGGAAAGGATTAGGGGCAAGTCATCAAACAGGGTGGACATCGGTAATTGTTAATTTATTATTTAAGAAATACAAAACCTAGGATACTAGTATGCATGATAAACTCAATTCGTAAGCACACGATACCGGGCATAAGTAGTGAGGATGTAAATAAGTAGGGGGAAAATAAAGTCGATGCAGGATTTTATAGATACGTGTCGGTTTTCGATTGAGATCTGGGTAATTTATTGGATTATCCTGTCGTGGAATGTCAAAAGTGAAGTGCTGCATCTTCGAGGGTGGAAAATAAGGTTTATAGGGTTTGTGATTTTTTTGGGTTTTGTAATAACCCTATTTCCAAATAATTTTTTAATCAGGCATAAAATTTTTATTTTACCCCTAGTGATGAGTTTTCAATGGATCGGTCTTCTCTTGGGATGGATAGGACTGGGATGGACTGTTTGGGCAAGGCACACCTTGGGAAAAAATTGGAGTGGCCGAGTAACATTAAAGCAAAACCATGAATTAATTCAACGAGGGCCGTATGCGTGGGTACGTCACCCTATCTATGCGGGTCTTTTATTGTTTTTGTTCGGTACCGTATTGATTACCGGTCAGCTTTTCAGCTTGATTGGATTGATTCTGTCCGCGACAGGCTATTGGTTGAAACTGCAGATGGAAGAAGAACTTCTGAAAAAAGCTTTCCCGGAAGAATATGTCAATTATGCTCACCGTGTCAAACGGATTTTTCCAGGCATTTTTTGATAAGTTAAGGGATCAATAGGCCCATCAAAATAGTACTATTCAGGTTAAGGCTAAATTTGAATTTTTGAAAATAAATAGGTGCCAATCACCAACAGAAGAAGAGTGGTGCTTCCTAAGATCAATAAATCAGATTCAATGCTAAAGTAGGAAATGACGCCAAGTGAAGTTCTCAGGCCGTCAACCCCATACGAAAGTGGATTAAGGCGCATGAGAAATTCAAGGGGTTTGGGAATACCAGTTGGCGGGAAAAGTGCGCCGGAGAAGAAAAAAATGGGCATGATCAAGAAGTTCATAATTAATTGAAACCCTTGCATGTCCTCTAATTGCGAAGCAATAGCTGTTCCAAGCGAGGTAAATAAAA
The DNA here is from genome assembly GCA_027366525.1 of candidate division FCPU426 bacterium. GTDB lineage: Bacteria > Oederibacteriota > Muellerivitia > Muellerivitales > DAHXKG01 > DAHXKG01. The sequence goes on from DAHXKG010000003.1 coordinate 147,045, forward strand.
GCGCAATAAGAATCATAAATAAAAGCGCAAGTGGAAAAGTTTCCCAGTGGGTAATGCGAAATCCGACGAGATAAGATATGCCAAGAACCAATAATCCTTGAAATAAGGAAATCGTGGCTCCACCGAGAGTTCGTCCAATCATGATCTGAAAACGTGAAATGGGCGCAATCAGTGTTTCTTTTAAGAATCCAAATTGACGATCCCAAATAATTTCGAGTCCCGTAAAAACAGCAGTAAAAAGGATTCCCATACATATAATTCCAGGAACGAGAAAATCCAAATAATTTTTTCCACTGGCCTTTTGAAAAATACTTCCGAATCCAAATCCAAAAGCGAGCAGGAAAATGAGCGGTTGACCTAATGAACCAATAATGCGAGCTTTTGATCGAAAATATCGCTTGAGTTGGCGGAGCCAAAGGACATAAATGACAGTCATCGAGCTTGAATTCCTTGAGACATGATAAAACCTACCTCTTCCATAGTCGCCGATGGATGCGCATCGTATCGGCAGTCGAAATGTCTTCATCACGAATATTTTTTCCCGTGAATTTAATAAAAGCTTCTTCCATGGTTTCAGAATGCGATTGTTGTTTAAGGGCTGCTGGAGATCCTTCGGCGATGATAGTTCCATGATCAATGATAATGATTCGCTGGGCGACTCGCTCCGCTTCTTCCATATAGTGGGTGGAAAAAAATATGGTGATTTTTTCTTCTTGATTTAATCGAAGTAAGTATTCCCAAATATGATTCCGGGTTTGTGGATCCAAACCGAGCGTGGGTTCATCTAAAAAAATAATTTTGGGGTGATGAAGAAGTCCCCGTGCAATTTCCAAGCGTCGTTTCATGCCGCCTGAAAAGCGTTTTACTAAATCATTGCGTCGTTCCCATAATTCAACAAATTGCAGTAAATAGGGGATTCGATTTCTACGGATGGATTTTGGAACATGATAAAGAACGGCATGAAATTCTAAATTCTCAAACGCAGTCAATTCATCATCCAAACTCGGGTCTTGAAAAACAATTCCAAAAGTTTTTCGACAGAGCGCCGGATGCAAAACCACATCATTGTCTAAAAGATAAACAAATCCCGAGGTTGGTTTTGATAGCGTGGTTAGCAATTTAATAGTTGTGCTTTTGCCAGCTCCATTGGGTCCTAAAAAGGCTACAATTTCTCCGGAGGCGATGGAAAAAGAAACCTGATCTACGGCGGTAAAAGTTCCGAATTTTTTTACAAGGTTAGACGCTTTAATAATGGATTCCACGAGCATCTTTCTTTGAGGCGATCGAGTAGGCGTTTAATGATTTGAAACTGGTTAAATCGAAAGATTGAAAATTGGTCCACAAAAAAAATCCACCGAGCAATCCCAGTTCGTTTGAAATACAAAGAGCATTAGAAGGCAAGGGGATTCGAATGTGGCGAGCATTGCCGCCACCCAAAAAAAGAAAATCAAAATTAAGTAATGTTTGAAGGGTTATGATCATTTTTTTAATTCGTTGATTCCAGGGGTGCTTCCCAATTTTTTTGAGGACTTGATCTCCCAAGTATTCATTATACGTTTTGTTTGCAGCGATAGGGTGATGAGCCAATTCTAAATGAGGCATTAAAATTCCATTATAGAAAAGAGCAGTTCCGACTCCAGTGCCTAAAGTAACGACCAGTTCTAGCTTGTTTTTACGAATGGCGGCTAATCCTTGAACTTCCGCATCGTTCAGAATTCGAACCGGGTGTTTCCATTTTTGAGTTAATACTATACCTAAGTCATAATTTTTCCAAGATTTATAATCAAAATGTGGAGCCGTTATGATTTTGTTCTCCCGAACCACACCGGGAAATCCGATAGAAACGCGATCAAATTTTGGAAAAGCATGAATAAGTGGTTCTAAGGTTTGGATGAGAATTGATGGGGTGCAAGGATAAGGAGTATGAATTTTCTCTGACGAACCAATCATTTTTCCATGAGAATTTAAGAGTGCTACCTTAAGAAAGGAACCTCCAATATCCATGGACAATGTTCGGGGCGAAGGATGATCCGTCATAGCGGTTCTGCTAGTTCAGGGTTTGGTGGAATTTTTTAAAGCTGAATAAGATAGCCACTACCGTAAGTAGGGCTAAAGCACTCAAGCGTGTAGCAACAAAGGAGGGTCCGCCTCCTTTGAGCATGATATTTCGGAGAAGTTCAATAAAATAATATAATGGATCCAGATAAGAAAATATCCGAATAAAAATAGGCATATTGGAGACGGGGTACATGATGCCCGAAAGTTGGATGGCTGGGAAAAGGAAAATAAATCCACCAATCATGGACTGTTGTTGATTGTGAGAAATGGTTGAAAGCAAGGTTCCGACACTTACGCCCGTACAAATATAGAGAATGGAGGATAAAATCAGTTCCCACCAAGCTCCTCGCATGGGAACATGAAATCCAAAAATGGCAATGCCCATTACTAAGGGGATATCCAAAATACCAACCAAAGCGAAGGGGATCGTTTTGCCTAAAAGAATTTCCCAGGTTTTGATCGGTGCTGAAATGAGCGTTTCAAAAGTCCCCATTTCTTTTTCTCGAGTAAAGGCCATACTGGTCATGGAAACAGTCATGATGGTTAAAATCATGCATAAAACGGCGGGAACCATAAAAATCGATGTATTTAATGCCGGATTATAAAGAATACGAGTTTTAAATACAAACGGAAGTTTGGGAACTCGATGGGGATATTTTTTAGCAATGACTTGATTAATAATGGCTCGAATATAATTTTGTGTACTTTGAGCTTTGATTTGATCCGAGGCATCAACGAGGAGCTGGAGCCGTCCATGTCCACGTTCAAAGGATTTGGTTAATCCATCCCATGGAGTTATTAAAGCCGCATCTGCTTTTCCAGATTGAACCAGACGATAGGGGTTTTGGTTATATGAAGAAACTGGTACAAAATACTTTGAAGCATAACAATTTTCAGCAATTTCTCGTGCGAGGGTATCGGAAGGTGAATAGAAGCAAGCCAGACGGATATTTCTGACAGTACTCGTAATGGCTACTCCAAATAAAGTTAGCTGAATGACAGGCATAATAAAAAGGACGGAACGCATCCGTCGATCTCTCAACAATTGAGAAAGTTCTTTTTTGATAAATCCAATTAAAGTTTTATTCATGGTTCTAAATCCTTTTTGAATTTTCGAGTGGCCAGAAGTATAAGTAGAAAATCAAGAACTGCGAGGAAGCCCAAAGGTTTAATTAATTCCATCAAAGATTGATTTTTTAAAAACAATCCACGAGCAATGACCATGAACCATCGTGCCGGTAGAATGCCAGTGAAATAATGAAAGAATGTAGGCATACTTTCAATCGGAAAAATAAATCCGGATAATAGCATGGTGGGTAGCATACCAATCATCATGGAAAACTGCATCGCAAGCATTTGTTGTCGTGTGGCGACGGAGATAAAAATACCGAGCGACATGTAGGCCGATAAAAACATTAAGCTGGAAACCAAAAAAATCAAATAGCTTCCCGTAAAGGGGACATTAAATCCCACGCGTGCAACAATGTAAATAAGCAATTCACCGAGCAATCCCAAGGCTACATAGGGCAGCAATTTTCCAATAATAATTTCAAATGGGTGAACCGGGGTTGAAAGCAAAAGTTCCATGGAACCATTTTCCCATTCCCGGGCGATTGTCAGCGACGTCATAAAAATTGCAATCATGGCAATGACGGTTACGGAAAGACCAGGAATGGTAAACCAATGACTATTAAGCTCTGGATTAAAGAGATATCGGGTTTTCAAGGCAACTGGATTTTTTTCTTTAATATTTAGAATTTTTCTGAGAGCAAGCGCTTGAACGCCTTGGAGGTATCCTCCAATGATTCCAACCGTTGAATTATCGGAACCATCCAATAAGATTTGAACAGAGGCAGTTCGCCCCGTTCGAATATCGCGCTCAAAGCGTGGTGGAATGATTAATGTAGCTCGAGAAGTTTCTGTTTGAACGTCTCGACTCAAATCATGCAGCTGATGTCCGCGTTGTGTTTTGAAAAAATGGGAACTATTAAAAGATTCGATTAATTCTCGGGAGAAGGTGGAATGTGATTGGTTATAAACAGTCATCGGTATATTTTGAATATTAAAATTGATCGCATAACCGAAAAAAAAGACCATAAAAACCGGTAGTCCAATAGCCATGCCCATTGTAAAGGGGTCTCTCAAAATATGATGAACTTCTTTTTTGGTTAAAGAAATGATGCGTGTCCAACTAAGAGTGGTTTTCATATAGAGGTCCCTTCAGAGAAGTGAACAAAAACATCTTCCAGAGCGGGGGGAATCAAGTTGAGGTTTAAAAATGAACGAAATGGTGCTATTTGCGTTTCAAATTCTTCAAGATTTTTAACGACGAGATGATATCGACGCCCAAAAGGTTGCAGGCTTTCAATGGAACTTAGTTGTTTAAGATCGGTGATCCAGGTGGAGGGGGGTGTTGTCGCCGCCAATACGGAAACTTCAAAAATCGAATGAGGGAATGCAATTTTTTTAAGATTTTCCGGAGTGTCTAAGGCAACAATGCGTCCGCTGCGCATAAGCGCGATACGATGGCATTGTTCGGCTTCATCCATATAATGGGTTGTTACAAAAATAGTTTTTTGAGCTTGAGAGAGTTTCTGGATTAAATTCCAAAATTTAATACGAACGACGGGATTAACGCCTGCAGTAGGTTCATCCAGAAAAATAATTTCAGGATCATGAAGAATCGAGGCAGCTAAGGATAGCTGTTGCTTAATTCCGGCCGGGAGTTCGCGCACCAAGACACTCGTTGAATAATTGAAATCAATAAATTCGAATAATTCTTGGATTCTTTTTTTGGAATAGGTCGGATCTAATTTTCTTAAGGAAGCCTTGAATTCAAGATTTTCCTGAATCGTCAGGTCATTATAAAGTGTAAATTTTTGCGACATATATCCCACGCTGGATTTGATGGGTTCAACTTGAGTCTTGAGGTCATAACCGGCAATATGAACCTCTCCTTCGGTTGGGATCAATAGTCCGCACAAAACCCGGATCGTGGTTGTTTTTCCGGCTCCATTGGCGCCCAGGAATCCAAAAATTTCTCCCCGTTTGACTTTAAATTGAATATGGTCAACAGCTACAAAATTTTTAAAGCGAACCGTCAAGTTGGAGACTTCAACGGAATAAGGAGAGTTATTCATGGTGAGCTCCTTGGATATGCTTTAAGAAAAATTCATCAAAAGTGGCCACCTGTGCTTGCATCAACAGCGTGGCAGGGTCGCCTGTGGCAATCACTTTACCATTTTCCAGAATGTGCACTTTGGTGCAGCGTTCAGCCTCATCCATGTAGGAGGTGGAAACAATAATGAGAATATCCTGAGAGGCAAGATGATATAAAAGTTCCCAAAATTCCCGACGACTAATGGGATCAACTCCATTTGTGGGTTCATCCAAAAGAATCAAGTTGGGCGATTGAAGTAAGGCGCACATTAAACCCAATTTTTTATACATTCCGCCTGAAAGTTGACCGGCGAGTCGATCTTTAAATTGTTCCATGCGTGTCATATGCAGTAAGTGGGCTAAGCGTTCTTTATAAATCGACATGGGAATTTGATAGAGATCTCTAAAAAAATTCAGATGTTCAATACAAGATAAATCGGGATAAAGACTTTGTTGTTGCGGCATGTAAGCCATATTGGGACGAATGAGATCAAACGAAGTCACTTTTCCAAAATTTGTAAAAGTGATTTCCCCTTCGTCGGGTTTTAACAATCCGACAAGGGTTCGAAGTAACGTGGTTTTTCCAGCTCCATTAGGGCCAATTAGTCCATGAATATTTTTGGCAGTGAACGAGGTGGTAATGCCATTCAAGGCCGGACTGCGTCGCATTTTTTTCTTAATGTTTTTTACATCAATTCCAATTTGGAAATCCATAGCAAGATCCTTTGGAGCATCACGGCTTAGTGCAAGCGTGTTGGATGGAGTTGTATTTCAATGGCCATTCCAGGCTTTAAAATCGTATGGGGATTATTCAACATGACTTTGATCCCATAAACTAAACGAGAACGTTCGCGCATGGTTTGGGCATTCGTAGGGGTAAATTCAGCGTAATCATTGATGCGCTCAATCCAGCCTTTAAAAATATGGTGCGGCGCTTCAGGAAGAAAGCTCGTCACTTTTTGATTGAGACTTAATCGAGCGAGCAGGGTTTCTGGAACATAAACCATACACCAAACATGCGTAAGATCCGCAATCGTCAATAGACTTTCGCCAGGGTTGACCCATTCGGCATGGTGATGGTATTTTTCTAAAACAAATCCATGAATCGGAGAAGTAATCGTACACCAAGACAACAGAAGTTCGGCTTGTTTTAAAGCGATCTTATCATTAATAAATACCTGCGAGGAAATCGAACCGCTTTTAATTAAGGGCAGTGCGCGTTTGTAATTATTTTCAGCTTTGTCAACATTCAATTGATATTGAGACGGATCCAAGGTAACCAAGGTTTCGCCGCGATTGATCGCATACCCCGTGTGCACATAATAATGCGTAATGGTGGAGCTAACGCGAGCGGGCATGTTGATTTCAGTGGCTTCAATGGTTCCCACATATAAAAAGGGTTTAGGCTGAATCAAAAACCAAATAGCCCCTCCAATGATTAAAAGTACAACGAGAATAATTAAATTGCGTTTTTTCATGATTGAATCTCCTCAGTTTGTTAGTGATGCTAACGTTGCCATTTGCATCAGAATTTCTATTTTTGTTTGGGCTGCTTGAAGCTCTGCACTTAAAGCATTGTAATCCGCTGTTTGAACATCAAGATACGTTGAAGCTCCCGATTGATAAGAATCATAAACTAATTTGGAAAGGGCTTGGGCTTCTTGAACGGCTTGAATATCAATATGCTTTTGATCCATCAAGGCAACGAGTTGATTGTGGGCATCCTGCCAAGTTTGAATGAGATTTGTTAAGGTTTGATTTTGAGTGGCTTGATAAGCTTTGGACTGAAATTTTAACGATCGAATTCTTCGTCCACTGAGATCGGCATCAAAGAGGGGAATACTAGCAACGATCCCCAAAGTATTTTGGTGAACTTGTTGAAAAATAGGGCCGTTGGGATATTGAATTCCCGTGGAAGCCGAAATCTGGATTTGAGGCCAATTGGTCGCAACTAAACTACTTGATTGTTTGTTAGTCGATTTAACTAGATTATGGTAGATTTCGACTTCGGGGTTTGTAAGCGTAGGCATCTGACTCCAAGTGCCTTTTAAATGTGCAACAGATTGATGAAATGAGTCCATGGTTAGAATCACCGTTGGGGCTGGAACTTCGGGGGGTAAAGATTTTTTTCCAGGATTATCTAAAGGCAACGAACAATTCCATGTCCCTTTTTGTCCCGTCAATGAAAATAAATTTTGAAGGGCGTTAGCGAGTTGTGCTCTTGCCTGACTTAATTCCCGTTCATGGGTCAGCAGATCGAGATGCGAGGAAAGTTCATCCAGCTTACTAGATACGCCCGCTAAAAAGCGATTTAAAATATCATGATATTGAGCCCAGGAAAGCAATAAGGCGTTCCGAAGCAGGTGTACCGTATCGAGGTCGTCCTGAACTTGGAAATAGTCGAGTCGAGCATCCAGCAGTGTTTGTTTTTTTAGCCAAATTGCTTTTGCTTTTTGGGATTTAGCAATATCTTCAAGGCTTTGCCATTGATATAAACTGACGCCGGAGTCCCATAAAATCCAATTTGCAGCGAGTTCAGCGTCGTAATTATGATGGCTTTCAAATTGGACGGGGGGTTGTCCGGGCAATAGGGAGAGGGAAGGAACCGTTCCAAGATAACTCCAGCCACCTTCAAGGTTAAGTCGTGGAAAATAAAGCAAGGCGGGACTTCCCGGCAGAGTTTGGGCGGCTTGGGCATCAAATTGGGCAGCTTGCAAAGTAAACGAATGATGCAAAGCTTCGCGTTCAACTTGTTTCAAGTGGAGCGTCAAAATAGTTCCATGAGCATAAACGGTGGATAAAAGAAAAAACCATAAAATAAAACTTAAAATACGCTTCATGAATCACTCCTTCAAAATTAAGGTTTGGAAATTGCTTTTACCGCCAGATCAATTCGTTTTTGAATCATTTGATCTGAGAAAAGGGCTTGGAAGCAGGACTGGGGTTGCATGCCGAAGGGATGGGTATTATGGACACGTTCAATTAATGTAAAAATCAAAATCGGCATGGTGATACTTCCGGCGATAAATGACATGAGGATGGGCCGGGGTAAATGCTGAACCCAATTTTCTTTTTGGCCTTCGTCGAGCAATTGAAAAATCATGGACGCATGGCGTTGCACATTGGCTTTAAAAAAAGAAATCACTTCGGTATTGCCTTCCAGCGCATCCGCGAGGATGGCGATTAAGAATTTTCGATGTTGGGTTGTAAATTGAGACAATGTTTTCATCACCAGTTTTAACCTTTTTTCCGTTGAAAGGGATTTGGAATATTCAAAAGAAATTTTTTGAAAAAAATCTTCATAGAAATCCTTGAGAATTTGGTAAACAAATGTTTTTTTGTTTTTGAAATGATAATGAAACATTCCCAAATTCACGTTGGCTTTTTTAGCCACTTGACGAATTTTTAAATTTTTAAATCCAGTTTTTTCAACCAGAACTCGTGCCGCTTGAATTAGTTTCTGGTCGGCATTTCCTTTTGGACGCGTCATGACCACCTTGCTAATTAGTAGTTGTACTAACTTATACGACTGTATAAGTTAATTGTCAAGGGATGTCTGTGAAAAAAATCAAGCTAGACAGGTTGTGAAAATATGATGGCGATAAAGTTGCCAAAGGCGCAAGGCGAATCGAGGTGGGGCCAGGGGCAAATGGGTTTGTAATTTTTGGATACTGAGTACGCCAACGCCGGATCCGACAAAAAAGAGTTCATCCTTGGCCTGAATATCCCGAATCGACCAAGGTTTTTCTTGGATCAAAATTCCCAGGGATCTCCCCAAGGTTATCATTTTCGAAAGTGTAATACTGGGCAACCGACCCAAGGCTTGCGGCGGAACATAGATGCGATGATGATGCGCCCAACAGGGACACGCCCATGCGCCATCGACCACATGGCCTTGAGCATTGATTTTAAGCGTTTCGCTCCACTGCGGATTTTTTTGAAAACTATGCCGTGCCGTCAAATACCACGGTAATTTAAAATGCGTCGGCATCGCTTGAGGTGAGATTGCATGCCAGGCACTGATGCCCGCTTCCCCTTGGATGGGGTTAAATTGAAAGGGGTGATGTAAAAGGGGTCGGCAGGATGCAATAACCCAAGGCGGCGTGGTTGAAAAAAAACGAGGCGAGGCGTTTTTTTTCAAGGGTTGAACCATCGTAATTCGTAAAAGAAAACAAGGTTGAAATCGGGAAAACCACTGAATCGCCTGATGCAGCCAGGGGAGGGGTGTTAAGGGCCAGTTTAAAAAGGCACATCCTTGCTTTAACCGATCGAGATGGTCCTCTAAAAATAAAGCGGTTCCCAAATAGACCGGAATACTTTCAAATAAAATTTCTCCAAAAAGAAGACCACTATTAAGAAAAGGAATTTTGGCTTGAGCGGTTGTCCATCGATGACCTTGAATAAAAATGGAATCCATAATTTTATAAAAGTGAAAAACCCAGAGAGTGGGCAAGTGTTTCAACTTTGTGGAGGGTTTCTTCGTATTCCCTTTGTGGATTGGAGTCCGCAACAATGCCAGACCCAGCATGGAATTCAAGATGAGAATCTGAAAATAGGCAAAAAGTTCGAATCAGAATATTAAAGTCAAAACAAGGACCCGGTGCAAGATAACCGAGACTTCCAGTATAAAATCCGCGAGGGACCGGTTCGAGTTGATGAATGATTTCCATACAGTGTATTTTAGGACATCCCGTAATGGTTCCTCCAGGAAAAAGCGATTTGAAAATTTCCGAGAGCGAACTTGTCGGATGACGTTGAGCTTGAATTTTAGAAACCAGATGATGCACATGGGCATATGTTTCAATGGCAGCTAAGGTGTGGACTTGAACGGATCCCCATTGGGCAATGCGTCCGAGATCATTGCGCGCAAGATCCACAAGCATAATATGTTCCGCTTGTTCTTTGGGATCGGTTTGAAGTTCATGCTTTAAACGTTCATCTTCTTCTGGAGATTTACTTCTACGGCGTGTTCCGGCAATGGGACGCGTTTCGAGAGACTCACCGCGTCCGCTAATGAGACGTTCAGGCGAGGACGAGACAATCACAAATTGAGGGGTTTGAAAGAAAGCCATAAACGGGCCGGGATTGAGGGTATGCAGACGACGATATAGTTCTAAAGGAGGACCGGTCCATTGAGCTTGAAAGCGATGCGCAAAATTAATCTGATAAAGATCGCCTTCCGTAATGAATTTTTTAGCTTGATGAATGGCATCCAGATAATGATCGATATGCATCGATCGAGAAAAATGGTTCACCGAAAAATCAGACGCCAGGGCATGTGTGGTGGAATTCAAATGAGGGAAGCCTCCCCAAGCAAGTCCCTTTTTTTCAAAACGATCCCACACAAACACTTGAGAGGGTTTGAAAAAATAAAAGTCGGGTATCTGAGGGTGTGAAACTTTAAAGTTCGGAAGGTGTAAATTGTGCCCCCATTCGTAACTCACGACGCCAAACCAAGCTTGGGAAAAAAAACTAAATGAATCATCGGGAGGAACAACCGAGGCCTTGCCAATAAGATCAAACAATTCCAGGAGTGAAAAAGGAGCCGGGCCTTCAAAAGAGGGTGTTTTGAGTTGGGGTTGTGAGCGACTTCCAAAAAATTCATATGCAGGTATTCCAGCCCAGATTAACCAACGATGGGATTCATCGGGAATAGACGTGTCAGAACTTTCAAGAAAAATGGCTGTTGTATTTCCAAATGTTTTTTTGAAAATATCGAGGACATCGAAGGGTTCACGAGCCTGCCACTCTCCCAGAAAAGGTAATGGACTTTCTAGCTGAGATTGCCAAGCATGCATATGGGTAGCAGGATTCACAGGACACCTATCCACGACGAAAAATCAAGGTTGCATTTAATACTGATGTTCTTTAAGAGGGAGTGTAACAAGAGAATACAAATTAAAACACCACATTTTTAGAGAATAAAGGTCGATTTTAAAGGATAAGTTTAATTTTCTTCAGGCGTTTTGGTGAGGGGAACAATGGGATGAACGTCAGGCAAAGCAATCAATTGGACTTTGGAGGCGGTATGTTCCAACGTTTCAAATGTAACCATGGGCGTAAACTCATTAAACGTCTCTGTGAAATTTTGAAATTCAGGTTGAATCACCGTCACTTCAAACATGGGAAATTCATAAATATAAGCTTCATTTGGATCGCAGAATACATTCATAAGGATAGTATAGCTTAATTTTTTTAAAAACATATAAAAAATAGTACTAGGTCAAGCGGGCGGCGTTATAGAAGAAGCGACTACTTATATAATTATAATCAAAAATAAATTAAAATAGATCTGAAGAATAGCGGTCAAAGGTATCTTGGCTATGGAAAGGCATTTTTATGGACACACAAACTTTAAAACATTTGAATGAAGCTCAGCGAGAAGCATTAGAGGTTGCGGAAGCTTCAAGAGAAACCGAATGGACATCTCCTAGTTTTGTGGCAGAATTATTTATGGGGAAAATTCGAACCAATTTGATTTTTCCGTATCCAGAGCAATCCCCAGAGGATCGGCAAATCGGCGATGAATTTATGAAGCAACTGGAGTCCTTTTTAAAATGCAATTTAGATCCAGATGAGGTCGATCGCACGGGTATTCTTCCACCTGAAATTATCGAAGGATTAACTCGTCTAGGATGTTGGGGAATGAAAATTCCTAAAGAATATGGAGGATTGGGTCTTTCGCAAATCAATTATAATCGAGCAATTGCTTTAGTGGCATCCTATTGTGGTTCCACCGCAGTTTGGCTTTCAGCGCATCAATCCATAGGGGTTCCACAACCTTTAAAATTATTTGGAACAGCAGAACAAAAAAAGAAATATTTTCCCAAATTTGCTCAAGGGGCCATTTCAGCTTTTGCCTTGACTGAACCCGATGTGGGTTCGGATCCGGCAAAAATGACTTGTGTTGCGGTGCCTTCAGCGGATCGTAAAACATGGACGATTAATGGAACCAAACTATGGTGTACCAATGGGCTGATTGCGGATGTTCTGGTTGTAATGGCTCAAACGCCATCTAAAATCGTTCATGGAAAAGAAAAAAAGCAAATTACGGCATTTATTGTGGAAAAGGGAACACCGGGAATTCAATATCCACATCGATGTGATTTTATGGGCATTCGTGCAATTCAAAATGGCGTGATTGAGTTTAAAAATGTAGTTGTTCCGGCCGAGAATATCTTATGGGGCGAAGGATTGGGATTAAAATTGGCCCTGATAACTTTAAATACAGGACGATTGACTTTGCCAGCGGCTTGTGGCGGCATGAGCAAGCAAGCATTGAGGATTTCAAGACTTTGGGGTAAAGAGCGTGAACAGTGGGGAGCTCCCATTGCTCAACATGAAGCGGGTGCAGTTAAACTATCGCACATGGCGGCCAATGTTTTTGCGATGGAAGCTATGACGTATTATGCCTCAGCGTTGGTCGATCGGGGTGGATCGGATATTCGTCTCGAAGCCGCGATGGCTAAATTATTTTGTAGTGAAGCGGCCTGGAAGATCATTGATGATTTAGTTCAATTAAGAGGGGGGCGAGGATTTGAAACGGCGTCTTCCTTACGGCAGCGTGGAGAAAAAGGGTATGCAGTTGAACGCATGATGCGAGATTCGAGAATTAATCGCATTATTGAAGGCACTACCGAGATTCAACATTTATTTATTGCTCGGGAAGCCTTGGATTATCACATGAAACTTGTAGGTGCATTCATCAATTCTCAAAGCTCTTTTTCTGAAAAATGGAAGTCATTTTGGAAATGCGCCTTTTTCTATCCCAAATGGTATTTAGGATTATGGTGTTCATTCGATTGGATGAAAAGCTATGCCGGGTATCGTCCGTTATCGTCTGAAATTCGATTTGTTGGAAAAAATAGCAAAAAATTATCAAGAACTATTTTTCACTTGTTGTTAAAATTTGGACCCAAATTGGAAAGCCATCAAATGGTTTTAGCGCGTGTGGTTGAAATCGGTACGGAACTATTTGCAATGGCGTGTAGTTGTTCGAAAGCGATTTCATTAATACGTAATAATCCTTCCGATTTAAGTCCCGTTGAATTGGCGAAAATTTTTTGCAAACAATCTCAAATACGTATTCAACACTATTATGATGCATTGAAAAAAAATACCGATCCGGAAGATCGAACGCTTTCCAAAAAAGTTATGAATCAAGCATTTTCGTGGATGGAGCAAGGCATTATTCCGGATGATGGAGCTGGGTTTCAAAAAAATTCAGAAACAACAGTTCCCCTGGAAGAAAAGCGCCGCTATTCGGTTTGATGGAATCAAAAGATTCATTCGGCGAGTGAATGGTATTCAACAAATTTTTTTCCAAATTCCAGGAATGCACGTGGAACAATGCGGGCAAAGACCGGATTCAGGCAAGTAATTATTTAAAACTTGGAACCCTTTGCGTTCAATTAATAGGGTTTGACATTGGTGGCAGTAAGTATTTTCGGTAAGGCCGGCATGCGTTGGGCGGTTTCCAGAATAAACGTATCGAAGACCAGCGGCTTTACCGATCTCAACTCCGCGAGCCAACTGCGTAAAGAGGGTAGGTGAGGTTTCGGTCATTTCATAATCCGGGTGAAACGCGGTGAGATGCCAAGGGATATTTCGGTCGACGGAAACAATGAATTGAGCCATCGATTTTAACTCGGAGTCTTGATCATTAATTCCCGGGATGAGTAGTGTCACGAGTTCCACCCAAAAGCCTAATTGTTTTAAATCAATAATACTATTGAGGACCGGCTTTAAAGTTCCTCCAATTAATTTTCGATATGTTTGATCATTAAAACTTTTTAAATCGACCTTGTATAGATCGACCCAAGGACGGATAAAGCGTAATACTTCCGGTGTAGCATTCCCGTTGGAAACATACGAAGTTATCAGGTGATTTTGGTGGGCAATTTTGAAAATTTCGATGGCCCATTCACTTGTAATTAAGGGCTCATTAAATGTCGAAGTGATTACATCGCATTGACATTGGCGTGCTTGATGAACTAAGTCCTCCGCAGTACATTTTTTTAAAACGATGGCCTCTGCCTCGATGCGCGGATCCCGGAGTGCTTGACTCGTGATCCAATTTTGGCAATAACGGCAATGGTAATCGCATCCCAACATTCCAAAGGACAGGGTTTTTGAGCTGGGAAGGACATGAAAGAAAGGTTTTTTTTCGATCGGATCTATCTGCAATGCGCCGGTATAATTGTGGGGCACCCACAATAAACCCTCTTCATTGAACCGAACCCTACAAATGCCCGATTGATGGTTGGAAATTAAGCACCGATGCGCACAAGCATAACACCGCAGTTTTTGGTTTGGGAGGGATTCAAATAAAGTTCCCGGTTGAACATGCGACTTTAATTGCGATTCCAAGGTTAACATGGTTAAGAATCCCCCAAAGGCATATCAGTACTATACTTAAAAAAAAATAAAAAATTCAATGAATATTTAAAACTTTTGGATGAATATTTTGCGTCTTTTCAAAAACAAGCGTACAATAAATAGAATTTTTATTTGGAGCGATCAGTTATTTTGAAAAAAGCATCCACCACCCCCAAAATCAAAGAGGTTCAAGCCCTGAAACCCTTTTTAAATGGCATTCTGTTTAAAGCCCAGGATGGGAAAAAAGATTTTTTTGAAGATGACCTCGGGCAAAAACTTAAACAGTGGATTCAGTTAACGTTAACCGCGTCCTTAAAAAAAGCCCAAATGGTTGAAGCAAGTTTTGAAAACTTGGTGAAGGCCATCACTCAGTATGCGGAATTAGCACATCATGAATATGTCGGAAATGTTTTTCAGGATTATTGGATGGAAAAATTTTTGAATTATCCAAACCTTTTTCATGATAAAGCTGAAAAAGTTAAATTTGCAAGCATGGGCGATGTATTAAAGAACCGTTACCTTCAAGAAATAAAATTGTTTCGAGAATTTCTTTGGCAATTGGATAAGATGCCCCATCATCCGCCAATCGATTTATGGAGCCCTAAAGCATTTAGGCCATTAGTGGATGAGTCCGCCAACTCATTTTTGGCGCAGTCTCGAATGGAGATCAAAAAACAAATTTTAGATAAAGCCATCGCTATCGACGTATTAGTTAAAAGCATTGCGGATTATTTTTTTAGATGCGGACAAGGTAAATTTGCTCGATTTACGGCTTTCCGTTGGCATAGCTCGGCTTCAGGACCTTACGGAGAGTTGGTCGGGATTGCACGGCTGGATCCGATTGGTTTGAACGATCTTGTAGGATATGAAGAAATTCGGCAGCCCCTTTTAGACAATATCCAAGCCTTTCTGGATGGAAAATCAGCCAATAATGTCCTTATTTATGGTGATCGTGGAACTGGAAAATCATCGACGGTAAAGGCATTGCTGAATGAATATGCATCTCAAGGATTACGATTGATAGAAGTATCCGTTCAGGCTTTGAAAAGCTATTTTGATATTTTAAAAGAAATTGCTCCTCGGCATGAAAAATTTATTCTTTTTATTGATGATATGTCATTTGAAGAAAACGAAACGAGTTATAAAGAACTCAAGGGGATTTTGGAAGGAAGTTTAGAATCCAAGCCAACGAATGTGATTCTGATAGCCACCTCCAATCGTCGTCATTTAATTCGCGAAACTTTTCAAGATCATCAAGAAGGCCATCAACAGGAGAGCGATATTCATGGCGAAGATACCGTTCAAGAAAAGTTGTCGCTCGCCGATCGATTTGGATTGGTGATTTCGTTCTATGCGGCGAATCAGGAAACCTATTTACGCATCGTTGAAAAGTGGGCCAAAAAAGAAACCATTGCAATGCCGTTGCCCGAATTGCATCGGTTAGCGTTACAGTGGGCCTTGCGTTATAATCAGCGATCGGGTCGAACGGCACGACAATTTATTTTGAATCTCAAGAGCAGTTGGCATTCGTAAACGCTCGTTTAAATTCAATGATTTGAAGATGGACGATTTTATTGAAATGGTACCCGGTATTCATAATTGCCTTGTTTTTGTTAGGAACGGTTATTCCCGTTCAGGCCCATCTTTTGAATTTTGAAGTGGATATTCAACCGGGCATTGAAAATGATCTTACGCAATCCTTGAGCATGGTTAATTTGTTCCGATGGATTTGGAACGGTCATCATTATTTTTCACCAGATTGTTCAGGAACCTTCCAAATTGAAGGCAATATTTGGAATGGGCCAGTGGCGTTGCCAAGTCTATGGCAAGAGGAACAACCCTCGGGATGGCTAGGAGGGCAGTGGCAATCCGGGTTGAATCATTCGTGGAGAGAACTTTTAAGAATTAATGAAGCTAGCTTAAAGTATGATTGGAAAGCGTGGACGATCGCTATTGGTCGACAACGATTCCATTGGGGAACCGCGGCGCTTTTTAGGCCGACCGATTACTTTGATCCAAGAGCGCCGTTACAATTAATTGCGAATGACAGCTTAGGAAGTGATTCCATTTCTGTGGAACGATATGTTTTTGAAAATTCAAATCTTCAAAGTGTGATTCGATGGGTGGGCAATGGGGATCCGCAAGAAGTGATTCGATTGCATACCAGTGGTATTGGATTTACCCTCACGCCCAGTTTCGCTTATATGTTTCATACGATTGGGCTGGGGATGGAAGTGTCAGCGGTACTCAGGTATTTTCGCGTATATTTTGAAGGTGTTGATTGGAAAGCGTTGAATGGACGTGTTTTCCATCTCGAGGCTATTGAAGGTGGAGAGACACGAATTGGAAAAATACGAGCCACTCTTGAGATTTTACAGGATGGCCTCAATGAGGCATTAGGCATGTGGAATCCTTTGAATTTACCAGCCACCTATGTTTATGTTCTTTTGAAGAAAAAATTTCTTGAGAATTGGAATATCGGCATGAGTGTTTTAAAATCTTTTCAAGGCGGCAGTTGGGTTTGGAGCCCTGCAGTGAGTTGGGCCATGTCGTCTCATAGTTCCATGAGTTTGAAATTGCAGAAAAATTTTCAAGTCAATCAGGGTCCGTTGTCAGAATTACCAACTATTTTTTTAAGTGATTTTCGTGTAGATTTTTAAAAAGGATGGAAACCATATGGATCGTGAAAACAAATTGTCAAAAGTCGCATCGGAAAATGTCATTTTAATTGGAATGTTTGGAAGTGGCAAAAGCACCATCGGTCGACTTTTAGCTGAAAAGCTACGATATTACTTTTTAGATGTGGATCAACTGATCGAGAGTCATTACCGGAAATCCCTGCAAAAGGTGTTGGATGAACTGGGGATGAAAAAATTCATGAAAATGGAATCTCAAACGCTGCGAAAATTAGAAACTCGAAAATGTGTGATTGCGCCCGGAGGGAGTGCGGTTTATTATCCATTGGCCATGCAACATCTGAAAAAATTAGGTCCCAAAATTTATCTGGAGGTTTCATTACGAGAACTAAAAAAGCGCATCCCATCCTGGGATCAACGCGGAGTCGTTTGTCGGGGCGGCCATACGCTTGATGAATTATATCGGGAACGCGTGCCCCTGTATCAACGCTATGCGGACATAACGATCTCCTGTTCGAATCAATCAACCGCCAAAGTTATTTCAACGATTTTAAAAAAAATAAACCACGGATTGATTGCTTCTTGATCCTGACGCTCGTGGACCGAGGCGCCGTCAAGCTTCATGGAATTTATTTTTTCAAAGGTGATGCGAGGGGATCTAGGGAAGGCGAAGCCGAGAGGGGCATGACTTGAATAATGGATTCCAAGGAGGTGAGCGCCGAGGCAGACGATAAGATGGGTACCAGTGGGTTGGGTGTTGGCAAGGTTTGAAGACGCTGGATATGCATCTCAATACCTCGCCAGACCTCTTTGAGTGAAAACACGGACTGCAGTTTTAAATAAAGTTGGGACGCATCAGGACGATTGGCACCGGTTAAAAGTCGCAGTGCCCCATCCTGGGCAAAAGCCGTTAAGATGAAGTTTTGATTTTCTAAAAAACTATAAATTTCCAAATTCGTGAGGACCGCATGGGCATGAGATCGATGGTCTTCAATCCAATTGACGAAAATGATTAAGGCCTGAGCCGTAGGATCTATCCAAATTTTTGAAAAGAAAAGGTTTGAAGAAGTGTAGGCATAATTGCCAACGAAGATATAACCCTTGTTTTTTAACGGTTCATGGGCTTCCAATTGCCAAGCGGGTGTGTAACGATCGACAAGGCTGGGAGCAGCCACTTCGAGATGAATAGATGGCAAGGATGGAATTTCAAGACGAGAAGAAGGTTTCGGGCGTGGGTGCCATATTAAAAAAATAAAGATCCCCATTCCCACTATCCAGATTAAAGCGCCTAGCCCCATAAGAGTAGCTAATTCAAAAAAGACCAAACCCAGAGAAAGTTATTATGTTTCTCTGGGTTTTTCAAGAACAATTAACGACGTCTTCCACCGTTCATCAAAATCATGGCAATATCTACAAAAAGATTAATGAAATCCAGATAAAGTCCTAAGGTTGCGGCAACATACTCATCGCTTTGGTGACTATGCATAATGCGGGAAGTATCATAGAGAATAAATAAAGAAAAAAGAACCGCTCCAATCCAAGCCAAAGCCAGTTCAAATATAGTGCTGTGAATAAAGAAACCGATGATGCCAAGGCCGATCATTGAAAAAAGTCCTACCATAATGAATCCACCCATAAAGGTAAAATCCTTTTGACTAATAAACACATAGGCGGTTAATCCAATAAAGATAGATCCGGTGATCCCCAACGCTTCAAAGATAGTATTAAAAGATCCGGTTTGAGCAACTGATACGGCGACTAAAGGTGCTAACCAAGCTCCGCTTAAAAAAGTGAATCCCAGAAGCGCTATGATGTTAATGACCGGAACTTTTCTCACAGCCATGACTCCAAAAGTCATTCCAACAAACAAAATCAGTGTGATAATGGGGTGTTGGGCAACGAGTTGTAAAATTTCCGGGTTGGATAAAGTAACGACGGCACCCACTGCTCCCATAATTAAACCTACAAAAAATAATGAATATACTTTTTGAAGAAAAGCATTTTTAGAAAAAGCATCTTCGTAAGCAACGCTATTGGAAATAGGCTGATACGATCGTGAAAACAAGCCCATGGACTACCCTCCTTGAAAAAACTTGATTAGGTTTATAATGATGTTAAATTCTAGAAAAGTCAAGATTTATGGGAGAGAAATCATTTGGAAATACACGCCGTTATTTTTGATCTGGATGAAACCTTATTAGATAATTCGACATCGGCTGACTTAGCGTGGAAACGATTTCAAAGCATGATTTCATCGCAAGGTCCGATACGAGGCTTAGGGTATGAGCTTGAACGATATTTTCCAACCGTGGCGAGTGAGAACCGATTTTTATTAAACACCAATATCTCGCCTTTGCAATTTCGCATCAAAATATTTGAAAAGATATTAAAACGTTTTCGGGTCAAAGAATTTTTAGAACTGGCCCAGACCCTGGGACGAATTTTTGATATTTGTCAGCAATCAACCTTTACCCTGTTTCCCGAGGTGGGTTCGGTTTTGTCCAAAGTAAGTCAGCAAGTTCCAATAGCTTTACTTTCAAATGGTCAACATGACTATCAATATGAAAAATTAGTAGCAACCGGTATTAAATCTGTTTTTAAAAAAATTATTATTTCATCCGAATTGAAAATTGAAAAACCGCATCGAGACATTTTTTTAGAAATGTGTCATCAACTTTCAGTACGACCCGATCAGGCACTGATGGTTGGTGATAATTTACAGATCGATATCTGGGGAGGTTTTCAAGCCGGGCTTCAAGTCGCATGGTTAAATCGGAATCCGCTCCAACAGCGCGTGGAACCCTTACCACCAGATTTTTTAATGTTAAAACAACTTGAGGAGTTAGCGTTCTTGTTCAAATGAGATGTGTCACTCCTACCATAGGCTGAAGGCGATTTTTAAAGGTCCACACATTGCGTGTTTTTAAGAAATCATGAAAAGAATAATTTGGAAATCGATATATTTTCTTTTATACAATGGATAAAAATTAAAAAATGACTTTGATGTTCTTGAAAAGAATGGATATTTATGGTTTGAAAATAGATAATACTATTCAACACGGATCGGTGGTGGGCCCGAGATTTATTGATGAGAGAGAATTAAAGGGTTTTATAAATTTGGGTGGGAAAAGGTGAGTGATTAAATCATTATTAAAAAAATATGGGTGGATTTTAAATCCCGGCGAATGGCTTCTTTTGGCTTATTTTTTTATTTTTGAAATGATGTCATTAGCTGCCGTCTTTGAGATGTTACCCCAAGCAGGAACGACGTTTTTATGGTCAACCGGATATTTTTTAATATGGATAATGTGGCTAGTATGGATGATCCATAAAAATCCCAATCCAACTCGAACATGGGGTGTGATTCGAAATGCCGGATTATGGATGGGCATTGCGCTGTGTTATAACCTAATGAAATATTTAGTACCCACAATCCACCCAGGAAAAGATGATCAAGATTTATTTAATATTGAGCGCGCTGTTTGGGGACGCGGGCCCGCTTTATGGGGCCATGAATTATCTCAGCACATTAATTTAACGGATTTTTTTTGTTTTTTTTATTTAAGTCTATTTATTTGGCTGATTGGATTAGTCATTTATCATTTATGGATTCGAAGAGCCCTTTATCAGCGATTTATGTTGGGCTTAATATTGGTATATGGTGGTGGGTTTCTTGGGTATTTGATTTGTCCAGCGGTTGGACCTCGATTTGCTTTTGCCCAACAATGGGCATGGCTCCAAGGTGGATGGCTGTTTACGTGGACTAATTGGATAGTGCAATGGTTCGGATCAAAAATTGATGTTTTTCCAAGTTTACATGGGGCGATTTCAAGCTATTTACTTTTTTGGCAATCCCAAAATGATCGCCGGGGACTTCTTTGGGGTATTCCACTCACCTTGGGTATCTGGTGTTCAACCCTTTATTTGGGCTATCACTATCTTCCGGATTTGGCCAGTGGAGTTTGTTTAGCCATGATTAGCCTGTGGCTGGTTCCATTTTTGGAATACATTATCGATGCCTATCAACCGAAAACTCGAGCATCCCATTACTGGTTAATTCGAGTGACTAAAAATCAAGGAGCTTATTTTGGAAAATTAATGAGTCGGCTTAGTCAGATTATTGAGTTAGGTGGAGAAACGGCACCAGGGTTTGTTTTTTTGGGTGTTTCCAAATCTCAAAGTGAAAGTGAAGTCAAAAAGAGTTTAAAAAATTTAGGAGGACCCTTTTGGATTCGACGATCTGATTTTTTAACGGCCGGCCAACAGAGTTTGCGATCGCTTAAACCATATTCCGAAGCACAAGTACTTCGAGTTTTATTTGAGAGCCGATTAAGTTTAAAACGGAATTTTTATATTGTTCAAAAAGCGTTGAAGGTGTCAGCGGTTGGATTATGCCGAACTTTTCCTCAAAAAGGATTAAAATTATCCGATGTGGAAATTCGAATCACTTTGTTATCTAATGGGAATATGCAAACGATCCGCGTCCCTTCCAATAATAGATTTTTAAGTACCTACTTCAATTGGCCTTGGGCTTTTTTTCAATCGCAGTTGGAAACTGTGGGGTTTGAATTATTTGACTTGGTTCAATTGACTCGAAAATTGTCTAATCAATGGAATATTTTTACAGAAGTAGAATGGTGCTTTTCGCAGGGAAGGTTTTTTGTTTTAGATGGGCGAGGGATTCGACAATAACAGATTGTGGATGCAATCCAGGAGGGCAATCGTGATCAAAAAGCTTTTTATTTTTATAGTGATACTTGGATTCTTGGTTTTTGTGGGAACCAATCAATGGTGTTTAACTCGATTAGGCATTTCACAGGGTTCTCATACTAGATCCATTCATCATGCATGGATGAAGGTGCATCAAACGTTGAATATGCTGAATCATAAATTTAAAAAAGCTTCACCTCAAATCGCCCGATCCTCCTTGAAGGTGCTTCAAAAAATAAAAACGCCGGAACATCAATGGAAAAACAAGATGGAGCAAACCCGATCCCGGTTTTTAAAAACATGGAACAAGATTAAGTGGAATATCCATCGGCTGATTCATGAATTCCGTTTAGGGATCACACAGCGAATAAAAAATTTCGAAAACAGTTTTCGAGCTTTAATTAAATGATCCAACGCCCAATAGTATGGTTGGTAGCACTCGTGCTGCTACTTATGGGCATTTTCACCATAATGAGTTGTGTTTCCATGAATCCCAATGCGTATTTCGTTCCCATTAATCAACAAATATTTAATAGTAATGCGTTAGGCATGACTCAGTTATATCCTTGTCCGACTCGAAATTATCCATATCAGTTTATCGAGGCAACCGCCATTCCCAATCTTCAAACGATTGATTATGGGCTATACAGTGGATTAGTAACTAATCAACAGGAATTTAATTCAGATTGGAATGAAATTATTCCGGATCAAAGCCCGGATCCGACGTTGCCTTCCTTACTGCCGATGATTGGGATTGTTCCGCAAGCCCCGGAAACCACTACGTTAGAACCTGTAATTAATTGGAATACTACCGAAGCGTTTTTCATTAATTTAGGCTTGGTGAGCAGTTCTTGTGAAAAAATTGTATTTGTGGGTATGACTACCGATTGTTTGAATATCTATATTACGCTTTCGAAATTTACGTATCTCAGTAACTGCTATCCCATCAATGAAGTTCCATTTTTTATATTTATTTTTCCCAAGACCAATCTTCCGATCATTGTTAAATGGACTAATGATCCCACGGGGGACGGTATATCTAATCAAACGAAAATTCAAGAGGGACTCAATCCTTTGGAACCCTATATCACTCCAAGTCCCTCGCCATGAAAAAATTATTTTTGATTGCATTA
Organism: candidate division FCPU426 bacterium; assembly: GCA_027366525.1. Classification (GTDB taxonomy): domain Bacteria; phylum Oederibacteriota; class Muellerivitia; order Muellerivitales; family DAHXKG01; genus DAHXKG01. Next base: position 170,119 of record DAHXKG010000003.1, read on the forward strand.
ATGATATTAGGCGTCGAATTGTTGAGTTCGCGCGTACAGGCGGTTCCGGTGGTTTCATTTCCCATTGCGTTTGCCAATTATTATGTTTGGGCATATACGGAAGCCTATGAAGATCGATCTTTTGTTTATGCCGATACTACCGCGGGTATTGATGCGATGGGTTGGATTATTTTAGCGACGACGGATCAGTATTCAGGCCTTTTTTTAATTAACATGGCCGCTATTTCGAAAACGGTTTATCCGGTTGTCCAACTTTTGGGAAAACCGATCTCCGCCGTTAAGCAACGAGCATGGATTGATATCGCCACTAATCTTACAACACTTTTATTGTTGAAATGGATGGGACATCCTGCGTTACAGGTTGAAAGTTTTCTGCCAGAAGATCGTTGGGTTCCGGGCATTCAAGTCGCTTATTCCTTCTGAGCGGATAGCGGCAGGGTATGAATACCACATTCAGTTTTGTCTTTATTGGCCCATCTTCCAGAACGGGGATCTTGACCAAGCTGGGCAGGTCGAGTGCAACAATCGGGCGAACATCCAATGGAAAGATAGCCTCGACTCCAAAGTGGATGATAAGGAAGGTCGAATTTTTTTGCATAATCCCACAACATTTTACTATTCCAATTTAAAAGCGGGCAAATCTTTGTCAGCCATCCATTGGGGTTAGATATGATTTCGACAAATACCAGTTTTTGACGTGTATGGGACTGATCTCTTCGGACACCGGTAATCCAAGCGTCGTAATCTTGAAGAGCAGTTTGAAAAGGTTCTACTTTATTCATGGCACAGCATTGATCCGGCTTTGTTTCATAAAGCTTGCCATATTGGTTTAAAAAGTCTTGGGTGTTTAGAGTCGGTTTTAAAATTCTCAAGTTAAGGTTTAATCTTTTCTGAAGATCGTTTAGGTGAAGGAGCGTTTCTGGAAAATGAAATCCGGTGTCAGTGAAAAGAACAGGAATATTGGGATCGATTTGCGTGACTAAATGTAAAAGCACAGCAGATTCTGCTCCGAAGGAAGTGGAAATCATAATTTTTGAAGCAAACAGTTGAATAGCCCATTCCAAAATTTTAGAAGTTTCCCACGATTCTAATTGTTGATTAAAATAGGCCAATTGTTCTTTGGAAAAATTTTCGGGCTTAGTATGACTCAGTGGGTGATCCATATATAACGTTGACCTGATTTTCTGCCTCAGAAGAGACCAATTTATAATTTTAAGATAAAGCTTTGTAAGGTTAATGTAAAGATGATAAATTATGAAAAACTTATCAAGATGCTTAATTTTTAAATGAACTCGCTTTGTAAAAGCGGACGATGGGGTAAAAATTAACGTATTTGAAATTAAGGCCCCACTGAAATGATGACCGCGGGCTTGTATACCAGAAATATAGAGCGTTTTTATTGCAGATATTATAGATGGTTTAAAAAAGATTTTTGAAGCAGTCCGTTGGATTCGTGGAAACCATTTTGTGGCATTTTTATCCTAGGGATCATTGAAGTTCAGATTCATTAGGGATTTCAGGATAGAATCAATAGTGCGTGGAAAAATTCCACCTTGGCAATTGCTTTTTAAGCAATATCAATTTTTAAAAAGGTTTAATAAGTAGACTATAAAATATGGAAAATTTTTAAAAACTTTGATATCATTAATCTTTGTTTAATTGAATTCTCGTGGAGAAAAAAACACTATGGAAAACCGAACTAAAAAAAGAAAAACTTCAAAGCGCGCCCCTCGAAAATCTGCAGAACCGGTTGCGCCAACCCCAACTCTTCAAGTGCCGAATTCCCCCGAACCAGAAGGTTCGAATTTTTTATTGATTTTAATCCTTATTTTAGGTTTAGGGTTTGTCGTAGGTGGTCCATTAATATGGTTGGGAGCTTTTAAAAAGCATAGTTATGCAGCTCCAACTCCCCAGAAGCTAGATATTACGATTAATGGAATTCGAGCAATTAGTGGGAATACCGGTTGGGTGGCTCATCCGATTCCATTTTTAAATCATAATATTGTCGGTGGACCTTTGAAGATTGGTAAGGTGACGTATCCTCATGGCATTGGAACTCATGCGCCATCGACGATTGTGTTTAATTTGGCTGGGCAAGTTAAAAAATTTTCATGTATGGCAGGTGCGGATATTGGTGGCAGTGGAGGCAATGACTCGATTTATTTCATGGTTAGAGGTGATGGTAAAAAACTATATCGTAGTCCAAAATTAACTGTTCAAAGTCCACCGGTTTCAATTCATTTAAATGTCACCGGCATCAAACAATTAAGCTTAATTGAAAATCCAACGGGAGATTATCATTGGTGTTGGGGAGATTGGGTGAACCTTCAATTCACACGATAATCAATCGTCGAGCTTGCAAGAGGATAAGAACTTAGTTCTTTTGGAGAACGCTGTGGCGAAATGATTATTCGTGGATATGTTGATGAAAAAAATCCAACGATAAGTGCCATGCGAGTTGAGATGCAATAGGATGATAACTCGCACGATCATCACAGTTAAATCCATGTTCAGCCTTTGATATTTCTGCAGTAACAAAGTCTTTGTCTGATGCTTTCAAAGCCTGTGTAAGTTGTAGAATGGCATCGGAAGGCGTACTCTTATCTTGTCCTCCCCAGAACAATAAAATCGGTGATTTTTGTTGAGAGGCTAACGAAATGCCTTTTTGAAGAATCTGACTTCCATAAAAGGATACCGCAGCTTTTATATGGAGGGCGGTATTAGCTAAGTAGGAAACAAAACCTCCCATACAAAAACCAACACATCCAATTTGATTGGTTTGAAGTTCTTGTTGCATCCACGCGTAAGTTGCCTCACAATCTTTAATGATGTTTTCGGGAGTGAGGGCCTCCATGTGACTGCGAACTCCCATGAAATTATCATAGGAACCTTCAAAACCAGCGGGTGCTGTGCGATGGAATAATTCCGGTGCAGCAGCCAGATAGCCTTCTTGGGCTAAACGTCGGACGACATTTTTAATATGGCCATTCACTCCAAATGCCTCTTGAAAGACCAAAATTCCTTTTTGGGTATTGGTTTCCGGTTTGGCCGAAAACACTTGCATGGAAGTTGAACCTGGGATTGAAAGTGAGCAAGAGGATTCTGATATTTTCATGGTAATCTCCTAAATGAAATTAAAATAGATTGAAAAAGTTAAAATCAGATTTATAGTTACATGAACTTCTTTTTTTTTTCAATATGTTAATTTAATTTTTTAAGTCATTTTTAAGACAATTATATGGCAGAAGGGGCCACCGATGACAATGCCTGTTTTATTTGTAGGCCATGGATCACCAGAAAACGTGTTGAAAAACAACCCTTATACGCAAGCCTTGCAGAAATTAGGAAAAACGATTACTCCACGTCCAAAATTTATTGTCGTCATTTCAGCCCATTGGGTGACTTCAAATACGCGCGTATTAACCGAGGAGCATCCTTCCGTGATTCATGATTTTTATGGATTTCCACAAGCATTATACCAATTTCAGTATTTACCTTTAGGCGCTTCTGCACAAGCTCAGCGACTTGCGAATCAACTCAACGTAAGTATAGATAAGGAATGGGGGTTGGACCATGGTGCTTGGAGTGTACTGGCTCATCTGTATCCGGATGCAAGTATTCCTGTTTTTCAATTAAGTATCGATAACCAAAAAAGCTTTTTGGACCATTTACAATTAGGTAAACAACTCAAATTTTTACGTGAAGAGGGTGCCTTAATTTTAGGGAGTGGCAATCTAACCCATAATCTTCAACACCTGTCTAGAAACATTGATGCTGAACCATCGCAGTGGGCTCAAGTATTTGATCAAAAAGCGCAAACGGCGTTACAATTGCGGGATGAATATTTTTTGGTTCATCCGGATGCTTGGGGGAGCGAACTTTTTCGTCAAGCGCATCCAACGCACGAGCATTATATTCCACTTTTGTATGTTTTAGGGGCTTCGACTCAAAACGATCAACTTTATTATCCCTACGAAGGATTTGAATATGGAACGCTTTCAATGCGCATGGTATTGTTCCAATAATAGTTGAAACATTGCGACGACGGTTTTCGTCCAAAGAATGAAGTTAATTCCGTTCCCAATGTTTTCCAAAAAATAAAGTGAGGTATCAAAATTGTTTTAAAGGTTGGGTTAAGACTTTCGGGTTGATTTTTATAATAGTTTCTATTTCTAAAGGAAGCTTTAGAAGAATCGGAATACATAATAAATGGATTGAAATGAATAAAAAGATGAGAAGATGTAAAAGCTGTTAAAATATCAAAATTTCATGGGTAGAGGATTGCGATATTAAAATAAATCCAATCATGCTATTGCATTTTTAAAAAACAAACGCATAAAGTAATTTTAAAAATGGAAGTTTATTTCAATCAGTTCTACAATGAAAATGCCAGACTAGATACTGATTGAATAGATGGATAACGAGGTGAAAATGTCTAAATTACTTACTTTGGAAAATTCATTGCGCGAAGGTTTGGGAAGTCAGCGATCCGGGGTCCCATGCAGTCTTGTCATCTTTGGCGCATCAGGCGATTTGACCAAGCGCAAACTCGTACCTGCATTATTTAGCTTATATCAGAAACATTTACTTTCAACATCGTTTAGTTTAATCGGAACCTCTCGATCTCAATTAAGCACCGATGAGTTTAAGCACCGATTAAAATCAGCATTGGATGAAAAAATACCGGGCATTTCTTCAGCTCTTTGGGAGAGTTTTTCTCAGAATTTTCATTATCTGCCCTTAACCGGCGGGTTCAATAATTTAGCGGATTATCAGGCGCTTTCAAAACTGTTGAATGATCTGGATCAAAAAAATGATACGTTGGGCAATAAGATTTTTTATCTTTCAACGCCTCCGGAAGTTTTTGAGGATATCATTTCAAATTTAGGACGCGTCGAGCTCACGCGTGAGAAGAAAGGTTTTTCGCGCGTGATTATTGAAAAGCCATTCGGCCATGATTTAGCATCCGCCCAGATGCTGAATCAGAAAATTAAAAACGTTTTTAATGAGAATCAGATTTATCGAATTGATCATTATTTGGGAAAAGAAACGGTGCAAAATTTATTAGTCATGCGGTTTGCCAATTCAATTTTTGAACCCATTTGGAATCGCCGATATATTGATCATGTCCAAATTACAGCAGCTGAAGAAATCGGAATCGAAAATCGTGCAGGTTTTTATGAAACCTCAGGTGTTTTAAGAGACATGTTTCAAAACCATCTTTTTCAAATTTTATGTTTAGTGGCGATGGAACCTCCGATTTCTTTTGAAGCCAATGCCATTCGCGATGAAAAATTGAAAATTTTAAAATCGATTCGTCCTTTTGAAGAAGAAGAATTAAAAACCTCGGCCTGCCGTGGACAATATGGGGGTGGATATTTAGGCGGCGAAAAAGTTGTCGCATACAGGGAGGAAGCGGGGGTCAATCCTTTATCAACCACACCAACATTTGCGGCTTTGAAAATTTATTTGGATACTTGGCGATGGGTAGGAGTGCCATTCTATTTACGGTCCGGTAAACGTCTGGCGAAACGAATTAGTGAAGTTGCTATTCAATTTAAAGAACCGCCGGATTTGCTTTTTAAAAACAATTTACAGGCCATTTCCCCAAATGTTTTAGTCATTCGGATTCAGCCGGACGAGGGCATAACACTTAAATTTGAAACTAAAGTTCCTGGCATGGCGTTTGAGGTTAGAAATGTCAATATGGATTTTCGATATGGAACGAGTTTTACGGTTGGGGCTCCAGAAGCTTACGAACGACTTTTATTGGACTGTATGTTAGGTGATGCCACATTGTTCATCCGGAGTGATGAAGTTGAAGCGGCGTGGGAAGCGTTGATGCCGATTTTGAACTATTGGGAAACCACCTCGCCACAAGAAGCATTCCCCAATTATGAAGCTGGAACTTGGGGTCCGGCGATGGCCGATGCGTTGTTCGTCAAACCTTGGAGAAAATGGAGAAGACTTTAAATTATGATTACTTCAAGCCAAATTGAAAAAGAACTATTGAATTTTTGGATTGATTCAGAAAATAAAGTTTCTCCTAAAAAAAGTTTTCAACGCATTTATACCACGAATGTAGTTGTTTATACTTCGAAACATCTTTTCGGGCATTACGCTGAAAATAGTTTGGGGGAATTGTCGACCCGACATCCGGGTCGTTATATTCTGATTCGTCCGGCTAATGATTTAAATACGGATCCAGTTCGTTTTTTTATTTCAGGTCACTTTCAAATTGGGGACAAAAATGAAAAACGGAATTGTTGTGAAATTATAAAATTGGTTTCTCATTCACCTATTTTAAATCAGATGTATAGTTTTGCGTCGTCGTTACTAATGCCGGATTTACCTTTGGAATTTTGGTGGATTGGTCAAATACCCCAAAACGATTTATTTTTTTCAAAAATGTCCAGCATTGCGGACCGGATCTGGGTGGATTCTCAGATATTTGAAAATCCCCTTTGGGATTTAAAAAATTTCGAATTGAGTAGCCGAAAATACAATAAGGATATTTTATTAGGTGATTTAAATTGGATTCGTATTTATCGTTGGAGGGAAATAATAGCCGAATTATTTGATGGCGCTTGGAGTCGATACCTTTTAAGAATTAAAAATATTACGATTAAATTTGGTGAAGGTTTTTCCAGTTTTCGAGGCTTGCTAATGGCCTGTTGGATGGCCGTGAATTTGAAGTGGAATTACATCGGCAAGGGTATTCAAACCTTCCCTGAGAAACTGGAATTTCAATCTTTAAATCGAGAGCCCATCACGGTTTATTTTCAAAAGGTTAAAGATTCCGATGCGATGAATCGTTTATATTCGGTTGAGATTGAGACGAGTGAACCGGAAAAGGCGATTTTTCAAGTGAAACGGGAAAAGGATCCACAATGTGTTTTATCGCAGTCCATCGTTAATGGCGAGATCATTTTTTCTAGGACGACCTATTTTGAACATTTGCATTCTTCGCAACTTTTGCTGGAGGGTCTTAAACGGTTTGAGCCCGATAGGGTTTTTGAAAAGGTTTTACAACTGATTCGAACGATGGTCGAACTCCATGAATAAACCAAGTACTAAATTAAAGGAACATCATTTGGGTTGGAAAGTTCCCACCCTGGAAGTTTTTTCAACTGCAGATCGCTTGTTTCAAAGGGTCGCAAAAGATTTTTCCAAGATTGCCAATCAATCGGTACTCGAAACTGGAAAATTTATAGTTGCTTTATCAGGCGGCACGACTCCCAAGCGATTATATGAAATCTTGGGAACAACTCGATTTCGCCAGTTGATTCCGTGGAAGCAAACCTATGTGATTTGGAGTGATGAGCGACATGTGCCTCGTACAAGTCCTCAAAGCAATTTCAAAATGGCATGGGAGGCTTTATTATCTAAAGTTCCGGTTGCCTCAAATCATATCTTGAAAATGACCGATGGAAAAGGTTCTGTTGCTCAAAAGGCGATTCAATATGAAAAAAAAATGCGGAAACTTCTTGCATCCCAGCCGATGGATTTAGTGCTCCTGGGGATGGGGGAAGACGGTCATACCGCAAGTCTTTTTCCAGGAAAGCAAGAAAGACTGGAAGCGCAAAAATGGGTCATTGGCTACTTTGTGGATGAAGAAAAACGGGAACGGATTTCACTTACGTTTCCGCTTTTAAATCAAGCTAAACGGATTTGGGTTTTAATTGAAGGTGATAAAAAATCACAGATGCTTGCAAAGGTATTGGAGGATTCGAAACGAAAGTATCCTATTCAACACTTGAATCCTACGCAAGGTCAATTGGTTTTTAAAGTGGATGTCGCGGCTGCATCTCAATTAAGGAATAAGTATTTTATTTCCAAATAAGTCATGCATTTAAATTCTGAGATTTTTTTAGACTGGTCAATGCTGCTTCCACGACTTTTTCAGCCGTGAAGCCTAACTGAGTCATGACAACAGGTCCAGGGGCGCTTGCACCAAATCGATCTAGACAGATCGTAGATCCGCACTCTCCAATAATCGAATGCCATCCAAATGAAGAAGCAGCTTCAACGGCTACTCGAGCCTTAATGGATGGTGGGAGAACCTTTTTTTGATAATCGAGAGGTTGTTGTTTGAAGATTTCTAAGCTGGGTGCACTGACAACGCGTGTGGATATATTTTGGCTTTCGAGTTTTTTTTGTGCTTCTAAACACAAACCCATTTCAGATCCTGTACCAATCAGAATAACTTGCGGCATTGCGGTTGAAGATTCTGAAAGGATGTAGAGCCCATGAAAAAGAGCGCTGGCGGGTGCATAATTCGAGCGGTCTAAGGTGGGAACATTTTGACGTGAGAAAACTAAAATGGTCGGGTTGTTTTTATTTTGAATGGCATATTGCCATGCAACAGCAACTTCATTCGCATCGCAAGGTCGTATAACGGTTGCATGAGGGATTGATCTCAAACTAGCCAATGTTTCAACGGGCTGGTGGGTAGGCCCATCTTCGCCTTGACCAATAGAATCATGTGTAAAAACATAGATCACCGGCAAATGCATTAAATGGGATAGTCGTAAGGCGGGTTTTAAATAATCAGCGAACATAAGGAACGTCGCTCCGAAGGGCAAGATGCCACCATGGAGGGCCATGCCATTAAGGACAGCGGCCATGCCATGTTCTCGAATGCCAAAATGAAAATTTCTTCCCTGATAGTTATGAGCGGAAAAATCCACATCATTTTCAATCAGGGTCATCGTTGATCCGGCTAAATCGGCAGATCCTCCCATAAAGAAAGGCAATTCTTTGGCTAACATGTTTATAACATGACCACTTGAGATTCTGGTTGCGGTCCCTTTTGGATCGGGTGGAAATAGGGGTATTTTTTTATCAAGATCACTTGGCAAATTATGTTTGAGCGCTTGCTCTAACAATAATGCTTTTTGAGGGAACTCAACAGTAAATTTGTTGAGAATTTGTTGCCATTGATTGACCCATGCCTTTCCACGCTCAATGGCAGTACGACAACGTTGTTTAACATCTTCGGGTATATAAAAAGTAGGTTCTTGTGGCCAATTCAAGAATGTTTTGGTGGATTGAATTTGTTCAGGTGACAATGCCGATCCGTGAACTTTGGGAGAGTCTTGTAATGGACTGCCGTATCCAATATGAGTTTGAATTGCAATAAGCGAGGGTTTATCATGTTCCATGTTAGCTTGAGCCAAAGCCTTTTCAATGGATACCAAATCGTTGCCATCCTCTACAAACTGAACATGCCATCCATAAGCTTCAAAACGCTTATGAATATTTTCTGAGAAAGTTAAATCGGTATTTCCTTCAATCGTAATGTGGTTATCGTCGTAAATAACTTTAAGACGTCCTAATTTTAAATGTCCTGCCATGGAACAGGTTTCATGCGATATTCCCTCCATTAAATCACCATCGGATGCAATCACCCAAGTATTATGGTCAATAATAGGATAGCCCATTTCATTAATTCGAGTAGCTAAATTTCTTTCACCCATAGCCATGCCAACCGCAGTCGCTAATCCTTGTCCTAATGGACCTGTTGTTGTTTCTACGCCTACAGTATGTCCATATTCGGGATGTCCGGGTGTTTTGCTGTTCCATTGCCTGAAATTTTTAATTTCATCTAAAGAAAGATCATATCCATAAAGGTGCAGGAGTGCATATAAAAGCATGGATCCATGACCCGCAGATAAAACAAACCGATCTCGATTAAGCCAATCCGGGGATGAGGGTGAAAATTTTAAAAAGCGGCTGAATAAAACATAAGCTGTTGGAGCCATGCCCATCGGCATACCGGGATGTCCACAGCCAGCTTTGCGCGTGGCATCAACTGCGAGCATTCGAATGGTATTGATAGCCAATAAGTCTGTTTGATCAAATTGAGACATAGTTAAGCTCCTTAAGTTAGTAAGATAAAAAAATTAATGAAAAGTTTAATCGAGTGGTTGTCGACCTGCAAAACCTCCCTCTAAAGAATGCCAGTGTGTGATTGAAGGCTCGCCGAGAATCCAACATAGAAAGACGATTTCATTGTTTTTTAGATAGTAAAAATCAACTAAACCCTTTTCAAGATCCTTTAGTACGGCTCCAGTTTTTTTGAATTTATTAAAAGTATTTTCAAATAGGAAAATATGGCGTTCAAGAATTTGCATTTTCTGATCAATGTTTCTTTTTGAATGGAGGAATAATTGATTTTGATCATCAGTTCCAGTTAATTCTTCAATTTCAATATCCACCTGCATCTTGAATATTTGTTTTTTTTGTTCTTGAAGTGAATGCAGTAGAGGAATTAAGGTTGGTAAAAGTTGATTGGCATCATCTAAAGATAGAATTTTAATGTTCTTTTTATGATTATTTGATGGCATAAAACCCTTGGCCTTTAATATGTATTCTCCTTATTTTAAGATGCTTAACTTATAAATAACAAGATGAAAGCGAAGTTTGAATATTATTTATAGATAGCGATTTTTCAAATGCCATCCCATTCCTTTATTATTCTACCAGTGTTACTTTCAGTTGGTATTGAGATAACTTTCTGCCTATAGCCCTGTATTATTGACCCGTACCGCCAGTACCACTTGAACCACTTGTACTGCCAGTACCTTGTGTCTCCGTTTTCACTTGGAGTAGCTATATTAGTATTTTCAGCAGTCGCTGTAGGTGTGGCAAAACTGGGTACGAAGGAAGTTATCGAGAAAATTTTTGTTGGAAGCCAAGTTGGACTGTTTTGAACAAGCGTACGGCCCAATAGACGTCACCAACAAAAACATAAATGCCAGTATCTTCTTTATAATTGATCTCCTAGAGCTGTAATGTTGCAATAGGTTTTAAAAATTCAAAAAATTTATTACTTATTTGTATTTGAATCGTCATTTAAATTTAAAGTATACAATATATTCTTAATTGGCGACTAGGGTCATATTTATGAATTTTCTAAATTGATTTTACTAAAGGTTGTGTTAGGAAAGGTTTTTTAGAGGTTAAAATTATTTTAGAATACGATGAAAACAGTTGACATTTATTATTAAATAATATAAATTATTATTTAATATGAAATATTCAATAGACACCCAACAAAGTTTAATGGAGGCTTTTCAAGCGACATGCCAAGCCGAAGGCGTTCCATTCACTATTCAGCGCAAAACAGTTCTGGAAGTTTTGATGGATCGGGAAGATCATCCAACAGCAGATCAAGTTTATGATGATGTAATCAAAAAAATTCCGACCGTATCTAAAGCGACCGTCTATCGCACATTGGAAATGCTGGCACGAATAAAGGTAATTCAAAGAGCGAGTCATCTAGGGTCTACTACCAGATATGATTCAAATACACAACAACATCATCATTTGATTTGCTTGAAATGCGATAAAATTTTGGATTACCCGATTGAAAAAATAAATTTGATTAATTATCCCAAAGAAGCGCAGGGATTTGAAATCGTTAATTACTCGATTTATTTCAGTGGGTATTGTTTGGATTGCAAAAAAAAATATAACATTTCATGACCGATGGAGGAAAAAAAATGAAACCGAATATTGGAATTAAGGACCCAAGCCGTGAAGCCGTAGGCAAAATACTAAATACTATTTTAGCCGATGAGTATTTGCTTTATACCAAAACCCGCAATTATCATTGGAATGTAGTAGGCCTGCAATTTAATGATTTGCACAAATTCTTTGAAACACAATATGAGGAACTCGATGATATTGTGGATGATGTTGCAGAGCGAGGAAGGGCGTTAGGTATAGCGGCTTTGGGATCCTTAGGTGAATTTTTAAAACAGAGTCGCCTTAAAGAGCAAGCGAGGAAACCATTGAATGCTAAATCCATGATTATTCAACTGCTTAACGATCATGAGACCATTATTCGATTGCTAAGAGAAGATTTGGAAAAAGTTGCAAATGATTTTCATGATATAGGAACCAATGATTTTCTGACAGGAGTTATGGAAAAACATGAAAAAATGGCATGGATGCTTCGGGCCTTTGCTGAAGCATAAATCTGAGAATCTTTCATGCTCGTTTGATATAGAATTTTAAAAACGTCGAACGGGTAGTTGAAGTTAAAAAATTAAATTATTTAAGGAGGATGTTATGGCAGCGCAAGTCACACAAAAAGCTCCAGAATTTCAAGGACAAGCAGTTATGCCCAATGGAGAATTTAAAGATATTAAGTTGTCAGACTATAAGGGAAAATGGGTGGTTTTGTTTTTTTACCCACTCGATTTTACCTTTGTTTGTCCCACGGAAATTCGGGCTTTTAATGAAAAGTATGAAGAATTTAAAAAAATGAATGCAGAAGTGATTACGGCTTCGACCGATAGTGTCTATAGCCATAAAGCATGGCAAGAAAACGGATTAGGCAAGCTAAAGTTTCCGCATTTGAGTGACACGAATCTTCAAACCTCACGATCCTATGGGGTTCTATTGGAAGATCAAGGTATTGCTTTACGGGGCACCTTTATTATTAATCCAGAAGGCGTTCTCAAGCATGTCACCATTAACGATACTGCGGTAGGGCGTTCTGTAGAAGAAACGCAGCGGACCTTGGCAGCCTTCCAAACGGGGAAACTAGCTCCATGCGGGTGGACGCCAGGACAAAAAACGATTAACTAATTTTAATGGCGTAGTCGATCAGTTAAAAAGCCGAAGAACGAAGATCAAGTTCTTTGGCTTTTTATTTTTAATTGATCGGAGGCCGAGCGGTCGAAACATCCGATTCATCCGGGGGCAATATGGAGTTAGAGGAATTAGGTTTGATTAAAATGGATGAGGCTTTAAGAAACGGGTAAAAAATTGGTTTTTTAAATCGAGTCAAAGCTAAATGGGTTGAAAAACCCATAGATGCAAAAGCAGTGTTCTGGATTTCTTCGCGGCAAATCGAGTATAACGGATGATCAACAACGAGTTGAGAACGATAAATTGAAAATAATGATAAATAAGTGGGCGACTCAAGATGAACTTGTATTTTTTTAGGATAGGCAATGCCGAAAAAACTATGTGTAGTTTTAAGGACCGATAAAGATTTAGGTTTGATCCACTGAGGGTCATGGGAGAAATTCCAAGTAATAAATTGTCCGATAAGAATATCCAAATCTTTGGGTTTGAAAAAAATATAATTCATACCCCCGGTTTTTGAAATATGAAATCCACGGTCCAATTGATCGGCCAATTGGAACAGGGGAATAGACCCATAGTGGTGATCATGATGACCATGGCCCAGGAATGGAAGGGACTTTATGCAGGCTCCAGAATCTAAGTTTACCCATTCGCATATACCATCGACTTGGCAAAATGGAGCTGTAGCAATCCATTGGTGAGTGAGGTATTCTGAAAAAGAAAAAGAAGCTTTAAACGGAACCAAGGTGGTGAAGATTAATTTCAAACGAAAAAGTTGACCGGATTTTCGAGAAGGAGCTTGAGCGGTTAATGTGTAAGTCAAAGGGGCACCCTTGGATTCGACAAAACGATTATAACCCATCCGCATGGCAGTTTGATCGTCAGAGGCTACAGAAAGTGAAAGGGGGAATTCCTGGAGTGAATCACAAATAATTTTCCGGTTTTGAACGACTAAAATTTTTAAGCCATTAAATTCAGAAGATTGAAAAGGAATTTGAGTTGAGGGTAGTTGTTTAAAATAACGATGCAGGGCCTCGAGATAATAACCCGAAAAGATAGTGCCAATGTGGAACTGGACGCAAATGAAGATATCTTGCGTCGGGTCATAACACTCGAAATTCCACCACTGGTAAGCGCCAGGTGAATTGACGATAGGTCGAGGATTGTCTGTATTTGAAGAAAGGTTCATGTGATTATTATCTGTTCAATTATTTGGGTAGCCGTATCCATCCAAATGTTATGTTGTACTTGGATCAATGTTAAAACTATAACAAAATTAAATCCAAAAATTAACAAAGATTTGAATTCATGGCCGATGGTATCTGTTTGTATTCCTGCCCGGAATGAAGAGCGAAATATCGAACAATGCCTGAAAAGTATTTTATTGCAGGATTATCCCCAATTCGAAGTTTTGGTATTAAATGACCAGTCAATTGATCGTACACGGCACATTGTTCAATCCTATCAGCATACGCATCAACAGGTGAAACTCCTGGATGGAAAGCCGTTACCGCCCGAATGGAAAGGGAAACCCTGGGCTTGCGAACAACTTTCACAAGCTGCTCAAGGGGAATATTTATGGTTTGTGGATGCCGATACATGGTATGAAAAATCAGCGCTTTCAAATTCCATGATTGAAATGGATCAAACCCAAGCCGATCTTTTGACCGTCATCAACAAGCAAATCACGAAAACATGGGCAGAAATATTAGTTGTTCCGGTAATGATTTTTTCCATTATTGGATTTTTCCCGATAACGGATTCTGGGTTTTTGAAGAAAAAAACAAAGGGGTGGGGTGGTGCGAATGGTCAGTTCTTGCTTTTCAAGCGCAGCTCCTACCATGCGATTAAAGGCCATCAAGCAGTCAAAAACGAGATTGTCGAGGATATTCAAATAGGACAAAAAATGATTCAAAACGGATTCAAAACGATCACGCGGAATGCCTCTCAGTGGGCTTATTGCCGAATGTATAATTCTTTTGGAGAAGTTTGGGATGGATTTTCAAAAAACATGTTTCCCGCCTTCAATTTTTCGTTATGGAGAGCGGCTGGAGCCTTGGGCCTTTTTTTCTTGATAACAATTTTACCCTATGGCTTGGTTTTTTTTATGCATGGATGGATTGAAGTGGTTATTATTGGATTAATCGGCGTAGAGGAAGTAGTGCGGTGGACTCAGGCTGTTCTATATCAACTGCCGAAAAGCTCAGTTGTATTGCATCCCCTGGGATGTTTGATTTATTTTTTAATTGGATTGAATTCAATCAGATGGTACAAATGGTTAAAAAAGGGTTTTTGGAAAGGTCGGGAAATCACCTCCTCAAGACCAGAAAACCATAAAAAGATTTGTTGAAACGCATAACGAATTTTTAAAAACGAAAAAATGTCAATCAAAAATTTTTTAGAGTCTTCAACATTTAGATAGGCTTCATGTTTTTAAACAAGTTACCTGATCATGTTAATGGTGGGTTTCATTCGGAGTAAATTAGTTTATTTTTACAAAGTGATTTTTATGTGAAATCCAGATCTTCAATGCAACAGTTCACGCGGCAGCCGATTACTGAATCTGATTTGGAAATCTGGGCGTGTCACTAGGTTCATGATGAAGGAAACGTTGCGACAAGTTAGCCAACCAAAACTCCGTGTGATATAAATGTTGTCAAAAGTCATTGTTTATTAATGGGGCAAGTGATATTCTTTAAAAACTTGTCATTGCGTTATTTTCGAAATGCCTTAAAGTTTCCTCAAGAAATGAAATGCTAGTTCGAGCTTTTGATAAAAGCTCAATCCCCGAACGATAAGTGGGGGAAAAATGATGAGAATAGGGAATATATTATTATGATGAATGCTCGTGATTTGAAACCGGTTATTCAGGTGGAAAACTTTTCAAAAAGTTTTGGATCAGTGAAAGCAGTTGATAATATCAGCTTTCAAGTTATTCCTGGAGAATGTTTTGGGCTATTGGGACCCAATGGAGCTGGAAAATCGACTACAATTAAAATGCTAATTACATTATTGCCGCCCGATGCAGGAACGGCAATTGTGAATGGATTTTCTATTACCAGTCAGGGTGCTCATGTTCGGGAATCCATTGGATATGTTCCGCAGTCGCTTTCGGTTGATGGTGTTTTGACAGGCTATGAAAATCTCATGTTTTTTGGAAAACTTTATGGCTGGAGTGAGAAACAACTCAAGGATCGTGTACCGCTAGTTTTGGAATTAATGGATTTAAAAGAGGCGGCTCATCGTCAGGTTGCACATTATTCTGGGGGCATGGTTCGTCGGTTGGAAATTGGTCAGGCTATTTTACATCAACCCGCCGTTGTTTTTTTGGATGAACCAACAGTGGGATTGGATCCTGTTGCCCGCCATGCACTTTGGAAACATATTCAGGAGTTACGTCGACATCATTTGGTAACTTTGTTTTTAACCACGCATTATATGGATGAAGCGCAGGAGCTATGCTCTCATATTGCCATTATGAATCACGGAAAAATTGTAGTTAATGGAACCCTACAAGAACTCCGGAAAATAGCGAAACTACCCAAAGCAAGTATGAATGATTTGTTTGTTCGATTTGTTGGTCCAATTGATTCAGAGAAAGGAGATCTTAATAATGTCTCAAAAATCCGCCGAATCGCTCGTCGGCTCAGTTAGACGATGTGGCCCCTTTGTACTTTATTTATATCATGTTTGGACTATTATTGAGTTGGAAACCTTAAAGATTTTTAAGGATCCAACCGAAATCATTTCTCGAAGTATTCAACCGGCTCTTTGGTTGATATTATTTGGAGAGGCTTTTAGTCGAATTCACATGGTTCCGACAGGCCAAGTGAGTTACTTAGCGTTTTTAACCCCCGGCATACTAGCTCAATCGATTGCTTTTGTATCTATTTTTAATGGATTAGCCATTATCTGGGAAAAAGATATGGGCATTTTGCAAAAAATTCTGACGACGCCGGTTAAACGATCGGCTTTAGTGCTTGGAAAAATGTTGGCTTCGACCGTTCGATCATTTAGTCAGTTAATTGTAGTAATTATTGTGGCTTCCACACTGGGTGTTCATTTAAAGTGGAGTTTTGATCGCGTGGTGGGTCTTTTGGGATTTACCATTTTAGGATCTGTTTTTTTTACAGGTTTTTCAATGATTATTGCAGCCTTGGTTAAAACTCGCGAACGAATGATGGGAATTGGTCAATTAGTTACCATGCCGTTATTTTTTACATCTAGTGCGCTTTATCCCATATCCATTATGCCTAAATGGCTTCAAACCTTAGCGAAAATAAATCCATTAAGCTATTTGGTTAATGGACTTCGAGGACTTTTTTTAAGTACGTCCTATGCCCAAGGGACTGATATTGGAATTTTATTAATGGTTTCCCTATTGGTTTGGATTTGGGGAACGATTCAATATCCACGATTATTAATTTGAAGAATAAAATATTTCAATTGATTCAAACCTAGGGATTGTTCTAGTCGGGCTTGAATATTTCGAAACCAAAGAAGTCTTCAGATGGCATAAAATACGATTCAAAGCATCCTCCAAAAAGCTGTTCTTCAAACAGAAAAATATATTTATCGGGCATTCGGGTTCACCGGGTTTTTTCCAGAGGGAGCATCATCTTCTTCGCTTAGAGGATGTGGAGACCATGAAACCCAAGTTTATTCTTTTGGGGCTAGGCTCGGGATACCCATCGGAGGCTCATTATGTCGAGATTCATTTTCCGGAATTTTATTGAGACTTATGTCCATTAGTTCTTGAGTATCGTTTTTTTGAACAGAGTCGAGTCCATTGAATTTGAATCCGGCTTGTTCATTCCATTAATCATTAATTTTAGAAGGGATCTGTATGAAATCCTTAATTCTAATGGCATTGGCTCATCGCTGCAGCAACCTGGGTTATTTTATGCGTGGGATGGCGTTTGCTACAAAGCGTTTGAGTTGGGATTTTGTTTTAACATCGTTAAAATGACAAAATAGGACATGAATAAAATCGAAGGGGTTATCGTGAATAATAGTTCTAATGATAATGCGAGTAATTAAACAAAGATTTTTGGAGTAGAAGTGGATACATTCATTTAGGATTAAAAATGATAAGAAAATTCATCCAAAAGAATCACTCGGTTTAAGAATGATTGGGAGAAGAGGTTGAGTCGGAAATTTTTGATTTGGTAACATATAATTTTTGAAGTGTTTCTAAAGTGGTTTTAAGAACTTTTTGCTCCTCGGAGTTTAGATTATCTTTTGTTTTTTGAGCAAGCGCAACAAGCATGTTGATACTGGTTCGTGCTCGGGGTAAATTAATTTCTTTGGTTTTCAAAAATGGATTACTTAATTCACCTAGATCCATTTGAGCGGAGGACGCGATCATTAAAATCAAATCAATCAAATAATAATCTTGAGAATCGGATGAATCCATTGAGTCATTATTTTCAGAGCTATTTAATGCCATGAGATCCCATTAATGAAATAGTTTTTTCCAAAAATGATGACGCGAGTTCTTCGATTGGAACTTTTTGGGATTTCCTGTAAAGCCACTAATGGGAGATAGCCCGCCGCCTAATGGGGGATTTGATTTAAAATTGCCCGGGGGTAAATTTTTGTGATGCTGATTGTGAAGGTAATACCATATTCCTAAAATAATTAAAAGGATCAAAAGAAGAATAATCCATAACCAACTTGAGGATTTTTCTTTTTTTGCCGTTGAAGAAGAATTAATCGCTAGTGTTGGCATGGGCTGTACGGTAGCTTGAGCATGAAGTGTCGTAGGTTTTTTGGCAATTAAGTGTTGTCGCATAGGTAAGCGCGAAGTGGACTGTTTATGGGGAATGATTTTTGAAACTGTTGGTTGCGGTTGAGGTGTTGGCGTTGGTTTTACAGGAACTTGAAGGCTTGGCATAGAAGCGGCCACCGATGGGGGAGCATTTTTTTCACTTTTAATATTCGATTTACCACAAGCGGGTAATGAAAGGGTAATTAAACCTGTCAGTAGCAAGGCCCAACGATAAATGGAATTAGAATGTTTCATAAAATCCTTTATTCATATTTATAATATTGTAACCCAATTTATTAAAAAAATCGATCAAGTTAACTAAAATAATGTATAAAAAACAGGGGTACAAATTATGACAAAATAATCTTTTTAAAAAGGAGTCTCGCGATTGTTATTTAAACTGCGATTGTTTTATAAAAGTGAAAGAATTTAACGTATAAGCAAATGCTAGGTTAGTGAAAATTTTTTATCAAAGTTAGTATCTTAAATCACCATAATATTTTTAGTGGAAAGTTAAAGCGTGCTTAAAGTATTAGACAACTAGCTAGATTTTAAATCAGGGGCATCAAATTTTTAAAATACTGATAATTTAAACCTTGTTTTAATAGAGTTGCAAATGCAGTCGGAAGTTTAACCACGATTATTCACATACATTACACTGGTTTTTGTTTTGAAAATTTCAGTTTTTAAATCACTCTGGTTCAAAATAAATTGAGTAAAAAAGAAAGCCTCCGACTAAAGTAAAATGGGATGGATGACAGGCCAAAACGACGGTTATTGGCCGTCACTCTTCAAACATCCGGAGGCGCATGTCGAGGGTACCCCCGACCAGTCTTTTTGCCCAAGTTCTGAAAATCGTGGAACGTTCAATTTTTGAACGGATCGTACGAGAAACGAAGCCGAGAAACATGCCAAAGGGTTTAGCTGCTGGGGTCCGTTAGTTTCCATGATGTTTTGCCAAATGGAGACTGCCCATTCCTTAGGTGAAATCAGCCATGGTTTGAAAACCGCTGTAGGTACTCAATCCTCTGGGACTTCCGTCGGTCTCTGCCAAATCCGTGCTAGCCTATGCCAATTCCGTCAGGCCTTGGCAGGTGTATCAGGCAGTGTTCAACCGCCCTTTGGGAGAGTATCAAAAGAAAGCCGCTACGCACAAACGAAGTTTCATTTCAAAAGTCCGATCTACAACCTCAATGCCACTACGAGATTGATCTTCGTCTTTCGTTATATAACTGGGCGAAGTTTCGCAGAGTCAAAGGGGCGATCAAACTTCATCTTCTCCTAGACCACCAAGGTTATTTACCTTCGTGGGGATTAGTGAGTGATGGAAAAGCTCATGAGGTCAAAATCGCACAAAAGCTTGATTTTCCAGCGGATTACATCGTGGTGATGGATCGAGGTTATTTGGATTTCAACCTTTTAGCTCGTTGACCCCTTCAGAAAATCGGGTGGGCGACTCGAGCCAAGATCAACTTGGCTTATGAAGTAGTCCCCAAAATGCTCATCCCTTGGCAGTAACGTTTTGAAAGACGAATGGGTTCATTTACAGGCTTCCTGCTGCACTCGTCCTATGCGATGAAGTAAGCCATTCATTGTGTGAACAATGATTTTAAGTATAATTGAAGGGAAGGTTTTTATACACGAGGGAAGGGAAACTATGGAAAAACATACTCCATATTTCAAGGTTTTGGATGCTTTTCAACAGTCTTCCAGTTGTGGATTATGTCTTCTTGAAAAAGATGCACTGCGTTCTTATCTAGAAGCTTTTTTATATGAAAATGTCAATGATCCTAAATCTCGAGCAATCTTAAAAGCATCCCGGGGTTATTGTTCTTCCCACACCGATGAGTTAGTCGGACGTCATGATGTTTTAGCGCTCTCCATTTTATATCGCGATCAATGCCTTGAAGCAGATTCCTTTTTAGAAAAAAATAAAAAATTCAAAAATCAATACAAAAAATGGAATCAGCACGAATTTTGTCCAGCCTGTAAACAAGCCCAACAGATTCGGAAACATTACCTAGGGATTTTAATCCAGGGACTCCAGGAAGAAGAACTCCGGACGGCCTTTTTAAATCATTTTCAGATATGCATGAAACATTTTTTGTTGATAACAGACCAGCTTCAAGATTCTTCTTTTAAAAAACAAATAGTGCAAAAAATGCAGATGCAATTAAAATTTCTGGCTCAGGAGTTGGATCAATACTGTCAGGACATTCAAAAAAATGCCAATGGAAGTTTATTGGATTCTCCTTATCATTCTTCTTGGAAGCGGGCGATTGAAGCAGTGGCTGGACAGCCTGGCGTTTTTATTGTTTAAGAAAATCTGATTTCATTGAATTTTTTTATTTTAATTCACCTACTTAAATTTATTTCAGGACGCTCGCTTCGATTTTTTTCGAACAAAAAAGATGTATTGAGAGAGGGACATCAGGATTAGGATATAAGTAGTAATGATTTTCTGCTTTGACTTAAAAAAATATAACAGTTCAATCTGCAGTGAAAAGAAGAATCGGAAAATAATATTAATTTGATTCGACGCTAACTTTTGACGTGGATCAAAACGAGTAAAGACAGGGTCGGCATAGCCGAAATTAAATTAGAATGGCGGTCATGAGTGAGTTAAAGAAGGAGTTTAAAGGAGCGGAGTGCCGTCTACGTTGAGCTGAACTCAAATTAGATAAACACAAGGGACGATATGGACATCGCCCATTGTGGGCAGATTTTATTTTCGCAGGCGTTCGACTGAACGTATGGTGATTTCCAGGTTGCAACTGTTGTTTTCCTTACACCATGCTTCACATTTTTCAGCGGTTTCTTTCTCTGTGTAATGAAGTCCACATTCGTGGCATTGATACAATTCGATTGATTTTTTGAGGTCATCCATTAACTATTTCTCGTCTCCAATTTTAGAGATACTCGATTTTGCATTGAATAAGTTTAAAACATTTTGATTTCAATATGAACTAGAAAGCATGAGTAAACATGCGTATGAAATGGAAGGCAAAAGACCAAATTGTTCGATGAAAAGACAAAATGGCGGAGAGGGAGGGATTCGAACCCTCGAGCGGAGATTAATCCGCTAACGGTTTAGCAAACCGCCGCCTTCGGCCACTCGGCCACCTCTCCTCATGATTCAAGTTGTTTAATAGGATAATTGGCGGAGGGTGCAGGACTCGAACCTGCAAGGGGTTTCCCCCGGTGGATTTCAAGTCCACTGCCTTACCAGTTAGACTAACCCTCCATCTCCCTCAAACTCTTACAGCACCATCATTTTTTAAAACCATTCGCTGATTGAACACCACTGAAACTTCTGGAGTCCTATAGGTGTCCTTCAACTCTTTAAACCGTCTCACTTTGGCCAACGCGTTCTGGCGGTCTTCCCGATCAATCCGGTCGTACTTCCAAAAGACCGCATAGGTCTTATGTCCGGAAATCGACATAATTGTCGTATCACTTAAACCGGACTTTCTAAAGTTCGTAATCGCATAGTTCCGTAAATCATGGAAATGAAAGTTTGTAATATTAGCACGGACGCACGCTTTTAGAAAAGCCGTTCTTGGGTCTTTTATTCTCCGACCCCTGAAATTGAAAACATAGGGATTCCCCAAAACTTTGGGTATTCTCCTGAAAAGATTTGCAAAATTCTCATCCAGGGGAATTTCCCGTTCTTCCTGTGTTTTGGTGTCTGTGGATCTCGAGGTAGGAACGCCTTCCCTTAAATCCACATTCTCCCATTTCAATCCCAGCACCTCACCCCGTCTCATTCCTGTGTCATAAGCCAACTGAACGACTGGCCGGATATGGGGAGAGCAATGGTCTAACAATCTTTAGGTATTCCTCAGAAGCCAGAGTTCGATTTCGGGAAGTCTCCCGAAACATTTTTAACCCTTCAACCAGATTCCGATAAACCTGCCGGTTTAAAACTGCTCTGCGAGCGATCGAGAAAATATCTTTTTTCATCCTTCCGAAAATATCGTGGAAGCCATGGGCATAGGTTGACTCATGTTTTCTCCTAACGTTCACAGCAAGACGTATTATATCAATTAACCCTCCTAAAGAAAGAGGATTTTTGAAAACATTTAAGAAGACGGAAAATCAAACCCTCGGATGCACTTTAGGATGGGCTTCAGGTTTTGATTTCCTTTTTCAATAGACCAATCAAATTTTGAAGGAAGGTTTCAGCCAATAACCGGTAATAAGGTTGCCGCTACTGGTGTCATAATAAAGGACCGTATAAACACGGTTAGCAATCGCCTCGGGGTCATCATCATAAAGATGGTTGTAGGTATGGGATTTGTTTTTATCCACTAGGTTGAACTGGTAACCAAAGGAAATACGCCATCAATCCTAGAAAGGCCACGGGTGGGAACCTTACCTGTTCCAGAAGCCGCTTTGAGGGAAGCTGTTCTCAATGCGGTTATTCACAAAGATTATTCGATCTATACCACTATTCAGATCAGTGTTTATGACGACAAGTTGATGATTTGGAATCCGGGCGAACTGCCCCACCAATGGACACTTGGAAAATTGAAAGGCAAACATGAATCCAGACCTTTCAATCCTGATATTGCTAAACGCTTTTTTTAGGGCAGGTATGATTAAATCATGGGGTCGTGGGATTGAACGCATATTTGAAGCTTGCCGGGTAGCTAAATGCCCTAAACCTCAATTTCGCCCGGATCATTCAGGGTTATGGGTAGAATTTCAGTTTCCTAAAACGACGGTAGAAACGACAGTAAAAACACATTCATTGATTTTGGAATATTTGGAAAAAAAGCTGAAAGCGACTTTAGCTGAAGTAGCTTTTGGAATAAATAAATCGCTACGTGCGGTTGAGCGAGCAGCTTCCAGATTGGTTAAAGAAAATAAGCTTCGTTTTATTGGGTCGCGCAAAGGTGGACATTGGGAGGTTTTGAAATGAAACGGGACCAATTTGAGAGGAAAATAAATATTGATGATAATGGTCCTGGGCGAATTAAGGATGGTCGTTTTTCCCATGAGGGTTGTTTAATGGCGAATGACTACGAAATCGTAAAACTTTCGCCTGCTAGTCCAGAGGTTTATGAGCAATTAGGAAGCAAGTCAAAGTTTTGGTTGCGCTTGGAAGTCGATCCAAAACCGTGACTTGTGCGTCTTCAGCCGTCTTTGGAGAATCCTTGGTTTGGAAATTGTAACAGTTTAGGTTCCTCACTTGACCTAGTTTGAAGTGATGGTCAACATTAGGTTGGCCCGTCTTCTTTGCTCCAACGTCCATTGTTTTTTCGCTGCCCGATTGGCTAAAATTTCTTCCCACCGTCTTTCATAAACATCTATCGGGCTCACGTTTTTCAACGACTCGTACGGTATCCTATTGTACTGCTCTACCGTTTCCTTGATAGCTTTTCCAATTCCGCCGGACTCTGATACACCAATCAGATTTACTTCTTCTTTGATTCTCCGATTCAGTTTCTCCAGCATCCTCCTAGGTCTTTAGAAATCTTGGTCGATTCCTAGTTTGACCCACGGGGAGCTGCTCCTTCAATTCAAATGTGCGAAATATATTCTACGTTATCCTTATACTCTGGCTGATTTGATTTTATTAAGACGTACCTTATATCCAAGTCCCTCCAGCCGTTGATGTGCATTTTTAAGACTTACTTTACTGAAGAAAGGGAGGTCAAGCGGGTGATTCGAGTAGCTGATGATTCCGTAGACTACTTCGTAATCATCTGTTCTAGGCCGGGATCTAGGATCTGCCAGTTTATAAGCCGAAGGTAGTTTGTCGTTTACTTTTACCCTAAACTCCGAGTCTCGTGCAAATAGTTCCCCGGAAACTATCCCCTGAAAAAAAAGATGACTAAGTGGAGCAGAATTACCATATCGCTTTATGTGTATAAGCTTTTTATCTAAAGTGAGAATATCGCAAAATTCAATTTGTCCGTGAGTCCCACCATGATAAATTATGTCACGATCCATACAATGAGCCCCGAGTGTGGCCGCCGCAGCTACGTTATAACTCCTTTCATCCGCTTGTGTACAATTAGGAAGCGTAATACTTGAGGCTACAACCGTCTCATAATCACGTGTAATGTGATTTTTAAACGATTTGTCCACTTGGTACCACTTCCCATTGTTAAGAACAAATAATTCTTCAACGTGTTCGATTTCTGCGTACGTGCATTTATAAGCAGACCAATGTTCTGAAACGTTATTATTTGCAAGTGAAAACATAAAAACGGAGTCTTTCTTTAATGTATCTACGTCCGTCAGTGGAGTTCCCATCTCGTCTAAATAAGAATCCATTCCGATATCGGGGTGGAGATCACCTCGTGTCTGACGACAATAACGGAAGCCTTCAAGGTCTTCCCAATTGATAACTTCTGGCACAGACATCCATATTTTTCTCAAATCCCGATTTTGAATCTTTTGAATAAGAATTTCATCGAGCTGACTAATGACAGCCGTATTCTTTATTTCCGCAATTTGGTCTATCCAACCAAAATTGATCTTGTAATCTGTACTCTTGTAACGTTCATAACAATGCCTTAAAAAAGCAACTATATTTGTTATATCAACACGAGCAGAAGTTGTAAGAGCATCCTTTCCTGTAATAGTCTTACCAAGAATCGAATCATTAGTCTTCGCAGTAACAGAACTAATGAGGTCCTGTTCAATATCAATCCCAAATTCACTTGCAGTGACTTCTCGGCCCATTTGCTCACGTGTCTGTTTGGGGACAGAACCAAGGGTTGTTTTGTCGATGCTTCGAAGGCTTCCGGCATTTGCAGAGTTTAAAACAACTTTGAGCCCGAATCGTTCTTCGATGACATTATCTTTAAGCAAAAACTTTCCGCCCCCAAAGGTAATTGCGAAATACCGCGTCTGATTTTCACAAGTAATAGGAACTAGAAGAGTGCCACGAGCAATGGATGAAAAAAGAGGAATGTCATTTGGCAAAGCACCACCAAAAAACTTTTGAATCCAATCGGGTTTAAATTGATGCGATTCTGAAAAAATAAAAGTTCCAACACCATCTATGGTGGCTCGTTTAGCCTCATCTTCTACAATATTTATAAGATCTGTCTGTTCCGACTTAAGCATATAAACCGAAATCTTGTTTGTTTTGACCAGACTTGTTCTTGGCATAATAGCCAAAATACTCTTTTCCTAAAGAAACACAAGATTGAAAGATTAAGGGGTCAAGCTGGTTAAAACACCAACCCCTTCGACTGGTTTGATTGCGGTTACAGACATGTTGTCGATTTATGGGCTTCTACAGAGTGCTTGGCCATTTGGGGTGGTGACAAGCATCTGGTCAATCATTGCCGTGAGAAGATGGTGTTCTAACCGGGAGATACCTGTCCGCTTTTACTATTTTTTCTTAAAAATTCCACGATTTTTTCCAAAACCCTCAATTGCCTTCCCAGTGCGGACATGTCTTCTAAAAGAAAGTAAAACTTCCCAAGGCAATTCACTTATGTTTTCCGCAACATCAAAATAGTAAAGTGGTTTCCCTTCTTCCAGTCTCTCTAAGGTTTTTTTATCCAATTCAACATTATCGGGATTGTCTCCCCACAAATCCTCATAATCACACCAATATATTTTTTCATACCAAACAATAAAATGGCTGTAACAACCGGATTCTCTAATAACAGAAGGATATAATGTAATTTTTCCTCTTTTTTTGTAAAAACGCCAAGCGGGACCAACACGGGGATCTAAATTAAGTATTACTTCTTCTCCACAACCACTTGGGCAAAGCAAAATAAACAATCGCGGAATTTTTCTTACTACAAGAACTCCATCACCAGGCTTAATCAATAAAGGTTTTACGTCATCGCGCGATTCAACAACACCTTTAAATTGAATCTCATTCGCCCTTTGGCTTTCCACCATTTCCGTGTCCTTAATTCAAAGAGTAGCAAGATGAATTATTATTTTTTCAGCAAGCAAATAAATAAAAGATTTTCGAAAATCATCTCTATCAGAACTAGCGACAGTTCCAGAAATACTTAATAATCTCATCGCTAAAGTAAAACTATACTCTTCTTTTGTAGAAGTTTGTGTGAACGCAATTTCTCTAACCTTCTTTATGCTTTGCCATAGTTTTTCTTCTGTGTCACCAAGACCAAGCGTGGTCGGCATTTGAACCATTAAAAATTCCGGAGAATAAATTTTTAAAACAAACTTTTTCCAATCGGTTTTACTTAAGTTTTTACCACCAGGTAAATTTATTCGTTCAACAGAAATGCTTACTTCTAAAGCCGCACAATCTTCATTAATTGGACCCCAGTCAACCGACGCAAAATCTATAAGTACCGCTTCTTCGGAACGGACCATTATATTTTTCCCATGTAAATCCCTGTGAATAAGTGTATTTGTATAATTGAAATCTTTGACCTTTATTTGAATTAATGATTTCAGCTCTTTGGGCGTTATCATCGCCCCCAATTTAATAATTTTTTTAAACCTTTGTAATATTTTTTTTGAGCTAAAATTGCCAGGTTTTCCCTTTGTTTGCGTAGTCTGTCGTCGCCAACAATTTAAAGTTATATCAAATAAATGATTAATTTCCTTTTTTGCTCTTCCTTTTTGGGCCAAATCTAACAATAAATCAGCATCTATATAATCGCCCACAATCAAACCCTTTTCAAAACCCGAAATACATCTTTTTAAGTCAAGATGGGGTCTCAGGTTAAATGGGATAAAATTATTTACATATTTTTCATAATTCATTATTTCTTTTTTCTGATTTTCAACACTTTCAATTTTTAAAAAAAACGGTAATGGGATTAGTGGTTTTGGGGCCAAGCCAACTATTTGTCCATTGACCTCAAATATTTTTGCTTCGGTTCTCCCACCAGAAAGGTTGCGAACTGTTATCAAACAAAAATCCGAAAAAGCTCTTTTTAATAAAAGTTTTTCATTTTTCGTTAACTTAATCTTGGAAGATGAGTCATTTATATTCAATTCGACATGTGGGGAGGACATTGGTTCGTGACGGGCAAATATTTCAGCAATTTTAGAAGGTTTTTCATCCCACAAGAGCGAAAAGTGTTGATGGTTTATAAGCGATGGAAATTTCTCATCTAAAATATCCCTTGTTAATTGGAAATAGAAGTTATTTGGAACGTGAGCAATAACAAATAATCCATAATCTAAAGCTATTGGTGAAAAGTTTTGTATTCCTTCTAAATATTGTTTTGGTTTATTGCCATGATTAAAAACTATTCCTCTGGCAGATGAAAGAGCATTTTTAATCCCATTCAAATTCACACGCTCAAAATCTAGATTTCTTTCTATAAATGGTTCGAGAGAAATATTTACAGCTGGACCTATCCAGAGTATTTTTTTGCGAATAAATCTTTCATTCATTTTGTCTTGCGGGCAAAGGCCATTCATCGCCCCGACCAAACGCACCCCTTGGAGAACAAACTATACAAACTGGGTCGATAGGTGCAGAAGCCGGGCGTAGTTTCCCGGTGATTCCATCATAAGTTTGAAACCTAGCCTTGAAAGGTACACCTGTAACGAATCCCAAAAACATTGTTATTGCAAAAGAAACCATTGTTGAATTTAGGGAAATTACACTCGGAGCAGGAATGTTATCTCCAATAAAATAAGGATCTTTTTGTCGCTGAAAAGAAGTCATTAAATCATACCTGATGGCATCCGGGTCTAATGTTCCTGAACAGGTCAAACAACCTAGGCCCGGTGAAAGCATTTGAGTTCGGCCAGTAATATGAGTCACTTGATGGTTTTGTGCTGTTATGCTCACACCAATATCAATACACGGGATAAAATATTGATAACTTAATTGGTTTAAAATTGCTCTACTTCCATGACTATCGGTACAACAAAAAATAAAATCCACATCCTTTAAAAGCAGTGCAACCTTAGCATCCAAAATACTCCCTTTAACTTTTTTAATCTCTGCCTCATTATTTACAAATTTAATTAGTCGGTTTGCGATATCCACTTTCGGACGATTTAAATCTTTTTTATTTGCCCCCACTACTCGGTTTAGGTTCGAAACTTCAATTACATCTGGATCGATTAATAAATAATTTTTTACTCCTAAATAAGCCAATTGCTGTATTACTAATGAACCAGTTCCCCCAAGTCCAACAATACCTAACTTCAAATCTCTTAAAAAATGTTGCCCCAGGGGTCCAAAGGCACGAATTTGTCTGTCAAATTGTTTTATTTGGCCAAACTTAGTCTCTTCATTTGAATGGGACCAAATGTTTGGTCCAACCTCCATCACTCGGATTTTTTTAAACGTTCCTAAAAACCGGGCTGTACAACCATTAGGTCCCACAACTAAAGCAATATGAGGACCCAAAACATTTCTTTTTTCTAAAAAAACGCATAATGTTTTCTCCCCTTTGTCATCAATAGGTGAAAAACGAGGATTATTTATACTCCCGGGATGAGTGTGGACAAAAACCAAACCTTTATTATTGAGTTTTGCTTTTTTTACTATTGGAGCTAAAAATTCTGGTTTTAATTGACAATCGACGCCAGTTTTTTTGAGATAAGCTTCATCCGTCGGTAAATGAATATCATTGACTAGAATTCTAAATCCACTTTTTGTTTTAACAGGGGTAGTTACCAAAATTGCAGCCGATTCAGTTGAATGACTAAGCAATAAAGTTTTTAATCCAGAAAATACTTGTCCCGGAAATATTAAGTCGTTCATTGGCTGTCTTTAAGTCTTGTTTGTATAACATGAAAAAAGGTTGAAAGATTATCTTGGCTTGGATTCCATTGACCTAAATGCCATGAAAACCAAAGATGCGGAGGTAAATCTAGAGCTTCTGGTATCGCTTGGAGCTGGGCATTTTTTGGAATACCTCCATTTTTTAGCCTTAAGGTTGGTTCCGCCCAAAAACAATCTGGTTTTGCATATGGAAATCCTACTGGAGCGATAAATTTAATATCGATTTTATCACGGGACCAGCCAGGAGAGAGTTTTACAGAAGGTACTGTAATTAAATAAGCACCACTGGGAAACTTTCTTTGAAAAACTTCTGGGCATTCGGATTTTAAAATTGCAAACTGCTCTTCAAAAGGTGTCATTTTAAACCAAAAGTTGCCGGTGGAACTGTATAGAAATGACGAATTCCCTTGTCCTGGTCATTATCATGATCTGCATCACTTCCTGGTTTTAAGTCTACCGTTTGAGTATCTGCTATCTGCTTATCTTCGGAATCTTTATCCCGATCTTCTAAGAAAAGTTGATACGTATTGTTTGGGCTTGGTAATTTTGATTTTATTTGCGCGCCAGTTAAACTTCGATCTTGGGATTCATATTTTTTCCCATCAACATAATAAACATATTTTTCTTTTTTCTCGGATGTATCCGCACTCATTTTTTTCCCCTTTGCTCCAAAAATGTTGAATTTATTTGAAGAATTTTTTAACAGTATAACACAAAAAAGAAGTTTAATTTGATCGCAATTCTCCCTTTGTAAATACTTTCAGGCAAGTTCCCGGCTCTTAAATCAAAATTAAAGCTTCGCTGCACGACCACCTCTAATCCCCGGCACTGGCCGGAGATTTCGGTTGTGTCCAGAATGTTTCGCGCATTTTATCAGGATAGGCCTGCGTGGGCCGCAAGTCGTTATCTTAATCCGCATTTTTTAAAAGCCTCAAAATAACCCAAAATTATCTTTGTGTTTTTGAAGATCATTCCTTTTCAAAACCCTGGTCTTTAAACTTCAAAGTTCTACTGTTTTCTGTAACAATTCGGATTACGTTATCCGGCGTTCCATTTGGGATTTCAGCTTCAATTTCAAGCGTCACCTTCAATTTGGAGCCCATTAACCCTGCCAAATGGGCAATGACTTCATCTGCCACGCGACTAGCATCCCGTCCCACTCTAGTAGGATCAAGTTTGACTGTTCCATGAAAACGCTTAGGAGATGCTAATACATTGGTTCTTGATTTTCCTTCTGGTTTTTCTGACGAATCCGTAGTTAAAGATGGAGAGGCTGTGGAAGATCCTGCTTGAGAAGCCACAGCCTGTCTTGTCGCAAGTTGTTGGTTGGCGACTTCTGATTTCACCAGAAGCCCTGTATTATCTTCTGGTATTCCAATTCGCTCCCCACACCGCAATCCCTTGAATTGTCCGGTAGCCTCGTCTTTGCTTTCGGCATAGGCAAAAGATTCCTGTGCCCAAGTCAAAAGGGTCAACCCACTTGTGATGGCTTCCCGTAAAACCGCGTTGTTGGTCAAGCGGGGGAGGTAAAGATATCGAGCAAAATCTTCTATAAGTTGTCGAATAGACACGGAATCACCGCGCCAAAGAGGAACATTATCCAAATCTAATCGAAGTCTGGTACCAGCTAAGGCCGTCACCAACAGTTCTTCGTTCTTTAACTTCTTACTAGCCCTAGCCGCTAAAGGATCAGTGCCTGTCAGACGGATAGCGTTCCATGTGATGGGTTTTTCTGCGTCTATCTGAACCGGCACCAAGAGCCATTGGTAGGCTTCCGGCAAACGGCTCTTGACCACACTATCAGTTGAATTTCTTTGATTCTCTGCCTGTTTAACTTGATGCGGGTCGAGATTCAAAGCCTCGCTGTCATCAAGTATGGATTCCCATGCCAAATAACGACTGATAGCTTCTACCAAATCCTGCAAACGGGCTTGATCTACCGCTAAAAAAACCAATGTATTACGGAACAAACGGGGGGTGTTACCCCGATTTTCCAAGATAGCTTTAGCTTGAGCTTCGGCTTTATTATTTGGGTCTTTGCTATAGGGGTAATCAGAACCCAACACCACCAGCCGTGCATCCATGTCGTCGGGGACATCTTGGCCGGATTGGGGAGCGGAATGAACTCTTGGAAAATCACCTTTAGTCTTGAGATCAGTTTGTAAACGTTTTTCCAATTCATGTGCCAAGGCATCTAGGTCACGCCTTTTCTGTTCAGCTCGGTCTTCTGCGATTTTGGTGACGGTAGGTTGGGTGGAATACCAGTAACGAGTTCCATCCTGATAAAGATAAGTTGCGGCGGAAGATAAACGCCTCAAAGCATCCCCAAACACAGCAGGAGTTTCTCCAGGCATGACACAACCTAATTTAACCTGACGGTCTTCCAAACCCCGGTTGGCCGCTGCGGCAGTCGGGGCAGAACCTAAATAAATAGTCCTCGCGACCCTGCGGCAAGCAGCGTATTTTCCCAGGTTTGGCACTTCGCCATCAATACGGCGTGGGAGAGCATCTGGCCCATCCACATCTTTATCCAAGACCGGAACCCAGTTATCGGAAAGATACCGTGTCAACTCGAACTGAACTTGGGGGTCATCAATGGGGATATTCGAGGGAAGAATCAAAGGGTTTTTGTCGTTGTTCTTCCAAAGGCTGTGGATGACGGCGGCCATCAGGCGCAAAACACCGCGAGTCCTTTGGAACTTCACCAAAGTGGACCAGTCGATATAAAGTCGATCAAACACCTCTGGATGAATTGGATAAGCTGCCCTCAAGCGTTTTTCGTAATCGGCGTTTCTACATTCAAGCGGAAATTCTTGGTGTTGGGTTCGATAAAAATCATAAAAACCCTGGGCAACAGTGTCTCTGGCTATAAATTGATTTTTATCGAGGATCGGTTCAAACAAGCGGCGGCGAACAATCTCAAACCCTTCCTCAGCTCCAGCAGGCCGCCACGATGCCTCCACCCGGCCCACAGCATTCCGCAACCGGGCCAAAGCCACCCGGCCTCGTTCACCACCGACTTCCACGTCATCGGCCACCGCATGGGGTGAACCGGTTGTATCCGAGGCAGGTAAGCTGATAACTAGAAGGCATTGTTTGGCCAATTTAGCCGATTCCGTAAGAGTCTGGGCAAAGGTGAAATGGGTCTCAAAACTTCCTCCCGGAAGATCCGCTTGATCGTGAAGCTGCCTGGCATAGGCTACCCATTCGTCTACGAGAATAAGACAAGGGCCATATTCATTGAATAATTCACGCAATGCGTCACCAGGACTCGTAGCCTTTTCATCATCCGCTTGGATACGAGCAAAAGCTTTCTTGCCCCCTAGTTGCCAAGCTAGTTCGCCCCAAAGGGTTCGTACTACGGTGCCATCTGATTTAACAGAAGGGTTTCCAGGTGAAATTCGATTTCCCACCAAAACTACTCGTTTAGCGCTAACAGGTTTATCGGCACCCGCTTGTTTCAATATTTCATCCATGCCGGGAAGTTCCGTGGGTTTGATCCCGGAAAAAAGATGATAGAGGGCCAGCATCGAATGGGTTTTGCCGCCGCCGAAGTTCGTTTGAAGTTGAATGACTGGATCTCCACCTTTTCCCGTCAGGCGTTGAAGAGCTCCTCTCAAAAGATGTTTGAGACTCTCGGTCAGGTAAGTCCGTCGGTAAAACTCAATGGGGTTTTTATATTCCTCGCTACCTTCCCCTAAGTGAACCTGCCAGAGATCAGCAGCAAACTCGGCCTGCTGGTAATGACCATTAGCCACATCCTTGTGAGGGGTCACCACCTCGCGCCAAGGAGGAAGTTGGTGGGTGGCTGTACTTTCTATGACCGTTCCAACCGTTTTTCGTTTCTCCTGACGGACTTGCTCATCAAAACGAACCCGGAGAAGCTCCATTTTCATCTTTTCAATATCTTCTACTTGAGGAGCAGAAACTGCGGCCAATAAGCGTCCCACGGAATCAAACACCCGATAAGCCTCATCCGTGGAAAAGGGTTGTTGATGAGCCCAGTTATTCTGGTGGTCTATTAGCTCACTGACTAAAGACCTCTCAGCCCTTCCCAAGGTTTTTGCAAAAACTTCGGTCCATTGATTCCACATCACAACTAGAAGGTTAGTGACATCCCAATTGGGCTTATTCTCTGTGCCAAACAGGTTGGTTTGAGTAGAACCAACCGATTTCTTGGCGATCTCAAACCATTGTTGGGCGTGCTGGGTACGCATCTCCCGTTCGACAAACGGTTGAAGACCTTCGCGGAGAAGTTCCAATGCTTTACCGACTCGTTCGTGGTTTGTTGATGCCATTGTTTAGGATTCCTTACTTTCAAATAGACCGGTTTGTTCATGTGGCACTTTACCGACTTCACGGGCCAAACGGGTAATTTCTGGCCAGCTTTGGACCAAAGCATTATAGCTTAAAGCTTCTTGAGATCGTTTCTTGCGCTCACAGATGGAGTAAAGTCTATAAGCCAATTCACGAGCTGTTTCGGCTTTACTCCCGAGTTTGCTAACCAGCACTGCCGCCGCCGATTCCCCTTTTGCCAAAACACGTACCAAGTGATGCACTGTTTCCCATGCCGTCAAACGGTCATCCTTAGCGAGATCCCAGTTATCCGACAGTTCTTCAGGCTTTAGCAAACGCACCTTCCCACGTTTGGATTCCAGGATTCCGGTCTCTTCTAAGCCATGAACACTTGTGTTTTTGGCTTTGCTAAGAGTTTCCGCTACCCCATATTCTCCGGCAGCAAAACCTTGTTGTTCAAACCAAGCCAAAGCCCAACGGCTATAGGCATCAAAATCGCCTCCCTGTTCGGCCAACGTCTCATCCATCACTTGGTTAATCAAAGCCAAGGCTTCTCGAACGGGTACCGCTTTACCTTCCGTATCAATCACTTTTGAAAAACGTGTAAATATCGCCATTCCAGGGCCTATGGAAGCCTGAGCCAAATCCACTGGAGCAATATTGCTCTGTTGTAGTTTTTGAAGGGCTGACGGCAATTCGGACTTCAATTCTGCCAAAAAATCACGACGTGTTACGGTAGGTGCATCATGATTATTTTTTCTGCAGACCAAAACAACACTCGTTGCTAAAGCCGCAATATTCTTTTTTAGATTTCCAGTATATTCAGTTTTTATAGGCCATGTTCCGCTAACAGAAAATCCAGCTGAAATTACCGCATCAAGAAAAGTCTCCCAACCAGTGCTTGCAGTCCCACCTTCACTTTTATTTTCGGATTGTTTAAAAGCATAGTAAATGGTTACAGGAAATAATAAATGACTCCTTTCCGAAAGACACCGCATTGCATTCGTCATCCCATTTAAGAAAAATTTTTCAGCCGCATCTTTATTACCATGTCTATATGGTGTCGCAACTAATTCTTCAGCCTTCGGAACAGCAAGAGTTCCAAAAAGTTCAGGGAAAATGTTTTTCAAAGATCTACGCAACCAAACATAAAAAAAGTCCGAAAGATCTGCATAGCCAATATTGTCATAGTACGGGGGATCAGTAGATATCAGTTTATTTAAGCTGATTGTCTGTGTTGCTGCGTCAATTTGGTTTGCAAAACTTTTGGGTTTAGCTGGAGCCGTTAAAATTTGTTTGGCAGCTTGGTCAATGCCTGCTAAATAATTTCCAGAAGATTCGCTAAAAGGATTTGCTTCTGCAAAATCCCAAACCATCGGGAGGGCTTGCCGACCAAAAGTGCTTGTAATAGTATCTCGACCACCGTGCCAAGAACATATGGAAGACCAGTAATTAGCCCCTTTATCAATTGCAAAACTCAAATAAACTCCTACCGCATCCGCATAAGCCGTTGCACCAAGACCACCGTCGGCCAGTGGTTTGGAATCATCGGGCATGCCTGCAGAAATAGCGTCTTTCTTAACTTCTTCACGGGCTTCTTGGATTAAATCAGAAAAAGTCGTTAAGGCCACAAGTTGGCGAGAAGTAAATATTTCATGCCAGAATTTAATTCCATAACCACGACCACTCACTAGATTTGGTGTATTCTGATTCATTTCTTCTTCTGGTTTCCATTTCGGTTTAGCTTGCCATACTATTGTTTCGTGTCTGGAAGTTGGGCAAAGATATATTCTCCCATTTTTTCCCTCTGCAACTATTGCCATGAGTTTGGAGCCAATTCGACCTTTCTTCCCTTCTTCTTTTATATAAGAACTTTCTATAGGAACTCCTGACATTAAGCATTTGAAGTTAGCACCCTGGGCAAGTTTTGTACCGTTTCGGATTTCAGCAATATTTTTAGGTTTACCAACCTTCACATTGAAGTGATACACGCCGTTTTGAATTGCCGGTTCCACATAGGCTTCCTTGCCAGGTTTGGTCGAGAGCATAAAGGTTGAAGCGAGTGGTACTTCCACTTTTGCAAAAGCAGGATTGGGGCTTTTCACTGTACGGGCCCAAAGCCAAGCAATGACCGTTAGCTTTTGACCTAAATAGGGTTTGAGATCAGGCCGTTCTTTCACCATTTCTTTTGTGATTTCAATCTTTGGATAGAGATATCCAATTTTCTTTTCCGCCTCATCTCGCATCCATTGACCGTAATAACGAACATCTTCAGCTAACCCTTGAGTTCCTTTCCATGAGCGTTCAATTAAATCTTTACCCTTATTAGCCTCGAAGTTAACAGGTGACTTGTCGGCAAACTTGGGTGGTATTTCAATCATGGCCTTGTTAATTAAAACAGCTACGGGGTTCAAGTCACTGGCATAAGATTCCAAACCCAATCGTTGAGCCTCTAAGGGTAACGCCCCACCCCCAGCAAAGGGATCATGGAAAGCTGGAAGCTTGTCTCTGTTGAATAACTCTTTTGCTTGCGGATGGTCTGCGTTGTCCGCACAAGTACGCCGCCAGCTATTCCAAATTTCAGTCCTGGCCCTATTTAGAACTTCTTCGTTGGTTGTGTTTTCCCATTGCACGAGTTCTTCGATGATCTTGAAAAGTCTCTTCCGTTCTTTTTCTTGCGCTTTTTCAGTTGGAAAAAGGTCAGGCCACTCCGAAGGATCATCTACCATCTGAGCAAAAATAACCGCCCGTGCCGCCGCCAAAGGCCGTCTCGCCCACCACAAATGAAGCGTGCTCGGATGGCCATGCCGAATGGATTTTTCTCTTGCGGAAGCCTTATTGATAGTTTCCAAGGGAAGCGCCACTTCAATAAGTTTTTTTCTATTTTTACTTGGATTCATAAAACTTCCGTTCGAAATGGAAATTTTCCAGGATGCGATTCGGAAACCTGTACTTTTCTCAAAATGGTTCCATCCTTGAAAAAACTGCCGATAAAATCAGAAATGTTCTCTGATTTCGGTGATTCCTTAGGCTCAAGACTCATAAGTTCGCTACCGTTTCCTTCTCTCATCACCTTCAAAAAGCTCTTCAAAACATCAA
The DNA here is from genome assembly GCA_027366525.1 of candidate division FCPU426 bacterium. Classification (GTDB taxonomy): domain Bacteria; phylum Oederibacteriota; class Muellerivitia; order Muellerivitales; family DAHXKG01; genus DAHXKG01. The sequence continues at coordinate 206,592 of DAHXKG010000003.1, forward strand.
TTTCTATTCCCATTATTTGAAAAATCATTCCACGACGGAAAAGCCTAAAAAATCCATACCGCAAGTCTTCCATCCAATCTTCCTCATCGAAAATTAAGTTTTTTGAAATTTTAGGCCGAATTGTATTGATTCGTACAGCATATTTTTTGGAATCAATTTCAACCACCGGGAACCGAGTTTCTTCCCTCAAATTGTTAAAACCCATTCCGAAAAGCCAATTGGTATGATTAGCCTGTCGAATTGAATGCGTTCGATATTCAATTGTTCAAGCCCATTCTTCAAATTGCGCTTAATTCGAGGGTTTGTATTAGATGTAACAAAACCACCTTTTGACTCCACAAGTGCCCTTTCAACCGGGTTATTAGAAGTAGAGTGCTTTTCAAAAATAAAATCCGATGTCCTTTTCCTTTTCAAAGCACGCTTAGCAATAGCAAGTCCATCTTTTTCAGCTGAATTCAAGAAGTCCGAAAACCTGTTTACATAGGCATATCCTTGATCATCTAAAAATAGCAGGGTCATACTTTGAGCCAGCCTGCCGGACAAACTGGTCCTCGAAAAATCAGTGTAAGTGTTTGACATTCCAGTTGTTAATCTCAAATTATCAGCATTCCAATCTAAAAGACCTATGTTTCTGATGAAGAATCCGAATGTCGAAAGAGTCCCTAAAAACGGAGAAAAGCGGCTGGCGAAATCAGCCTTCTTCGTCGTATGAGCCAAACGCCAAAAATCCAACTGAAGTTCTTTGGTTTCGGGGCTTATCGTCAAAGGTCTTCTTATCTTTCTCCACTTTGATTGGACGGTTTTCTTATCCAATTCAAAAACGGGCAAACGACTTCGGCCACTCAAAGCGCTTAAAGAATTAAATAAATTAGCAACATCAAAAGGAAACATTAATGACCTTTCTATAATCAGTTTTTTTGCTTAAATAGGATTCTCGCCTATTACTTGAGCACCTTCCAATACCCGCCCTTGTCCGGTCCGACACGACGTAAAAAATATTTTTTTCTCAGCTTAGCGATGTTTTGCTCCACCTTTCGATGTGAAATACCCACTTGCTCCGCGACCTCTCTTGCGGGAGCATCTGGTTTTTGCTGAAGGTATGCCATAATCCGTTCTTGGTTTTTCGTTAATCGATCTCCGACCTTTTTCTACGACCCTTTCTCCGACCCCACCGAGCTCTGAGTCTCGCTAAACCCCTGAACTATTTTAGCCATAAAGGTAACGATAAGAGACCCCTGCCTCTCCTGGAAAATCGGTGGCTTGGCCCCATGTTTTTGGCACATAGCGATGACCCGATTGGTTCCACGTCCCCAAACTTCGACAGCCCCCGTACGATGGAATGCCTCGGCGATCAATGGATTGGGCGGTTTGGAATCGTGTTTGCCTGAAAGCTGTTCCAAAGTGATGCCGGTTGGCAAACGCCCATCGCTGTGAATTTCAATCCGATCATCGAATACCGCAATAGAAACGTAACCGGAATAATAAGAATAATCCCGATGCATGACCGCATTGAGGAGAATTTCCCGTAACGCATCCAAGGGCACCGGAAATCGGTCTTCCCGGAATATTTCTCCTTCCGGAAACCTTGCACCCAAAGGCATGGTTCGTTTCAGGAACTCCATCCCTTCCCGGACCATAGAAAAGGCGTTCATGTGCTCTTGTCGGTTATCCACGATTTCGTCGGTAACTTCGATTCCCCGAAAGCGTCCCATCTTGAGGAGACATTGGGGATAGTCTGGAAGGAGTTTCTTGCCGTAAAGAACTTGGGCGGCCTGGGTCAGGATGCCATCTTTTCGCAATCCCAGACGATCCAGGATTTCTCCAATATCCCGGCTGGTCTCGGGTGAAATACGGTTCTGCTGGATGGCCAAATCCCGCGTTCGCAGTATTTCCCGGCGATCTAAGTCCTTCAGGGCTAATCCTTCAGCGGGAAAGTTTTCCCAACGGCGCTTGGAATGGCCGCGTTCAACCAAAAGTTTTTCGTATTTGACTTGGGGCATCCGCTTGGTGGAACTTCCCACCCTCTCGTAGGCACGACCCTCATAGCTGACAGGTTTGAGATCCTGTCCATCCTCGACTTGGGCCACAATAACCTCGTGGCCCGTCTTGAGTTTGACACGATGGAGGGAAACATGGGCCGGAGGCTCAAAACGATCCGTGGCCTGGGCAATCTCCTGCAAGGTGCGATCCGAGGCCGTTTGACCATCGATAGTGCCGTCTTCTCGAACATCGAAAAGAACCACACCACCTGATCCGTTCAGAAAAGCACAAAGCGTTTGCATTCCTTCCTTCAATTCACTGGTCGAGCGTTTGAACTCAAGTGTCGAGCCTTCACCCATACGAACAAGAGACTGGAGTCGATGGATAGTAAAAGTCTCTCCCGGAATTTTCTTCATGAGGGTTCCTCCGCCTTCTCCAAAAGCTCAGAAAAGTTATAATTGACGCTGGTCACTCCAAAATCAGGCTCACGTTTGAATGGGTTGCGGATGTAATGCACTTTGTGGTTATCATCCATGAATTCCACGATGGCGAGGATAAAATCTTCCGGTTTATTCATTGAATAGAGAATTTCATTTCGGGTAACCGTTACTGTATCCGCTCCAGTGATTCGCCCCTTCACCTCAATAAATCGCAACTTTCCGGTTCCTGGTATTCGGCTCTCAATATCATATCCCAATTTTTCAGTTTCCCTATCTTTGGGATCAAACCCGAGCTTCCGCTCAATTTCCATAATGATTTCACGGGCTTTAGCGGCTGAGGCTTGGGTATCGGTAGTTGTGGTGGTGGCCTGAGTATTGGACATCTTGGCAATGAGGCCGGCAGGAATCACCAGAAGTCCACCTAATACAACGGGTGGCAAAGGTGATAACTGGGTTTCCAGCTTAAGATCTTCCAACCTTTTTTGAAGACGGGCTTGCAAGTTGTCAGCACGCTTGCGTGCTTCATTGGAATTTAATCTTGCATTTGCCTTTCCGGCTTGCTCCTGAAGCTTTAAATCTTCCGCCCGATGATCCCAGTAATTAATTTCTTTAGTCAATCGTTCTTTTACGGCTGCTTCCGTTTTCTGGATTAAAGCAATCTTCTGTGATCGTATTTCTTCAAAATGGTCTGGGACAATCTTGCTAATAGCATAGGTTTGGGCTTTTGGTTCAAGTTCTTTAGTAATCCATGTACATTCGGGCCGATTTAGAAAAACTTCTATTTTGGGTTCTTCTGATTTTAATGGGCGATAATCAAGATAGGGGGCATAATTCAGATGACGGGCATTACCGGCAGCATCAATTTCCACATAAAGCATTTTTTTTGAAACTACCCTTCGGTCTCCGGATCGAGTGATGCTTGCATCTTGAATGGCATGTTCCAAATAGAAAAGAATCCTGGGCTGGTCATTTGAATCCAAGTCATCAACTAAAACTGCGCCCCGTTTTAAAAGATCACGATGTCTTTCAATAATCAGATCAAGGGTTGAATCCAATAATGGATGCCCTGGGCATATAAAAGCTGCTGGGATTTGACCCTGAGGAGCAATTAGACACTTTTCAAATGTAATTCGTTCATAACGCGGAACTACTGCTTCACCAATACCTAAAAGCCTATCCCGATTGCGAACAGGAGCCGGAACAAAGGATAATTCATAGCGACGTGGTTCTTTCTGCTTGGAATTGCCTCCTAATTGCTGAAAGGCTTCCAAAAAGAACGATTCAATGTAATGGGGTTGGAGACGGCGAGCTTCTGCTCGTTCCATTTGTTCACGGATTTTATAAACCCGGCTTACATCCATCACGTCCTGGGCCAAAGCTTGTTCTTCGATTAGGGTTTGAAGCTCTTCTTTGTTGAAAGCATTGGCTACCACCTTATTTAAATAAGCTTTTACTTCGGGATTTTCACCATAACGAATGGCTTCAATTAACAATTCCCGCAGGGGCTTACCATCAAATACTAATTTCCCCAGCACATCAAAGACCTGACCACCTAAGGCATTTCGCGCTTCTTCTAACTTGCTCAATAGAGTCAGATAAACTTCACCTTCCCTAGTGCCATCTGCCACCAAGTTCCATAAGTGACAGACTTCGGTTTGACCGATACGGTGAATACGACCAAAACGTTGTTCAATACGGTTAGGATTCCAAGGCAGATCGTAATTCACCATCAGGTGGGCACGTTGAAGGTTGATACCTTCCCCGGCGGCATCAGTGGCCAGCAACACCTGAACTAGAGGATCATGGCGGAAAGCTTCCTGGGATTTAGTTCTCTCTTCTCGACCCATTCCACCATGAATAAGGACTACCGCTTCTTGGCGTCCTAAAAGGCTGGTTGTCTTTTGGTGTAAGTAATTCAAGGTGTCACGGTGTTCGGTGAAAATAATCAATTTTTGATGTGGCGAAGGCTTTGGGGGTGGAATAGATCCAGAACCGTACGGATCTGGGGAGTCACTCATTTTAGAAGCAAAGATTTCGTGCAAAAGTTGGGATAGTTCAATCCACTTTTTATCTTCACCACTTCTTTTGACTGTGAGTGATAAATTTTCCAGACGGGTAAGAGTTTCAATTTCGACCTTGAGTTCAAATATTGAATGGGCAGCTGTCGCTTGATCAACAATCTCGGATTCTTTTTCTTCTATTTCATCTGATGGCGCGTCATCAATATCCTCAAGGTCTTCATCATCAAGGACCGGGGTGTCTTTATTGATATCTGTGGGAGGGACTGAACCCCGTTGAATAAGTTCCAGTTCCCGCAACTTACTTTCAAGACGTTCTCTCCTTCGTTTTAAAGATTGATAAATAGCTTCGGGTGATGACGCAAGCCGCCTTTGGAGGATGGTTAGTGCAAAACCTACAGTGCCGGAACGTTTATCATTTTGGAGTTTTTCCACCCGGTTAAATTCTTCTCGGACGTAGTTTGTTACTTCAGCATAGAGACGAGCCTCAATATCCGAGAGTTTATAGGAAATGGTACGGGCTATTCTTTGAGGAAACAGGGGTTTGGCGTCAAATTTAAGAAGATTTTCTTTCACCATCCGGCGCATAAGATCTGATACATCAGATGTGTGCACACCATCCCTGAACTTTCCTTCAAACCGATCACCGTCTAGTAAGGCCATAAAAAGCTGGAAGTCTTCCTCTTTGCCGTTATGTGGCGTAGCGGTCATAAGAAGAAAGTGTCGGGTAATTCTTGATAGTTCTTGTCCCAGACGATAACGTTTGGTGTATTTAACTTCACCGCCAAAAAAAGTTGCGGACATCTTGTGAGCCTCGTCACAAATAATTAAATCCCATCTGGCTTCAGGTACTAATAGTTTGGCTTGGACTTCCTCGTCCCGGCTGAGTTTATCCAATCGGGCAATAACTAGATTGTTTTCAAGAAACCAATTTCCCGTTCGGGATGATTCCAATTTGTCATTGGTTAAGATGTCAAAGGGAAGATGAAATCTGCGAAATAATTCATCCTGCCAGTTTTCGGCAAGACTTCCTGGGCATACAACCAAACACCGTTGAAGATCGCCACGGGCAATCAATTCTTTAATAAATAAACCCGCCATGATGGTTTTACCGGCTCCAGGGTCGTCAGCCAGAAGAAACCGCAAGGGTTGTCTTGGGAGCATCTTTTCATAAACGGCGGTTATCTGATGTGGAAGTGGTTCAACTTCGGAAGTGTGTACGGCTAGAACAGGGTCGAATAAATGGGCTAAACGGATACGATGGGCTTCGGAAACTAAACGGAAAAGCCCACCATCACCATCAAAACTCCAGGGGCGTCCCTTCTCTGCTATTTCAATGCGGGATTCATCCTGCCGATAGACGAGTTGGTTCCCAATTTTTCCTGAAGGGTCTTTATAAGTAAGCTCAACTGCATCAGTGCCATACCACTGGATGTTAACTACGGTAATAAGACAATTGGGCAATATGCCACTAACGGATGTGTTTGGTAGTAAATCTTCTAATTTTGCCATGTTAAAACCTTACTATTAGTTAATTAAATAAAAAGCTCTTCGATATTTTGTGACATCCAAAACAGTTTCATTGTTTAATTCGGCAAAGTTTCTTTTTTTCCATAAATACCAATGATCATCATGTTTAGAGTGGGCTATGTACATTTTTGCTTTGGGACCCTTCTTTGAATTGGTGTGGATAGCGGAAAGTATTAAAGATTTAAAAACGGTGATCGGGAAAATGAAAATATTGTCTTTGTAACCTGTTATTGGATCGGCCATAACATAAGCTAAAAAAAGATGAGGATTGGAATGTTTAAAATCATCTAAGTTGAAAAAACGCCATGATGTGTAATCGAAATTTTTTCTTTCCCATGCGAGGGCACAATTAAAAAGTCGTCCGTATTTTATCTGGACTTCAAAATATCGAATTTCACTTTCAGTCTTCTTTCGTAATATCAAATCCACTTTATCCACATCCAAATACCGAGAGTAGGGATTGAATCCATTTTCAAAAAACTCGAATTTTGCGATTGTCTCTCCAAGAATTTCGTAATGTCCTGCCTTGGAATACTCATTTTTAGAGCGATTTTTTAATTGGGGTAGTTGGATATCCATTAAACAATTTTAACCCTTCCCCCCTATTTGGTAAATTGGAAACCGCACGTTCAATTTGCCCCCAACGATTTATTTTTATGCCTAAAGCCACGTCAGATAAAGTAGATTTAGGGATACGAGTTATCTTGGAAGCATAGTCTAAAAAATAACACAACCTTGAAAACAGGCCTTTTATCCCACGAAAATAGGGAACCCGCCGACACCTTTGTCGGTATGCTGACATGACCAAAGGTGGTTTGCTGATGGAATGGGTATAAAAAAGTGATTGTAGAAACAATTCCTTCAACAATTTGATTAATTTATCTTCACCTAAAGAGTTTGATATTTTCCAAATAACAGAGAACGATATTTTATAACAAATTTATTTACTGGATAACTAATCTTAAACCAAGTGCCTGAATGATTTCTTGAAACCGCTTAATTTTCCAGGCCTCTTCCGAGTCCTTCAAGATTAATTGAAGCCGCCATTCACTTAAATGGGCTTTTTTAGCAATTCGTTTCATTCCCCCATTGGCTCGAATGACATCTTGAAACATGAGCTGCATTTCTTCCGGATCTTCTTTCTTTAAAGCTTGTGTTAAATATTTTCCCTTTTCATTCAGCCCCTTAAGTTTCTTCAAGTCTTTTGAGTTCAATTTTCTTCCTCCTAAGTTTTTATTCTTTATAATCTTTTGAAAAACTCTTTGATTCATCTCATGTTCGAATGTGGTAGGTTATTCGAAAAAGAAACCACAAATAAACAAACGAGTGAAAAAACGATTAATTTCTACAAATTCTCAATGTTCGAAATTGACTATCGGCAACTATTAAATCAAAAAATATATGAAGTTGCCAATTGACAACTATTAATTATATCTTTTGAAATTGCCGAAAGGCAACCATTTTATTAGGGTTGCCATCATATAATTCAGGCATGTCACAATATGCTAAAAAAGCTGTCAAAAACTTACGAAAGATGATCGTAGATAGTGGACTAACGATTGAACAAGTTGCTGTTGGTTCAGGAATCGACAAGGGGACCATATCCCGTTATCTCTCGGGTAAACGGGAACCTAAGGTTTCATATCTAGAAAAGATTGCCGAATATTTGAAACAAGACTTTACGAATTTTTTTAGATAATTATTGATTTCCTTTTTCTCGAAAGAATAGAACGCTAATAAAAGGCATAAACCGCGATGAAGAGATTCACCTTGGTAATATGCATGCCCAAAAAGGTTAAATATTTTTTTAAATCTTTCTTCATTTGCTTTCTCTAAGTATTTATTTGCCCTATCTGAAAGGCTCATCTTTTGATTCCTTTTTCCTCGTAGGTTTGAACAAGGAAAACTGCTAAAGTCCCAGCTAAATTAACTGCCAATGAAGAATGTCGTTGTGAAGGAGGTGTTGTTGCAATGCCTCTTCCGTGAGCATCACCATATTTATTTCGGAAAGCCGCAAGGCCATCAACGGTTGTTTGGCATCCACCTAGAATTTGTTTAATTATCGGGTCATTATGTTGGTCAGGGGCAAGATTCAATTTGAGAGTTGCTTGCTTAAAAAGTTTTGGTAAATCCCAATCCTCTTCATAAGCCACAGAAGCTTTTTCAAGAATGAATTTATATACGGTTTCTAGCAATGACACTTACGATCTCTAGGATTTCATTATCTGAGTTTTCTAACGGGCCCCCATTTTCATCCGCCAAGAAAATATGTTTAACACCACTTTGGGAAACAACTCTTGCTTTAATTTTCTTTACCTCCAAATCATATGGCAAACTTATCGCCAAACATTTAATTTCACCGGATGCTTTCTGCATTTGATCTGCTTTGGTTCTCAAACTCTCGCTTACATGATGGATTAATTCTCTATTTTTTTGTCTACGAACAGTACACTCCAAATGACCGAAAAATTCATTTTCAAAATAAATTTCAAAGTCAGTGGTTTTTACTCCTTCTTTTTCTAAAACAAATTTTAAGATTATGTTTTGGTTTTTCAAATCAAGGGCGACAGAAAATTCAAAACAAACATCCTCAGGATTCAAGGAAGGAGTTAATGCCTTTTTCACTTTGCTTCGAAACAAAGATTCATCGTTTTGATCTTTAAGCCAATAAATATAAGAACCCAACTTCCTATAAAAATTAAAAATTATTGACCAAAATATTTCACGAGAATCATTAAATTTCTTCAACTCCCGAGAATCACGAATTATCGTAAAAAAAGCGGCCCTTTCAGAAACAACCAAATCTTGCCCTGCTTTAGAAAATCCCGCCTGAACAATTCCCGCGTCTTCTGGTGAAACAGGGATAATTTCATTTAACTTCGACATGTATTTTTCTCTAATGTTTTCTAGGAGCTTCGAGATTTCCTCTGATGATAAATTTTCACTCGATGAATCAAAATGAATTAATGTTCCTTCTAATAAATCGGAATGGATTTCAAATTCTTCCGAATATTTGGAATTTTTTCCTAAATAATTGTAAAGAAAAACAATTGAAGAAAACAAATAATCAACTGGATTGCTTTCAGCATTTCGATAGTCTTTTAAAATTTCTTTATCAACAATAACTTCGAGCATTTAAATTATTCCTAATCTAAAGGCAAACCATAGGCTACCTGAATCAAGTTGTTCTGATAGCCGTTGCGAAGCATTAGTTCGTAATTCAATTTCGCACTCCAACTATATAAATGCCAAATTTAACCAGTAAGTGCAACACAGTACCAAAAGACTTCCACCAAAGTTTTAAAGCCAAGACATTTTCTGGGTCTATTATTAAGTCGTCTTTCGATGGACTTAAATTCCGCCAAGACACTTTAGCAAGGTCGGTCTTTTTTGGCAAATACCGACGAACGAGGTCGATTGAATTTTCAACAGCTCCCTTCTTCCAACTGTGAAACGGGGCACAAAAATATGATTTCGTCCCAAAAGCCCGATTTGTTCTCAAGTGATAGGCATTCTCGGTGCCGTTGTCATAGGTCAAACTCATACGAGCTTGGGAAGGAAGGCTCGCTAAAGCATCCTTGAGGCGGCGATTCATATGGGAAGCCCGCACTATAAAAAACGTACACGTGTATACTTTTAGGATCAAAAAGCATTATTTTAAGGGGGAAAACAGTCTTTTCGGATGATTGGAGGATGGCCCATTTCTGAAATCGTTATTTAAACGATTCGCCCCTTTGGGGACCCTTGGACACACCTGTTTTAAAATCCGCCCCAAATTGGGTTAGGAAGTTAAATAAATAATCGCGTTACCCAATTTTGCTTCCTGGGCGATTTCCAACCAAAGTTTGTCATGTGTTAAAAATTTACAATTTGGTCCTAAGTAAATAAGTAATTCGCGATCGATTAGATCATTATGCTTTGGCGTTCTCATAAATGAACTGAGTAAATAACCCGCATACATTCTTAAATAATAATTCAGTCTTTCAAAAGCCAGGTTGAATTGATAACCGGACGGTTCCATTTCCAAATTCATTGCTCCATATTCACTTAATGCAATTCTGAATCTGCTATTTAGGAAAATATCCAAATATTCTTTGCTGAACACATTTTCTTTCAATTGATTTAGACGCGCATCATTCGGTTGTAACATCCTTCCGCTTTTACGTGCCGTTAAATAACCAGGTAATAATTTTTTTTTCAGTTCTTCCATATTAGCTATTGCAAATTGGCATGCAGAATTTTTTTCTTCGCTAAGACTTTTAACCATACTTTCTGCGTCACCAAATTGTTCGTAGGCAAAAAAAACCATTAAGGGTTTGACGCGATCTTCAACCTTAATTCTGGGCTCATAATTTGGTATTTCCCATGCTTCTGTAAGATGTTCATATGGAGAAGGTAGTATTTCATCAACATCGGCAAATGTTCTTATAACCGCTTGATGAAATTCAAAGTTTTGGGGATTAGAGGAGGCAATAATTTCTATTGCAGAAAGTGGACTCGCCAAAAGCTTGCCGTATTTTTGCTTAAGATACGAACTGAAATATTTGTTTTGAGCGAGGCTATAGAAAACATTCGTATCAAGTACAGTTCCCACACAATCAGTAAACATTTTTGCCTTTCTATTGGATCTTAATGAGCTCAAGGCACAGTCGTCCTACTTGCTCTTCATGGCCGCCTTAAGCAATAGAAAAAGTGCCGCCGCCACTCCTGCCCCAATCAAAATTCCAGCTAGAGTTTTTTGAACTTCCTTGTCTTGTGCCGACTTCTCAAAATTTTCCATAAGCATTATTTGATGAGTGTTCGGTTGATATTCTCCACTTTCCCATCGAACTACTGTTATTGGGTGTGCGCCAAAGAGCTTTCCAAATTGGGCTTGTGTAAGACCCAATTTCTTACGAAGTTCTAAGATTTGTTCTCTGGTCACTGATTCCTCTCTTGACAGCTAGTAGATACTAGTATAGTATCCACTAAATTGCTAGTACCTCTTTATATTCACCGTTGGTTGAGCCAACGGGGAAAGGAGAAAACCATGGACCATATATGCCCGAAATGCGGGAAGATCGTGAAATATCTCCCTTATGGCAAAATAGCCGCCGCTGGTGTAACAAGTCTTGTCGGTGCAAAAGCGGCTAAAAGTTTTGAGGGTGTTGTTTTAACGGCGTTGGTAACTTTTGGTATCGGTGCGTTGGTAGATCAAGTTAATAAGACTTGCCCGACCTGTGGGGTTTTGTTTCAAGCCGTAGCTTAACAACTCCAACCAACCAAATAAAAAGCCCTTGCAAACAAAGCCAAGGGCTTTTTATTTTTACCATCTACATATGGATTAAACGTTGTCCATTCTCCTTTTATGCTTATCAACAATCCTTTTCGCCTCTGAATCATACTCATCTGCCAAATCTCTTAAAATACTGGCCAAACACGGGAATCCAGCATTTTCAACATCATTAGCTTTCTTCCTATAATTTTCAGCAAGGTCATTATCTGCCTTACCATTTGTGTCAACAAAATGAGCTCCACGAGCATTAAATAATGCTGTTCTGAATCCCAATCTCATTTCATCGTAATTCTGGTCGTCGAGAACAGATGCGACTTCTTTATGTATCCATAACCCACTTGGGTCTTGTGGACTATGTATCAGTGCGTGGCCAATTCTTATTAAAGCGACTTCTAAATGACCAGACTCCGTACATGATTTAACAACTGAGTCAATCCACATTTTAAAGTTCTCTGCTACAAAAGAACCATCCGGTTTCATGCCAGGGATAATTCGCCACCTTTCGAGCAAAGTGAATGCGTTATTCGCAAGAGCTTTTTCACTTTCCGAATATTCTTTTTTTATTCTTGGTTGTTTTTTTGAAAAAAACATGAATCGGATCAACTTACAAAACAAATTCGGATCCTCGCTGAGTCGTTGTTCCACAGTGATGGGTTTTACCCTACTCGAAAGACTATCCAGCATTTCTAGATATGCCCATTCAACTTTAAATAAATCAGTCTTATCTGTACTTGGATCATCTTGGAGAGCTTTAATAACTTCTTCGACTTCGTAACTTGTTATAGAACTGACTGGTTCTTTTGATGAGACGCCAGCCAGTAGGGTTTTTACAGCCCGTGATTTATCCAAAGGTTGACCATCATGTATTGTTTTGTTAATACAATATATCGCGGCCAAAGGTCTTCCAGCTTCCAACAACCCATCAATTGCCGTTGTAAAATCGCCACTTGCCTGAAAAATATTTGCGGGAGCATTCTTCCAGTAATCAATCTCTTTATCCCCTAGTAATTTCCTAACCCTTTTCCAAGTTTCGGGCATGAAAAACAAATAGATCAGAAATTTTAATTTCTGGGTATTGGTCCAACTCTCTTCAACGATTTTATCTACCCATGTCCATTTTTGTATCCAGTATCTCCCCTTGACGTAACCATCAACGAATTGACCTATGCTTTTTGAATCAGCGTCCAGGAATTTTGGAATAACAGCCAAATCCGTTGAATCATTACCAGCCATACCAAAAGAAAGTCCGATGTTGTACGGAGATTCAACCATTTCAACGAATCGAATAATGGATTCGATTCCACCTTGTCCCCAAATCTCCAATAGAGCCTTTTGCCTTTTTTCTTGTAATTCTTTTTCCTGCTCTTTATAACTTTTCTTTTCATCGAAGTAATCAAAATTCTTAGTATCAAACAACCTTTGATTTTTCTCCAAAAGGTCCGTTGGTTCTAATGACTTCGCGATTGATTCAAGATTAGTAACTACATCTGCTGGTAATGCCCATTTAGCATCGTTGAATCGTTTGTGACGTGCGATAAATGTCATAAGTTGTTTCCACAGTATTGATTTTTCATCTTCTGTTTTGCCATTTATTTCATCTGATTGTAAAAGTTTCAAAAATTCGTCAAACGCTGGTCTAGTGAGATGATCCAAAAACGAAATCAATTCAACCAGTCTTTCAAACCTTTCTTTCGCCATTTCAACTGTCAAATTGGCACAGAAGTTTGAAAGTTTCCAATATTCCGCATTAGGAACCTTTACTGGTTGATCTCCTTCAAAACCATCTTTCCATTTAGGTTTATATGAATAGCTCGATGCCGTAGTTTGATTAGGAAGAAGACTTATCAAGAGTTTCCAAGCAACATCTGGTACTTCTTTCCTCAATGTTTGAAGTGCAATTTTTCTTTTTTCAATCGGTGCTTTTGTTTGCGGCAACCAAGGTAGAAATATTGTTGTGAGAGACCTTGAAGGACGATTAGCCCAATTTCCACCAGGATCTTTCGATGCCAGGGTTCCAAGAATAATGGTTACAGGAACCAAGTAACGTTCATCCCAAGCAAGAGTTTCTAAGGCCCAGAGCAATCCAGTGATATATGTTCTGCCAGAAAATCCGCTCCGTTCTTGTGCAAGCAATTCATCAAATGGGCTTGGCGATTGTTTTAAGGCGATTTCTACTACACTTAAGAACTCATCCGGAGAGGACTCCGCAAGCAATGGAAGTAAATCGTTGAGGCTTCCCCATATACTCCATTCAACACCTGCCAGAGTTTTTTTAACCACATGCCGCGCAATAACCTTTGGTTTTTCATTTGTGAAATTGGTTAGTGCTTCCGGCCGACTGCCTAATAAGGACAATCCTTCAGCAATACCTTTTCGAATATTCCTGGATTGCGTTAATACTTTCTTTTTGGAACCGGCCATAAATCTTTCCTCCGGTTTCAAGTCAAATTGAAGGTCCCTTTCTTTCAAAACTTTAACTGCTACTTTGCCTAAAGCTTCCAAGTGTTCATCAAATATCCAAGAGCCTAACGATAACCACAAATTCAATCGATCTGAAACAACCCATATTCCATTTTTAAAGGAAAGGGGGCTCCCATCTTTTTGAAAGAGTATTCTTAGTTTGGCAATCCAATCGTCATAACCATCCTTCCATAACAGGCTAATAACTTCTTTGTCTGAATCTGAATTTTCATTCCAAGAGCCAACAAGATTTGCAATTGCCAACGCTTGAGCATTTTGGTCTCTACTCCAATCAATTTTTCCTGGTAGTAGAGGAGGTTCTATCAGTTCGGGTGGAACTGTTTCTGTAGGTTTTTTTCGAAACAAGTTCTTAATTTCATCGGACAAAGAATCAATAGTTATTACACCGGCGTTCTGATTTGCATCAGAAATCTCTTTTACTAACAGCGCCCAAAGGCTTTGAGCATTTTCTTGCGATATTTGTCCAATATGCGAAAGAATCAATGAAAGATTTGTGCTAGAGGGACTATCTAAATCGGAACCAAGTAAATAAAAGTGTTTGAGGAAATCGAAAAATTGTTCGTCCGAAATGTCAGTATTGTTGTTTGCTTTTTTTAGTTGGTCACGAAATGATTTTAATTTTCTCTGATTTTTAATGCCAAAGAACTTCGCTTTTTCTGTCTTGTTCAAAAAATCTTTTACATCTGCGGCCGACCGGGCAATATCAAGAATTCTTCTTACATCAACTGATGCCTTCGAAGACTCTGTAATAAGCGTGATTGAATCTCTTCCCTTAATAAATGTCGTAGGATTATTGAAATCCTTCCATGCCGCTGAAATCACTTCTCCGAACACCTTGTTACTATCTGTAAAAGAAACAGTATGTTTAATCTGCCCGAGAATTCGCCGGGGCCCACCATTGTCATTGGACTCAATAAAAACTATTAGGTCATCGATGTTATATCCATCTACTTTTCCTTGTAATCTGATTTTTACGATTCTTCCTGGAAAACAAGAAATATTTCCTCCGGTAAGCATCAAAACAAGGAATGATGCTTGGACATTTTCTTCAAAATGAATTCCACCGCCACCTGTTGAGAAAGGGTTGCTAAGTTTTTTTAATTGCGAGCCCTTTTTTTTTACTTGACGTGTTGGTTTATTTCCGAGTCGCATTATTTTTAGGGGTCGCTTAAGATTTTTTTTGTTTTTATTATTTCGTTTTTTGGGCATTTGTAATGATCAATTTTTTTTTAGTTTTGTTTCTCTTCATCCGGGTTTCTTCCGCGACACCGTATTGTTTGTCGAGACCTTGATGTTTAGATACATAATGATATCTTTAGACTTTTTCTAATTCATTCTTTATTTTTTTTCTTGGTTTCGTTGTTACATAAAATCCTTTTTGACGCCAAGATTTGGTTTTGGTATAACCCATTTTAATACCAACATTAATACAGTTTTTGTAATTCATGGCATAAGCCATTGCATCTTTGTTATTTTGAAGGTGCCATACTTAAATTAACAATAACCCATTCATTTTTTGATATTTTTGGTCCATGGAGAAGGACTCTTGACTGGATGCTTTAAGTTGAATGGGGCGGGAAATGTATTTTGGATTTTGTTTTTCTTGGTCCAAGTACGCAATAAGGTCAATACCATGATCTCGAATAGGACTTGCAACTTCAATTCCAGCCTTCATTAATTCGTTAATGATCCAATTACGCCCTAAAATTTCCACTACTTGAGATTCAAGACGATTTGGTTTGAGAAGGAAAAGGGGACTAGGAGGACATCTCCAAAATCGTAGCTTGTCGTAGATGGCATCTTCAGGGTTATCCCAGACCCAGGCAAAAGACTTTTCGGAGAGCTTGGACGCGACTCTAGTCAATTGCCAGTTTGATTCCTCGTGGCCCAAGAATTCCACGAAATCCTCAACTTCGTTGATCTTGTCAGCCGAAAGGACTTCAATTTTCTTGATAAGTGTCATCACGTTTTTTCTAGTATACATTTATTCAATTATACCCGCTACCCACACATTCTCAAAAGTCGAAAACTAAAAATCATAAAGGGGTTTATATTTGCTTTTATTCGGAGATGGCATCCCTCTATCGTTTCTGGAATCCATACTTGATGTGCGAATAGGGATGATGCCATCGGGTTAAGGTGTCCTATAGGAGTCCTTTGTATCCATTGTTAACCATCCTTTACCGTCAGAAACCGTCAAAATCCATCAATAAGAAAAAGGCTCCTGTTGGCATTAGTTATAAAACCATTGCAAACAAAAGTCTTTATTTTGCTGGGGAACAGTAAATTTTAAACTAGGAAATGGGTGGAAAGGCTAAAAGTATTTCAAGTCCACTGCCTTACCAGTTAGACTAACTCTCCTAAAATGGTTTAAAGTTGCTTTTATGGTTAGAAGCCTAGGTACTAAAAATCGCCTGAAAAATCATTTATGAAAAGGAACATCTCGTAAATTGAAGAAAATTACATTAGTCGCGATTAACCATCTTTTGCATGGTTTCATTATAACGATTGCCAGCAATGGGGATAGAATCCAGAATTGCTTGAATTTCAGCAAGATCAGTTTGAGTTAATTGAAATTTTACGGACTGTGCATTTTCTTCTAAATGGTGTACTTGAGTAGTTCCTGGAATTGGGACAATGTCGGATCCTTGATGAAGCACCCAAGCAAGAGCGATTTGTGCAGGAGTCATTTTTTTAGAAAGCGCAATTTTTTGAATCGCATGAACCAAGTGAATATTTTTTTTGAAGTTTTCTCCTTGGAATCGCGGTAAGGTTCGTCGCATATCTCCTGGTGTAAAATCCTCGGGTTTTTGAATAGTTCCTGTTAGAAAGCCTCGTCCAACAGGACTAAAAGCAACAAGTCCAATATTTAATTCACGTAAGGTGGGAAGAATAGTTTCTTTTAAGTTAAGTTCCCAAAGTGAAAATTCGCTTTGAAGCGCGGTAATCGGAAAAATCGCATGGGCTCGCCGAAGAATCTGAGAGCCGACTTCACTTAATCCCAGGAAGCGCACTTTACCGTCTCGAACCAGTTTAGCCATGGCGCCCATAGTTTCTTCAATAGGCGTTTGAGGATCCAAACGATGCAGGTAAAGTAAATCAATTACATCGGTTTGAAGACGTTGAAGCGATCCCTCTACGGATTTAAAAACGGCTTGAGGAGAGGCATCTAAGTTTTCAGGACTACTTTTTCCATTTTTCCAAGCAAACTTGGTAGCAATAATGACTTGATGTCGATGATGCTTTAATACTTGTCCAATAAGCTCTTCGTTAAGGTAAGGTCCATAAGCCTCAGCGGTGTCCCAAAAATGGATTCCAAGCTCTAAAGCACGTTCTAGAGTTTGAAGATTATTTGATGTATGCGAGGGGCCGTAACTATAATTCATTCCCATACAACCTAATCCAATGGCAGAAACTTCTAAACCTTGATTTCCTAATTTGCGCTTTTCCATCACGGGTTCCCTTTATAAAAAAAATTAGTGTATCAAATGAAAACCAAAAACGACTACCGCGGCGAACAAACAATAAACTCCAAAAATGCCCCACCGGTTTGATTTTAACCAAGAGGAAAGCCACTTTAAGGCTAATAATCCTGCTAAAAAGCTAAAAATCATGCCGAAAAGGCTCGGGTAAAAGAGTGACCCTAATTGAGCATAGGAAATTCCTTGAGTTAAATGGATTTTTAAAACTCGGTAAACTTCACGCAGAATAACGGGAGGGGTTAAAAGCAGGGCTAATGCGAAACTGAATTCTTCACCCACCATTTTATCGATGCCAAAGATTAGGGCAAGTGAGATGGTGGCGCCGGATCTGGAAAATCCTCGAAAAGGCAACGCCAGACCTTGGATCAAACCGATCCAAAGTGCTTCTTTGAATCCCAGAGGACGGGAGGTGGTATGTTTTTTTTGTTTCCAGGCAGCATAAAGAATTAAAATTCCACCGGCCACTAATGAAATTGACATAAGAGTCAGATTTCCGAATAGACTTTCCACTTGAGGATGGGCCGAATGGCGTAAAATAACTTTTTCAATCAGAATCAAAAAAAAGATTCCCAACATACCCGTTGCAAAGGTAGCGAGAACCAATTGTTTGATAAATAACCAAGTTTGAGCAGACGATTGAAAGTAGCGTTTTTTCCAGTCATTCCAAAAATAAATTAAAACGGAAAACATGGTTCCCGTATGGAGCATGACGAGAAACAGGGTCATTTCAGGCCGGGTTGGATTAATGCCCATTAGTTTTTCAGCAACAATGACATGTGCCGAACTGGAGATGGGAAGAAGTTCGGCCATACCTTGAATAAATGCCAAGACAATAATTTGTAAAAAATTCATGTCGCCTCCAAAAATTTTGATTTTTTAACCATACATGGAGATTGAATCGACTAAGGAGCAGTCAGCTCTATTTTTTGAAGCTTGATTTTTAGTTTTTTTGAAAAATCAAAGATACGTTCATCCCGATAAAATTCACCGTAATAAATGGTGCGCATACCGGTATTGGCAATCATTTTGAAACAATTCCAGCAGGGTGAAGCCGTAATATAAATTTCACTTCCTTCGAGTCGAACCCCATGACGAGCGGCTTGAATAATGGCATTTGCTTCCGCATGGATCGTTGCAATGCAATGGCCCTCGCACATGAGATGACCGACATCATCACAATGAGGCATACCCTTGATACTCCCATTATAGCCGGTTGATAAGATGGTTTTTTCTCTGACGATTACGGCGCCGACATGTTTTCGATCACAAGTGGAACGACTAGCGACTTCTTGAGCAATATTCATGAAATAGTCATTCCACCCCACGCGTTGCTTTTTTTTAGTCGGGGTGCTTTTGTTTTTTTTCAAATCACGGCCTCACAATTGAGGGATCAATGGCATAGACAAATAATTTTTGGCAAGGATGCCACGTTTGCTTGGCATAAGCCAAAGTTTCTAAAAATTCCGCATCGCCGGTATTGACAAACGGAAAATCCAGGATCCGATTACAAACATTTACAAATATATAAGTCGATAATCCTTTCAAAGTCAAGTCGGTAATTTCAAAGTAAATGCCGAAGGTATTTGAGGAAAGAGGGGAGCCGATCAAGTAAGCCGATAAGTGTTGATTCACCCAGACGACCCAGGCGTGGAGTCCCCAGTCTTCAATATGATCGAGTGCAAGTTCGTGAGCCCATTGCGAGGACTGCATCATTTGAACGGCTTGGGGATGGGACTGGCGTTGAATTTTTTGTTGATACCAGTTGGACCAAAGGGTTTTACAGGCGTTAAGATCTGATTTTAAAAAGGGTCTAAAAAGCAAGTTGTGATTTTTTTCGAGATGATTTTTTTCAGCACGTCGAGAACGGTAATGGTTGCCTTTCAAAGCAGCCAGTTGCGTAGTTGGATAAAGATATTCAAAAAAAACAGGACGGATATTATAGCCCCAGGCCATGACTTGGGGTTTTTGGTTTTCGGTAAGTCCCTCAATACGGGAAATTCCTGGACCCGGGCCATTCATTTTTTCCATAAACTGAAAAGCCAATTGCAAAGCATCGAAGGTTAATGGTGTTGGCAAAATGGGACAATAAACATAGTTGCCGTATTGTGCGAAGATCCAGTGTGTTTGGCTGGATTGAGAATAGGACCAATAATAATGGAAGGCTTTGCCCCAAGTCAGAAAGGAGATCAGGGAGGACGCAAGGGATGGAGATGGAAAAATCGATTTCAAATCCTCCCAATGATCTCCAAGTGGCTCACTGCGATCAAAATAGTTCGACGCAAGAGAGAGAAACGACAAGGTTTTGGAACCTAAGAAGTTTCATTGGTAAGCAAGCGAGCAATTTCCCGGCGTAATCCATAACTTAATCGATGGGCGCGTGTGGGCGGATGATAGTTTTCCAGGTATTTGGGAAGATGATCAAGGGTGACCACCCCATGCTCGGCACTGGTGACGGAGGAAGCATCTCCCTGGGGATGCGCAAAAACCACAATACCTTGAATCCAGATTTGAGAACATTCTTGGGCCCATCGCGGCGTTAAATGGGATTCGAGATAACTTCGAAGATGATAAATTTGAGTCGCCACTTGTTTTAAAGGATTGTAGAATCCGCGTTTGTAACGCGAGCGGGTTTTTCGGGCACGTTTATGAAGCGTCCATTCGCGATCATCGGGCAATCCAATAATTTTTCCTCGGAGGTATTTTGTTTCGATACAAAAGATCGCTTGGTGGGTAATGAGACAATGATCAATTTCACGCATTTTATGTCCGGATTCGAATTGGATGGAGTGAATCACGCGTGCATCCATTGTGAGGTTGTCTAAAATTTTAGCGACCAAGGCTTCGCCTTCGGATCCTTTGCCCACAATTCGATTGCGATGACGAGCGACTTTAAAACTCCAAATCGCCCCAATAAGCAGGATGCACGAACCTAAAAGCCCCCAGGGCCAAAAATAAAAACTCAAACCGATGGCGACTGCTAAAAACAAGAACGAAATCCACCGCCATCGCATAACCCAGCGAATAGCTCGGGGTGGACGAAGCTGGCGTAAAGTTGCAACCATAAATTAATTACC
Source organism: candidate division FCPU426 bacterium (assembly GCA_027366525.1). Taxonomy (GTDB): domain Bacteria; phylum Oederibacteriota; class Muellerivitia; order Muellerivitales; family DAHXKG01; genus DAHXKG01. Next base: position 226,872 of record DAHXKG010000003.1, read on the forward strand.
TTTCTGAATCGATAATGGACGAGTCAAAATCACTTCTTCTTGAAATGGAGCCACAAAGCTTAAATGTGATGCAATGAGTTGTGATTTCAAAGGCTGTTCAAGATAATTTTGGATCCAATCCAAATAAGCGGGGATACGCGTGGATTCCTTCTCCGATTGGATTTCCGGACACTTCGTATCCAAACCAATTAAAATACCGGTTTGATTGGGATTCCACATAACCACCACCGGGTAGATGGAACAATCGAGAGGTCGTGCATGATAAATCTGACACGTGTGATCCGCATGATGAAAAAAGGAACATTGGTAACCATGTTGACAGGTTGTTAAGGCTGCTTTGGTTTCAGAGGATGAATCCCGAAAAAAATTCGAGGGCAGTTGGAGATGTTCAATTTCCGCGCGTTCTTCAGGAAAGAAAAAAGGGGATAAGGGAGATTGTTTTTCCGGAAAGCGACAACAAACGGGACAATTTAAACAAACGTCACTCGCAATCAATTGAGGCACCTGAGGATTCATTTTAGTATGTACTCACTTGGTCAAATTGTTAAAAATTATAAATGCCAATGCCAATGATAAATAAGCTTCCAATAATTAATAGAGGGGCGAGGGTCATGGAGCCTTTGGCTAGAACCATATAGCCAATAACCATGATGCCCACTCCAATCGAAACGGCAAGTTTACCCCAAAAATTCCATTTGGGACCCCCGACGGGGTTTTTGGGTTTTTCAGAATTTGACAATAGTTCGATCTCCTTCAATCATCCATAAGCATGGCTATTAATTTTTGAAATAATTTTTTAAAATACGATTCATTTAAAATTTATAAAAACGATTAGTATAAAAACTAGTATACAAATCTTTTTATGATTATTCACTGTAAAAAGTCAATACACAATGATAAATTGATCCTGAAGCCATTGACCCCTAAATCAAGAGTGAAGCATCAATTTTTAATCGTTCAACCTAATCTTGAGCATAGCATTGAATCCAAAGTCGATGATTTAATATAAAGATTCCAGGCATTCAGAAAGAGGATCCATGACCCCCGCGATTCACTTGGTCACCAGTATGTTGTATTTGATTCTTCTTTCACGAATTTTGGGCCCGCTTGTTGGACGGTTGGGCCAGCCGCCTTTAATTGGGGAAATTTTGGCTGGCATTATCTTAGGGCCGGCATTGTTGCACTTAGTTTTACCGACGGTGGCTTTGCAAGGGGTTTCCAAGCTGGCTTTATTTCTCATCATGTTTTCCGCAGGATTGGAAATGGATTTTTACCGGGTCTTGAATTCATTTAAACTCAAGAATGTGTTTGTTGCCCTGCTGGCCTTTTTTATTCCTTTAGTCTTGGGATGTTTGACGGGTAAACTATTCAGCCTCCATACGACCCAGGCTTTGTTTTTAGGATTATGTATTTCATTAACGGCATTACCGGTCACGTTGAAAATCCTTGAAAATTTCAATCTTTTACAAACAGAAATGGCGCAATTAGCAGTTTCGGTTTCCATTCTTAATGATGTCATTGCGTTGATGGCATTGGGGGTTTTAATTGTTTTGCCGGAGCAGAAGAGTTTGGCCACCACCATAAAAATTATTCTTACGACGTCTCTCAAGTTGGCTATTTTTAGCGGCTTAATTCTTTTAATTTATCAAATGTTGAAGTGGATGAAACGCTGGGTGAACATTCAGAAATGGATGGATGATTTAGTGCGGGTCTTTGGCCCCGAAGCCCGCTTTAGTTTAGCCGTCATTTTTGTTTTGATGTTTAGCACCGTCAGCCAAAATTTGGGCTTTCATTCCCTTATTGGAACTTTTTTTGGAGCGCTTCTGATTGATCGGAACATTTTTGGGATCAAGCATTTTTCCAGGCTGGAAGAAACGGTAAATTCTATTTCAACGGGATTCTTAACGCCCATTTATTTCGCCTTTTTGGGCTTAAACTTTCAGCCGTCTAAAATTACATCCTGGGTTTTATTAGTTGTCATTATTATCGTTTCGTTCGGTAGTAAACTTTTTGCAGGATATTGGGGAGGAAAATTTATTCATTTATCTGAAACGGATGCCTGGGGATTGGGCGTTATTCTGAATGGGCGCGGTATTATGGAATTGGCAGTCGCGAATATTGCTTTGAGCAGCGGCATGATTGGGTATAACCTTTTTTCAATTCTTTTACTGGTGGCGATTATCACCACGTTGGTTACGCCGTTTCTTTTTAAGCGATGTTACACGCTGCCCGTTCGTGAGGCGTAGACACCATCGGTATTTTAAGCAGGTAGGGTTTATATTCCGACTACAGTGTAGGGGCTTTTAAAATTTCAAGTCCATGACAATAGGGTCTCAAGGCTCGGGGAATAACAATGGATCCATCTTTTTGCTGGAAATTTTCTAGAATGGCAAGCCAAGTTCTTCCAATCGCCAATCCCGAGCCATTGAGCGTGTGAACATAATTGGGCTTAGAGGCGGCCTCTTGCCGATAACGAATATTGGCTCGCCGGGCTTGAAAATCCGTGCAATTAGAGCAACTGGAAATTTCCCGATAACTATTTTGACTAGGCAGCCACACCTCTAAATCATAGGTTTTAGAAGAGGCAAAGCTTTTATCGCCAGTACACAAAAGAGTGACCCGATAGGGTAACTCCAGTGCCTGAAGGATTCGTTCCGCATCCTGCGTCAGGGATTCCAGGGCTTCAAAGCTTTTTTCAGGTTCAACTAATTGATAAAGTTCGACTTTGTCAAATTGGTGTAAGCGAATCAGCCCTTTGGTTTCTTGACCGTAACTTCCCGCTTCACGGCGATAACAAGGACTATAGGCCACATATTTGCGGGGAAGAAGGTTTTTAGAAAGCACTTCATTTCGATGTAAATTCGTCAAAGGGACTTCCGCTGTGGGGATTAAAAACAGTTGATCCTTTTCAATGGCAAAGGCTTGATCAATAAATTTGGGAAATTGTCCAGAGGCTTCCATGCTTTCTGCCGTGACCAGATGGGGAACGGTGACTTCGATATAATTGTTCGCCAGATGGGTATCAATCATGAAATTCATTAAGGCTCGTTCGAGTTGAGCCCCTAATCCTGTTAATACGGCAAAACGAGAACCGGACATTTTGGAGGCTCGTTCTAAACTCAAAATGGATAAACGATCACCCAATTCGGTATGGGTTTTAGGTTGAAAAGACAACGTGGGCGGGGTTCCCCAATGTCGAATAATTTGATTGGCGGACTCATCCCGACCAATAGGAACACTCGGATGTGGGAGATTGCATAAGGTTAATTCCAATTTTCTGAAATCCGATTCGACGGCGGCGATTTCATTTTCCATCCCTTTGATTTCTTCCGAGAGTTCCTGCAGTTTGGGAAGCCAGGCGGAGACATCTTGGCCTTCTCGTTTTAATTTGCTAATTTCCTCCGAGGCTTTGTTTTTTCTGGATTTGCGTTTTTCGACGGAAGTGGTGAGATCACGACGACGGCGTTCTAAATCCAAGTACAGCGATAGATCGACTGTTGAACCGCAGTTCGATAAGGTCTGACGAACCTCGGACTCGTGTTCTCGAACAAACTTGGGATCAAGCATGGATTCCTTCCTAAAAATGGTGAAATTTTTATCATTCTCAATTGCCAGCAGACCAATGACGATACGGTTTAGAGTTTCTTGAGGACCGAATCGATTTTATCAATAGGACGTTGTTGTTTGTCCCTGCGATCATCGAGTTTAATGACCGTATAAACACGCCGAATTCCATGCGCCAATGGAATTTTATGTAAGATGGAAGCCAGTTTTAAAAGGTTATCACTGGTACCCGTTATAATAGTTCCCATGGCGGTAAGTTCAAAAGGTATTTTTTTCTTTCTCAAATACTTGATGATTTCAGCAATGTAGGGACTTACTGAAGTTTTTCCAGTCCCTACCGGGAGAATGGTCAGTTCCATCATAGCCATAAGTAACCACCTAATTCTATTATTAAGGATATATAATAATGAGCGCTATTTTATACGTAAACCACCAAAAGGCAAAGATTTCTTTTGTGGGGTTGTGAAGAAAAGATACGAAATTTGTTCTAGTCGAGAAGGGATTGCCATATACTATAAAACTGGTAATCAATCCCAAAGCACACGGATGAAGGAGGGGGTAATGAAATGGAATGGTTGGCAGTGGATGTTAGGGGGGTTTTTGATTTTAGCAGCTTCAGGACAGGCACAATCCATAAAACCAAACGTGTTAAAGCAGATTCAGCATAAGCAAAACGTGATTATGAATGAATTGAAATACGGCAATACCCATTTTTCAGGACCGACGCGAAAAAACAATCGTCCCAAGATCATGGTTTTAATGAGTTCGGGGTGTTCTGCAAGTGCGGAACAAATTTTTCATCTGCCCGCTAATGAGTTATATGTCAATCAAATTTGGGGGGATTTGGTCAGCAAGGTGCTTTTGGGGAGTTTGGAGCATGGTGCTAAGGTTCTTCACATTCCAGTACTTATTGTCATCGGTGATCGTGCAAGTAGTGCGGTTAAAGCAGCTATTCGTGAAGTGGATAATCCAAGACCTTACTGGCGATCCCCTAATATGAAAGCGGCTATTCAACAATTGGAATTTCCAGTGCGTGAAGTCAGTTTGGGTGTTTTAAAAGGACAAACTCGCTTAGAAGCGGCAACGCAGGAAAATGTTCAAAATGTGATTCGGGAAATTTTAGAACAAAGTCCCGCTTTATGGCAAAGACGCATTGTTGGAACCTTGAAAATAGAAGGTGCCATTTATTCCAATCAAACGGGAAAATTAACATGGCTTCCTCCGGTTCCTTGAGAGGTTACGATTGATTGTTGGAGTTCCTAAAGAGATCAAAGACAACGAGTATCGCGTCAGCTTAGTACCCGCCGGAGTAGAAGAACTGGTAGTTCAAGGGCATGACGTGTGGGTGGAGGCTCGTGCGGGCGAGGGCAGCGGCATTGCCGATCACATGTTTAAAAAAGCGGGCGCTCGTATCGTTCAATCCCATGCATTGATTTTTCAAAAAGCAGAGTTGGTTTTAAAAGTCAAGGAACCGCAACCCGAGGAATACCATTGGCTTAAACCAGGACAAGTGGTTTTTGGCTATTTCCATTTTGCCGCATCGCGGACACTCACTCAGGCCATGATCCAAGCCCGCATAGTTGCCATTGCCTACGAAACCATCCGGCTTCCCAATGGCGAGCATCCGCTTTTAATTCCCATGAGTGAAGTTGCGGGAAAAATGGCTGTTCAAGAAGGCGCGAAATATTTAGAACGCTCGATGGGAGGGCGAGGATTACTTTTAGGCGGCGTAACGGGTGTTCAACCCGCTAAAGTGGTGGTTCTAGGTGCGGGGACGGTTGGAACGCAAGCCGCTCGGATGGCGGCAAGCTTAGGCGCTCAAGTCATCCTGATGGATCATAATCTGGCTCGCCTAAGACTTTTGGAAACAACCTTGCCTGAAAATGTTGTATTGTTAGTATCCAATCGAAGCACTATTCGGGAACAAGTTTTGGAAGCGGATTTGTTAATCGGGTCGATATATGTGGATGCTGAAAAGGCCCCTCGATTGGTTTCGAAAGAATTGGTTCAACAAATGAAGCCCCGATCGGTTATTGTGGATGTTGCCATTGATCAAGGAGGGTGTATAGAAACGTCGCGACCGACCACCCATAGTCATCCCGTGTATGAAAAATTTAAAGTCATTCATTATTGTGTCACCAATATTCCAGGTGCGGTAGGCATGACTTCAACGTATGCCTTGACGAACGCCACCTTACCTTTTGTTTTGAAAATTGCTCAGGATGGATATAAAGTAGCGATGCAAAAAGATCCGGTGTTAGCCACCGGGTTAAACCTGGAATGGGGTGAAATTAAACACCCGGTTCTTCAAAAGATTTTTGAAAAACGATCAAAATAATCAAACTAGGACACCAACAAAAATGCCCAATGTTTTTCTAACCGTAAGTATTGGAGCTGTTTTGCTATATCTGGCCACGCTGGGGACGGGCTATGTTCAGCAAATAGGCTGGTTGGCAGCGGGGACCCATATGTTGGTTGGCTTTTTTATGGCTCTCCTCATGGTTTTACTGCAATGTTTAATTTTTGGCTTTTTTATTGGGAGCGGGAAATCCGTCAAAAGAGTGGTGGAAGAATATCAATTGGATGCTCAGTGGAATGCACGAGAAAAAGAATTCAAAAATCGATTATATCCATGGTTGATGATTGCCATTGTCGCCATGATGGCCGCGGCGATCGTGGGAGCTGGAGTTGCGGCAGGAGCCATTGCCTTATGGATTCATCAAGTTTCGGTATGGGCGGCTTTAGGACTCAACTTGGTAGCACTTTGGAAATCGTATCAAGTGATTGTTGAGAATGTTCATCTCATTCATGACATTAACCAAGAAGTTCAGAAAAAAATTTCACATGGAGGGATCACTAAAAAAACATCTCCAGCAACTTCGACCTCTTCAGAAATAACGACGTCAAAACCGGTACAGATGGGACCCTTACTTCATTTTATTGGATTGACCCTGATTGCTTTGGTAGTTTATATGAAGGTTGTGATGGGGCAACGTAATTTTCCATGGATTGTTCCATTGATTTTAGCAGGCGTTTGTTTTGGTATAGGATGGTGGATTCAAACAAAAACAAAATTGAAGTAAGCATCCAGTGCATTTTTCAACACATCCTATAGTTAACGAGGAACTCAAGATGGACTATTTGAAAATCTGGCGACATGAGCAACGATTTCATACACAAGCAGGATGGTTAAACAGTTATTTTAGTTTTTCGTTTGATCAATACTTTGATCCTGCACGAATGCAATTTGGATCCTTGCGTGTATTCAATGATGACACCATAGCTCCGGCATCAGGATTTCCCATGCATCCCCATCGGAACATGGAGATTCTTACGTATGTGTTACAAGGGACACTTGCACACGAGGATTCAATGGGCACCCAAGGACGTATCCATGCTGGATCAATTCAACGGATGAGTGCCGGAACCGGCATTTTACATTCAGAAATGAATCCTGATGAGACGGAACCCGTTCATCTCTATCAAATGTGGTTTTTGCCCCACACGAAAGATCTCAAACCGGAGTATGAGCAGAAGGACTTCTCTTGGGACCTGCCGCTGAATCAATGGATGGCATTAGCATCGGGATCAGAAGAAATTTCAAAAAAATCTAATACCGTATTTATTCATCAGGATTTGACGCTTTGGACTTTACGGTTGCAAAAGTCTCATACGATGCCGTATCACTTAAACCCCAATCGAAAGGCGTATGTTCAGATTATTCAAGGAAAAATAAAAATCGAAGATCAAACGTTAAAGGCAGGGGATGCCGCCGAGATTGCGCAACTGACTTCGTGGAATTTTCAATCGGTGGATCCTGAAAGCCGAATCTTATTGATTGATCTAGTTTGAATCAATCGCGTTGTCCTAAGCTGGCAGAAGAATTCCGGCTTTTCCCCATTTTTCTTTGGGTGGATTAAAATAACCAAACCGGATGGCGGGAAATTGAGAATGAATCGTTTTAAATAGGGTATCGATTCCTAATCCAGGGCTATCTGGTTTTCCTACGGTATTCAAGTAGGACTCCGGATCAATATTGAGGTTTCTCATTTGAATAAAATCCACTTGGGTTATTTCAATTAAATGTAACAGAGCTTGAATTTCATCCGCTTGATCCGAAATTCCTGGGAAAATAAAATAATTGAGAGAAACAAATAGGTTGTGTTTTTTAGCAACTTGAATACTGCGAATAACATCTTCAAAAGAATAATTGAGTGGCCGGTAATAGGCGTTGTAAATGGATTTTCGGACACTATTGAGTGAAACCCGAATGGAGTTTAATCCAGATTGGGCCAGACTTTCAATTTTCTCTGGCATACTCGCATTCGTGTTTAGATGGAGTGTGCCTTGTGGGGTTCTTGTTCGAATGAGTTGCAATGTTTTTTTCAAAAGTGAAAATTGCGTTAAGGGCTCACCTTCACATCCTTGACCAAACGAAGCAATGGCCATCGGGACCTGTTCAAGGTGAGGAACGATGATATCCGCAATTTCCTCGGGGGTTGGTGTTTGATGAAGACGATTCATGGGTGAATGAGGTAAATCATCAGGCTGTAGAGAAAGACATCCCACACACTGAGCATTACATCCCGTCGAGGTTGGCATGGGTGCTTCAAATCGTTGATGAAAATAGTTGCGAGCGGCAGGACAATGATACTCAAAAGCACATTTAATCATTTGGGTGAGGAACGTATTATTTGGAAATTGATGGCGGTCCTGGGCGGCTTTCTGATTCATTTGGTTTGGATTAAAATATTTAAGATCTTGACGAATATCGGGATCTACGCGTAATGCCGGTACAAAATATTGTCCATGGTAATATCCCACCGGACTATAGGCATTTAACGGCAGGGGATCAGATTTTTGGGATAATTGATAAGCAACAGTTGCGCGAAGCGTATAGGCAGGCGCTACAAATGCACAAACAGCTTGAAAATCATCGAGAATAATAAATTTTTTCTGGTGACTATCCCAACCGATGGGAGTGCGATGAGGCAACAAGAAAAGATCACTTCCAAAGGGGAGTGGAATCCAGTCTTGAGGATTTAATAAAACTAAATGGCCTCCAGACATTCCACAAGCTTCTAAACCGGGTGCATCAAATATTTCTCCCGATTCTTTTGCATATAATAAGCGAGGGTGGAAGGCCGTATTTTTTTTTTGAATCTTTTGAATCATGGGACCTAATCTCTGGGATCATTCAGATATAAAGGACTCTATGTTAGCATAGGGCATCATAATGTTGACTAGATTTATATGGTTGTTTTTTTAAAAAAAAGTATAATACATTTGTATTCTACTTAAATGGAGTCATATGTGCAAAGGCTAATCGCTCATATTGATATGGATTGTTTTTTTGTTTCATGTGAACGAAAGCAGGATACGACTTTAAATCATCAGCCCGTGGTGGTTGGAGGTATTCATCGGCGCGGTGTTGTTTGTTCAGCTTCGTATGAGGCACGACCTTGGGGTATTACGGCAGGCATGCCTATTCAGCAGGCAAAAAATCGATGTTCTAAACTTCGTATAGTTCCACTTCACCCAGAACTCTATCAACGCTATTCACGAAAGATTTATGTACTCTTAAAATATTGGGCTCCTAAAGTGGAATATGCATCAATTGATGAATTCTATTTGGATCTTTCGGGATGTGAACAGATGTATCAACAAAGTCCTCAAGAACTTTCCAAACAAATTCAACAATCAATTTGGAATCGAACTGGATTATCTTGTAGTGTTGCCATGGCTTCTAATAAATATGTTGCTAAAATTGCAGTTAAAACTGTCAAACCCCAGGGGATTCAATATGTTCCTGATGGAGAAGAATCTCGGTTTTTATCCAAGCTCCCCATTGCGCGACTCCATGGAGCAGGACCTCAAACGTTATCTATTTTTCAAAAAATGAATATAAAATTAATTGGAGATTTATTGCCCTGGTCGTTGAGGCAATTGCAAGGTCATTTTGGGAAATTGCGGGGTCAATGGATTTACGAATCCGTTCGAGGAATTGATCACTCGGAAGTTCAAGAAAAATTTGTTCGCAAAAGTATTAGTTGCGAAACAACATTTGAAGAAGATATTTTTGAAAGGAATGATATTGATTCACATTTATCGTGGTTATGTGAACGCACATGTTATCAATTGAGAGTGCAGCGGTTTAAAACAGAAAGCGTGAGTCTTAAAGTGCGATTTTCAGATTTTGAAACAATGATTCGATCTAAAAAAATTGATGCCACCGATTCAGAAGAAAGAATATTTAAATCATTGCAATGGATTTATCAATCGATAAGCTTTCGAAAAAAAATTCGACTTTTAGGAGTCCAATTAAAAGATTTAATTAGACCCACACAAGAAAGTTTTCCTGATCTCGAAGAAATTCAGCATAACAATCTTCATCCCTATATTGATCAAATTAAAAAAAAGTATGGATTTTCTAAAATTATGCGACTATCGTCCCTAACTCATTTTGACAAAAAGGAAGGGAGAAACAATACAACACATGAGCATTGATAGTTAAAATTTTTCAATGAGCAAAATACCATTGGGCAAGATGAAATGAATCAAACCGCATAGCCTGTTGAGGGAGATTTTAGGTTGTTGTGATGGTCTTCGTTTGATTCGGGCACATTGAAGGTCAGCTAAACCGTGAATGATGTACTTGAATTTTTTACTTCAATAAAATAAATGCCTCAGAATAAAATTTCTATGGTATTGTTGGCATTATTTAAAAAATATGTTAGTATGTTAAAATAAGACTTTTTTTATATTGAGAAATTTGATAAAGAAGAAAGGTTGTAGTGAAAGTCAAGAAAGACGCCCTTCGCGTGATTTTTGACCCGAGTCTGAAACTGAAGTTTCACGATGTAAAGGTTGTTTTTGATTTGACGACTACGATAGAAATTTTTGGGGATCGATGGAGAGCGAGAACCAACAAAATACAACAATAACACTTTCAGTCAGTATTTATCCACCGGTTTGACAATGAGGCACCAACTGTATCGACTCACGTTGATATTGAAATTGGAGATGATTCGTTACTGAAATTTTCGATCAGACGTTTTTCTAGGATGGCAGATCTTCATTTGGTAGAAACTAGAATATTTGAAATTTGAAGTAGCAAAGTCACTTAAGAAATCTAGATAATAGGTTGCCTATGTTGAAGAATAATTATACGGAAATCAAAAAATCGTTATCATTTTCTTCTGAGATAACTTCTATTCCAATTTGGCCTCTGCAATTTTCTGTCATTCGCTTCGTTTTCCGAGTAGAAGCAGATATGCCCGTTGGTACGGTGCCGAGTGAAGTTTTCAGAGGGGCTTTGGGTATCGGATTGAAGACGGCTTCCTGCCATCGAGGCCAAGACTGCAAGGTTCAGTGTGAGGCGTATATTCCTTGTGCTTATGGTTATCTGTTTGAAGGACGTCATCCTAAGAAAAATTTTTTACAATTAAACCAAGAAGTACCAAGGCCTTTTGTGATACGTGCGTCAAGTTCAGAGCTTCATGGAATTTTTCGCAAAGATTGTGTTTATGCAATTGAATTAATTTTATTTGGTGATGCTTGCAATTTTGTTAAAGAGTGTTTCGAAGCCTTTCAAGTCCTAGCACAACAAGGAATGGGTCTTAAAGAAAGAGCTACTTTTGTTTTTATAAAAATTGAATCATTAACGACGAATGGGCGATGGCAACTACTTCAGGCAAGTGAAATTTTAGAAAAAAGAAATGCACCTCCACTCTTAACTGTACAAGACATCTTGTCTTGGGTTGGTCCAGTTCCGGATCAAGTTACATTAGTTTTTTATACTCCATTAGCTTTGAAATCTGATGGACAATTGGTAAAAAAACCTACTGCCGGACAATTACTACGTCGTCTTAGAGACCGCGCCAGTAGTTTAGGAAAACTTTATTGCAGCAAAACTTTGGAAAATTTTGATTTCAAAGCATTTGGAAATCAAGCAGATATGCTGAAATCTTCTTGGCTTAGCTGGGAATGGAAAGAAGGAAAAAGATTTTCATCTCATACGAAACAATTTCATCCGGTTACAGGAGCACTAGGGATGTTAAAAGTAGATGGAAATCTCGCTCCATTTTGGGGTTTACTATCGTTAGGTCAATATGTGCACGTTGGACGTCAAACTGTTCTTGGACACGGCGGATATTATTTAAAAAGGAACTAATTATGGAAAAACCTTGGGCAATATGGAAGTTGAAGGTCGAGGCTCACTCTCCTTGGCTGCTCCATGGGGCAAAACCATCGAAATTGGACACAGCATTTTATTCATTAAGGCCTTCTGCTTTAAAAGGACTTATAAGGTTTTGGTGGCGAGCATTGAAGGGTGCAACTTTGGATATAAAAGAGCTTTTTCAAGAAGAATCTGAACTCTTTGGATCTGCTGGAGCAGAAAGAAAAAATAGAGATCAAACTCAATTTCAGAATCATCAAGACTTTGGGTCTGCTGAAACAGAAGATAAAAATGGAAATCCACAACAAAGCCTTATTTGGTTCAAGGTACGTGATGGTGGGACGGATGTAAATGAATATCCTATTTTAGCTCACTCCAAAGATGGAAACAAAATAAGGAAGGTTGATGCAATTGAGATAGGCAATCAGTGGCAAGTTGACCTTTATTTTAAGAAAACTATATTCACAAGAGACTATAAGAGTGTACTTTATGCATTGGAATTAGTAAATGCTTTTGGTGCTTTGGGTCAAAGAGCCAATCGAGGTTTTGGTTCAGTAGGTTTGAGTTCCGAATCTTGGGAAGGAATTCCTACTGAAGCGGAAAAATATTTTACAAAAATAAAAGATAGCTTTAAAAAGTTGAAGGATTGCACGATGACTGGCAGCTCAGAACTAGAACGATATTTGAAGGATCTTTTTTTTGACGAAGAGCCTGAAAAGGACCCCTCACCATTTCCGATCTTCAAACAAGGTTGTTTCTTTATTGGTAAAGTCCATTTCTTTTCTGGGAAAGATTTCGAAAAAGTTCTCAGGTCTATGCCGCACTTGGTATCTAAACTGGAACCATGGAACGGTTGGACATCTCCAACAAGGCAGGCATCTTCTTACCGCATAAAAATATATCAAGGGATAAATGGATATTGGGTTGTCCCCTATCTTTTCCGCCATTGTTTAGAGAAACCATTGAAAAACACGCACCAAAAAGTTTTTGAACATATCGAAAAATGTTTCAAAGAAGGGAGCGAGAAATGATTCAAACTCATCCTGATTTTTGGAAATATAAATTAGCCATGTTCTTTCATGATCCACCAGATAAGGCCTATGATATTTTAGGTCATGAAAAACGAGCTGACTACTTGCGTCAACTTCATTTGGATTCAGCTTTTCGTGAAACAAAAGGAGAAGCGAAGGCAGCTGATTGGATTGCCTCGACGATGGACCGAGTCCCTATGGCCAAAGGACCTGATTACTATGTGAGTTGGAACAAAGGTGCCAAAAGAATTATCTATCATCCTTTGGGGGGAGATTCAAAAGAGATCAGTCTTAGTTCAGAAGAAGCCCAACGCACTTCAGTAACTGTTTCAGAACGTTTGTGTACTGGTGTTTGGGATGAGAATCAAGCCAGGGAAGCTTTTCTATATCATTGGCGATTTTATCGCAAGGCCCTTATTGCTGAACATCCGGATTGGGCCTATCTTCCTGCCGACACCCGGTTGCCGGACCATACGATATGGGATCATATGGACATGACTAGTGCCTTAGAAGGGGCTTTCCGAGATCCTAGGACGGGACAGCGAACAACTAAACCTGCTTTTCTCACTTTTTCTGTAGGCCCTGTCCAGGATTTTATAGCGGCAGGGCGCAAACTGCGTGACTTAAAAATGGGCTCTTTTCTCATCTCTTACTTATCCTACATAGCTGCCGAGGTTGTTGCCAACACGATTGGTCCTGATGCGGTGATTATGCCTTGTCTATGGGATGTAGAACTTTATGATCGATGTCTCAAGGAATGGTTTGATAGCATTGAGAGAGGTAGCAATCAAGATTTTGCTTCTAATGATGAAGCACTATTCCAACCCGCAATACCTAACAAAATATTAGCCTTGGTACCAGACTGTGCTTCTTTGGATCTAGCGAAGCAGATCGAAAAAACTGTTCGAGAGGAGTGGGGGAATATTTGTGAAAAGGTTCGTTTATTCATAAATCAAAAGGTAGAGAAGCCTTGGAAGAATCAATGGGCAAAAAATTGGGACAAACAGATTCAAGAGGCTCTAGAGATCACTTGGTCGACTTTGCCATGGCCGGGTGAAGAGCGCAAAGACAGTTTTCAATGTCTTTCAAAATATCTGGAGAATTGGAATTTGGATAAGTCTTATCAGTGGGGTGTAAAAATTCGTGAAGTTCTAAAAGGTTTATTAGAAGACTACATGACTTTGGAAAATCGTCACTGGGGTGATGCTTATGCCGGTCTTTATCAAGCTGCGGTTGCTTTTTTCGATGCTCAAAAGCAGGCTCGGTTAACTTTCTCAACCAAAGGAGATAGTCGACCTAAGAGTGTCTTAGATGGTCGTCGTGAAGCTATGGGTCCCGATACGAATAGAACTCAATTCCGTGAATTTTGGAAATCTTTGTCCAAAAGCTTTGGAACTTCGCAACTACGTGAGAACGAATATCTTGATGCTGTTGGTTTGGTGAAACGATTTGGATTGAAGAGCTATTTTAAAGAAGAGTTTAATGTCAAATCTGAGGGATTTGATTCTATTGCCGATGTTTGCCTTGCATCGATCGAAGCCGAATTGAAAACGATTTCTGACTATGTTTCGTTAAGCGAAACCTTGGATGCTGATGACTTGAAAGATCAATTACTCAATCAGAATTGGATTCAAAAAGATAAACGGGTCAAATTAATTTTAAATGTCATTCGTCAAAAAAAGCTTTCCCTTTCTCCCTATTATGGTCTTTTAGTTATGGACGGTGATCAAATGGGAGCATGGATTTCTGGAGATCATCCGAATATACCAACGATTTTGGAGAGCCATCACCCAGACTATCGAAAAGCATTAAATTTAAAAATTAATCTGGAAGAACTTAAAATAAAACGTCCTAACACGCCATCCCGACATCGGGCACTTACTAGGGCGTTGACACATTTTTCAAAAAATCAAGTTCCAAAATTAGTCAAAAAACATAATGGACTTTTGGTCTATTCTGGGGGTGACGATGTATTGGTATTGGCACCATTGGATCGAATCCTTCCACTAGCTTTTGAAATTCGATCGGTTTTTTCAAGTTTTGAGTGCATGGGTTCAAATGCAAGTTTGAGTGCTGGGTTAGTAATAGCTCATTATCGAGAACCTTTGTCACTCGTCTTGGCTGAAGCCCGACAGTCGGAGAAAGAAGCCAAAAATCTAGGTCGTGATCGTTTAAGAATTAGTCTGATGAAACGATCGGGTGAAGACCCCAGAGTGACCATATCTCTCAAACAGAATCACGCCCAAGAAACATTGAAATTAATAGATCAAACTATTACAGCTTTCAAAGAGGCAGATCTTTCGCCTCGTATTATTCGATCTTTGAATGAATTTTTGAACGATTCAGACTTGTGCCAATTAGTTGTAGAAGATAAATCTTTTCAAACTTCCATTAAATCTTTATGGGTGCGAGAATTCAAACGCCATAGCCGAGACAACAAAGATGATGCAGGCTTTGGTTCACAGTGGTTCAACTATGCGCAGAGCGCTCTTGGAGAGGGTGATCAACTATCAGAAGTCGTCAAAATTCTGGGGTTATGTAGTTTTATGTCAAGAGGGGGTAAAAAAAATGAAAACTTATGAAATTACGGCACAAGACAGACTTTTTTTTCGGGATGGTCGCCCTTTTGAAGCTGGTGTAGATCATGGAGCTATTTCTCGTCCATATCTGCCTGGCTCAGTTCTCTATGGTGCCTTACGTAGCCAATTAGTACTAGGGACTGCGGCAGTGGGACAAGAAGCAGCTTGGATCAACGGCTCCCAAAATGAAACACCTGAAAAAATCCTTGCAGGATCTTCGGACATGCTTGGAACCTTACGAATCATTGGTCCATGGGTTAAACGTTCAAAAGAAGATCTTTTTCCTCAACCTGCAGACCTTTGGGTGGTAGAAGATCAAGGAATTTATCATGCCTATCCTTTTGAAAAACGCGTCCATTGGCCGGGTGCGAAAGGCACATTAGATTCATTGGGGCTGGAGCCCCTTTTTTCTTCAAGCGACAGCAAGGGAAAAGAATCACGAGTCTATTTGACAGAAAATCAGATGCACCATTATCTTTTAGGAGAAAAAATTGAACCCTTTAAATATGAATCCCTCTATGATTTTGAAGAAGTGGAAGGAATTGGTCTTGATAGGAACTGCAACTCAAAAACGGTAATTGAGGGTGCTCTTTTTGGTGTTCGCTTTCTTCGACCTAGAGTTGGGGTGAGTTGGAGGTTTCAGGCTAATCTCTCAGGTTTAGAAAAAGGTCTTTCTCAACAAAGACTCCTGCGTTTGGGTGGAGAAGGACGTGTGGTTGAGCTTTCAATTATTGACACATCTTTGCCCTTTGAAGGAATAAAAAAGGAGCTAGCCAACCGTTTGGGTAGTAGATTCAAATGGGTTCTTCTGACTCCCGCATTTTTTGGCAACGAGGAATTAAATCGGCCAGCTTGGATGCCCTCTTGGCTTCGTTTTGATGATGAGGACAAGCATTGGATTGGACAAATACCTGACATATCAGTGAAGGTGCGCTTAGTATCGGCTGCTATACCAAGAGTAGAATGGGTTAGCGGGTGGGATATGGCAAAGCGATGTCCTAAGCCATCCTTACCCCTAACTCCCGCCGGCAGTGTGTTTAATTTTGAAATTTTAGAAGGTGAAATGGTTCAAACGCTGGAGACTTTACATTTCAAATGCCTCAGCGATCACTTTGTCGAAGCCGGATATGGCTTAGGCATTATAGGAGGAATAAAAGATGTCTAAACAGATTCATTTGATCCACGCTATTAGTCCCTTGCATGTGGGAGGAGGTACAAGTTTGGGGTTGGTAGATCAACCAATTCTGCGGGAAAAACATACCAGTTTTCCATATGTACCTGGTTCGGCTCTCAAAGGAACGTTTCGTTCTTGGTGGCACTTGAGTGTGAAAGATAGAATTCAGGAAGACAAAATCTTTGGGCCCATGGATGGCATCTCGGACAATGCAGGAGAAGTGATTTTTGGAGATGCGTCGTTGTTACTTTTACCCATTCGATCTTTCAGGGGAGTCTATGCCTTAGCCACAAGCCCGTTAGCTTGGAATCGACTACATCGTGCTGCTCCCCATCGCTTCCCATCTTTAATCCAAGTTGAGTCAGGTAAAGCTCAAGTCTCTCCTAACACCAAATTGATTAGTCCAAGTGGAAAAGTCATTCTAGAGGAATTCGATTTGATTTCAGAGAAAAAATCTGAAGTTGATCAAATGACTCAGGCATTGGATAAATTTCTAAACAATCAGGTTGCGATTGCTCTTAATGAACATTTAGTTGTGCTTGAAGATGAGGATTTTCAATTTTACGCTCGGCAAGCCTGTGAAGTGCAAGCGCATGTACGAATAAATTCTGAAACCAAGACTGTGGAAAATGGTGCTCTTTGGTATAGTGAATATCTGCCTGCTGAAAGTCTTTTGTGGACCTTTACGGCACCGCGCATTGAAGAAAGGGGAGAACCTCATCAAGCCTTGTTAGCCAAGGTTAAAGTTGGAGCTTTGGCTCTACAGTTAGGTGGAGACGAAACAACTGGCAAGGGCCAATGCTTGATTACTACCCAAGAGGTAAACCAATGAGTACAAATAACAACAATCTTGTTAGTTCTGAAAAACAACGAGCAGCTAATGCAGCTAAGTGTATTCAGGAAAATAGTAACGATGTTAAATATATTGGACATGCTAAATCACTTGGTACTTTGATCCTGAGCAATGGTTTAGCTCAAACCATAGCTTTCTTGAAAACCAAAAATGAGTATAAGAAACTTGAGGAAGATTTATCAAACTATGTTACTCAGCGTCTAAATGTATCAACCAATTTATTGAACTATTTGCTTGCAGTCAATACAACTGCTTTAAATATGAAACTGGCTACCGATGAGGCTTTAGCTTGGGCAGTTTGGCTTAAAAGGTTTGCTCAGGCTCAAGAGTCAAAGGGAAAAAAGGAAGAAAAAAATGAAACCTCATCAGTCGAACGATAGTCAAGAAGAACAACGGCGGTTGCCTTGGTACTTAAACGAAAGCGAAAAGCCAGATAATTTGTCTTTGGCCTACGATAAGTTTACATATTGGAACATGGGTGGGCAGAATCCAAATAAGTGTAAAGATGCTCTCGGGAAATTTGTTGATCATGCTTCAGGGGATCTTATAGTAAAGACTATGTCAGTGGTGAAGGATCAATATTTGAAGAATTTTTTTGTTTATCAACAGTCGCTTGAAAAACAGGGATATTTTGTAAAATGTTTTGAATTAGAACTAGCTGCCCCTTTAGTTATAGGTTTAGGAATTCAACATGTACTGGAAATTGGTTTTATGTTTCATCGAAGTTATGGTATTCCTTATATTCCAGGATCGTCTCTAAAAGGGTTAACTAAATCTTATTTATCAGCAGTGAATAAAGAAAATTTAAATCAAATATTTGGGCAAGAAAAAAAAGAAGGAGACTCTGGTTTTTCTGGAAATGTTGTTTTTTGGGATTCCTTTCCAACAAACTGGTTTAGCAAAAATTTTTTAGAAGAAGATATTATGACTCCTCATTTTGGGGATTATTATACCCAACAAAAGTTACCAACTACAAACATGGCGGTAATCCCTATATCATTTCTTCGAATCAAGCAAGGAACTTGCTGGAACTTTAGGGTTTCTTCACGTTTACCAGGCCAAGAGTATCAATCTTTAGTGGAGCAAGCCAAAGGCTACCTAGAAGAAGCTTTGAAAGAAACAGGTTTAGGTGCTAAAACCGCTTTGGGTTATGGATGGTTTAAAGATCCATCATCAAACCCTTCTACTTTAGCACCAAATAAAAATCGGAGAATTTGATATGTCAGAATATATAGTTATTTCAACAGTTGGGACTAGTTTCCTGCGTAAAAATTTTGGATTGTTGGCAAATCCCCCTGCCAGTCAATTGAATAAGGTGTCAAAGAAGGATCCTCGAGATCGCGAATGCGGTTCTGAAATCAATTCGATCCACTTAATTTTGGCCAAACAAAATTGGGATTTGCAGTCAACACGATTATTCTTTTTGGTTTCCGATACTGAGGAAGGAAAATGGATGGGAAAGTTTCTAGAGGCTTATTATTGTGATAAAGCCTTATTGGCAGAAGCTAAATTGGTTGGTGGCTTAACGCATTATGATCCAAAAAAATTTTCGCGTACAGGCTTACGTAATCTAGTATTGGAACTTTCTAAAATTGTTTGTGATAGAATCAATACGGATGAAGCAAAGAAATATTGTGCCATTAATGCAACTGGAGGTTACAAAGCTCAGATAGCTTTTGCGGCTGTTGTGGGGCAAACTCTGAATTTGCCAGTTTATTACTTGTTTGAAGAGTTCAATGATATAATAAAGCTAGAGCCTTTACCAATTGATTTTGACCGAGATCTTTGGATAACTCACTATGGTCTTTTTTCTAAATTGAGCAAAGAAGAGGCAATTCTTGAAAATGAAATCGATTTCAAAGAAGTGGATTCCAGAGTTCGAGATCTTTTGGACAAAACCGATATAGATGGAAAATATTATTTTGCTATGTCTCCCATTTTGGAATTAATGCATCAAGGCTTTTTAATGCGTTGGCCGCAGAACGTAAAATTGGCTTCTTCTTCAATTCCCTTGGGAGAACGAGTACAGCTTAAACCGAGTGAGATGCCCCATGCACCTAAAGGCACAAAAGAGTTTGCAGAAAAATTGGCTAAACTGGAATTTATTAAAAAAATCTCAAGCATTAAGTTTGTCAATGCTCTCCAGACACATGTACTTTCGCGGCGAGATACAAAAGAACCAGGTGAAATTCAAGTGCAGTATGCCGATCAAAATAAAGGTATAATCCTGGCACTCAAAACTACAGCTAAAAACGATGAAGAATTTGACTTGGCTCGTGAATGTGTTGCAAAAGATATAAGCGATTGAATTAACTTATATAAGCTTAACGATTGATATGACACGAGCTGATTAAAGTGATTGAATGTAGAGCGCACTTTAACTTTGAAATTGAATAAAGCTTCAAAATATAAGGAAAATAGTGTTCAGGCACAGTTAGACTGCTAATTTGAAATTCATTTTAAAATGATATTTAAACCCAATAAAATTTTTATGGCGCATAGATTTTCTTAATTTCCACTGCTGAATCTAAGTTTAAAAGGAGAAAAATTATGCTTAAGAAGATATTGTTGGATGATTTTGGTCTTTCTTTACATAAGAAATCCGAAAGATTAGTTATTAAAGGTAGCCATTTTTGGATTGGACGAGAAAAAACGGCTAACCAAATTGAATTGAATTTAGGTTTAAAACAGGAACCCATATGGGTGGAAATAGGTTTTAAAAAAAATGAAAATAATTTTGCATCGCTAGCAGAGATTGAACGAAATCGTGAATTGAAAACAGAAACAAAACGTTTTCGCTCATCTGATATTTTGGCTGAGATACCCTTTGATCAGATTGAACAAATTTTGATTGCTTCTCGCGGTGTTTCTTTGACTTCAGATGTACTCGAGAATGTAGCTGAAAAAGGTGTTTATTTAGCGTTTATGACGCCCACCGGAGAACCTTACGGATTGTTTTTATCTCCTTTCCAGCATGAAACAGTCGAAGTAAGAAAAATCCAGTTTCAAATTACTGAAAATGACAAAGGTATACAATTGGCTAAAGCAATTGTTCTTGGAAAAATGAAAAATCAGGCGAACCTATTGAAATATTTTGGAAAATATATACGCGAAAAAGATGTTGATCGTTGGGGAAAAATGGTCAAATGTATAGAAATGATTGAAACACTTCAGGTAAAGGTAAATGAATTTATTTTAGAGGGAACCATTGGGTCTTCTAGAGAAAAACTTATGGGATTTGAAGGTGCTGGATCGCGATCTTATTGGGAAGCGGTTCGATTATTAATGGAAGGTTACATTGATTTCCAAAGTCGTATAGGTCATGGTGCTACGGATATTTTCAATGTAATGTTAAATTATGGTTATGGTATTCTTTATTCAAGAGTGTGGTCTGCTGTAGTTTTGGAAGGGTTAGAACCTTTTGCTGGTTTTTTGCACGTGGATCGATCAGGGAAACCCTCACTTGTGTTTGATCTAATTGAAGAATTCCGACAACCAGTAGTTGATCGAGCACTCCTTTCCATGGTTAGGTTAGGACAAAAAGCTGAAATCCAAAATGGTGTATTGACTCTGAAAAGTCGAAAAATTATTGCAGAAGCAGTTTTATCAAGACTTAGAGCAGAAGTTGTTTTCAAAAATCTTAGAAGCTCTCTTGACGATATAGTGCGGCTTCAGGTTGGCAAATTGAAATCTTGTTTGCGAAATGAAAAGCTTTATGAACCTTACCAATTTGTTTGGTAAAATTGAGACACATGGAAGAGACCCTTCATATGATCATTTACGATATAGAAGATAATAGGATTCGCTATAAAATTGCAGAAGTGTGTAAAGATTATGGATTAGATAGGATCCAATTATCTGTGTTCGCTGGGATGTTGGCACCTGAAAAACGAAAAAAACTATTTGATGATCTTAAATCTAAACTGGGCAAAGAAACTTTTGGAAGAATAATTCTTGTGCCAATATGTCATAAAGATATTGAAAAAAAATTAGAAATCATAGAATATGGGAAAAGTGTTAAAAAAGAATTTTTCGCAAATCCAAGTACTTAAATGGAATAAAAGTAGTTTGCAAAATTTCGGACTGAAAATGGTCCAATTACCTGTGAAATTTGAAGGGGTTGCAGGTAATTCCCCAATGAAGAGGGGACTGAAAGCTGTCAGATCCTGTTTGATCGAATTTTCAAGCGACCTGTTGCAGGTAATTCCCCAATGAAGAGGGGACTGAAAGTTTTTAATTTCCTTCGTGAGTGCCTTCTGTTTTCTCCGTTGCAGGTAATTCCCCAATGAAGAGGGGACTGAAAGTGGAGTTTTCATATTCAATATAATACGTGTTGGGGTGTTGCAGGTAATTCCCCAATGAAGAGGGGACTGAAAGTAAACCTCCTCCTTTGCAATCACTAAAGCATAATCAGTTGCAGGTAATTCCCCAATGAAGAGGGGACTGAAAG